>JBCCHJ010000013.1:0-105449 GCA_039028795.1 Pseudomonadota bacterium
GCACGACATCGCCGCCATCCGGCGTGCCCGACACCCGCGCGATGATCGTATCCGACTGCCCGCCTTCGAAGATGTCCACGAACCCCGTCGTCAGAACATCGAAGTCAGGCGCCGCATCCCCCGTCACACGGATGTCGTCGATCGCAAAGTCTTCCTGGCTGAAACTGGACTGAAATTCGATCTCAAGGTCCAGGCTTGATCCGCTTCCCGCGATTGCTGCGGCATAGCGGGTGAACGTGTCGGTGATTGCCGCGCCATCGCCAACTCCATTGAGGTTGGTGTCAAGCTGTGCGACCTCGTTGCCTTGATCGCCACCGGCTTCAAAGCCGAGGATGGTTTGAAACCCGCCCCCATCGATCTGGGCGCGGATCCGCAGGCCGTCAGAGGCGTCGATATCTTGCAAGACGCCGTTGTCATCCTCGGCGAACAGGGCTGACAAGGCGAGGTTTTCATACCCCGAGATGTCGATCCCAGTGACATTCAAGGTTGCCAGTGTCGGCCCGCCAAAACCAGCCGCGTTAGCAGCATCGATATCCTGGGCGGCGAAGTAAAAAGATCCCTCTTCGCCAGCGACCTGATAGTTGGCGCCGGTGTTTGACCCATCAGTTCGGACAAAGAAATCCTCGACCCCATCTGAGAATTCCACGATCGACGTTGTATATCGGACGCCGTTACCGTCCGTCTCGAAGCCTTCGGTGAACAATGTGTAAGCGCCTTCATCGGCGTTGTTTGCATCGTTGTCGATCAGGCGTAGCGAAAGGTCGGGCACCGGCGCCAATGTGAAGTTAGGATCCAGCGAACCGCCAAGCTCGAAAGAAATCAGAGCGGTTTCGTCCCCCTCAAACAGGCTGTCATCCACGGCTGTGGCCGTGATCGTTGCCCCGGCAGCACCTAAAAGCAAGATGCGGGAAACACCGGGCCCTAAACCGATATCCAGATCCGCGCTGTTGGGCGTCACGCGGATCGAGGTTAGGTTGCCAGGCGGTGTGTCGAAGCTGAGCACGATCTGGGCCGCCACGTCCCCCTCGATAGACTCATCTACGCCATTGAGGAACGCGGTGTTCAGAACTGTGGGAGTTGTTGTGAAGACCTGAAGTTGATCGAAGGCGATGTCTTCGTCATCAAAGGTCAGATTTTCGATGACCACGCGAATGTCCAAGTCCGAACCGGTTCCGGGCAGGGCCGCCGTAAAGGCCTGAAACGTATCCGTCAGTTCGGTGCCATCACCGACACCATCGAGATCTGTGTCCAGCAACGGCGCAGAGTTGCTAGATCCGTTCGTCGCGAACTGGAGGATCTTTTCAAACGCACCGCCATCGATTGAAACTTCGAAATAGACCCGAGAATTCGAATCCCAATCTTCTAATCCATCGACAAAGTCATCCTCGGCAAACAAGCCTGAAAACTGCAAATTCGTAAGGCCTGAAATGTCAATTGTATTAAAGTCGATCGAATAGGTGGCGCCGCCGCCTCCTGTGTCGACATCGTTTGCCGCGAAATAATTCAAGCCAAAGGGTGAACTGTAGGCAACACCGGATGTGAACGCGATACCAGCTAACGTGGTTCCGTTCGTGCGTCCGAAGAAGTCATCATTGATCGTTGACGACGCTGTGTGGAACTCGGCACTGGAGAGCGTATAGCGTGTTCCGCTACCATTGCTTTCAAAAGATTCGGACCAGATCGTAGCCATCGCTTACCCCTACACTGCGCGTCACTTAGGGAACAGCAGAGTGCCACCGGAGCATACCGGTCAAACGGCGCAAATTTCTGCGCCCGCAGTTTGATGATCCCAATGTGGCTGTCCCCGCCCCCAGGGAAACCGACCATTGAAATTAAATCACATTTGATTGGTTTATTCAAACCATCCTAAAGGATGACTCACGTCCAAGACACAGCCAATCCGCAATCGATCTGGCTCGTTCCCGCGTGGTTTCGCTGACCAATTGTTCGGCACAATGCTCGACTGAGGTGAAACATCAACAAGCCGTGCGACGTCGGACATGGTCAAATTCGGTCGTCACTTGTCATACCGGAATCGCCGTCAAACGCAGAAAGCTATCGATATTATAGCTGGGCGCTGGGTTTTGACCCTGTCAATTTCGGCCCAGTTGTTGCGCCGGGATCTATGGTCACCGGCATGGTGATCTTATGCTCTGTCCGCACACCCCGGAGCGCCGCAACAAGCATCCGTGCGGCAGTCTTGCCCATTAATGCCCTGGGGGTGATCGACGTGGTTAGCCGCCGCGGCAGAACATTATTGATGTTTAATCCGTTGAACCCGGCAATGCCCATCTCTCCCGGCACTTCCAGACCTGCAGTATCGCATGCCATTAATCCTCCGACGGCCAAGTGATCGTTTAGGAAGTAAAACACGTCCGGTCTTGAAGGCAGGGCCAGCGCGCGCATAACACCATCATAGCCGGCTTCGAAGGATGGCGCGGCCTCGGTTCGGATCACGTTTAAGTCCATCCCATTCTTTCCAAACGCGTCTGCCACGCCCTGCATCCGCTTTTCTGCGCGTGGATCTCGCCCTTTGGTGATCCCGATATAGGCCGGGTTACGATATCCCTGATCAATCAGGTGTTGCCCCATCTGCAAACCGGCGTCCCGGTGGTCCAACCCGACACACAGATCGATCGGGCTCTCTGTTACATCCCAAAGCTCCATCACGGTGATTTCGGCAGACCGCAGACGTTCTCGCACGTCCTCGGTGTGATCCACGCCCGATAGGACCAGAGCGGCCGGTGACCATGTGATCATTCGCTCGACCCACGACGCCTCGCGGTCCGGGTCATAGTCCGAGGTCTCGATGATCGTCTCCAGACCTGCATGCAGCAGGGTCTCCCGCATGCCCGCAACTATCTCGGCGAAGACCGCATCGAACAGCGTCGGCACTGAAATACAAACCAGCGACGACGTCGCCTGTGCCAGAGATCCGGCCAAGCGGTTGGGGACATAGCCCATTTGTGCTGCGATCCCCGTGATCCGGTCCCGCGTGGCCTCGGACACGCCTTCGACCCCCCGCATTGCTCTGCTTACGGACATAATCGACACCCCGGCGGCGCGGGCGACATCCTCGATCTTAGTGGGTTTCGGCTCCAACCCTTTGAAAACCTTCAAACGTTAGCGGTAACGTAGTTTTAACCCGCCGCTGCTTGTCCGTCGAGAGGCCGCGGTTACGATTGTTATCGATAACAAAAACACATTGGGAGGCGCCAGCATGCCGCGGATCGTGCTGGACAAGATCGAAAAGAGCTTCGGTCCCGTGCGGGTGCTGCATCCGTTGGAGCTCGACTTTGCCGATGGCGAGTTCACAGTTCTCGTCGGACCATCCGGCTGCGGAAAGTCTACAACCCTACGCATTCTTGCGGGGCTTGAGACAGCCAGCGGCGGCGAGGTTTATTTCAACGACAACCCGATTACGACCCTCGAACCCAAGGACCGGGACATCGCCATGGTGTTCCAGGACTACGCGCTCTACCCGCATATGAACATCGCGCGAAACATGTCTTTTGCGCTTCGCCTTGCCCGTACCCAGAAGGCCGAGATCGACATCAAGGTCAAGCGTGTGGCCGAGATGCTGAACATTGCGCATCTGCTCGATCGCAAACCGGCAGAACTGTCCGGCGGGCAGCGCCAACGCGTCGCCATGGGCCGCGCCTTGGTTCGCGATGCCGGCACGTTCCTATTTGATGAGCCGCTCTCGAATCTTGATGCCAAATTGCGGGCACGGATGCGCACCGAACTTGCCGAGATGCGCGACCGCATCGACAAGAACATGATCTACGTCACGCATGATCAGATAGAAGCTATGACTCTGGGTGACCGTATAGTCGTCATGGCCGACGGCGTAGTCCAGCAACAAGGTACCCCGCAGGAATTGTTCGAAGCGCCGGTCAATAAATTCGTTGCCGGGTTTATCGGTACGCCAACCATGAACTTTTTGGACGGAGAACTGCTGCGCCAGGACGACAAGCTTTGGGTCCGGGGCGATGGCTTTCTGTTACCGCTATCCGACCAGATGACACAGCGCCTGAACGGCCAACGTGAAGGGCGCGTAATCACCGGGATCCGACCCTCGGCCTTTTCAACAGATCCAGGCACCGGCGCACCTATCGAGTTGATCCTCGTCGTCTCGGAATACCTGGGTACCCAGTCCGTGCTGGCGACCCGTTGCGGCTCGACCGAGGTCCAGGTCGAGATCGCCGGTGCCCCGAATGCTAAACCGGGCGATCTGATGACATTCGGCGTACAGCCCCAGGACATCCGCCTATTCGACGCCGATACCGGAAAGACGCTCTAGAACCAAATCAATAAGGGAGGGCATCAGATGCTCAAATTCATGAAAACCACCGCAATCGCTGCGGTCGGGATCACAATAGCGGGCTCCGCCATGGCAAACCCCTATGAGCCATATGAGGGCACGACCCTGGTGGTGAACTTCCCAGCCCACCCGCACTATGACGCGGTGATGAAGGTACTGCCGGAGTTCACCAAGGAAACTGGCATCGAAGTTGAAGTTGATCAGCTTCAGTACCTTAAAATGCGCGAACGCCAGACGCTGGAGTTGACCAAGCGCGAAGGCGACTATGACCTGATCGCCTATGTCGTGTTCTCGAAGGCCGACTATGTTTTTGCGGATCAGCTGGAAAACCTTGCCCGGTACTTCATGAACCCGAAGCTGGCGGATCCGTCCTATGACGCGACAGATCTGATCGACGGCTATGTTGAAAACATTGGCGTCGCAGGCGGTAAGAAAGGCTATCTACCGGGGAAGACCGGGTCGCTGTTCGGCATCCCCTTCGGTTCAGAGACATCGGTTCTGGGATACCGAAAGGACATCTTCGAAAAGCACGGCCTGGAAGTGCCTGAAACCTATGACGAGATGCTGGACCTTGCCTGCAAGATCCCGCAGTTGGAACCAGGCATGGGCGGAATGTCCTCCCGCGCTGCGTCGGGTCACCAAGCCTCCCACGCATTCTTGCTGCACCTCGCTCCACTGGGCGGCCGTGTGCTGGATGACAACTGGCAACCCATCGTCAACAACGAAGCGGGCGTGAAGGCGGCCAACGCGCTGAAGACCATCGTCGACTGCGGGCCGGAAGGGTCTCAAGGCTTTGCCTTTGGAGAGGCACTGGCAAGCTTCCTGCAAGGCAAGACGGCAATGTACCTGGACACCACCGTGGTCGCAGGGCAGATCGATGATCCCGCGAAGTCCAAGGTCGTCGGCAAAGTCGGTTGGGCCCTGCACCCAATGGGCACGCGTCGTGGCAGCCAAACCGGTGGCTTCGGCATTGGCATCCCGAAGAACGCCGAAAACAAAGAAGCCGCCTTCCTGCTGATGCAGTGGCTGACCTCGAAAAAGGGCGACAAGCTCGTCGCTATGGCGGGTGGCAACCCTTCACGCTTCTCGACCCACGCGGATGCGGAAGTGAATGCCAAGTTCCCGCACATGGCCACCTTTGGCGAGGCGTTGAAGCACGCCGATCCCGACTGGCGCCCGATCATCCCGGTCTGGGGCAAGATCAATGCTGACCTTGGCACCACGCTGTCGAAGGTGCTGACCGAGGATCTGGACCCGCAGGAAGCCCTGGACGGCGTCGCGGAACGCGCCAAAGCCGTCCTGACCGAGGCTGGCTACTACACCTGGCAATAACCTTCTCCCTGCCGAGGCGGCGGGCGTTCGCGCCCGTCGCCACGACCGGAGCCTGACGCGATGATGTCCCAACGCCTCAATCGGATGACGCCTTATCTGTTCCTGGCGCCCGCGCTGGTGGTGCTGGCAATCGGGCTGCTCTATCCGATTGGCTATATGATTTATGCCAGCTTCCTGGACTGGAACCCCAGCCAGCGCATTGGCGAGGCGGACTGGAAGGGCCTGGGCAACTACACCGGTCTGCTTGCGGACGAAGCGTTCCACGAAAGCTTCTGGGTCACCATCAAATTCGCTGCCATCGTTGTGATCATTGAAATGGTCTTGGGCGTCGGCCTTGCCCTGCTTCTGGATCGCGAACTCAGGGGTATGGCAGCGCTCCGCACCATCTTCATCCTGCCAATGATGATAGCTCCAATAGTGGTCGGGATGGTCTGGCGCTACATGTATCACCCCAGCGTTGGCATCGTGAACCGGACGTTGGAGAGCATCGGCTTGGACTCGATTCCCTGGACCTCAGACGGCACCTGGGCGTTCTGGTCCATCGTCATCGCCGACATATGGCAGTGGACCCCGTTCATCTTCATCCTGGCTTTGGCGGCTTTGCAGTCCTTGCCCCGATCGGCCTTGGAAGCTGCCCGCATCGATGGGGCGACGGCCTGGCAGCAGATCATCTACATCAAACTGCCCTTGATGGCCCCTGTGCTGATCGTCACCTGTCTGCTGCGCCTTATCGATGCGTTTAAAGTGCTGGAGGTGATCCTGGTCATGACCAATGGTGGCCCGGGTCTCTCCACTGAAATCGTCGCCCTCCGCATTTCCCGCACCGCGTCCGAATTCCGCGAACTGGGTGAGGCCGCGGCAATGTCCAACTTCCTGTTGATCCTGCTGCTGGTGCTGACCGTCGGGATGTTCCTCTACAACAAGGCTGCCGAGGCCCGCGCCACCCGCCTGCGCGCGGCGGCGGAGGACGCGACATGACCCGTCCAAACGCCGCCTTTTATGCCCTGATCGCCTGCATGGTGGTGATGTCCGCCGGGCCCATCGTTCTGATGCTGACGACATCGTTGAAGCTGAATGTCGAGATCATGTCCGACACCTCCAGCCTGTTCTTCATGCCGACGGTCCGGAACTATGAAACCGTGCTCTGCAACGTCCTCTGGTACGATCCGGCGCATGTCGACTATTGCGACAAAACCTTTGGCCGGGCCCTGGGCAACTCACTGATCATCGCGATTATCTCAACAGCGTTGACCCTGGTGATCGGAACCATGGCCGCCTACGCCATCGTCCGATTCCGCTTCATGGGGCGTGGTGCGGTCAATCTGACAACCCTGATGATGCGCATGGTTCCACCCGCAGTTCTGCTTGTACCTGTGTTTGGGATCTGGACCTTCCAATACGGTTTGGATGGCACCTATTCCGGCATCATCCTGGTCTATACGGCCATGAACTTGCCCTTCGTGATCTGGATTCTGCAAAGCTTCATCGTGCAGGTCCCGATCCAACTGGAAGAGGCCGCCAAGATGGACGGTGCAGGTCCTTTCCGCGTCTTCTTCCTGATCGTGCTGCCGGTCATCAAACCGGGTCTGGCGGCGGCCTCGATCTTCACCTTCCGGATTGCCTGGAATGAATTCCTGCTTGCAAATGCGCTATCTGATCGTGGCACCCGCACAGTCCCGGTCACCATCGTGAATTCCCTCACCGAACACGATATCGACTGGGGGGTGATCATGGCCACCGGCACCTTGCTGGCCATTCCACCGATCATCTTCACGTTCATCGCCTCCAAACAGATCATCACCGGCATGACCGCGGGGGCGGTCAAGGGGTGATTGACTGGCTGGCTCAGCCTATCGATCCCAGCCGCGCGCATGAGGTCGGCGCTTATGTCTCTTGGCACGGACGGCTGATGGTGCTGGCCTGGGGCGCACTGTTCCCGCTCGGCATTCTGATTGCCCGCTTTTGGAAGGTCACACCCCGCCAGAAGTGGCCGGAGGAATTGGACAATCAGGCGTGGTGGCAAGCCCATCTGGGCCTGCAGTACACAGGCGGCGCGGTCATGGTCGCCGCGCTCGCACTTATCGTGATGACACCCACCGGCGACTCGACCCACGCTTACATCGGCTGGGTCATCGCCGGGTTTGTGGCCTTGCAGTTCCTGGCAGGCTGGTTCCGCGGCAGCAAAGGCGGCCCAACTGAGAAGTCGTTGCGCGGGGATCACTTCGACATGACACCCCGCCGCCTGGCCTTCGAGTACTTCCACAAGTTTGCTGGCTATGGGCTGTTGGCCCTCGCTGCATACGGCATCGCGACCGGGATGTGGCTGTCCAATGCGCCGGTCTGGATGTGGCTGGGGCTAGCCGGATGGTGGGCGTTTTTGGTGACCGCGTTCATAGCACTACAGCGACGCGGCCAGGCGATAGACACCTATCAGGCGATCTGGGGACCCGACCCCGATCTGCCCGGCAATCGTCGCCGACCCATCGGCTGGGGCGTGCACCGCCGAGGCAGCCAATCCCAGAGTCCCGCAGAAAGGCCTTTCACCCGGTCAGACGGTGCAGGAGGTACGCCAGCATCTTATCCGCCGGCGCGCAGACCTCGTTGACCACCTAGATCTCACCCGGTTCGATCGTTGCGCGAACGAGGTCCCCCGGAATCATAAGGGGAGACCAAAATATCGTTTGGACTCATCCAACCGCTGATCTCATCGATTTGAGAAGCTCGGGCAAGAAACCAGCCGCACTTTCCGGGCTTCGGCCAGGCGTACCAGAAGCCTGGCCTTGCGCGCCTATGCAGGTTCTGAGAACTTTGCTGCGTCCTCCGAGCCCCCGGTGGCGTTGCCTTCCGAATAGGACTTGGCGCCGGTCCCCGCCAGCTTGCCGCCATCGACGATCAGGTATTCTTCGCGGATTGGGCGGCCTTCGAAGTAGCATTCCAAGATCTCGCGGCATCCGGCTGCGTAACGGGTTTGGGCTGAAAGCGATGTCCCGGAAATGTGGGGCGTCATGCCGTGGTTCGGCATCGAGCGCCATGGGTGGTCGCGCTCTGGTGGCTGCGGGAACCAGACATCCCCAGCGTATCCAGCCAACTGACCGGTCTCCAATGCGTCCACGATCGCCTGGCGGTCGCAGATCTTGCCACGTGCCGTGTTGATAAGGTAGCTGCCGCGTTTCATGCGCTTCAGCATCTCGGCATCGAACAGGTGCTCGGTCTCTGGATGCAGCGGGCAGTTGATCGTGATGACGTCACAATGGGGCACCATGTCTGCGACGGTGTCGTGCCAAACCAGGTTCAGTTCTTTTTCTATATCGGTGGATAGGCGGTGCCTGTCGAAGTAGTGCAGCTTCACGTCGAACGGATGCAGACGGCGCAGAACGGCCAGGCCAATCCGGCCCGCGGCGACCGTGCCGACATGCATGCCTTCCAGATCGTAGGACCGTGCGACGCAATCGGCGATGTTCCAACCGCCCTTGGTGACCCAGTTATACGACGGGATGTAGTTCCGGACGAGGCTGAGGATCTGCATCACCACATGCTCGGCCACGCTGATCGAGTTGCAGAACGTCACCTCGGCAACGGTGATGTTCCGCTCCATTGCTGCACTGAGATCGACGTGATCCGACCCTATCCCTGCGGTCAGCGCCAGTTTCAGGTTTGGCGCTTTGGCGATCCGCTCGGCGGTCAAGTAAGCAGGCCAGAAGGGTTGAGAGATCAACACTTCTGCATCGACAATCGCTTTCTCTAGGACCGAGTTGGGCCGTCCTTGCTGGTGGTCACGACCAGTTCATGTCCGTTTGATTCTAGATATTTGCGCAAACCCAGTTCGCCGGACTTACTCCCGAGCAGTTCGCCAGGTGTAAAGTCGATAGCCTTGGGCGTCGGCGCGGTCTGACCGTCGGGATAGCCAGCGATGTGCGGGATATCATCGCGGGCATAGGATGTCGGGAACCCGTCTTCCGCGTCTTCGTAGAGCACACAAACCACTTTCGCCATTGGGAATTCCTCCGTTGTGAATTGAGTATAGACCACGGGTCCGCGCCCCAGTCGGAGATCGCGATGATGCCGCGGGCCATGCTGCTGCCGGACTTGGATCAGGTGGCATGATCAAAAATCCGCAAAGCCCAGTGGCCGTCCAATTGAAAGTTTTTGTGGCGTGATAAACGGCGTTTTTCAGGCCGCTCGATTTGCCCGGGCGAACGCGCCCGCCAAATCGGAATTGAATACTGCCGAATACAGCGCATGGGTCATTTTCGCCATTGGCTGCCGGTCCGGCACGGCTAGGCCGATTGTGTGCCGAGTGTCGTCATTCCCAATCCGATGAACATCGAATTCATCGCCCAATCCATATAGTTTCAACAACGTCTCTGGTACGACGCTGATCCAGCCGCCGTGCTGCAAGTGAGCACAGATCGTCAGGAATGAATTGGCAGTGATCCGCGGCTTCAACGTGACCTGGTTGCGCATTGCTGCTCTGTCCAGGATCCGGCGGTTCTGCATGTCTTCGTTCAACAGGCACAAGGGTTCGTGTTCCAGCCTTTCCCAGGGCACCGACCCGGCGTCTGGAAAGTGACACCGTTTGCTGATGACGACATAGCGTTCGACATATAGAGGGCATTGGACGACGCGTTCCAGCGGCTCGTTATCGATATAGGTCAGGCCGCCATGCAGTTCCAAACCGTCCAGCCCCGACTGGATCCGACGAGAACTTATCGCCTGCAAATCGATCTTCGCTGCCGGATGTGCTGCCAGAAAGCACTCGGTAAAGAAGCCTGTTATTGGCATCGCCGCTGGAATGACGCCGATCTTCAGTGTTCCTTCCAGCTTTGCGGCGCTTTCATCCAAGTCCGTTTTCAGGCTCTCGAAGTCCAGCAGGATTTGTTGGGCCCAGGGCAGCACTCGCTTGCCTTCGGAAGTCAGACCGCAAAAGCTGCGATCTCGTTCAACCAAACAGGCGCCGACATCTCCTTCCAATTTGCGCAGCGCAGCAGAAAGCGTCGGCTGCGTGACGTTGCAGGCTTTGGCAGCACGCGCAAAATGCGCCTCGCGCGACAACACAACAAAATAGTGCAGATGACGGATCAGCACGGCCACATCCTCCCCTGAGACTGCGATCGATAGGACGGTGGTTTTCGGAACGGTTGGCGAGGGTACGCGCGCGAAACCGGGCGCTTTGATCCTTGCTGACAATCCATTGTCAACTCGATGACACTATGTAAGAAGTTCAGGCACGTCGTCTAGTGAAAGCGTCAAAAAATGCAGTCTTTCTTCGCACGAAGACTGCCGAAGCCCAAAGCCAGAACCATCGTCCTAGCCGGGGTTGGCGGTATGATCGCCATCGCTGCGTTGCTGTTCACCGGCAACGCGCTGCAGGTCGCCATGGTTATGGCGCCCTTCGGGGCGAGCTGCGTGCTAATCTTTGGTCTGCCTGCAGCACCGCTTTCTCAACCCGCAAATGTTTTAGGCGGTCATGTTGTGGCAGCGATTGCAGGAATGTTGGTGCTGACGCTGTTCAGTGATTTCTGGTGGTATCCGGCGCTGGGTGTCGGGCTGGCAACTTCCAGTATGATTGCGCTTCGTGTCACGCATCCGCCGGCGGGAGCCAATCCGCTGGTTGTCTATGCAATCGAACCTACCTGGTCGTTTCTGGTATTCCCGACGTTCTGCGGTGCTTTGCTGTTGGTTGTCTTGGGTGTCGCATATCATCGTTTAACCAGAACCGCCTATCCGCAACCGGATATCTAACGCTTCGTTGGACGTTTTGTCAGGACGCAGGTGTTCAGTGGATCTCTTTGGATCCCAACGCTGCCGGCATTGTCATCTGCCGATATGTGCGATCACGGTCAGCCAGCGACCGGTCATGACCACTGCGAACAATTTCAGATGCTGACCTCACTGCAATTTCCGACCACCGATATCGATGGATCGGTGCAATCCGGCAGCAAGACGAGTCAATAGCTACAAAACATCGTGAGGTTCGATGGGACCATCAACTTGTTCTATGGCGCCAATCGATTGACCTGGCGAAAGCGTTCGTTCACTGTTCTCTAGCGTGACCAATGGCACCTGAACTCTGGCCGATCGAAACCATCCAAATCTGCGGATGAATAGATAGGAACGCTTCGCTGGACCTTCGCGCAGATGAACGGGCGGACGGAGGCAAGCCGTGGATCAGTCCCTGAAAATTCCAGAACCGGCTCAGGCCGAAGCGTTTTCTGGGTGGATGGAATTTGACGACAGGCAATTGGCGATCGATGACGTCACCGCCGAAACGTCGATGGGGCAGTTTCAAGGAACGATTGGACGCAAAACCGTCGCGCCAGGCTTCGGGGCCATGGCAAGCGATCTTACAGCCCTGCGCAAAAGCCGCCACGAGGCGGTGTTTCCACCACACTTTGTGATCAAGCTGGCATTTCAAGCGCGCGATATCCGGGTCGGGAACGGTCCTGCATATCGACTTACACCGGGCACCGCTTTGATCGCCGCCTCCTTCGATAGTCTGGCGCTGGAAGGCAGCTTCGAGGCAGGCGTGCGATATCAGGAGTTCTTTCTGATGATCACGCCGGATGCCTCCCTGGATGACGAGCTATCGAACCAGGTCGAGCGGCGCATGCGCCAAACCTATATCGAGACCTTTCCAGTTGATGCCTCGCTGCTGGATCGCGTGCAGCCGCTGTGCGGGCCCATCGCCGATCCACTGGTCAGTGGGCTGTTGGCAGAAAGCTGTGCGTTGGAACTGTTGGCCCGCAGTCTGGCTTGGGGCGCAGACCCCGTCGGACAATCCGTTAGCGCGCGCGATCGGCGCCGTATGATTGGTGTCCGGGATGCCATGATCGCCGACCCCGGAAGGGATCATCGTCTGCACGCGCTGGCGCGCGAAGTCGGGATCAGCGTGAGCGGGCTGAAGTCCAAGTTTCAGGCTGTTTTCGGCAAATCGGTCGTTGCCTATCTGCGCGATATCCGGCTCGAACGCGCTTGGCAGGGTATCGCCAAAGAAGGCTGGACCGTATCCGAGGCTGCCTTTTTTGTCGGGTATCGTCATCAAAGCAGCTTCTCTGCCGCGTTTCGGCGCAAATTCGGGATCTGGCCCAGTGCTCTCCGTCAACTCTGACCGAACTGCCCTTTCTCCTATGAACTATGGCCGCGGCCCTATGGCGGGCCCCTGTTTCAAACTTAGGCCTATCACGTAGGGTTCGACCCGTGGGACTGTTTGTCCCCGGCTCGCAGCCCAGCGAAATCCCATGCCACGGCGCAGAGTGTTCGATTGAAATCGGGGGATTTTCGTGGCTGTGAAAAAGATGGGCGTCCCACGAGGGGGCGCCGTTTGGAGCCGAAAGGATGTCTACGCGGCCATAAAGGCAGGGTTGATCATCGGGGCAGTGGTAATCGTAACTGTGCTGGCGACCAAACGTGAGTCCCAGGCCCAATCGCCTCTGCCATCTGCCGGCGTGGAAGCTGAACTCGTTGGTGACGACATTGTCGTAACGGCGCGGCGCCGAGAAGAACTGCTCAGGAACGTGCCATTCGGCATCCGGGCCATCGGGGCTGATGAACTGGAAAGCGCCCGCGTCCTAGAGAACCGGGCCCTGGCACGACGCACCGCAAATCTGCAGTTTCTTGATTCTGGGGTTCGTGGCTTCAATCGCCTTATCATCCGCGGCATCGGTGACGTAGGCGGTGGTTTTGCCCCTGACGACAACTCGGTTGGTTTCTTTATTGACGGGGTGCCGGTGCCTTTGGTGGCGATCGACAGCGACTTCCTGGACATTGAGAGGATCGAGATCCTGCGCGGCCCGCAGAATGTTCTTTTTGGGCGAAATGCCCAGGGCGGCGCGATCAGCGTGACAACGGCCGATCCGTCCGAGACGCCGGAATTCTCGATTAGCGCAGAGTACGGCAATTTGCAGCAACGCCGCGTCAGGGCCACCGCCAGCGGTCCGATCACTGACGCGGTCGGAGGGCGGCTGGCGCTGGAGTATCGTGGACGCCAGGGAGACGTCCCGAACGATCTGGGTGGCGATGTGCGCGGGATCGATGTCTTCAACGCACTCGGTAAGGTGACGGCGGATCTGGGCGAGGACACAGAGGCGAAGCTTTTTTTGCGCTATGAGCATCAGGATGAGGACGTGCTGCTGCGTCTGTTCACCGAAGACCCGGCATTTCCGCGTGTCAGATTGGACATAGTTCCAGAACAGGAAGTTGAAAACCTGACCACCGGACTTACGATCGAACACGATTTTGGCGGGGTGGTGCTTACATCGCTGACGGGCTTTCATTACTCGGATTACTTTTTTCGGAATGATCAGTCGGACGGGCGCCTGTTTTCGGCGACAACCGGGTTTCCGCCCGCTCTGTTCGATGATCCGACCGCCGATTTCGCAACCCAAGTCCAAGACGAGGTCCGCCTAAATCAAGAGTTTCGCCTGACCGGCGAAGCCTTCGGGGCCGATTGGTTGTTCGGAGGAAACATATTCTATTCCGATCTCGATTCCGAATTTTTCCTGGACATAACTGGACTGTTTGCTGGCACCTTTAATGCGTCGATCCAGACGCAAAGCTATGGCGTGTTCGGCAGCGTTGACGTCCCAGTGACAGAGGACATTCGCATCAGCGCCGAGGGGCGGTTCACTCATGAAGTCGAGGATTTTCGCGGTGGCTTCATTGGGGTGCCGGGTGGTGCGCTGGTGGCCTTGAACCAGCAGGATTTGTCCGAGTCGTTCAGCTTCTTCACCGGGCGCCTCTCTGCTTCCTATGCCGTGACGGATCAGATCACTAGCTATGCTACCGTGGCGCGCGGTGCCAAAGCCGGTGGCTTTTCAATCTTGGACACAGACCTCGCTTCGGTTCCCGGCGCTGCACCTGACGAGTTCGACACCGCCACGACCCTGTCTTTCGAGGCCGGCATTCGCGGCAGTGTGTTGAATGATCGACTTTTCTTCAGCTTGACCGGTTTCTATAATGACACCAAGGATGAACAGCTTGCGGCGTTCGATTTTGCTACGTTCACGGCGTCGATCGAGAACGCCGATACAAGAACCTACGGCGGAGAGTTAGAAATCACCGCGCGACCCATCGAAGACTTGCAGATACAGGGTGCGCTGGGCCTGCTGCAGACCGAGATCACAAGCGCGCCAGTAGCGACCGGTGCTCTGGTAGGCGGCGAGGTTCCAAATGCCGCCAACATAACACTGAGCCTGGGCGCCGATTACACACTGCCGCTCGCACCTTTCGGTCTGAATGCCGATCTGACATTCGGTGCCGAGTACCAGTATGTCGGCGAACGAGCCGCCGATATCGGCAATACCCGCACTCTAGAATCGTTTGATGTCGTTAACCTGCGTTTGCGGCTCGACGGCGATGGCTACGAGATCTACGCCTTCGCCGATAATCTTCTCGACGAAGTCTATGCGACGGGCGCCTTTCCCTTCGGTACGACGCCCGGAGGTGCGCCGGTTTCAACCGGAGGCGTCGGCCAACCACGGCTATTCGGTGTCGGCGCAAAACTGGAATTCTGAGACGATGCACTTGGTGCTGGGAACTGCCATAGTGCGGCCCACAGGTTGAGATCCTGATGCCAACTAAGATCAACAAGGCAGCCAATCCGGTCAAGTTGGGCGACTTATTGGCCCCGATCAAACCTCGATTGATCCTGGGCTGTAGTTTCCAGGCGGTTGCCGCTGCCGCCGGGATAGTTCCGTTTATCGCAGTTGCTGAACTCGGCCGGGCGTTTTTCAGGGGCACTCCGCCTGATCCTGCTAACATCTGGTGGATCGCGGGTATCGCGATCGCGGCTTTGATGCTGCGTCTGATTTGCCAGGTCGCGGCATTAGCACTGACACATTTGGCAGACCTCGACCTGCAATTGAATCTCAGGCGGCAGATGGCTGCGCATCTGATGCGGGTCCCATTGGGCTGGTTCGATGCGCGTAGCGCCGGCCAGGTGAAAAAGGCGCTGCAGGACGACATTGTGGCCATGCACCACCTTGTCGGCCACGCCTTCACCGATACCGTCAGTGCTGCCATCGCACCGGTGGTGGCGCTTGGCTATTTGATCTGGTTGGACTGGCGGCTGGCGCTGATCGCAATCATCCCTATGTTCCTGGGCGCGACAATGTACGCCCTGCAGTTTGCGCGCTTTGGAAATCAGGTAGATGCCTACAATCGCTCGCTGAATCGGGTCAACGAAGCAGCCGTTGAATACGTTCAAGGCATCGCAGTTATAAAGACGTTTGGCGGAACGAAGCGTGCATTCGACCGGTTTACCGAGCGCGCAGA
The DNA here is from genome assembly GCA_039028795.1 of Pseudomonadota bacterium. Taxonomy (GTDB): domain Bacteria; phylum Pseudomonadota; class Alphaproteobacteria; order Rhodobacterales; family Rhodobacteraceae; genus Thermohalobaculum. The sequence goes on from JBCCHJ010000013.1 coordinate 15,929, forward strand.
ACGCTTCTCAGAAGACTTCTGGGACATGGTCCGGGGTATGCTACTGCTGGCGGTTGCGGCGGATCTCGTGCTATCGCCTATCTTTGCGATCGCCTTCGTGCTGATCGCGGCGATGCTGGTCGGCCTAGGTCCTGCCGAGACACTGGCCATCGTGGTGCTGGCCCCTGGCATGACCGCCCCCCTATTGAACATCGCATTTGCCCAGAACGAATTTATGCTGGCCCGCAACGCAGCCAGGCGGATCGGCGGATTACTGGCAACGCCACCACTGCCGGATACCGCCGATCCAAAGTCGCCCGACGGGCACCGTGTCTCCTACAATGGCGTCGCTTTTTCTTACGACGGGCAAACAAATGCCCTTCAGGACATCAATCTTGTGATGGAACCCGGCAAGGTAACTGCGTTGGTCGGCCCGTCCGGGTCCGGAAAAAGCACCCTGGCCTGCCTTTTGCCCCGTTTCTGGGACGTCAGCAAAGGAGAGATCTGCATTGGTGGCGTATCGGTCCGCGATATGGTGCCGGGCGATTTGTACTCAAAGGTCGGTTACGTCTTTCAGAATGTCCAGTTGCTCCGCACCTCGATCGCCGAGAACATTTCGCTTGGCCGCCCGGATGCAACTCATGCTGAAATCGTTTCTGCCGCCCAAGCCGCCGGGATTCACAACCGCATTGAAAATCTGCCGAGAGGGTACGAATCGGTAGCCGGGATAGATGCACACCTTTCCGGCGGTGAGGCGCAACGGGTCACGATAGCCCGTGCTTTGATGGCAGATGCTCCGATCGTGGTTCTGGACGAAGCGACGGCCTTTGCTGACCCCGACAGCGAAGCCGAGATCCAAAGCGCAGTGTCACAGCTGATCGTCGGACGGACATTGCTGGTCATTGCTCACCGGTTGCACACCATTACTGGCGCCGATCAAATCTGCGTCTTGGACGGTGGCCGGATCGTTGAGCGCGGGCGTCATGAAGAGCTGCTGATCAAAAACGGTCTTTACGCGCGGATGTGGCATGCACATCAAACGGCACGCGGCGCAGGCGCCGCATGATCGGGCCCTTGCTGCAGGTTGCAGGGACCGCCAGCCGTACCCGATTGCGCCGAAGTCTGGTCGGTCTGATCGTCGAGGGCGTCCTTACCGGGCTCGCATTTGCAATGCTGGTACCGATTTTACGAGCGCTCTTTGCTGGCGACACCGCCACTGCGTGGACCTGGATCGCCGGGCTAAGCATGCTGTTCGTATGCTACACGGTGGTGCGCTGGCGGACGCAATTGGAAGGCTATGGCGCATCGATCGGCCTGAGCCGCGTACTGTTTCGCCGGTTAAGCAATCATATCGCCCGGTTGCCGCTCGGTTGGTTCAGTGCCGACAAGGTGGGCGACATCGGCCGGCTATGCAGCCAGGGCGTGATCAATGTGATCGGTATCCCAGCAAATCTTTTACGCCCGGTGGTTGTCGGGCTGGTGACGCCTGCCACTGTGATGCTGGCAATGTTCATCTTCGATTGGCGTTTGGCACTGGCCGCACTGATCAGCGCACCAGTTTTGGCAGTTATCTTCCGCTGGTCTGCCGATTTGGTACAGCGGACCGATCATTCCGTAAACGCCGCCGCCGCAGAAACGACCGGACGGATTGTTGAATTCGCCCAGGCTCAGCAGGTGTTGCGCGCTTTCGGGACGGATCAGCGCGGCTATGCCGATCTCGACAGGGCACTTATCGACCAACATCGTGCACAACGGGGCCAGATCTTTACCGTCGCACCGGGTCTAGCCAGCTTTACCCTGGCACTGCAATTGGTGTTCACGACGCTGTTGATTTTGGGGGTAAATCTGGCGCTGGGCGGCCAAGTCGACGCCGCCGAACTAGTTGCGCTAATGGTGCTAACCGTCCGTTATGTCGAGCCGCTGATGATGGCCGCCGACCTTGCCGGTGCGCTGAGGGTCGGCCGAAACAGTCTTGATCGGATGGATGCGTTACTGACCACGCCTATGCTCGCGGAGTCGCAATCGGGTCAGGTCCCAGAGAGCGGCGAGATCCGGTTCGAAAATGTCAGCTTTGCTTATGGTGATACGCCTGTCCTGGAGAAGATAAGCTTCCGTGCGCGCACCGACACCACCACTGCGATTGTCGGCCCTTCAGGTGCTGGCAAAACCACGATCCTTCGGCTGATTGCCCGGTTTTGGGATGCGGATGGCGGCGCGATACGGATTGGCGGCACGAATGTGCGCGATGTCGCGACCCGAGAGTTGATGCGCCATATTTCGGTGGTCTTCCAGGACGTCTATCTCTTCGATGGCACGATCGAGGAAAACATTCGACTCGGGCGTCCGTCGGCGTCAGAGGCCGACATTGCCAGGGCCGCAAGGCTGGCCGCGGTGGACGAAATCGCCGCGCGATTGCCCGGTGGACTACAGGCCCGCGTCGGCGAAGGGGGCAGCGCGCTGTCGGGAGGGGAAGCGCAACGCGTCTCCATCGCCCGGGCAATCCTGAAGGATGCGCCGATCATTCTGTTGGATGAGGCAACAGCTGCGCTGGACCCGGTGAACGACGCAGCCATTCAGACGGCCTTGGCCGAACTGTCGCGCGACAAGACTTTGGTCGTGGTCGCCCACCGTTTGCAAACCATCCAAGGCGCGGATCAGATCCTGGTCTTGGACGGCGGTCGCATCGCTGCACAAGGTACGCACGACGCTCTGCTGGCCGGTCGCGGAAAATATGCTGAATTTTGGAAACAACGGTCAAACGCCCAGGGTTGGCGAATAGCGCACTCTGGATGATGAGATGGATCGCCTAGGCGTTTCGGTCGGTCTGGATGGCGTGCCAGAAACACTGCTTTGGCCGCTTTGGAACCGTGCTGGGGAGCATACCCGCCCGGATCGGCTTATCAACGATCTGCTGGTCGTCGATTTGGTTGGACGGATCGACGATGATTTTGCTGGGAATTTTTGACGCTTCATCGGTTCCCGCTGACAGCGCCCGCGATGGGGACGATTAACTCCGTGAATTCTAGTGCGCGAACACCGGAACCCCGCCATCTTCGCGCTTGGAGACGGGCTTGGAACACTGTTTTGGTGTCTCGCGGATCTGGACTTAAATTGGTTTAGGTCGACCTTCCGAAAGCGATTGAACTTGGTCGCCGCGCTCGAACAGCTCGATTGCAAACCATGTGTGGTGAACCTTTGCCAACGCTACTGGAGTATCCAGCGATCAACGCGCTCAACCAATCCGAAGGAGATCAATTGAAGCCTAGCCTTTAATGTAACACTGTTTTCTTCACGCCGCACCCACACAACATTCTGTCGGTTGCGATCATTTGCTCAGAACATATCGCTAGAAAGTGACGCTTGCGCGCAAACCAAATCGTTGTGGACGGCCCGGCACACCAACAGGAGATGCCGCTGCGTTCGGCGCGCCGAGGACGCTGGGAGGGACCGGCAGACCGCTTGATGGGGATGGAAAGCCGCTCGTGGCGAATACTTCGTCGAGGACGTTCTCCCCAAAAAGCTCGATGCTGAATTTTTCTCCTCTCAAACCAAGTCGGAGATCTAATGTGTCGTATCCATCAATCTTGGTCGGCTGCGCCGAGATCGACCCTATGAAATCCGTCCGCAAATTGTAGTCCGCCCGAATGAATGGTTTGAGATCATCAACCAGCGGGCTTGGATGTTCGTAGTCTGCGGACAGCGTCAACGTGAATTCCGGAGCATTTGGAAGGTCGATGCCAGACAGATCAACAGGGTCACCGCCAGATCCCAGCGGCGACAACGTGAAGTTGGTGATCTCGGTAAAATTCAGCCCCGCGCCCATGTTGAGTGTTAAACCGTCCGTTGGCAGCGCTGTGACACTCAATTCGCCCCCATAACTTGTTGCATCGCCAGCATTGGTTAAAACGATTGCGGGTGGGATCAGCGTATTTGCGAAGACAAAAGTAACCGGGGTCTGAAAGTCTTCAATCTCGGTATAGAATGCAGTGGCATTCACTCTCAGCCGGTCCTGGAAGAACCGGCTGCGAAATCCGAGCTCGAAAGTGCGTGTCGTCTCTTCATTGAACTCGATCGTCGTTGTTGGTGTTTCCGAGATTCCGCCAGGCCTGAAACCAGTCGCGAATGCAAAAAAGGTCGTAATGTCGTCCGACCAATCATAGCTGATTGAAGCCCGGGGACTGATGGAATGAAACTTTGCTTCATCTTGATTGGAGAAACTTGGCTCCAGCAGGCCGAGGGCGACCGCTGGACCGGTTGTGAACGTCTGATCGCTGGTTTCGACGCGGTCAAAGGAGTACCGAAAACCACCTGAGAGCTCGAGTTCGGGGATCGGTCGCCACGCCAGATCACCATAGAGGCTGAAGTTGAGGAAATCCTGCTGATCATCCGTGTCCAAGAAGCCGACTTGAGACGGTGGCAGCGCAGCCAGGACGGCACCGACGACATTTATGTCAGCGGGAAGACCAAGGGCAGCTGCCGCTGCCGCAAATCCAGCCGGGTCGGTTGCCGCCAGATTGGCCGCACCGCCAACCAGCAGCGGAGTGATGGCAGGGCCGAATGTGACGGTGTCGGACGTATCAAATTCATTCAAATTAAAACTGGCACCTACATTAAAAGATACCGAACCAGGTACAACGGGAAGCTCTAGCGGCCCACCGTCGTAACGGAATTCTTGCGAAAAGCTGCGGGTGTTCAAGGCGACTGTGGTTTGCGACAAGTCTACAGGCAGCCCATCACCATCCTCGATGGCCAGATTTTCTGCGATGCGAAAGGATGTGTTCGAACTGAATGATCCAATGTCAGTTTCGTAGCGCGCCTCGAACCGCGTAATGAAGTCTTCGTTGATGTCTTTCTCCAACGGATTCGGGAAAGAGACGAATTCGCCAGATTGCTCCAATATTTCCAGCGTCACAAAGCTCGATGAATCAAATTCGGTCCGCGTATAGGCGACCTGGAAATCAAGTGTAAGGTCATCGATTGGTTGCGATCTGAGGCTCAGTCTTCCGCCGAAGCTCTCGTCGCCCAATTGATCTGTGACGGTCGGATAGAAGAAGTCGATAAAGCCATCGGAAACCTGGCCGAACCCTACCACACGGGCGGAAAGAAGGCCGTCGTCCAAGATGGGCGAATTTAGAACGAATGACCCAAACCCGTCCGGAAAATCACCAACCTCACCTTCGAATGTCACCTCGACTTCATCGGTTGGTTTGCTGGTGACGACATTCACGGCACCTGCCGTGGTGCCGCGACCGAAAGTCGTGGTTTGCGGGCCAAGAAAAATATCGACGCGCTCGGCATCAACCAGGCTCGGATTAAAGCCTGCGCTGCCACCGACTTGGTTCAGCAAGACGCCGTCAACGAAAATGCCAGTGCTGGGTGCCGTGCTGTTGACGTTGCCAACATCGCTGATGCCGCGAACTGTAATCTCGAAGTTTACGGGCGACTGTTCGTTCGTTACGACAACATTTGGCTTCGAGTCCACAGCCCCCGCAACGCTTGAAAGGTCGCTCTTTTTTATCTCGTCAGCGTCGACGGTTTCGATTGTACGTGGCTCATCGAAGATATCATAGGGCGCGCCGCCACCCGACGCACCGGGCGCTCTGCCAGGCGGGGCAGTGACAATGATATCTTCGCCTCGTAGTTCGCCTTGCGAGAATTGCACTGGCGTTGGCGCGATGACAATCAAGCTTTGATTGGGCAGACGGCGCACCACCAGGCCAGAGCCTGATACAATGGCTCTCAACGCCTCCTCGGGCATCATCGTGCCGCGCAGACGTGTGCTTGTTTTGCCTTTCACCAAAGAACTTGCCGCGGAAACCTGTATGCCCGATTGGCGGGAGAAGTCGCGCAAAGCGCCAGGCAATGATTGTGCAGGTAGTCTAAAATTCACCCGCTGGGATAGGTCTGACGCGCTGGCGGTCGGCATCGTTGCGGCTGCGATGATTGCAACCGACACAGCTATGCAGATTTGTCTCGAAATCATGGTTCCCCCGTCGAGCCAATTTTGGATGCTTTATTGGGAACCGAACGAGCGAAATGAATTTCCGGAGCTATCCCGATTATTTAGGGTGAAGTCACCAAAGCAATCCAAGGTGTTGCCTGAACGACACGGTACCCATGTGCGGCAGCGACGGATTGTAAGGCACCAATCGGGTCGTCAAGCCGATACCGGCCTGTCACACGCTTCTCGGCAGCACTGCTGCTGCCAAAGATGATCTTTCCAGCATATCGTCTATCCAGGATTGAAGCAATGTCACGCATCGTCAGGTCTTCTGCGTCCAACCAGCCGCTGCGCCATGCAGCAACAGCATCGGCGTTCTGTATTCTAGAGACTTGTCCAACCGGGTTCGTTTCATCGCGGCGCCACATGAAACCCACTTTCAGATCCGCAAGCTTTACATCATCACGCCTCATCGTGACGGAACCTTCGTTTACTGCGACTGCTAACCACCCGGCGCCATTCTCGACCGCAAATTCTGTCCCTGTGACGCGCGCTGTTACGTTGTCGGCAGTTACATCAACTGTTCGATCCGACTCCGATGTGACATAGAAATAAGCTGAGCCTTCTAAAATTTTGACTGTGACTTGGACTTTGCTTTGATCGACGGCCAACGCCGTGCCCGCGTCCAAGTCTGCGACCACCCCTGCCGCAATGTCAATTCCGCTGATCATCGTCCGGCCTGACTTGAAATCTGCGAGAATTTCTAACCGGATGGCGGGGTACAAAAATGCCGCCAGCAGGCCGATAATCATCAGTGTGCCTAAGCCAGGGCGCGTCCTACGCCTGGATTTTTGCTCGGAACTGGCATCCCAAATACGAAGTGCCCGATCCGCCGCTTCTTGACGTGCATTGTCCTCTCCTGCCCAAGACCGTAGTGCGTCTTCCTGTGCCGATTGGCTTTCGTCGGCTGTCTGCAGCAGAATTCGCGATGCTTCTCGGATCAGAACTTTTCGCGATTTCGGATCTAAGGATGACATTGCTTGCGCGCACACCGATCTTGCAGGCTATCGGACAACGGCGTGGTCTGAACGGTCAAGCACGGGCTGCAGGTCAGTCAGCACATCATCGAGGTCAATCATGGCTTCTATCGCCAGATGGTGAGCATGTGATGTGCTGACACACAGCTTTTCTGCAATCTCGCGAAATGGCATACCATAGATGCGTCGCAACAAGAATGCATCGCGTTTCATGGGCACCATCCTCAGCAGGGCTTGTTCTATCCTGCGCGCATCTTCGAGCGCGAGATACATTCGTTCGCTGCTGGGCTCCATATGCGGTTGTGTCGGCAAAGACCTGTGCAAACGCAGAATGTTTTTGCGCCTACGTTCGGTGTCAATCGAAAGGCCCTTAGCAATTCGATAGAGAAGTGGGATGTGGCGCTCAGCGGTTTCGGTGGCACCAGCCAACTTTGACAGCCATTTGAGAAAGGCTTCTTGGGTGACGTCTTCCGCCACGGCACCGCATCCTACAACACGCTGTGAAAATCGCCGTACACGTTCGAAGTGTGACCGGTAAGCTGTCTCGAAATCACCACCTTCGTTCGAATAGTCCGCCATAAGGACGCTCCCTTCGTCGACTTTTTATGGCTGACAGATAGATCGTCTTTGATAGGCCGTCCCACTGACGCATGCCCCATGATCTCTGCTACGCTGGGTGCCGAACGTAACGCTGTGGCCAGCCGTCGTCCAGACACTGCTGCTTCCCTGACCGGAGCGAATGACGGTGTTAGCTCGGAAACATCAAGGATGATGCGAATCATCGTCGCGGATCATTCTTCGGACGTGGCGAGTGTTCAAGGTCATCGAGGATCGAATAAAAATTTGCCGTTTTTGACGTGGCGGCGCGCCAGTTCCCTAGCATCTCGACCGCCTATGAGCCTGCGAGCTGGGCGCGGTGGGGTCTCGGCGGTTCGCAATTCAGGGAAGATCTGAAATAACTCCTCGAGGCCCGCCCTATCGATGCCATGCAAGGCCTGGGCGCCAGCGTAGAGACTCTCGGTTTCAGCTCCTTCAGCGAAGATAATCTGGTGTTGATCAAGCATCAGGTGGACATAATTGATGTCTGTGACATCGTCGGTAACTTCGATCCCATCTACTCCGAGAAGATGGACGGCAGCCACGAGGACCTCCTTACTATCGAACATGCGTACGGCGATAGGTCCGCGCACGACTATGCGATGCTGTTGCGATACCAAGAGATCGCGTCGCGGCAGGCCTTCGCCCAACGTGCCTGCAGCGAGCCGGATCGGTAGCAGTTGCGGCGAACCAACAAGAGCTTGTTCGCCTATACGTCGGCGTCCGACCCAACGGATAGGCCGTGGACCGAAGTCCTTGGTTTCGACCAAATCACCGGGCAAGAGACTGGCAACAGTCCGCTCACCTTCAGGAGTGAGGATTAGCGCGTCATTTCCAAAACAGATGTTGAAGTCGCCGGGTGTTGGTGTTTCGTCATTCGCGAAAGTGTCCGACCCATCCGGCGCCCGCTGAATAGAGAACCCGTCTATATCTGATCCGAAGTTTTCTCCGGACCCAATGCGAGTAGCAGTTGGAGAAAACCCTGTGTAGTCTGCGACCGGATCATCCAATACATCGCCATTGTATGTCGTTTGGATAAATGTGTCAGTCCCAGGATCATAGAGGACAATGTTTTCTGGACCGTTGTTCAAGACCGCCGTGCCGCGTCCAGCGTCAAAGGCAAGATCATCAGGGCCACCGTTTGGCAAGCTGCCACCTGATTGAACGCCAGCGATGACAACTGCATGAGCGCCGGGTTGCAAGACCGTTCCGGATGGAAAGGTGAACCAGTTTTCGTTTGCGGAATCCCATAGTTGAACACCTGATACATCGATCGGGGCGTTTGAGGTGTTTGCGATTTCAACAAATTCATCCGTTGCTGCGGCAACACCGTTGCCATCTGTATCGAAGTTGTTGGAGGTGCTGTTGGGGTCAACCAAAACTTCGTTGATCACGATTCCGCCGAGAAGGGTATCAGCCATGCGTCCGATCCGTCCGTATTGCCGCCCCCTAGAAGAAAGTTGTTCTTCTTGAATTCCTTGTACGGAAAACGTAGGCGCCGGTCCAATTATTAAGGGATTTCGTAACAAAACCAGTGTTTTGAATGCCATCCGAGAGGCTGTTATGCATCTGAATCACCTGATCTGCCGGGTCGCCTCAAGATAAGCCTTAAACCTCTGAAGAATATCTCAATCGTTCGCAAGCTCAGTGACCAAACGTCCGGGATCGGAGGCGTACTGTGAGCCTGAGTACTCTGCTCAGTTGACGGTTTTGTCCGCGGAACGACTGAGGCATGGCTGCCGGCGATGCAGCGAATGGCCGGTCTAGCATCCCGCGACTGCGAGCAAGGCTTCTCGCATGAACGCCATTGGCCGTCCGCTAAAGCCTCCTGATCCGATACCCTCCGGAGCTATGGTCAGGTCAGCCGCAAACGACAACGGAAACTTGTCACAGGTGGGTCAGATGAAGATTGAGGCATCCGATGTGGTTTCTAAGCATCGAATGTCAGTCAATTCGAAGCGTGCGCATGGGAACAAATGTGGGAACAGTTCTCAAAGCCTGATTTTTTCATTAATTATCAATGCTCAATTGTTTTCTGGCGGAGAGAGCGGGATTCGAACCCGCGATAGAGTTGCCCCTATACACGCTTTCCAGGCGTGCGCCTTCGACCACTCGGCCACCTCTCCGTCGGCGCGGAACCTATGCGGGCCAGCCTGGCGATGCAAGGATTGATCGCCAGCTATTGATTGGCGAATTCTTCCGTCAATTGGCGCCACATATACGCCCGTCCATCTGGATAGACGGCGATGATGCGTAGCGTGCCATCAAACTCGTCCGCTGCCGCCAGATACGCTTTGGCATCCGCCGCTTCCAGCGCCCTGGACAGAGCCTTCGCGTTGAAGCAATTGAACCATGACTGGGCGACAAGAGGCGTGGCATTTGGTGCGGGTTCAGCGTTGTCGAAGTCTTCAGGTGCGACCTTCATGCAGGCGCGCAGCTTGATTGGGCTGGTCTTCGCATCGATTCCCTGGAAGTCTGTGACCGGCACCTCGACATCACCAACCCGGATCGCGTCCACGGCGAACTCTTCATAAAACGCACGGGTTTGAAACCACCATAACGCGATGCCGAAGACCGCAAGTACCGCGAGAGAGGCGGCCATCAAGACGCGGCCATTCATCTGGACGATCCTGGCAAAGCAATCCCGGAATCAGCTTCTAAAAAATATGCGGGCGCTAAGCTCTTTCGAAAAACCGAATTCCATCTACAAAACCCGATCATGCCAACGCGCTGCCTGCTTCGGTCTGTACAAATGCGTCTGCGCAGGCCTTGGCCAGTGCACGGACACGACCGATATAAGCTTGACGCTCGGTCACCGAAATCACGCCGCGGGCATCCAGAAGATTGAAAAGGTGACTCGCCTTGATGCACTGGTCATAGGCGGGGTGTGCCATGATGTTCGGCTGATTGTCCTCTGTTCGCCTTGGATCCATCTCGGGCGCTGCAAGGATCGCGTGACATTCCTGCTCGGCATCCTCGAAATGCTTCAGAAGGGCCTCGGTATCAGCTGTGTCAAAGTTGAACCGGGAATACTCCCGCTCGGTCTGGCGGAAGACGTCACCATAAGTCAGCGGGATCGGGGCCGAAGGGTCATTGAACGGCATATCCATGACATGATCGACCCCCAAGACATACATGGCCAGGCGTTCGAGCCCATAGGTCAACTCGCCTGATACCGGATGGCAGTCGTGGCCACCGACCTGTTGGAAATAGGTGAACTGGCTGACCTCCATACCATCGCACCAGACCTCCCACCCCAGACCCCACGCCCCAAGCGTCGGGCTTTCCCAGTCGTCCTCGACAAACCGGATGTCATGCATCGCCATATCGATGCCGATTGCCTTTAGAGATCCAAGGTAGAGGTCCTGCAAATCGGGTGGGCTGGGTTTGATCAAAACTTGATACTGATAGTAGTGCTGAAGCCGGTTCGGATTCTCGCCATAACGCCCATCGGTAGGGCGGCGCGATGGCTGCACATATGCAGTCGCCCAGGCATTTGGGCCCAGTGCGCGCAGGGTTGTCGCGGGGTGGAAAGTACCGGCGCCGACCTCCATGTCGTAGGGCTGCATGATTGCACATCCCTTCGCTGCCCAATAGGTTTGCAGGCGCAGGATCACCTCTTGAAACGAACGGGGCGTGTCGGTCATGTTGTCCTCCGGAAGGGATGCGCGCGGTCTACACTCGCGCTGCTGTCCGGTCAACGCGTGGAGCGCCCATGAGCCTGTCTGACGAGATTGTAGAAATGTACCGCGTGCATCCGATTTCAGCTTCGCACATATTGGATAAAATCGGCACCGGTCCTCATAAGCCTGAAAGCCTTTGGCCGCACGATCAGGACCACTATGGCGGGTTGGAGGCGAACGCGGAAATCGCCGCCCGTGCAAACATGAAACCGGGCACTATTGTCGCGGACTTTTGCGCCGGTCTCGGCGGTCCGGCCCGCTGGTACGCCCACGTTCATGGCCTGCAGGTAATGGGTATCGACCTTACCTCGGACCGCGTCAAAGGAGCCGCGGCGCTGAACGCGGTCTGCGGCCTTGCCGACAGGGTCAAGGTCGTTCAGGGGTCGGTCACCGAGGCACCGCTGGGTGACCAGGCTGTCGATACCGTTGTCAGCCAAGAGGCCTTTCTTCATATCCCAGATTACCCAAAAGCTGTTGCAGAGGCATTTCGGGTACTGCGGCCCGGCGGACGGGCGGTTGTCTCGACATTGACCTCCAGCAAAACTTTGTCTCGGGCAGATACTGAATTGCTGCGCAGAGGATTGGGCTTTCGAGCCCTGCCCTCACCGACAGTTTGGCGATCCACTTTCCTTGGTGCCGGTTTCGCACAGGTGGAGACCGAGGACCTTACTTCGCGCTGGGCCCGAGTGCTGGAAGAGCGCTTGGAAATGTATCTGGCCTTGCGGGATGAAACCACGGCCAGCGGACACCCGACTGGCGACGACTGGTTTCACCGCGCCTACCCCAGATTTGTCGACTTGGTTGGGGCGGGTGATCTCGGTGGTATTTTGATCACAGCGAGCAAGAGTTAACGCCAAGAAATCACCAGGCTCTGAATTGCAGCGAATAGTAACGGCAACACCAGGAGAGACCCTTCATGTCAGAAGACCGCGTCGCCATAGTAACAGGCGCCTCAAGTGGGATCGGTGCCGCCAGCGCGAAAATGCTGGCAGAAGCTGGTGTCAAGGTCGTTGCCAATTACGGCGGAAATGCCCAAGGCGCCGCCGATGTTGTCGACGCCTGCAAAGCAATCGGATCTGATGCAATCGCGATCCAAGGCGATGTGAGCCAGGATCACATATGCAGGCAGATCGTCAACGAAACCCTCGACCTCTGGGGTAGAATAGACATTCTGATCAACAATGCTGGCGTCACCAAGTCTGCGGATCAAAGAGACCTGGATGCGTTGGACGCCGCAGACTTCGAGCGGATCTACGGCGTGAACACGATCGGAACCTATCAGATGGTCCGCGCGGCTTTGCCGGCATTGAAAGCCTCGGGCAATGGAACGGTGATCAATACGTCGTCTATCGCCGGTTTGTCCGGGATCGGGTCGTCGATTGCCTATGCAGCCTCTAAAGGCGCCCTGAACACGTTGACCTTATCACTTGCTAGGTCTTTAGCACCCGAGGTCAGGGTTAACGCGGTTTGCCCAGGCTTCGTCGATTCAGAATGGTGGGCAAAACAGCATGACGATGCAACGATCGAGAAGTTGCGCGATCGGGCGCGCAGAACCACGCCGTTGCGCAGGGTCGTATCTTCCGAAGACGTCGCCGAGGCGATCATGCTGTTCGCCCTGGGTGGGAAATCAATCACCGGGCAAATGTTGGTCATCGATAATGGAATGCTTTTGAACATCGGCCAGCCGCTGGCGGACGCCCACTAGAACGACGCCTACCAATCCATTTCTGCCGGCGCACGATCCGCCCAGGCATCAACATGGACGATCATCCCATCTTCCGAAAGATTGATGACACCATACATAGGCGGTTCGATTGAATAGCTGGTTCCTAATGCAGGTCGGTCCAGCGGTACCTGATGGGCAAGGCTTGGCAGACTGGAACACGAAATCCCGCGCCAATGGACAAAGCAAGTTCGATGGATATGGCCGAAGAAAATATGTTGCACAGATGAACCTTCGACAATGTCGCCAAAGACATCACCTTCCTCCAGTTTTATTCGGTCCATATATGCGATGCCGACGTCAAATGGTGGGTGGTGCATGAAAATCCACACCGGACGATCCGCCGCCTCTGCCAACTGGGTCCGCAACCACTCCTGCCGTGCCGTGCAATATTGACCGGCCGAAGTGCCACCTTTGAAAGTGTCCAGGAAAAGCAGCCGGCCAACCGGCAGGTCGATCGTCGTTTGCACAAAACCATTCTGATCAACGGGTAGCCCTGGCAGCACGCAGACCGCCGTCGCCCGATCATCGTGATTTCCCAGCATCAGCACCGTCTCAAACGGAAACCGCGCCAACCGGTTCGCCAACCAGTCATAGGCCTGAGGCACAGCGCGATCGGTCAAGTCGCCGGATATCACGCATAGCCAGGCATCTGAATGCAGGGTTTCGATATCGACCAATGCGCTTTCGAAACGCGCATAGGGATCCAGGCCCCAGAGCTTTTCACCAGGCTGCGGTAGATGCAGATCTGTAATGTGGATGATTTTCATCGAGACGCTCAGTTGACCCGCACATTGAAGCCAATCAAATCAAATGATCAACCCTGCATCAGATCCTTCATCCAGCCCAATCCATCTTCGGTGCGCCCGGCGGGATGATACTCGCATCCTATCCATCCATCATAGCCCAGGCGCTCTAGGACTTCGAATAGATGAGCGATGTTCAACTCGCCGGTATCTGGCTCGTTTCGCGCCGGGACACCCGCAACTTGCACATGGCCGACATATCCGATCAACCGTTCCAGCCGCCGCGTCAAATCACCTTCCATGATCTGTGCGTGATAAAGATCCAACTGCAATTGCAGATTGGGCGCGCCGATTGCCTCGATGATACCAACGGCCTGGTCCGTGCGGTTCAGGAAATAGCTAGGCATATCCCGATTGTTGATCGGTTCAATCAGGATCACCTGGTTGCCGACACGGCGCGCCGCCCAATCCAGATTTTCCATATACATCGCTTGGGCACCTTTGCCTGCTGCGTTGCCCGCCATGACGTGGAGAGCCGTAGGATTAAGGACCTCGATATATTCGAGTGCAGTTTCAATGCTGTCGCGAAACTCTGGCATTTGACCGGGAATCGCCGCCATCCCGCGTTCGCCCGCTTCCCAATCGCCGGGAGGCGCATTGAACAAGATCTGGGTCAGGTTATGTTCTCGAAGCTTCTGCTGAATCTCGCCGGGTTCAAAATCATAGGGGAATAGGTATTCGACGCCCTTAAATCCGGCATCCGCAGCTGCTGCAAATCGATCAAGGAATGCATGCTCTGTGAACATCATGGTTAGGTTTGCGCAAAATTTCGGCATCAATACACTCCTTGAATGCAGCCATGCATAATGCAAACCACCGGTAGGTAAAGCGATTTCTGACCGCACAGATGTGATGTTCGAGAATTCCGACTGTTTTAGGCATCCTAACGCAACTTAGGGCTTAAAAATCTGATAGAAGTTCACGTTTACAGTAGGTTACGCGGATTTAAGCAGACGGCTCAGTCCAAAGTCCGGTTATTCGCTCTGCGTCTGATCCATGATCCGTGACTTGACGGTCGCCAGAGATTCAATGACGCGCAGCTCTTTGCCCGTATCCAAAAAGACGGCGACAACATTCCCGTCTTTGGCCGACTTTTGTTCGATCAAGGTAATTCGGTTGATCGGGATTCCAATAGGCTCAGACGTCTCGATGTTTGACAGCCAAAGGACCCCGCTCATGGAAAATCACGCCCAGTACTTTGCCAGGATCGATTTCAGACCAGTACGTGCACCATCCAAGCTAAGATGCCGGGCTGCATAGTCGCCCACGCGTTTCTCCATCGCCGCCTGGCGTTCCGGCATTGCGACGTACCGCTCAATCGCGGAAACCAATTGCGGGACCACTGGTTCGTCCAGTTGGACTTTCTCACATATTGCATCCGGCAGGTCCGAGAAGGCTGCATATTCCGGAACGACGATCACCCGCCCAAACCCAAGTGCACGCGCTGCAACGCCGGAACTTTCGCCCGCAGAGGGAAACCGCATTAACGGCATTATATCGGCAGCCAGCGTGTATTCATCGAAGGCAGCAGCGTCCAGATAACCCGTGATTTTAATTTTTTCGCGATGTGGTGATTGCAAGATCAGTTCGGAAATCTGCTCCATCTCGCAGGCACCAGCAACGACCAACCGAAGATCATGTCCGGCGTCCAGCAAGTGATGCACTGCGTCCAGAACCCAATCAACTCGCTTTGCTGGGGTAACATAACCAGCCACAAGGACCATGAAGCTGTCTGGATCCAACCCTAATCTTCGCCGGGCCTCGGCCCTGGACCGGCTGGTTGCATGGCTTTCTTCGGGCTTTAAGGCATAATGCGGGAGAACGTGGATTGGCGTTTCAACGTCCTGCAATTCGATTTGGAACTTCGCCCAATTCGAATGGACAATCACAGCCCGCGCCCGCTCGCAAATCGTGCGGTTTACGCGCATATAGAAATCCAACCGCGGAGAGTAAAACCCTTTGGCGCGCTGAAATGCCGCCCGGCGGCCCCAGTCGCCTTCTGACTCCTGCAGACCGGCCAAATAGCCGGGGAAGTCTTTTTTGGCCAATGTCAGTTCAGTGTGCAGGTGGTGCAGCGAAAGATCGTGCAATTCGACAATTGCACCGCCAAGCCGCGCACGTTCCAAAATGAACCCGTGGTGCACATTGTTACCCAGTTGCAGCAAAGCCTTGTCTTCCAGGCGCACATGACCTTCCGGCGCCAGGGCATTCCTGCCTTCACGCTGATCTGGATCCTGGGTGACGAAAGTCAGATCCGCAAACTCGGGATCTTCCGAGATCAACGTCTCCACGTAGTTCGCGATCCCCGACGGAGACGGCGCCAGAGGCGACCAGACATATCCCATCGCTTATCCCACGGTCTGGCGGTGGCGATGTTGGGTATGCGCCTCCAATTCAGTAATACGTGCCTCAAGGGTCATGATGCGCTTTGCCAAGCGCGTATCCAGAGTTTCCAACCGCATCTCATAGAGATCCAGAGACTGGCGTGCCGAGGCATGTGTCACCAGGTTCTGCTGAACATCCCGTTGGATTTCCTTGCGGATCAGCCGGCGCAACTGAGTTGCAAGAGACGGGAACAAAACTTGCACGATTTTCAACACGAGGACACTCCACCACTTCTGGCGCCGGCCAAGGCGCGCTGCTGACCTGGCTTCACCCATAGCAGAGGTCCGTTAATCACTGATGAGCATCGATGGTGAAGTTGCTCTTGGTGGCCTACGAAGCCATCGGCGCATTAGGAATTAGTTAACCGACATCCGCCTATCCCTGCTGTGCAAATCGCAGGCAGATCATGATCCTGAACCATCAGCATCGGTTCATCTTTGTCCATGTCCCAAAAACGGCCGGGACGACCGTGACGCGTACCCTGTCGGCGCTGACAACTTTTCGCGATATCGAATTAGGCGGCACCAAATATGGCGAGGCTTTGCAAGGCCTCTTTGCGTCCCGCTTCGACCTGCGCAAGCATTCCACCGCCCTGCAGATCAAGGCAAAATGTCCGCCCCATGTGTGGCGTCAGTTCTTTGTTTTTGCCTTCGTCCGGAACCCGTATGCGCGGGCCTTCTCGGTCTACCGCTTCCTGCAGCGCTGGAAGGAAGGCAAGCACTACAATTTGGTCTCGGCCCAAGACTTCGAAAGTTTCCTATCTTCGGACGACTTTCTGTCGGGGGAAATCGAGATTGCGCGGCCTCAGATCCACTGGCTGGCCAAAGATGGTGCAGTCGTGCCGGGCATTGATTTCGTCGGCAGGGTTGAAGACTTTGCCGAGGACTTCGGCTTTGTCCTCTCGGTCATCCACAAGTCGCGAAGCCGCTGGGACGAACGCCGCCATGACAACGGCTCGACCGAACCAGATGAATGGCGTTGCCACATGACCAAAGCAACGCGTCGCTTGATCGAAGACCACTACGCTGAAGACTTCGAGCTATGGGATTACCGAACGTTGCCCTTGCATGGCTTCGTAGCGAAGCAAAGCGTCTAGCGCACAACCAGTTCCAAGGGCATCCGTCCCAAAGGCTCGGATCCGGTTTCGGTCACGATTGATGTCCGGCCTTGTGTAATTGCGGTGTTGGTATCGCTGTCCATCAGGATCATGTGCAAAAAGAAGACCATTCCAGGCTCCAGGATCGTAGGCGCCCCTTCAAAGAACATCTGGTCTTCCATCCAGGATGGGGAAAACCTGGATCCCAAGGAATAACCGCATGCATTCAATCGATGCGCCCCAAGCCCGGCCTGATCCAATGTATCGGCATGGGCTTGGAACACGTCACCCATCGCGTTACCCGGCTGCAGTGCCGCCTCGCAGGCCTGTAACGCAGCAGCGGCGGCAGCTTGCATCGCCTCATGTTGAGGCCTCGGGTCACCAACAACGATCGTTTTCATATTGGCAGAGTGGTAATGGCGATAGGTTCCGGCCCATTCCAGCGTCAGTTGATCCTTCGCATCCAGTTTTCGGCGGCCGGATTGATAACGGCATAATAGCGCATGTTCACCGGACCCGATGATGAACTCGTTGCCAGGGTAATCTCCACCGCCAGAAAAGATCGCCTGATGCATCGCGCCCAGGATATCTCCTTCATCGGCGCCCGGTGCGGTGCCCGCGAACGCCGCATTCCAGGCCGCGTCGGACAATTCGGCTGCCCTGCGGACATAGGTCAGCTCGGCTGGCGATTTCACCAGCCGTAGTTTCCCGATCAGATCCGAAGCATCGGTCAGATTCCCCAACTCAGCCGCAACCGCCTGCCCGTTCTTGTGGGTCAGGCCTTGGGTCCCGGTCTCCCAACCCAGCCGTTTATCAGCCAGGCCCAGATCCGACAGCATGGACAAAAGATCTTTGGCCGGGTTCGCACCAGCCTCATCCTTCCAGACCCGGATATCCGCGATGTTCGAAGTTAACTGCGCCTGCCGGTAATCGGCCGACCGGGTCAACAGTACCGGATCCTGACCCTGCCCGACCACCAGGCATTGGAAGAAGCAAAAACCGAACGTGTCGTACCCAGTTAGCCAAAACTGGCTTTCCGGTGCAAACAACAGCAACCCATCTAATTCGCGTGCCGCCATCTCGGCTCTGGTTTTTGTCAAGCGTTCCGCGAATTCAGCCTCGGTAAAGTGCAGCATCTTCTGTCCCCCGCCTGCGTTTGAACCCTTGTGCTCGCTAGATTAGACCGCAATCGCTGCGACCAGGCGGCCATAATCAGGTTCGGATCTATGGCAACTTCGCCGATAGGAAAAGAATCTTTCCTCATCCGAGTAAGTGCAGTGCCCGGTCCACGCCGCTTCATTCAATCCGGCCTCGCGCAAACGATGCAGGCAAAATCCTGGCAAATCGAACATCGCCCTGTCGCCTTGGCCACCTGCAAAAAACCGCGCGTTCTCCATATCTTCATCCAAGAAACGCTCAAAGAATTCAGGGCCGACCTCGTAAGCGCGTTGAGAGATTACCGGGCCTATTGCAGCGACGGTGTTCCGACGCTCGGCACCAAGAGCCTCCATTGTGTCCAAAGTGGCCTCCAAGACACCGGCCAACGCCCCCTTCCACCCAGCATGGGCCGCGCCGACGACATTTGCCTGCCGGTCGCAGAACAGAACAGGCGTGCAATCTGCGGTGAGAACTCCAATGGCCAGACCTTGCGTGGCCGTGACCATGGCATCTGCCTGCGGCCTCTTGTGAAAGGGTTCCGTCACAACGACGACATCGGGTGAGTGAACCTGATGCAGCGAAACCAGTTCATCTACGGCTAAATGGTCGGCGATCCTCCGGCGGTTCTCAGCCACGTTGCCATTATCGTCTGACGATCCCTGACCGGCGTTCAACGAACCATAGATCCCCTCGGACACACCACCGTCCCGGGTGAAGAAACCGTGGGTCACGCCGCTCAGAATTTCAGCTTTAATAGGTCTGAGGGTCATGTGGACTCAAATCCAGGTGGCAGTTCAAGGCCGGGCGACACCGCCCCAAGCACTTTGAACAACGTCCCCATCTGCTCTGGTGACGTCAAGCGTTCCAACGCATCTGCAATGGCATCGGCCTTGTCCCGACTTGCGTTAGCCAACACCTCAGCCCTTTGCCCGATCCCTAGTTCCGTCAGAAAACCGGCCTGCGATGTCACCCGCACCGCGCAGCCTTTGGCGGCATAGAGCTCTTGAAAGACATCGAAGTCGATCAGCCAGGTCAGATCCGCTTGCCCGGGATCACATAGAGGATCTGCACGTTCATGCCGTCGCACCGCCTGCAGGGTCAGTCCGTCAGGGCGATCTTTCTGCCGATAGCCATAGTCGCATATCAGCGCGGCCCCAGGGGCCCGCGCCAGACGCAGAGCAAGTTGGTTGACCACATCATGGGCCTGTTGCGCACGCTCGCGCCAGTCTCCGACCGACCCAACCTGGCCGCCTGCGGACGGTGCCAACCCCCAGATCAACCGATCCTCTTGCAGTCCGATAACCCTCTCATGCCAGCCATCTTCCGCACACAGGAACTGCCTGACCGGCAGGGCATCGAAGAACTCGTTGGCAAGGTAAACAGCGGGACCATCAGGCACCTGATCCAGGCTTTTGACCCACTCAGCGCCGGATACACGACGGGCTTGTTCTTCTTGCAAGTGCTGCGACACCTCGACGAACCAAACTTCGGGCGAACCCCCTGCCCTTCGTAGAACTCGCAACACGTCCGCCATTAGTGTTCCGCGCCCTGCACCAAGTTCGACCAGCTTGAAGGCCGGGCGCCCCATCTCGATCCACGCCGCAGCAGTCCATGCGCCGACGATCTCTCCAAACATCTGGCTGACTTCTGGGGCCGTGATGAAATCTCCGGCCATGCCGAAAGGATCACGCGTCACGTAATAGCCATGCTGAGGATGTGTCAGACAAAGCTCCATGTACCGGGCCACGGTCATCGGCCCGGTCGCGGTGATTTCCTGCCGGATCAACGCCTCCAGCGGGGTCATCCCGCAGCCTTGGGCGCCCGCCGGTTGGCATAGAGAATGAACCCAAGTCCGATCAAGACCATCGGCGCCGACAGGACCTGCCCCATGGATATTCCCCAGTCACGCACCATATCGGCCAACTGCGGATCGGGCTCGCGGAAAAATTCGACGAAAAACCGCGCTGCGCCATAGCCAATGAAGAATACGCCAATCAACGACCCCGGACGTTTCAGCCAACCCCCGAAGAGCGCCAATCCCCACATCACCAGGAACAGCAAAAGTCCTTCCAATGCGGCTTCGTACAACTGCGACGGATGGCGAGGCTCGGTAAGGTTCGTCCAATCGCGCCCGCCGGTTACTGGGTTCGGTAGCGGAAACTGCATCGCCCAGGACACATCGGTCACACGGCCGTAAAGCTCGCCATTGATGAAGTTTGCCAACCTTCCCAAAAGCAATCCGATCGGCGCGGCCAGGGCTACCGCATCGCCAACCTGCAACAGAGGGTTCTTCTTGACGCTCGTGTAAATGATCGTCGCCAGCACGACGCCAATGAAACCGCCATGAAAGGACATGCCGCCCTCCCAGACCTGCACTATCTCGGCCGGATTGGCGATAAACCGTGCGGGATCATAGAAAATCACAAAACCCAAACGACCGCCCAAAATGACGCCCAGGACCATCCAGGTTAGCAACTCTTCCGGCGCTTCTGGCTTCATTGGGGCCTTGTCCCCAGGCCACAGTTTTGGCCGCTTCATCAAGTAAACCATCAGCCGCCAGCCGATAATCAACCCGAAAATATAGGCCAACGCATACCAGCGAAGCGAAAATTCAAAGCTGCCCAGGGCGATCGTGAACAGGGCCGGATCGATATCCGGGAAGGGTAGAACGGACGGTATCATGACCTCTCCTGATCAGGGTCTTGGGCGGATGTGACGGCGTTGCGCTTGTCTGTCAAGCAGCGCCGCGGGCGGCCGCGTCGCGGTCACGAGATCGTGCGGCCAGATCCTTCATTCCCAAATCCCACTCCGCGCGAACGTCCGGATCAGGATCGTCACGTCGCGCTTTTACAAAGGTAGGCAGATCCACCAGTCTGGAATATGCCCAAACTGCTGCACCTCGAACCAAAGGTTCGGGATCAAGAGTTAAGCCACGAACCAACTCCGCAGCACCAAAGTCCCCAGAATTTCCCAACGCCACCAGAACGTTGCGAACAAATCTGGCACGGCCAATCCGCTTGATCGGCGATCCCGAGAAAGCCGCGCGAAACGCAGTGTCGTCGAGACGGGCGAATGCCTTCAGGTCCGGATCCTTCAAGACCGGCCGGGCCTCGTATGCTTCTTGCGCTGCTTCCGCAAATTTGTTCCACGGGCACACCGTCAGGCAATCGTCACAGCCATAAATCCTGTTGCCCATCAGGGGTCGCATTTTTCGGGGTATCGGACCTTTCAGTTCGATATTCAGATACGAAATGCATCTGCGGGCATCCAACTGATACGGCGCGGGGAAGGCTGCCGTGGGACAAACGTCCAGACAGCGCCGACAACCACCGCAATGATCCTCAGACGCTTCATCGACCCGAAGATCCGCCGTTGTGAATATTGCGCCCAGAAAGAACCAAGACCCAAGGTTCCGCGATACCAGATTGGTATGCTTGCCCTGCCAACCCAATCCAGCGGCCTGGGCCAGCGGTTTTTCCATGACAGGGGCCGTGTCGACAAAGACTTTGATTTCTCCGCCGGTCTGATCGATCAGCCAACGGCCCAGGCGCTTCAGTCGTTTTTTGACAACATCATGATAATCCCGGCCTTGTGCATAGACAGACACCGATGCCTGATCCGGTTCCTGCAATAACGCCAACGGGTCCGCCTCAGGCGCATAGCTGTCAGCCAGCATGATGATCGAACGCGCCTCTGGCCAAAGGGCAGATGGGTCGCCACGCCAGGCGGCTCTATCAGCCATCCACGCCATTTCGCCATGACGGCCCGCGTCCAACCACGTACGCAAACGGTCAGCGATATTTGGCACCGCAGTTGGTGAAGTAATGCCAACAGCAGCAAACCCAGTGGCCCGGGCTTCAGTTTTCACCAATTCTGTCAGATCTGCAGACATCGTCGCATCATATGCTGAGCCGGGCGTGGCTCCAAGTACCAGTTGAAGTTGCTCCAAGGTCACCTTTTCATTTGTTCAAAATGCTGAATCAAGTTGAGACTTATTTTACAATTAGACGACACATTCACACGCATCGGCAGGGACTGATTCCGTGGAACCACGGACTGTTTCTGTCGGAAGGGGAGTTCCTCGAGAAAGCGCTGTGGTCGTCCCGTTCGGGGGGCGGGACGGCCATTCTTGAAGCTCAGGTGACGGAACTCTGCAGAAATTGCGTTGGATCGCTGAAACGGATTGGCTTGATTGGAGTTTTAAAGATGGCGGCCAGTGAAACCCTCACAATCAATTTTGCAGATGGCTATGTGCATCGATTCACTGTGACCGATGGGAACGGTGCAATTTATGCCGCGAATATTGAAACTGGCGGATATGGCGTGCGCAAGGCTCCTTGTGACCATATGACTTGGTATGGTCCGGCAGACGTCACACATGTCGCCGTTCTTGATGATATTAAGTGCGTTTGACGACCGTTTGAAACGCGGTCTCTAAAAGTCCAAATCTGTGTAATGCGGCGGAGGCGGTGGAAACCCGGGCAGATGGTCTGCCAGCAGTCCGCGAAATCCCGGGCGCGATTTCATCACTGCATACCATTCGCGAACAGCTGGGTAATCTTCCCAGTGAATATCCCCCAAATAGTCCAGGCAAGAGATATGCGCGGCGGCCGCGATATCCGCCATGCTGATGCGATTGCCGGCCAGCCAGTTATGGCCTTCCAGAAGGTAGGTGACGTAATCCAGATGCACGCGGACGTTCTTTGAACCGGCCTTCAATGCCTGTCCGTCCGGATAACCGGTGCGCGCCAGACGCTTTGTGACCCGTTCATACAGCAGGTTTTCCGTAACCTCGCGGTGGAACTTATCGTCGAACCAGGCAACCAGCCGGCGGACTTCTGCACGCGCAATGGGCCGTTCGGGCATCAAAGGCGGGTCGGGATGCAGCTCTTCCAGATACGCCGTTATCGCACGGCTTTCGGAAAGAACTTTTCCCTCATCGGTCACCAGAACTGGAACCACGCCTGCGGGATTCATCCGCAGGAAATCCAATCGTCGTTCCCAAGGGCGCTCCTCTATCAGGTCCACATCCAGCTTCTTTTCCGCCAGCACAAGGCGCACCTTGCGGCAAAATGGCGACAGCGGAAGGTGGTAGAGTCGAAACATTGGCAATTTCTGGTTGTCAGGAGTCCAAGAGCATCTCTGCCGAATGCTGGCCTTGCTTGCAAGACCCCAAGCACCAAACGGACACTTGACCACAGCACCGTCAGGTTGCAGCAATCTCTACTTACACGTGTCAGAGGTGCACATTGATCCTGCCATTTAGGATGGATACATGCCCGAGATGCAAAGAGGTCCAAGCGACGGGTGGATTCGCGGATGACTAAGACCTTCGTGCTAATGCATGGGGCCTGGCATGGCGGTTGGTGTTGGCGCCCAGTCGCGGAAATCTTGCGCAGCCGCGGTCACAAGGTCACGACACCCACGCAAACTGGATTAGGAGAGCGCCGTCATTTGATCAGCGGAGATCTGACTCTGCAAACCTTCATCGATGATCTGGTCAATCACATTCTCGCCGAAGATCTGGTGGATATAACATTGGTCGGCCATTCCTTTGGCGGCAATGCAATCTCAGGCGCGGCAGAAGAGATACCGGAGCACATTGATAATCTTGTCTACCTCGATTGCACGATGTTGATGGGCGGAGAAATCCTATTGGACAAACTACCGCCCGGTAAGATCGGCGAGCGGATCGCCGCGATGTCTGAAACTGGCAACGACATCGCTTTGCCACCGCCGGATCCCTCGGCCTTTGGGATCCTGGAACCGGGTCAGGCTGCTTGGGTTCAATCCAGGCTGACCCCGCACCCGATTTCAACAATGACCAGCCCGCTGCCGATCAAACGCCTGCCGGGCAACGGGTTGCCCGCCCGGTACATCGCCTGCACTGATCCGATTTATCACCAGCCGGGACGGATTCGCGAATGGTTGACTCCTATGGGGTGGCCCGTTCAAGAGCTGCCGACCGGCCATGATGCGATGATTACGGCTCCAACGGACTTGGCAGAGGTGCTGGACCGATGAGCTTCGCCTTCGCTGATCACGCTGCTGGCCTTCTGGCGGACCTAAGGGTTCGGGTCCCAGGCGCCGAAGTGATGGACGATCTGCCCGATGTGTGCCGCCCGAAGACACTGATGGATGCTTATCGTATTCAAGCCCGGTTGCGCGAATTGCTCAGCTTCCGGGCCCCTGGCCCGCAGGTTGGCTGGAAAATTGGCTGCACGACGCCGGTGATGCAGAGCTATCTGAAAATACCGCACCCCTGTGCCGGAACACTCTATCGAAAGAGCGTCTGTAAGCGGTCCATCGAGCTGCGCGCTGCCGACTTTTTCACGCTGGGACTGGAATGCGAGATCGCCGTGCGGTTGGCCCAGGATCTGCCGCGCCTAAGCCAGCCAAGGAACAGCGACTCGATGCTCGGTACAATCGCCGAGGTCATGGCCTCGATCGAAATTGTCGAACATCGCTTCACTGATTTCACCAAAGTTAGGGCGCCCACCCTGGTGGCAGACGACTTCTTTTCCGCTGGCTGTGTGATCGGCTCGCCGATGAAGCCCAGCGAGTTGAGCGATCTCCGGCGGCTGAGGGGTGGGTTTTCCATTGACGATTCCCGTCCCGAAGCAACGGGATCTGGTGAAGAAATCCTCGGGCATCCGTTGACGGCACTGGCTTGGCTTGCCGACCACGCTGCAGGCCTGAACACGCCATTGCTTAAGGGTCAGATCGTTACGTTGGGCAGCATTGTAAAGACGATCTACCCGGAACCCGGCCAGGTGATCGAAGCCCGAATTGACCGACTGCCAGCGGCAGCGGTCACGGTGATCTAGTTATTTTCACGTCCCGGTGCCCGGTAACTATGATTTTCCACAGTGGCTTAAGAGCGCCTTGAGATGATGAGCCAAACCGACTCAACGAAAGGCTCACCTATGTTAAAAAATCTGTTCGCCTGCGCTGCTGTTTCATTTCTGCTGATCGGACATCCGGTCACGGCAAAAGACGTCGATGTCGAGTTCGTGACGCACATCGCAGCTTCTGAAATGTTCGATGATGGTGCTCAATTCATCGACGTCCGTGGGTATGACGTTGCTGATCTCGGCCAGGTTCAAAACGCAGACAACCTGCCATTCGCAACCGATTACACGGAAGAATCGCTGGCGATGCTGGTCGACATGGACCAAGCATTGGTGTTCTACAGCGATCACAGTTCTCTGGATGATTGCATCCAAGCCGCCAAACTTGCACGCCAATGGGGCTATCAAAAGGTCTATGTGATGCAAGACGGTTTTGGCAGCTGGGTGAAAGCGAGCCTGCCCGTCCAATAAAACCGGCGGCCTCGCGCGACGGCTTAACGGCAGGTCTGCCGCCCGCTGGCCAGCCGCAATGGCGACTCGCTCAGCAGGATTGCGACCAACGGTGCGCCGTCGGGTCGCAGCCTTGTTTTTTATATATTTTCCAGATGCTTATAACTGCGAAGATGAGTTGGCAGTTCCTTGACACCCCCCTGACCCGATCATAGTGTGCGCGCGACCTTGGCCAGGGGCTCTCCTGGACCGTGCAACAGAGGGTGCCGTGATCCAAAATCCGGGCAAAAGCCGCGGCGCGAACACGGACAGACTGGCAGAGCTGGACCGACGGATTTCCGACGCCCGCGATGCCAAAAACCCGAAGCCACGCACGGATAAGGACAAATACGCTGCCATGTCTATGGGCTGGCGGTTGGTGATCGAGCTGGTCCTCTCTGTGATGATCGGCGCACTGATGGGATGGGGGCTGGACTGGCTCTTTGGCTCGTTGCCACTCTTTCTCATCGTGTTCGTATTGCTGGGTTTCGCGGCTGGGGTGCGCACTATGTTGCGTTCAGCCGAAGAGATGCAGCGAAAACAAGCGGCGAATGCCGCAGAAGAAGACGAGGGATAACTGCCATGGCGACAGGCGCTGACGGAGCACCGGTCATCGATCCGATGAAGCAGTTCAAGATCTCGCCGCTGTTTGGTGACGGCTCGGTGACCAGCTTCATCACTCCGACGAATTCCACCTTATGGATGGCCTTGGCGATCATCGGGATCACGTTACTGCTGGTCATGGGGATGAAAGGCCGCGCCCTTGTGCCGACCCGCATCCAATCGGTGGCAGAGCTGCTGTATTCCTTCATCCGATCCATGGTGATGGATATCCTCGGAGAGGACGGCAAAAAGTTCTTTCCCTATATCTTCACGCTCTTCGTCTTCATTCTTTTCGCCAACCTTCTGGGTATGATCCCAGGCTCGTTCACGACGACGTCGCATATCGCTGTAACCGGGATTATGGCTCTCGCGGTCTTCCTGACGGTGATTGTGCTGGGCTTCATGAAGAACGGCGCCGGATTCCTGAAACTCTTCTGGGTCGACAGCGCCCCAGCCGCCCTGCGCGTGCCGCTGGCGGTGATCGAGATCATCTCATTCTTCGTGCGGCCGCTCAGCCACTCGATCCGGCTTGCCGGCAACATGATGGCCGGTCACGCCGTGATGAAAGTGTTCGCAGGTCTCTTGGCCATGCTGATCCACTCGGGCCTGGGCATTCTGGCGGTGCTGCCGCTGGGGATGATGGTCGCCATCACCGGCCTCGAGTTCCTGGTCGCCGTGGTGCAGGCCTACATCTTCACCATCCTGACCTGCATTTATCTGAACGACGCGTTGCACCCCGGACACTAAGCAACGCCCCGAAACACACAGAATACCTCAAGAGGAGAGAGAACAATGGAAGCTGAAGCCGCAACCCTGCTGGGCAAATACATCGGCGCTGGTCTGGCTTGTACCGCTATGGGCGGCGCAGGCGTTGGTGTGGGCCACGTTGTCGGCAACTACCTGGCCGGTGCTCTGCGCAACCCGGCCGCTGCTGCTGGCCAAACCGCAACGATGTTCCTCGGCATCGCATTCGCAGAAGCTCTGGGTATCTTCGGGTTCCTGATCGCTCTGCTGCTGATGTTCGCGGTTTAATCCACTGAACGCAAGTTTGTGGCCCCGCATGGGGCCACGCCCTGGCGGTCCATACGGGCCGCGCCTGATTTCAATGGAGAGGGTCCATGGTGATCTCCTCTTTACTCGCCGCAGCAGCCGCTGCCGCAGCTGAAGGCGAAGCCAAAAAGGGCGGCCTGCCCCAGATGGACTTCGGCACCTTCCCCAGCCAGATCTTCTGGTTGGTGGTCGGGCTGGTCGTTTTGTTCCTGTTGATGTCCAAGGTCGCGCTGCCGCGCATCGCCTCGGTCCTGGAAGAACGCGCCGATGCTGTCGCAGACGATCTTGACAAGGCAGAAGAGTTCAAGCGCAAGGCTGAAGACGCCGAAGCTGCCTATGAGCAGGCCCTGATCGACGCCCGCGCCAAGGCACAGGAAATCGCAGCGGAAACCCGCGCCGAAATCCAAAAGGATGTCGATGCCGCCACGGCCAAAGCAGATGCAGAAATCGCAGCGCGTGCCGCCGAAGGCGAAAAGCGCATTGCCGAGATACGCGACAGCGCGATGGCTTCGGTGAACGAAGTCGCAAGCGACACCGCCCAGGCCGTTGTCGATGCGGTATTGCCCGGCGTCGCTGATGCAGATGCCGTGAAAGCCGCCGTGCAGTCGCGGTTGGGGAGCTAAGCCATGGAAATCTTCTACGACTCCAATGTCGTCGTTGCGCTCAGCTTCTTCCTGTTCTTCGGTTTGCTGGCCTATCTGGGCGTGCACAAGTTTGTGCTGGGCGCCCTGGACAAACGTGCCGATGGCATCCGGAACGAGTTGGACGAAGCCCGCCGGTTGCGCGAAGAAGCGCAGGAACTGTTCGCGGAATTCGAGCGGAAACAGCGGGAAGTTGAAGGTCAGGCGGAAGACATCATCGCCAATGCCAAGGCCGAAGCCGAAGCCGCCGCCGAGCGCGCGAAGGCCGATCTCGCGACGTCCATCGAACGCCGCCTAAAGGCCGCTGACGAGCAGATCGCCCTGGCGGAATCGAACGCGGTGAAAGAGGTCAAGGACACCGCCGTGTCGGTCGCCATCGCTGCAGCCTCGGAAGTTCTGACCGCCAAGCTGGGCGCCGATCAGGCCGAGGGCCTGGTGGATGCGGCCATCAAGGACGTGGGTGCAAAACTGCACTAAGCCCGGATCTACCAAACGAATTCAAGCCGCCCCCATCCGGGCGGCTTTTTTCATGGCTCGTCTCCCCGATCAGGCATGTCCAGCTCTGGCGCACCAACTGACCGTCTGTATGTGTTAACGTAACTTAAGGACTGACCAACCCTTCTCTCGTTCAATTCGGCATGCCGACGTATCAAATCAATTATCTCGCCAGACTTCTCAGATCCATCGTCCTTTTCGAGATAGGTCTTCAGTCGGCTCTGAGCCGCTTCTGCATCTGCCAAGGCCCCATGATACGAGTTTATCGCGTGACGCAGCTGACCGAGGCCAAAGTCCTCATCAATCGAACTGAAGTCAAACTCGCTCACGGGCTTCGGATAGACCAACAGAGCGTTTTTCAATGATTGATCAAGGTTCCCATCTACCGGCATGTTATAGTGACCCTCGCCCTGTAGACGAGACTTCAACTTTCTCACAAATTCGGGATCTTCATCATCGCGAAGACGATGCCAGCCCCGTGTTCCCTTCATTAGTGATCGCAGCAACAGGTCCACGGCTTGGTCGAAATCCGCCTCGACGGCATAAAGTCCGCGATAGGCTGCGGCCAGTTCCACCATTGCATGCTTGCCGCCTTTGTCCGCAAGCGCATGCAGTATACGAAGCCCCTCGGCTCCCTTTCCCTCTTGACGGATCAGAACGCGTCCCAGATTGCGGCCACTCCACCCGCCCGCGACGGCAAGTCGAAAAAACTGTTCCGCCTTCTCCAGATCTTTCGCCAGGCAGTACCCATAGAAATAGGCCTTTCCAACAGCATCTGCGGCTTCGGCGCTTCCGCCAGTCGCCGTGTCAAAAACCCTTTTTGTGAATTTCGCCCGAACGGGCGCACGGCAATGATCGCTTTCCGGACCCTTAGGTCGACTTGACCCTGCCAGACCGGACAATCTGACCATCGCGGCGACAATCCCACCCTCGGCCGCGCGGCGCATCCACTGTTCAGACTTCTCCGAGTTCGCCTTAAGCGGGAATTTCACATCACTGGCGCCTGCAGCTTTCCGGCGAACCGCGCGCATCCATTCATCAATGTCTAAGCCGGGTCTCTGATAGACCTGGGCCAGAATATACGCGATACGCGGCGGGCCATTCCGCGCCGCATCTTCCAACATCGCCAATCCGCGTGACTGATCCTTGGGAACGCCATGGCCGCGCAGATACAACAGGCCAACATTAGCGTGGGCCGGCAATCCGCCCAAATCCTCAGCAGCCCGCCAGTGACGCAATGCGCTTTCATAGTCTCGGACTTTGTATGCCATACGCCCCAGATCTGTGATCTCCTCGATCAGGGCCTCCGGGACCGGTACTATCTCTGCCTGGGCGGCATGAGTGACAGCTCCAATCAATAGCGCAATTGAAATGAAACGCATGGGACGCCTCCCCCGTGAAATATCGCCCTCGATCCTATCAGACCTGATGTCCGATCAAAGCCCCTCTCATTTCAGCTTGCCGGAAATACTCCGGGGTCTGGGGCAGCGCCCCAGAACACACCTGCCACTGGTTTGGATTACTTCCACAGTCGCTGCAGATACGCCGCTACGTCCTGATGCGCTTGCTCTGCCATATCTGTCTGACCCAGATAGCCGAAGAAGCCATGGATCATGCCGGGATAGTCGATGTACTCGGCAGCGACGCCGTCGGCTTTAAGACGTTCGTAATAGGCCACACCCTCGTCTTTCAGCACATCGCACTCGGCGGTGATCACCAGGGCCGGGGGCAGACCCGCCAGCGAGCTTGCAAGCAGCGGAGAGCATCTCCAATCCTCGACATCCTCCGCACGGGCCAGATAGTGATCCCGGAACCAAGACACCGTTTCGTCCTCTAAAATGCCATAGCCGACGCCATAGCGTTCATGCGAGGAACGCCCTCCCCGATAGTCCGTGACTGGGTATACCAGAACCTGGGCAGAGAAGAACTCCTGCCCTGCATCGCGGGCCATCAAGGCCACCACCGTCGCCAGGTTTCCGCCAGCGCTGTCCCCCGTCAGCGCGATGCGCATGGGGTCGATCTGCAGCGTCTCTGCCTCGCTCGCCACCCAGACCGCCGCCTGATAGGCATCCTCGACAGCTGCCGGAAACGGATCTTCCGGACCCATCCGATAGTCGATCGAGACCACGGTGCACCCGGTCGTCCGGCACATGAACCGGGCCATCGTGTCGTGACCGTTCAGACTGCTGATCACATGACCGCCACCATGGAAAAAGACGAGGCCAGGTTGGACGCCATCCGCGGATGCCCGATAGATACGGATCGGAATGTCACCAGCGTCCGGCCCGGTGGTCGTATCCACGACGTCTGCAACTTCAGGGGATGGATAGGATTCGCGCCGTTTGTCAGCCATTGCCTCAACCAACATCCGGGCGGCCTCTGGTTCCAGATCCTGAATCTTCGGAATGTTCAGGTCCGCCATCAATTTGAGCATTTCCTGAATTTGCGGATCCAGATCGTTTGGAATGGTCATCCTAGCCCTCTCTCCGCGGCGCACAGTTCGCCCGGTCTAAAGACCTCTCAGTCGGCAGCGCATTGCGGATGCAATGCACGAAAGACCGATCTCCGCGCAAACGATAGGGCGGCCATCGCGGCGGACCAAGTGCTTTGTCCCTGGTCACGCAATTCATCACGATGCCGGATTGATCCCCCCGAAAGGCTAGCATACGAGAGATCAAAGCAAAGGCGGAGGATGACGATGTTCGACCTGGGACTCACTGGAAAACGCGTATTGATCACCGGCGGCAGCGATGGCTTAGGCCGCGCCACAGCCCATCGGTTTGCATCAGAAGGCGCCGAGGTCGTCATCTGTGGACGGCGCGCGGACTACCTGGCCGGCTCTGCGAAGGCCCTGACGGACGAAACCGGCAAAGAGGTTCGCGCAATTCAGGCAGATGTCTCTATCGCCGCAGACTGCGCCCGGTTGATGGACGAAAGCTTGGACCAATTGGGCGGCCTGGATATCCTGATCAACAACGCAGGCGCGTCAGCCGCAGCCTCGATATTGGATGTCGACGACGACGCCTGGCAGGCGGATTTCGACCTGAAGGTGATGGCCGCCGTCAGATTGTGCCGTGCGGCCGTTCCCGCCATGAAGGCCGCAGGCGGCGGATCAATCATCAACGCCGCGATCTCAGGCGGCAAGGCGCCCCCGGCCCGGCAATTGCCAACCTCGCTGACACGCGCCGCAGGATTGAACCTGACAAAATCGCTGTCCCAAGAGTTTGCCCCGGACAACATCCGGGTGAATGCCATCTGCATCGGTTTGTTGAAATCGGCGCAATGGGACCGCCGGGCGGGCACAACGCCGATGGAAGATTTTTATGCTGATCTCTCCGGCAAAGTGCCTTTGGGCAGGATCGGTGAGGCTGAAGATTACGCCGACCTCGCCGCATTCCTCTGCTCTGCCCGCGGCAGCTACATCACCGGCACGGCGGTCAACCTGGACGGCGGTATGTGCGCGGTGCTCTGAAACCGCGCGCTATAACACCGCCAACGCGATCAGATCCCATGGGTCGAAAATTTCGGAAAGAGCGGTTTCCATGCTCTAACGCACCACCAGTTCGACCCGTCGATTGACGGCCCGTCCCTCGGTGGTGGTGTTCGCCCGCAGCGGGGACAGGTACACGATGCCCATCGCCTCAAGCCTGCCCGCCGCAATCCCACGGTTGATCAAGGCCCGCATGACGGCTTCCGCCCGGCGCTGCGAAAGGGCGATGTTTGCATTCAGACCGCCTTGGTTGTCGGAATGCCCAACAATCGCGACACGAAGATCCGGGTGATCCTCCAGCATCTTGGCAACCTGATCCAGGGCAGGTTTAGACGCGCCAGCAATCTGGGCCCCGCCCGTTGCGAAGGAAACGCCGGTAATCGCAAGATGACCATCTACAACGAGCCGATCATAGGGCGTGTCAGTTACGGCTGGAGCATCAGCGGCCGCGGGCGGATCGGCACTTTCTGGCGGCGGTTCATTGGATACGATCGGCAATTCTGCCTGCGGCGCACGCCGTGTTAGCGACACATCGCCATCGGTCGGCACAATTGTCACCGTTTGGATAAATACAACACCGCGGACGTCACTGGCCAAGACCGAAATCACGCCCGGAGGATCGGCGCGTTTCAAGCTGAGCTGGGCAAAATCGGCGACATCCAGTTGCATCGCTGGTGGCGGTATAAGATCAGTGCCGAAGCGAAAATCAAATCCGCCGCAGTCGCGCCCTGCGCAGTCCAGCACGACCTCGAAGCCTTGCTCGGCCAGACGCGCCCGATAACCGTTGATCACGTCTTCCGTCCGCACGCCGCCCACTTTCATCGCAGTCCAACGGCTCAACCCTTTCAGGGCAACCAATGGCACCGCCTCCCCGCCAAAGGGGCTCACCGGAACTCTGTAGGTGTCGGCTTCTCGTTCAACCTCGGCGGTGATCTCAGCGCCCTCGGGCGCACCGGCGTCGATCCCGTCTGCCCAGGCGCTTTGTCCAAAGCAGCAGATCAGTCCGATCAAAAATGCTGCCCGGCACAACATGCCGCCTAACCCCTTGCCATCGCGTGATAATCTGGGTTCGGCTCCATCCCGACGGCGCTGGCCATCCGGTTCGACATGTTGAAGAAGCCGGCGACAGAGGCCAGATCCCATATGTCCTCATCATTCAGACCATGATCGCGCAGCACCTGGCGATCAGCCTCGCTGATGTCGGCGCTGGCCTCGGTCATCTTCATGGCAAATTCCAGCAGGGCGCGCTGACGGGCATCCACCTTGGCAGCACGCCAGTTCATCACCAAGGCCTCGCCCAAAGCCGGGTCACCGGACAGACTGCGCACCTGTGCCCCATGCGCGACCTGGCAATACCAGCACCGGTTATGGGCAGACACCGCTACCGCGATCATCTCGCGTTCCAGCTTTGAAAGCCCCGATGGACCCAGCATCAGGTCGTTATACATCTGGCTGAAGGCGCGAAGCTTTTCCGGTCGATGCGCGTAGGCGGCAAGAACATTCGGCACTAGGCCCAGCTTAACCTGGCACTTCTCGAACAACTCGATCACATCTTCGGGCAAGGGATCAGGCAGCGGCAGGTCCAAGGCCATCAGGGACATCACCAAGCCTCCTTCAATATACGGTAATGGTAACGACCCTGGGCGGTCATGCCCAGTTTCTCGTACAATGTCCGCGCTGGCGCATTGTAGTCGACAACTGCCAGGGTCAGCCAGACCGCCCCTGCCTCCAGGGCGAACCGGGCAGCCGAATCCATCATCAAGGCCGCAACGCCCTTCCGGCGCATGTCTTGGCGGACTTCGATGGCATGGATCATAGCGACATCCCCATCGACGGCGACAAAAGCGGCCCCGCAAGGACGGTCTTCCATGCGCCCTAAAAGGAAGCAAAACGGGATCTGGACACGGTCCATGATCGCCCGGCGCGCAGGTCCGATACCCCCGGCGTCCCAGACCTCCTCCATAATCGCAGGGCGCAGGCTGGCCCTGTAGGCCGCTCCAGTGTGATCGGCCTCTCCCGCCATGGCTTCGGCACGGCCTGCATAGAACACGACTGGCTCGTGCATAGCATAGCCGCGCGCTGCCAAATCGGCGTCTAAAGCCTCTTCCTCTGGGGTCAACTGGAACAACGGCGCCTGCCCCCAGTCCCGCATCGCGGCTTCGGCCTCGTCTATGCGTCCGCCGCCCAAGGCCGAGGCCGCAGAAACCCGATTGCCGCCGCCTTCGCCCCGGCGCAGCCGCCAACCATCCCGATCAGCGATTTCCGCAGCGGGCCAGGTCGCCTCTAAAGCGGCCATGAAGCTGTGCTGAGAGACATCCATGCGTGCGTTCCCGTAGATTCTGCTGTCAGACTCAGCCTCAAATGCCTATGCTGTTCAGTGCCGGGCCGCAAGTTGGTCCCGGCCTGTTCTCAGGGCGGGGTGAAAGTCCCCACCGGCGGTGACGGGTGCAAAACCCGAAGCCCGCGAGCGCTTTCGTGTAGACCGGGTTGTCAGACCCGGCTGGATGAAAGGTCAGCAGATCTGGTGCGATTCCAGAGCCGACGGTGATAGTCCGGATGAAAGAGAACGGCGAAGCGACGGCCGAGGTGCATCCCGCACCCGTCTGCCCTTTCGTCAGCCCTGAGGTCTTGGGACGGATGAAAGGAGACAACGATGTCAAACACCCAAGCCCTCACCGATCAAAAGATCGCGCTGATTCAAGCCCGCTGGCACGCCGATATTGTCGATCAGGCACGTCTTGGCCTGTTAGAGGCCCTGCCCCCCGGCATGACCGTTGATGTGGTCGATGTGCCCGGTGCGTTGGAAATCCCCCTGACCGCAAAGCGGCTGGCCCAGACCGGCCAGTATGGCGCGGTGATCGGGGCTGCCTTTGTGGTCGATGGTGGAATATACCGACACGACTTCGTCGCGGGCACCGTGGTCGATGCGCTGGTCCGCGTTGGGTTGGAAACCGATGTGCCGGTGCTCTCGGTGGTGCTGACCCCGCATCAGTATCAAGAGACAGAGCAGCACAATTCGTTCTTCCACGACCACTTCAGGGTCAAAGGGATCGAGGCTGCACACGCCGCGCTATCGATGTTGTCACCAGCTACGGCCACAACGCTGGCGGCGTGAGAAAATCTGCGGGGTGCGATTTACCGCACCCCGCCCAGACGGATAGGTTTACAAGGCACGTTAGAGGCTGAAGCTTAATCTCGGAGCGCATTATGAAACGATCCTTCACCCTTACCTCTATTGCCCTCACAGCCGTGTTTGCCATCGCGTGCCAGCCAAGCGCCCAGCACGGATCCGGCACGGCGACCGCGAAAGAGCCGTCAGTCACACAAACCGGTGGTCAGACCTGCATCCGCTCGGACGGTCTGCCGAACCACACGACGGGACAATTTCCCAATCGCGGGAACCCGAACCGCATCCGGCCGCAAAGGATCAACGTCTGCGTCTCCAGCACACCACGGAAAGGCTCGACCC
The DNA here is from genome assembly GCA_039028795.1 of Pseudomonadota bacterium. Taxonomy (GTDB): domain Bacteria; phylum Pseudomonadota; class Alphaproteobacteria; order Rhodobacterales; family Rhodobacteraceae; genus Thermohalobaculum. Next base: position 51,422 of record JBCCHJ010000013.1, read on the forward strand.
CCATCGAGGTGCGCGGCTCGATGGGCATCGCGGTGAACGGCGTCATGATCCGGCCCGGCACAGCGGATTGGTATGATCCGCGCTCGCCTCGGGGCTTCAGCCGCGATCGGTCTTCGGGATGGAACCTGGAAGGCATGGGTGCCGGGGTTCAACTCGGCCTTGATCAGAACAACGCCCATGTCGACCCGCGCGGGCTCTACCACTATCACGGCATTCCGACCGGACTGGTCTCGAAACTGCAGGACGGCATGATCGGTTGGGCAGCAGATGGGTTTCCGCTGTATCTTGCTGGCCCGGCGGAAACCTCAAGCTGGCGTCTGAAATCCGGCGAGCGGCCGACGCCGCCCTATGGCGCTTATGACGGCACCTATGTTCAGGACTGGGAGCATCTTTCAGGATCAGGGACCCTGGACCAGTGCAATGGCGGCCTAAAGAACGGTCAGTTCGTCTACTTTGTGACAGACACCTATCCGTTCTATCCACGCTGCCTCTGGGGCCAGCCCAGCCAGGATTTCCGACCACCCCGCCGTTAACGTTAACCGGTCGACTTTCTGTACATACAGATGACATACGCATGGCATACCGATGGCATACACATGCTGTACGCATGGCATACCGGTGGATTCCCAGCGTAAGCGGAGTTAACCAGCCCGACAGCCCGTTGCTTTGCAAACGGCGAGAGGGGCCTGCGTGCCATGTAGGACAGGTGGAAACCCATCCGAAATCGGTCTCACCCACGCTCGCGCATCAACCGGGCCTTGTCGCGTTGCCAGTCGCGTTTCGCCTCGGTCTGACGCTTGTCCGGGGCTCTCTTACCCTTGGCCAAACCCAACAGCAGCTTCGCGCGGCCTTTCTCGTTGAAATAGAGTTTCAATGGAACAAGCGTCATGCCCTGACGCCCGGTCGCCTGCCACATCTTCGCGATTTCTCGCTTCTTGGCCAATAACTTACGCCGGCGGCGTTCCTCGTGGCTGTTCGCCTCGGACTTGGCGTGGCTGAAGGGTGGGATATAGGCGTTGACCAGCCAAAGCTCGCCATTTTCCACGGCCGCATAGCTTTCGGTGATATTGGCCGAGCCTTCACGCAAGGCCTTTACCTCGGACCCTTGAAGAGCAATCCCGGTCTCGATGGTGTCTTCAATGAAATAGTCATAGCGCGCCCGCCGGTTCTCGGCGGTCGGGGAATTAACCGGCTTTTTAGCTTTATTTGACATAAGGCGCGCGGATATGGAGCACCCGGTCCGCGCTGTCAACGTCTGTCAGGGCAAATCGAAGGCGCAACGGTCCTTTGCGTGGCGTTTGAAGACCTGAATTGCATCGTAGAACGCTTCGGCGCCGGAATGCCCTTTGATCGCGGCGATCTCGGCAACCGAAACTTGTTGGCCCAGATAATCGGCGATAACCGAATGAATCGAGACGCGCACATGGTCGTCGGCAACCTGTTGCAAACAGGCGCATTCGACGTCAATGCCGATGTCTCGGGCCAGGCAGGATTTGTGGATCAACCCATCTTCCGCGGCCAGGGCCGGCGCGGCCAACAAGGACAGTGCAATTACGGCCCTCAATTCAGCAGGCCTGCATGCACCATGGCGTCACGTATTTCGCCTTGGACGCCCTCGCTGACCGGGACGTGCGGCAACCTGACATCGTTTTCGCAGCGGCCCAGCAGCGAAAGACCATATTTCGCGCCAACCAGCCCAGGCTCCAGAAAAATCGCACGATGCAACGGCATCAGGCGATCCTGCAGTTCCAGGGCCTTTGCCTGGTCACCGTTGAGCGAGGCTTCCTGGAACTCGGCACAAAGCCGCGGGGCGACATTTGCCGTGACCGAAATACAGCCGACCCCGCCATGGGCATTGAACCCCAGGGCTGACGGATCTTCTGCAGAAAGTTGAATGAAGTCATGGCCACAGAGCGCCCGGTGCATTGTTACACGCATCATGTCCGCAGTGGCATCTTTAGTGCCGACGATGTTCTTCAACTTCGACATCCGGCCCATCGTTTCCGGTGTGATGTCGATGACGGAGCGGCCCGGGATATTGTAGACAAAGATGGGCAGATCGCAGCAATCGTTCAGCGCTTTGTAATGCTGATAAAGCCCTTCCTGCGTCGGCTTGTTGTAGTAGGGCGTCACCACCAGCGCCGCATCCGCGCCGACCTTATCAGCATGCTGCATCAGGCCAATCGCTTCTGCGGTGTTGTTCGACCCCGCGCCCGCGATAACCGGCACCCTGCCAGCAGCATGCTCGACGACGATTTCAACCACCCGTTCGTGCTCGGCGTGGCTCAGCGTCGGACTTTCCCCGGTCGTGCCGACGGGGACCAGGCCATGGCTGCCCTCTGCAATGTGCCAATCCACAAGGTCCCGCATACCGGCTTCGTCAATCTCGCCATCTTTGAAAGGGGTCACCAAGGCTGGCATAGATCCCCGAAATGCAGCGCCGTTGGCACGTCCCATCACACATCTCCTGATACTTTCCGGCCTCCTATAACCACACCGCTCCAAGCGCTGCAAGCAAGCAAGGGTGATCAAAGGCATCAATCCGATCGATTGTTTTGCATTTCACTAAATCGAGGGGTGAACCCTGACACAAGACTTGGTAGGTTATCGTCCGAGTCATACGCCATACGGTCCTATTGAGGAGATATTCGTGCGGACTATCCTCCAGCTTCAGACCTTCGCAGCGGCACTTTTGCTTGGCTTTATCGTCGCTTGGACGCCGATTCCAACGCAGGCGCTCAACTTAAACCAAGCCCAACAAGATGGCTTTTTGATTTCCGAAGCTCTCTCGATCGCATCCTCTGAAGGATGGGAGGCAGCGCAAGCTCATGTGGCCGGCGCCGACCCCCTGATCCAGGACATTGTGCTATGGCGCAAACTTCGTGCCGGGCGCGGCACGGTTGATGAATACAATGGCTATATCCGCCGCAGGCCCGACTGGCCGGGAGGCGAGATCCTGGGTGACGTCGTTCTCGGACGAGACCGCGGAAGCTCGGCGAATTCGTTGTTTGGCGTGGCCGCGGAAAACTGGGGTGCGTTTGCGCGCCAGATGCGGCGGAACAATTTTGAAGAAGCCGAGGCGATCCTGCTGCCCATCACGTCAAATCCCGGTAATTTGGGCAATCCGGAAGTTTGGGCGAAACGGCGTTTGGTCCTTGCCCGCTGGGGTGCGCGGAACGGGCGGCACGCGTCGGCCTATCAGATTGCAAGCCAACACCATCTGACGCCTGCTGTAGGCTATTCCTACTCCGACAGCGAATGGGTCGCGGGCTGGATCGCGTTGCGGAAGTTGAATGATCCTCAGCGCGCCATTGGTCACTTCAAACGGTTTCGGGACTCCGTCGAAACGCCGATCAGCCTGGGCCGCGGGGGCTATTGGCTGGGCCGGGCCTATGAAGCAGCAGGTGATCGGACGACTGCCAACGGCTGGTATAAGGATGCCGCGCAGTACCAGACCTCTTTCTACGGCCAACTGGCCGCTGCAAAGATCGGGGCGACGGGCAACCCTCAACTCACCATCAACGCGCTTCCGGATTGGAAGTCTAATCCGGCGATGAAGTCGGATAATGTTCGGCTGGCGGCAACTCTGTTCTATGCGGGCCAGGACAGCCTGGCGATGGCGATGTTTTCCCGGCTGGGCGAAAACCTGCCAATCGGGGCGCTGGCGTCGCTGACTGATCTGGTGCTGGATATGAACCAGCCCCATTATGCCGTACGCATCGCTAAAAAAGCCGCACGCCGCGGCGTCCTGATTTACCCCGCCTACTATCCGGTTCATGAAATAGGGAAGTACACGACCAAGGTCGAACCTGCGTTCGCGCTGGCAATTGCCCGACAGGAAACCGAATTGAACCCCCGGGCCATCAGTCGGGCGGGGGCCCGGGGACTGATGCAATTGATGCCGGCAACCGCCCGGCGCGTTGCCGGCTGGATCGGCGAGGATTATTCCCGCAGCCGCTTGCTGGATGATTGGCGTTATAATGTTCGGCTCGGCGAAGCATATCTAGCAACGCGCACGAGCCAGTTTTCAGGATCCTACGTTATGGCTGCCGCGGCATATAACGCAGGTGCAGGCCGGGTCGATCAGTGGAATGGGGAGTATGGCGACCCGCGGTTGGGCCAGATCGATATCCTGGACTGGATGGAACAGATTCCGTTTTCCGAAACCCGCAACTATGTGCAACGGGTCATGGAGGGGCTTTATGTCTACCGGTCGCGGCTTTCCGGCGTGGCGGGTCCCATGACCCTGCAACAGGACATTACGCGCGGGATCAGATAGTCGATCCTGCCGTCAGGACCAATACAGGCGGCGCACCCAGGAAGGATGCAAGGCGTGATAGACTCTTCCCCTGATTGATTCTTCAGGGGCGGAAATGAGTTTCTTGAAAGATGTTAGGGGCCATCTGAAACGCGGTGCAAAGAACGTAGAAAAGACCGCAAAGAAGGCCAAATCAAAGATCGACAAAGCGACGGCGCCGATTGATGACTTGGTAGAGGACGCGTTCGAGAAGGCAGTAGATGGCACCAAGACCACTCTACGAGAAACCGGCGATTTCGCTAAAGATCGCGCCGAAGGTGTCGGCGATTTCGTTGAAAAGGTTGCCGATAGCAAACCCGTTGAACGCATAAAAGATGCCGGAGAGTTCATCGGCGATGGCCTAAAAGAAATCGGCGGCAATATCGGAGAGGCCATCGAGCCGATCGCGCGTCCTGTGGGCGATGGCTTCAAAGAACTGGGCATAGAAATTAAACGCTTTGCAGATGAGGCCGCTGAAAAAGGCATGGCCTTCGTCAAGGACAAGATCGACAACAACCAGGATTTTCAACGCTCGATCGCCGCCATCAAGAATCACGGTAGGATCATCAATGCGTTGGGGAACACCCACGAATTGATGAAAGACAAAGAGGTCCGCAAAGAAATATTTGGGGATGTCGTCAATCCAATCCGCCGAAACGAAGTTCGCGGCGTCGATGCGCAACAAAAAATCGACGGCCTGGCAACACATCCTGCGATGGCAGAGTTGATGGAAGCCGGTGAAGACTCGGACTACGACGGTTGGTGCATCTCCTTAGGAGGGGTTCTAGATGTGCCGGGCCTAGGTGTCGGCGGCCAAGCTGCAGGCGGTGTGCTTTTAGCCCCGGCTCGGGTCTACGGTGCGCTGAGTTGGAGCCTGGGGATGGCAGTGGGCATAAACGCAGATGTCCAAATCGGCTTTTGGTTTCGAAAAGTTTAGGCAATGTCCGGCAAGTTCTACTCGATCGAAGTCGATCTGCATGTGCCGCAAATCGTACTAGGGGGCTTGCCTACTGGCGCCAGCCTTGCTGTCAGCTTCGACACCAAAGATATCTGGGAAATGGGCTTTGCCAATGTGCCGGGATCCAGTTTCACTGACCCGATCGACACTACGCATGATCACGGTCTCCAGGGGTTTGTGATCAGTGGCGGCGTCGGTGTTGGGGGTGAGCTGTTCAACCGCGCATCGGGGCACACCTGGGTTACCGGAACTTGATTTACTTGGACCAGGTCGCCGGGCCTGTACGCGAAAGCCAACCTTGCCTTCGTATATATTTGACCGATCGTTCCAAACTAGTATAGTCACAGCATGCCCTGGGAAAAAAAATACAATGAACCAGACGTTTTGGACCGCGCTATGCGTGCCTTTTGGTCACGAGGCTACGAAGCGACATCTATGTCCGACTTGGTCGCTGCGACGGGGATTAATCGTGGCAGCATCTATTCAGCATTTAATGACAAACGCGGGCTATTTCTGAAAGCGCTAAAGCATTACGATCGCGCACATAGGGCGGACTTTTTGGACCGTCTGGCGCAAACGCACTCACCACGCGATGCTATCTTGCAAGCTTTTGCAGCCGCTGCGCAACGCGAATCCGATCATCCGCCTGGGTGTCTCTTGGTCAATACAGCTCTCGAGCTTTCTCCCCACGATCCGGAAGTTGCAGCAATGGTTCAAAGTAGCCTTGATCAAGTGAAGCTCTTCTTCTGCGCCATGCTGCGCGCAGCCCGAAGGGCTGGCACGATTCCAGCGGATGTTTCTGTCGAAGAGAAAGGCGCCGCCTTGCTTAGCCTCTTCTTAGGCCTGCGCGTGATGGCGCGCGCCGGAATGAATGACGAAGGCACCCAGGCTGTCCTTGATCAGGCGGAGGCGATGTTGGGCTGAAGCCAAAAATTTTTCGCTAGTTTGGAACGATCGATCAAATAGAAGGGAGAACGAGAAAATGAGCGTATCTTATGTGGAACGGGAACAAGCCTCGCCAGAAACCCACGCCTTCTATGACAGGGCAGAGGAGCGGTTTCAGGCACTGTTGAACATCTTCAAGGTTTTCGGGCACCACCCTGAGTATGGCAACGCCTTCACCGATCTGATCATGGCGATCCTTAAAGATGGCGAAATCGACTGGTTGACGAAAGAGCTGCTTATCCTGAAGGCAACTCAGGGCAACGATTGTCAGTACTGCGTAATCCAGCATGAACGCCTTTGCGATATGCTGGGTTTGCCCGCTGAAAAAGTTGCCGACATCGACGGTGTGAAATACCGCACCAGCCCGCATTTCACACCAGGCGAAGTCGCGCTGTTGGACTTCTGTATCCAAATTGCCGAGGACGCGAACCGGGTGCCTAAAGAGCTCTGGGACCGCCTGCATGAACACTGGACGGAACCGCAGATCGTGGACGCGGCGTTCGTGATCACCACCTACATCATGGTCTCGAAATTCGGCGACTGCCTAGGCGTCGAGCTAGAACCGATGTTTGACGGCGTGAAACCACAACTGACCATCAACCACTGAAACGGGAAGTGGCGGCGCGGTGTTCGCTCTCCGCACCGCCGACACGTCATGCCAGAGATCGAAATCTTCACCGGCCCGAACTGTGTCTATTGCGCGAAAGCAAAAGCTTTGCTGATCCGGCAGTCATTGGCTTTCAAGGAACGCGATATCAGCGAGGCCGCGGTGTTTCTGGAAATCCGCACGCGCCTGCCCCGGATCAGATCCATCCCGCAGGTCTTCGTGAACGGAGAACATATCGGCGGCTTTGAAGACCTGGATATCCTGATCAATCGTGGTGACGAACGGCTCCGGGCGGAACCGTGATTGCGTGAGTTGATTGGCAGGCGTCGCTCGTCCATTCTCCCGCGACCGAATCCTGGCGGGAGAATCTGATGCCCATTACAACTTGCGTCTTTGATGCGTATGGCACCCTGTTCGACGTGGCTGCCGCTGCGCGCGAGGCCGCGGCCGAACCCGGGCGCGAGGCCTTCGCCGAACATTGGCCCGCCATCGCCAAGACCTGGCGGCTGAAGCAGCTGCAATACACCTGGCTGCGGGCGACGGCGGGTGTGCATCAGGACTTCTGGACCGTCACGCAGAACGGCCTGGACTACGCCATGGAGGAGATCGGCCTGAACGACCCAGACCTGCGCGCCCGATTACTGCAATTGTATTGGGAGCTTTCGGCATACCCTGAAGTCCCCCAAATGCTCTCAGATCTAAAGGCTCAGGGCATGAACACGGCAATCCTGTCCAACGGTACGCCGGATATGTTGGAGGGCGCAGTCAGCGCAGCTGGGATTGGCGACGTCTTGGATGCGTGCTTGTCCGTACAATCTCTGGGCGTCTTCAAACCCAATCGCGCAGTTTATGGCCTGGTGAATGAGTACTTTGGCTGCGCATCGAACGAGGTATTGTTCATGTCGTCCAATTGTTGGGATGCCTGTGCCGCCGCAGGATACGGGTTCACCGCCGTCTGGGCTAACCGGGCCGGTGAGCCGATGGATCGCCTGCCTTGGACGCCAGACCACGTGGTCAGCGACCTGACCGGCATCACCGCCTTGGCCCAAGGGTCCTCAGCAGGATGAGTGAGGCTATCTCGATCGCCGACATCCTGGCTGCCCAGGCGCGGCTGGAGGGCGTTGCTCGCGTCACGCCGATGCTGGAAAGCCCGTTCCTGAACGAACTGGCGGGACGCAGGGTGTTGATAAAAGCTGAATGCCTACAACGCACGGGCTCTTTCAAATTTCGGGGTGGCTGGTCCGCCGTTTCGGCCTTGACCGATGATGCCCGCAAGGCGGGTGTGATCGCATATTCATCCGGCAACCATGCCCAGGGTGTGGCCCATGCCGCGGAGCTGCACGGTGTCCCCGCTGTGATCGTGATGCCGAACGATGCGCCTGCACTAAAGCTCGCCAACACACGGGATCATGGCGCCGAAGTTGTACTCTATGACCGGCCCGGCGGCGAAAGCCGCGAAGATGTGGGACAAGCCTTGGCGGCCCAACGTGGTCTGACGCTGATCAAGCCTTATGATGAGCCCATGGTGATTGCAGGCCAAGGCACTTGCGGATTGGAGATCGCCGATCAAGCCCGCGAAATGGGCGTGGAAGAGGCAGACGTGTTGGTCTGCTGCGGTGGGGGTGGCCTGACCTCAGGCATTGCGCTGGCGTTGGAATCCGAGGCCCCGGGCCTTCGGGTGCGCCCGGTCGAACCAGCAAAATCAGACGATGTGAAACGGTCTTTGGAAGCTGGGTCCAGACAATCCAATGAAGGGCCCATTACCTCGATTTGCGATGCCATCGTCACACCGTCTCCAGGAGAGTTGACGTTCCCGATCCTCCACCGGCTGTGTGGCCCCGGGCTGGCTGTCGCCGATGAAGAAGCGCTGATGGCCGTGGCGCAGATTTTCCTGCGCCTGAAGGTCGTGGCCGAACCCGGCGGTGCAGTTGCTGTGGCCGCGGCGCTGTTCCACAAAGACAACGTCGAGGGTGATACTGTGATCTGCACGATCTCTGGTGGCAACACCGACCCTGCCATGTTCGCACGCGCATTGGCCACTTTGGAGAGCAACTGATGGGTTTCACCATCGCCACCTTCAACGTCAAAAACCTAATCGGGCCAGATAAGGTCTACTATCCATTCGAGTATTTGACCCCTGAAGCCTATGCCTGGAAAACGGATTGGCTGTCAGATCAACTCTTGCAGATGGACGCCGATGTTGTCGGATTTCAAGAGATCTTCGAAGAACACGCTTTGGTCGATGTGATCCAGGACTGCGATGAAAAGGGTCGCGAGATCAACGAGATGTCGCAGCCTGGCCCGAAGAAGAAATACCGAAAGCGGGCGATCTACCGGAACTTGAAATACACCGAGTACGGGCCCGAGTTGTCCCTGGCTTATGCGCCAAACATGCATAGCCAGGAAGAGGATGGGAAAAGGAGGCCTGGAGTGGCGATCCTGTCCCGCCATCCGATCCTTGAAAGTCAGGTGGTGCAGGATCTGACCGACGACCCGATCCGCACAGAGTTCGCGCAACTCGGCGGCGGCAAGGCGGGCGATTGGCAACTCAACGCGTTGTCCCGTCCGATCCTGCGGGCGGTTGTGAAAGTTCGGGACCACGAGATTGCAGTTCTGAACACCCATCTGAAGTCTAAGCTGGGCGAATTACACGCCGACGACGATGGAACGCGCCCAGGTGAAGATCTGCTGGATTACAACCCGATGGCCAGGGCCATGGGTTCGATGCGGTCGACTCTGCGCCGAATGGGCGAGGCCCTGGTGTTGCGCCGGTTGATCCTGGCGGATCTGGACGCGGGACGCCCGGTTATCGTGCTGGGCGATATGAACGACTCGGTGAACTCCGTGTCCTCTGAAATCATCAGCGGGGAACGTCCCTTCAAAAATTATTCCTGGATGCGCCGCCATGATGCTCGGCATGAAAATGACAGGTACTCGGATGAAGAGAACGAGACCATTCAGGCCAGTGTCAGCAGCAACATGCTGGAAAGCGCCGAGCGTCTGTTCGTGCAGCGTGCCCAACGTGATATGGTCTACACGGCAGCTTTCAACGGGGTCTACGAGAGCATCGACCTGATCTTGCTGTCCCGCCATTTCCAGGAAGGGCATCCCGATCAGATCGGACGGCTGGAGTACCTGCAATGCCTCAACGATCACCTGACTGACGGATCGTTCGAAGAGGCCCCCTATAACAAGCTTGCCTCGGACCATGGGCAGTTGGTCGCGACAATCAGTTGGGTAAAACCTGGCTAACTCGTCGCTTCGTCCTTTACCGGCCCGTGGAAGATCATCTTCCAGGCACCGTCTTCTTGATGAAAGACGTTGATCATTGGGATTGTGCCCGGGTTCAATTGTTCCAGACATCGCACCAGGGCCTTGCCATCGGCGAATTCGACACTTTGGACATCGCAATGGATGTTCGGCGGGTACTGCATGAGGTTCCACCATGTGTTCATCACATGAATTCGACCCTCGGCCGCCCAGCCCGAAGGATGCACGACCGATATTGGTTCTTGGTGACCCCACACAATCTCCATTCCAGGTCGGTCGGCTTCTCGAAATGCGCGGTAGAATTCCGTGTTGACCGCGAGCACGGCCTCTCGATCACCCAGGCTTTGCGCAGGCGCGACCGCCGGTAGAAGCAGTGTCAACGCAAGGAAGATTCTTACAAAGACTTGAGCCAGCATCCCGGACCTCCATCACATCAAAGCGTCTCAATGACTGAACGGTTACGCAACACTGGGCTCTGCACGATTTCGCGATCCGGATTGGCGGAAAGGTAACAAGCCGCCAGTCGAAACGATTTGCTATGGCTCCCTTGCTGCGCCAAGCTCTGCAGGAAGCTAGCCAAATGTAAGCCAGATCATGTCGAACGACCCCTTGCTGCAACCCTATCAGCTGAAACATCTGACGCTGAAGAACCGCATCATGTCCACAGCGCACGAGCCTTCATACTCTGAAGATGGAATGCCAAAAGACCGCTACCGGCTCTACCACCTGGAGAAAGCCAAAGGGGGCATCGCCATGACCATGACGGCGGGTTCGGCCATCGTGGCCGAGGACAGCCCCGCCGCGTTCGGCAACCTTCAGGCCTATAAAGACGAAATTGTGCCATGGCTAAAGCGGCTGACCGATGACTGCCACGAAGAAGGCTGCGCAGTCATGATCCAGCTGACCCATTTGGGCCGACGAACGAACTGGAACAAAGCGGATTGGCTGCCGGTTGTGTCGGCCTCGCGGGTCCGCGAACCTGCACATAGGGCCTTCCCGAAAGAAGCTGAAGACTGGGACATCGCCCGCGTCGTATCCCGTTATGCTGATGCGGCGGAGCGCATGGCTGCGGCCGGGTTGGATGGTATCGAGCTGGAATGCTATGGCCATATAATCGACGGCTTTTGGTCGCCGATCACTAATACCCGTAATGATGAGTATGGCGGATCATTGGACAACCGGTTGCGGTTTTCGCGTGAGATCCTAACGGCAATCCGCGACCGCGTGGGGCCCGACTTCATCGTTGGTCTACGTATGGTGGCCAATGAAAATCAGCCTGGTGGGATCGATGCCGCCGAGGGCTTAGAGATAGCCCGGCACATGGTTGCGACAGGCCACATAGACTTTCTGAACATCATCAAGGGCATGGTCGACAGTGACAATCACCTGATCGACGTGATCCCGGTGCAGGGCATGCGGTCATCGCCCATGCTGGACTTCGCCGGCAACGTCCGCGCCCAAACCAAGTTTCCGGTCTTCAACGCCGCTAAGATCTCTGATGTTGCCACCGCCCGCCATGCCATCGAAAGCGGTAAGCTGGACATGGTGGGGATGACGCGGGCCCATATCGCCGACCCGCATATCGTCCGTAAGATCATTGAACATCGCGAGGACACGATCCGCCCCTGCGTTGGCGCCACCTATTGCCTAGGCCGGATCTACGAGGGCGGCGCAGCTTTGTGCATCCACAACGCCGCGACAGGGCGCGAGGCATTCATGCCTCATGCGGTTGCCAAGGCCCAGGATCGTAAGAAGATCGTCGTGGTCGGTGCGGGGCCTGGGGGTTTGGAAGCGGCCCGCGTCGCCGCCGAACGCGGCCACGAAGTGGTGATATTCGAAGCCCAGGATCAGCCCGGCGGCCAAGTCCGGCTGATCACCCGCACCAGACGGCGATCCGACATGATCGGCATCATCGACTGGCGGATCGCGGAACTCGAGCGGCTCGGCGTGGACATCCGGTACAACAGCTACGCTGATAAAGAGGACGTGCTGGCCGAAGACCCCGATATTGTGGTCATCGCCACGGGCGGCATTCCGGACACCGAGATTTGCGAGGGCGCGGACTTGGCGGTCTCGACCTGGGAAATTCTGTCCGGCGACGTCAAACCTGGTGGCGACGTGCTGGTCTTTGACGATCACGGCATGGCCCAGGGTTTGCAAGCGGTCGAGGTTTTGTCCACAGCGGGCGCAAGGGTTGAGGCCGTGACGCCTGAGCGGTCCCTGGGTGTGGATGTTGACGGCATGAATCACGCAGCTTTCCAACGGATCTTCGCCGAAAATGACGTGCGCATCACCGTCAGCACAAAACTCCAATCCGTGGCGCGGCAGGGCAACCGGCTGCTGGCGACTCTTGGTACTGATTTCGCTGACCGCACCTGGTCCCGCGAAGTCGATCAAGTTGTCATCGAACACGCCACCCTGCCCGCGGAGGAACTTTACTTTGATCTTAAGCCACTTTCCCAAAACTTCGGAGAAGTGGACCAGCGTGCGCTGATCGATGGCACGCCGCAAACTATAGCCAGCAACCCTGATGGAACGTTCCAACTGTTCCGCATTGGCGACGCCGTGGCCAGCCGCAACATCCACGCAGCGATCTATGACGGGCTGCGTTATGCGAAGGACTTCTGATGGCTGACGACCGTGTCATCGTGATGGGCAGTCCGCCCTCGCCTTATACCCGAAAGATGCTGGCGGTGCTGCGGTATCGGCATATCCCATACAGCTTCATCTCCCGGAAAGATGCGCAAGATCGAGGACTGCCAGCGGCCCGGGTGCCGCTGTTGCCGACACTGTATTTCCCAGAGAACCCAGAGAGCCCTGTCACTGACACCAGCCCGATCATCCGGCAGTTGGAGGGTGACCTTCCCGGTCGCTCGATTATCCCGGACGATCCAGTTCTGGCTCTGATCGATATGCTGTTGGAAGACTATGGCGATGAATGGCTGACAAAAGCGATGTTCCATTACCGCTGGGTGCGTCAGGCGGACATCGACCGGTCGACGACGATGCTGCCACTCTGGTTCGACCGGATCCGGCCGGACACCGAAATCCACAAAGCCGGCGAAGCTTTCGCCAAGCGGCAGATCAGCCGCCTGGATGTCGTTGGCTCTAATGCCCAGACCGGTCCGCTGATCGAACAAAGCTATGAGCGCTTACTCGGCCTATTGGATACGCATCTCACGGATCACCCGTTCCTGTTGGGCAGCCGCCCTGGCGCTGGCGATTTCGCGATCTTCGGGCAATTGACCCAGCTGGCGGGGTTTGACCCGACGCCAATGGAACTGACTTTCGCCACAGCACCGCGTGTCCATGCATGGATGACGGCGGTAGAGGACCTCACCGGCGTGGAACCCAAGGCCTATGATTGGGTCGATGCTGAAGCCCTGCCCGACACATTGATCGCCATCCTTGCCGAAATCGGACGGACCTACGTGCCTGTGATGCTGGCCAATGCCCAGGCCGTGGCCGATGACGATCAGACCGTTGACGCAACCGTCAATGGCACGCCCTGGCGGCAACGAACCTTTCCCTATCAGGCGAAATGCGTTCGCTGGCTGCGCGAGGCATTTGCTCTACTATCCGCAGAAGACCAAGACCGGTTGCAGCCCATATTAACTGGAACCGGTTGTGCTCAGTTGTTCCAACCATAGGTTCAAACCTGCGCCAGAAACCTGTCGATTGCGGCGGCAACCTCGGCACATTTTTCAAGGTCCAAAGCGTCCCTATGCGGCGGGCCAAAGGCGCCGATATCGTTATCCCAGTACTGGCCCGTGGCGCCCGAGAACTTATCCGATGTCGCCGCATCCACCAGGATCCGCGCGCCAACACCGGCATCCGAGCCTGCCATGCCGAAACCTTCCTTCACCATCTTGGTCGCCAGAAGCGACCCCGGATTGACGGCTAGGATCGAAGGCCCGTCGGGATGCTTGGCAGCCAGATCACGGGACCACATTGTGATGGCCAGCTTACTCTGCGAATAGGCCGACATGGCCTCCAAAGCGCCCTGCCCGGTCATTGCCGATAAGTTCACCGGGGCCTGCGCTGCTGAGGAGATATTGACCACCCGGCTGTCTTTGCCAAGCAATGACCAAAGACGCTGTGTCAGCAGATAAGGCGCAATGGTGTTGACCACGAAGCGCAGATCCAACCCAGCACCTGTCACCTCGACGGGTGCACGCAACACACCGGCATTGTTGATCAATGCATCCAGGTGATCATGCTTTTCGGCCACGGCTTCAGCCAGAGCCGCAACCTGTGATAAATCAGACAGATCAGCCAGGTAAGTTTCCACGCTGCCACCCTGGGCGGCGACGGCCTTCTGGGCCGCCACCAGTTTCTCAGCATTGCGTCCATGCAGCAGAATGGTGTGGCCGTTTGCGGACAAAAGCTCTGCCGCGCCCAAGCCAATGCCATCAGTGGCACCGGTGATCAGAATGGTCTTGGTCATATCGTTCTCCTGCCAGGCCCGCTTCAGGCCAAGTCGTCCTTGCCTTCAATCAGATAGTGATGGCTTTCCGACCCTTCCGTGCGGGCTTTCAGATGCTCAGCGTAGTCAGGGTCATTCATGAAAGCTACGGCGGCCTCTTTCGAAGGCCATTCCAGGATTATCCTCAACGCTGCGTCGCCCTCACCTTCCATCCGTTCGTGGTTTGCGGTGCGCGCCAAATATCGGCCACCATGCTTGGCAACCAAGGCGTTAGCGGCGGGCAGATACGCGGGGATCCAATCTTCGTTGGATGGGGTCACGGCAAGAACAGAATAATAAGTCATGTGCGTTCCTTTCAGGCGATCTTGGACATTTCATTCAGGGTGAAGTCGGCGACAGCGCCCTCGGTCGCCGCCATATACGCCGCCAGATGCGGGGCGTTCATGTGGGTCTGCCACAGCTCGCGGCTTTCCCAATTTTCGTAGAAGATGAAGAAGCCTGCATTTTCGATGTCCAAGTGCAGGTCGTATTGCAGGCAGCCTTCCTCTGCACGCGTGATCGGGATCAGCTTTTCCAGCTCAGCGCGTACCAAGGCCTCTTTACCCGGGACCGCGGTGATCTGAGCCAAGATGGTCAACGCCATTGCGGGTCTCCTCTTTGACAATGCAGTCGAGCCCGCGTATGGCTGTGTACCGCAAAGTGCGCAAGTACGCACAATTTTGGCTTATAGGTACAATATGGATACTGTGACTGAATCTAAGTCGACACCCCGCTTCCCGACCTATGACTGTTCAGCGGGCTGCCCGGTCGAGGCTGCACTGGAGCAAATCGCAGGCAAGTGGAAGGGGTTGATCATCTATCACCTGATGAACGGTACTCTGCGGTTTAACGAACTGGCGCGCCGTGTCGGCGGCGTGACCCAGCGCAGCCTGACCAAGCAGCTTCGCGAACTGGAAGAGGACGGGATTGTCCATCGTGAGGTCTATGCCGTCGTGCCGCCCCGGGTGGAATACAGCCTGACCGCGAAAGGCCAACATCTATACGACGCAATCGAAGCCTTACGGATCTGGGGACTGGCACACCCGAAAACTCCGGGATGAATACTGGGCATAGGCCCAACGTCGTCCTGATCTATTTGGACGATTTGAGCTTTGCGGAACTCGACCGCACCGGGTCGGAAATCCTCACACCCAAAATGATGCCTTGGCCAACGGCGGCGCGTTTCTGACCTCGATGTACAATTGTGCCCGTTGTTGCCCGACCCATGCGTCGCTGTTGACCGGGCTTTACCCACACAATGCGATTGGCCATATGCGCACCAACCTTGGCACGCCGGCCTATCAGGGATTTCTGCGCAACGTTGCGGCCACCATCGCCGAAGTCCTGCGCGCCGGGTCGGAGATGTCGGCCAACCCAGCCCCCGCCAGCGCGGCTTCGACCGCTTCGACGGCATCCAGGACGGCGCCACCCATTCTACAGCCGGGATGAACAGCGTCGAAGGTTAAACCTGTCCGTTTCTTCATCTGGCCACAAATATCCCGAGAGCGCGAGAGCAGCGCTCTCGCATTGGCCCGACGGGCCAAATCTAAGCCGCATCCGCTCCCTGGGCCAGAACCTCGACGCCGTCATCAACCTCGGTTTGCAGGACGTCGTTGAACCGGTTGAACGCGCCGCAAAGGGCCGTGCGCCAGGTCAGCTCGACGATCTGAGCATCGGTGAAATGCACTTTCAGCCGGTCCATTAAGGAGTCGCGAACCCGGTGGAAGTCATTGGTCACTTGGACGGCATATTCGATGACCAATCGATCTATATCATCGAACTCGGTGATGTTCTCATAGTTCAGTATATCGACCGCCGCGGCCTCGGAGACCCCCGTAGCCGCCAGCCGGGGCGCGTGGTTCGAGACGCAGAATGTGCATTCGTTCAACTTCGAAACCGTGACCAAGGCCAACTCCAGATACCGGGCGGGCAACACACCCTCCGCCTTAAGGTCCAGCAGCAAACCAATGGTATGCTCCAGAATCGGCGGCCGGTTCGCCATCACGCCCACCAGACCAGCAAAAGGCCCGTAGTCGCCAGCGGCCTCGGCCATTTCCCGGGTGTTCCCGGTCAGGTGCTCGGTTGGCACAACAGGTACGCGAGGCATTGGCCTTCTCCTTGCCGTTCTTCAAGCTTCGAGGATGGCAAGCAATCTTGCGGACCGTCAAGGCTACTATCAATCCGACTGTCTCGGACACCGCATGCATCGAACAATACGCTTCAAACCGGTCATCTTACATCTTCACTCATTCCGGCAGATACTTCTCCGACCAAAGCGTTGCGCAGATCCAAGTGTCGATCATCGCGTTAATCTGCGAACCAGAGTACCCCAGGCGCTTCAGGATCATGCGCGTATGCGCACCGTATTTGGGCGCTGGTCCGGGTATCGTGATCAGGCCCCGCTCCGGACGCACGGCGTTCGGGGCAACGAGATCGCACCAGCGGCCCATTGGGTGCTGATCATGGCGGATGGCCCGGAAGGTGTCTTTTCGCAGATCGATCGCACCCTTGCTTTCCACTTGCAGCGCCCTGTCGCGGGTCTGGTGCAGAGAGGCCAGCGGCACCACAGCGCTCCGCCCGCTGAATACCCGCTGCCAATGGGCGAATGGATGCTGCTTAAAACGATCGGCTAGCACCGCGATTAAATCTGGTGCAGCAACGGCTTTCAGATCTGCGAGCTCTGGCACAGCGGCAAGTGCGGCGTGCTTATCTACCGGTGCAGCGAAGAACATCCATTGGTCAGTTGCTTCATAGCAGCAATAGAAGGGCCCCCATCCCAAAGCCTCGCGCCCCGCTGGTTCTGAAAAGGGCGCGCGGCCGTCATAATCATACATGAACTGTGCTTGGATCAGATTGCCGGCAGCGGCAAGCGAGGACCGCGCCACGCCTCCGCGACCAGTCCGTACCAGCCGCAGCAAGGCGGCCCCCAGCGCCACGCAAGCGCAAAACCCCGTCAGCACATCGATTGTACCAAAGTGCGCATGCTCTTCCGGGGTCTGCATCCCGCCTCCGAAGCGCACCATCACGCCGGTCGCAGCCTGCGCCAGATCATCATATCCCAAGTGATCGGATTTCGGCCCGCGCATCGGCCCACCAAATGCGTCGAGCTGCACGAGGATCAGGCGCTCGTTGATGGCCATAAGCCGATCCTGTGAAAGGCCCAGTTTTTCGCGCTGAGCATCCGTGCCATTCATGGTGACAACATCAGATTCGGCAATAAGCTTTTGCAGAACCTCCTGGCCTTCATCGGTTCCCAAGTTCAGCAAGATGCTCTTTTTGCCACGCTGTGCCTGCAGGCCGAACACAACCGTGTTCCAAGGATCGACCGAAGGTTCGACCGGCTGCACCAGGGTGACCTCGGCCCCAAAACGCGCCAGCGTTGATCCTACGGTTGGACCGGCGATCACGTTCGTCAGATCGAGGATCTTCAATCCATCCAGCCACCCGCCTTGGCCAGCAGGGCCTTTCGGGCGTGGTTCTTCAGCAAGCAACGCGTCAAGATCCGCAGACACCGGGCCAACCTTATTAACCGCAGCGTGATCCCCAGCGAGCCAGGCCACATTACCCATCTGCAGCATCTCACCGCGACGCTCATCCGCAACGTGCAGCACAAGACCGGAAGCCTGTGCGTGAGGGTCGGCCAGCCACTCCTTCGTCGAACGCTGCGCCGTTGCGGGGGCCTTTGCGGCGCCAAACCGCGCTTCCCATTCATGCGCAGGGCGGGTGAGAAACGCAGCCTTCATTGCCGCTGCGATGCGTGCGCGATCTGACTCCCCAACTGGATAGTTACGCATGGACCATTCGGCGGGCCAGTCCGCGCTTTCCAGATAGGGCGAGAAATCGGGCAGTTCATCTGCCAGAGCCTTCAGCCCCAGAGCCTCAAGGACGCGGCGCGGATGGTTGGCAACCGAACCCGCTACTACGTAGAAACCGCGCCCGTCCGCGCATGTATAGGTGCGATAGAACGGGTCCAGGAACTCTGACAGTTCCTCGAACGACAGGTTAAGCGGCAGATTTTCCCTGGCGCGGCGATCAAGCTCTATTTCTCGCGGAGACTTATAACGTTCAGGGTAATCCTCTAGGTGTTCGCAGTTGTAGACCAGCCCCTCGAACAGAGCCGAGGCCAGCGGCACTTCAATATGATCCCCGCCATTCCGGTGGCGGGCTGCCAAGGCAAACAGAACCGAAATCGCGCCGAAGCTGGCACCATAAGCCGAGGCAAGGGTCAATGGTGTGAAGGAGGGATTAATCCCCATTAGCCGGCGGTTGAGGCCCATATCGGTAAACTGCCCGGTATAGGCGGCGATTACGGCCTCCCAGGCGGGAAGGTCTGCCAACAAGGGATCGGTCGAGGCAAAGCCCGACATCGAGAGATAAATCAACTGATCGTTCAGTGACCGCAACGCATCAGGCCCAAGCCCCAGCCGCTCCATAACTCCGGGACGGAAATTCTCGAGCACCACATCTGCGCGCTTGGCAAGCTCGCGCGCCGTGTCGTGGCCTTCGGGTGTCTTGAGATCAACCGTCAGAACCTGCTTACCGCGCGAAACCATGTCGAACGCCGGATCGTCGAAGGCCGGCCCGCCGGGTGGGTCAATGCGAATGACTTCGGCTCCCAAATCGGCAAGCATCATGCCGACCAGAGGGGCGGCAAGGTAATGTCCGAAATCGATAACACGGATGTGGGATAGGGGCCGGTCTGACATCGCAGAAGTCTCTCAAACTCCGACTTTAAGTTTATCTGGCGTATCCGGATGCGATGTCGGGAAAACGACGCTGGACATCCCGTCAGCGGCCCGGCGTTGCGCCGTCCTCAGACCCGATAAGTCTTCGTTATTGTTGGCAGATCAATCAGAAGATATCGTCTGGGAAAGCAATGGCGCCGGGTGCCCGTTCAATACTCCGGTTTGCCAAGGAGGGACATCATGGACATCGATACAGGCCCATCAGCGTGGCGCCAGCTTTCCAACCAGAACCGAATGATCGAGTTTCAAGACGGCGTCAGCGGCAGCGGTCCGGTCGAAATCGCTCACTTTGGCGGATCAGCCTTTCGGATCACCTCGCCCGGCGGGATATCGATCATGATTGATCCATGGCGGAATCTGCCAACGGGCAAGTGGGATTGGTACTTCCACGACTTTCCAATCACTGCGGTGGATATCGGTGTCTCGACCCACGCTCATTTCGATCATGATGCTCTGCACCGGCTGGATGCCTCGGTCAATTTGGACAGGTTGATCGGGACGTATGAATTCGGCGATGTCCGCATTGAAGGCGTTGCGGACAAGCACGCGACTGACCCGACCTATGCAACTTATGACTTCCGGCAGATCAATGGCTATTTCGGCGGGCAAAAACTTGACCCACCCGACAATCAGCGCTGTTGGGACAACTGCCTGATCACCGTGGAAACAGGTGGTCTGCGCATCCTGCACTGGGGTGACAATCGGCACAATCCGCCCGAGCATGTCTGGGACCGCTTGGGTCGTACGGATATCCTGCTGATGCCAGTGGATGACAGCCGGCACGTCATGGGCAACCCGCATGTCGAAGAAGTGCTGGCACGTGTGAACCCGAAGGTCGTGATCCCGCACCACTATTTCATCTGGAACATTGTCCAACGTCAAAGCACATTATTGCCGGTCACGGGATGGTTGGACACGCAACCGGATGTGCGAAACTTGGATGGGCCGATAGAGACTTACAGCCAGGACACTCTGCCGCGAGAGCGTCGCGTTGACAGCTTCGGTGACCATGTCGCTTTTGATGTGGACGCCTGGCATGCGGCGAATGGATTGCACCTGGGCAAGGGCAGTTGACCGAACTGGTCACTGGATCATTTCCTCTGTAAAATATAATGAACTGCGGTAGAAAAGCGGGAAATCCGCGACGACAGAGGAACCGAAATGTCCAAGACCTATGGCTTCGACACATTGCAGATCCACGCAGGCGCCCGGCCAGACCCCGCCACTGGCGCGCGGCAGACGCCGATTTACCAGACGACGGCCTATTGTTTTCGCGATTCTGATCACGCAGCCGCCCTTTTTAATCTGCAGGAAGTCGGCTTTATCTATTCCCGACTAACGAACCCCACCGTTGCTGTGCTTCAGGAACGGATTGCAACGTTGGAGGGCGGCGTCGGCGCCGTCTGTTGTTCATCCGGCCATGCTGCGCAGATTATGGCTTTGTTCCCGCTAATGAGTCCCGGCGATAATGTCGTGGTGTCGAACCGCTTGTACGGCGGCTCGGTCACGCAGTTCTCCCAGACGATCAAACGCTTCGGCTGGGAGGCCAAATTCGTCGACATCGACGATGCAAAAGCGATCCGTAAGGCCTGCGATCTCAGCACCAAGGCGATCTTCTGCGAATCCATAGCTAACCCAGGAGGACACATTGCCGACCTAGGCGCAGTCGCGAAGATTGCCGATCTGGAGGGCGTGCCCCTGATCGTCGACAACACATCGGCCACCCCTTACCTCTGCCGCCCCATCGAACATGGCGCCACATTGGTCGTCCACTCACTCACCAAGTACCTAACCGGAACCGGTACGGTGACCGGCGGCTGCGTCGTGGACTCGGGCAAGTTCGACTGGTCGGCGTCGGACAAGTTCCCGTCCCTGTCTGAACCCGAAGCTGCCTATCACGGCATGGTGTTTCACGAGACTTTTGGCCCGCTGGCCTTTACGTTCCACGGCATTGCAGTGGGCCTTCGCGACCTCGGCATGACGCTTAACCCGCAGGCAGCGCACTACACGCTGCTGGGGACGGAAACACTTTCCTTGCGCATGGATCGCCACGTCGAAAACGCGGAAAAGATCGCCAGATGGCTGGAGGGGCACAAGAACGTCAAGGCCGTGACCTATGCTGGCCTCAAGTCTTCGCCCTATAACAAACGGGTGAAAAAGATTTGCCCTCTAGGTGCAGGAGCCCTTTTCACTGTGCAGCTAAAGGGCGGTTACGACGCATGCGTGAAGTTTGTCGATGCCTTGGAAATCGTCAGTCATGTCGCAAACCTGGGCGATGCCAGGACACTTGTGATCCATTCGGCCTCGACCACGCATCGCCAACTCACGCCAGAGCAGCGCAAAGCCGCCGGCGCCGGTGATGATGTAGTGCGCTTGTCGATCGGGATCGAGGATGCTGACGACATCATCGATGACATAGACCAGGCCTTGAAGGCGGCGCACAAAAAGTAAGACGGCGAGTTGAAGCTTTCCGATTTCGACTTCGAGCTGCCCGAAGAGCTGATCGCGCTGCGGCCTGTACGCCCACGGCCGGCCGCGCGTATGCTGGTGGCCCAGAATGGAGGCATTGAGGATCGGTTTTTTGCGGATCTGCCGGATCAGCTTCGCGCTGGCGACATGCTGGTCTTCAACGACACCAAAGTAATCCCGGCACGGCTTTTTGGCGAGCGCCATCGAGACACCGCAGATGGATCCGGCGTCGCAAAGATCGAGGTTACTTTGGTCCGCCGGGACGGGGATGCCGAATGGACGGCCCTCGCCAAACCTGGGCGCCGCCTTCGCAGCGGCGATCAGGTTGCATTCGGAAATCTCAACGCAAAAGTGATAGGCAAAGATGGCGGCGAAGTCGCCCTTCACTTTAACCGGTCAGGCCGTGAACTGGACCGGGCGATCGCTGAAACCGGGGCGATGCCCCTGCCCCCATACATTGCGCAGCGTCGCCCAGCGGACGCGGAGGATCACCAGGATTACCAAACAATCTTCGCCGAAAAGTCCGGGGCCGTCGCCGCACCAACGGCATCACTGCATTTCGATGATGATCTGTTGGCGATGCTGTCTGCCAAAGGTATTGGAATGACCCGCCTCACCTTGCATGTTGGTGCAGGCACGTTCCTACCGGTCACGACAGAAGACGTGAAAGATCACAAGATGCACGCTGAATGGGGTGAGATACCCCCAGAGGCTGCCACTGCGATAAACGCTGCCCGGAAAGCTGGCGGGCGAATTATCCCGGCAGGCACAACCGCACTACGGCTGATCGAAAGCGCCGCCGACGACCAAGGCCAAATTCAACCCTGGATCGGGGATACCGACATCTTCATCACGCCGGGTTACCGGTTCCGGGCCGCTGACGGGCTAATCACCAATTTCCACCTGCCTAAGTCGACCCTTGTGATGCTGGTCTGTGCTTTGATGGGTGCGAAGCGCATTAAAGAAATCTACGCCCATGCAATCGCGCAGAGATACCGGTTCTTTTCCTACGGCGACGGATCGCTGCTGCTACCGGGATGACGGTACGTAAAGTCTATCGCTTCCAATTTTCTGCAGAAACTCCTGAGAGCGCCCGCACGTCGGCCCAGGCCAAATGATCCCGCCGTTTAAACGCGACATGAGCATGACGCGGACGGAACAGCCGCGTCATGGAACCTCAGTAGGGTGGACCAAGAAGAATCGTCATCAAGGGCCCATGCCATGCTGACAGCGATCCGAAACTCTTGGGCCCTTCTTCTGGGCATGTTCCTGCTGATGGTCGGCAATGGCCTTCAGGGTACCGTTCTGGGTGTGCGTGGCGATGCCGAGGGCTACTCCGGCACCATGCTGGGCATCGTGATGTCCTGCTATTTCATCGGCTTTCTGGGTGGCACGCAGGCGACGCCTTACCTTTTACGAAGAGTCGGCCATGTCCGTGTATTCGCGGCCTTAGCCTCGCTGGTATCTGCTGCGTTTATCCTGTTCGCGGCCATTGTCGATCCGATCGCCTGGGCGGTTCTCCGCATCCTGGTCGGCTTTTGTTTTTCCGGTGTCTATGTCTGCGCAGAAAGCTGGCTGAACGACAGTGCGACGAACGAGACGCGTGGCCAGACCATGTCAGCCTATGTCTCAGCCCAGATGATCGGGATCATCGCGGCGCAAGGCCTGCTGAACGTGGCAGACCCTGGTCAGTACGAACCCTTCGTGATTATGTCAGTCCTGGTTTCGATTTCCTTTGCTCCGATCCTGCTCAGCTCCAGCCCTGTGCCGATGTTCGAAAGCACCCGCCGGATGTCGCTGGGCAATCTGATCAAAGCCTCGCCGCTAGGCTGCGTCGGTATGTTTTTGCTGGGCGTGATCTTCGCTTGCCAGTTCGGCATGGGCGCGGTCTATGCGGCGAATATCGGGCTCTCAAATCTCGAAATCTCAATATTCATCGGGATCATCTATCTCGGCGGCCTGGTCTGCCAGCCGCCTATCGGCTGGATCTCTGACCGGGTCGATCGGCGCCTGCTGATCGCAGCGGTCACCTTGGCCGGTTCAACGGCCTGTTTGATCGTCCCCATTTTAGGCACCAGCCTGATCCCATTGTCGATCGCCGCCTTCATCATGGGGGGTGCCTCGAACCCTCTTTATTCCTTGGTGGTCGCCTATGTGAATGACTACCTGGACCATGATGATATGGCCTCCGCTGCTGCCGGACTGGTCATGCTGAATGGTATCGGTGCGATGGGTGCGCCTTTCCTGGTGGGTTACCTAATGGACACCGTCGGCAACAACGCCTTCTTCTTTATGATGGGCATCAGCTTTGCATGCGTTACGACCTATGCTCTGTTCCGCATGACGCAGCGCGCAGCAACACCGGTCGAGGAAACCGGTCCGATGGTGCCGATGAGCATGGTTGTCGGCCAAGTCGCTGCAGATGCGGCGATAGAACTGGCAATCGAGCAAGCCCAGGAAGACACGCAAGACGAGACTGCTTCAGAGCAGAGAAGCGCATAAAGCGCTTGGAAGGTCGCTTTCCGGCTATTTCGTCGCAAATCTGTCGCAAAATCGCTTTTTGGGAAACGGAATTTCCCGCAGAATCGTTGTGTTAAATATGATCGTCGAGAGACCTCGAAGAGGACAAGACAATGCAGGCAGATGTCGAACGAATTCTAAGTTATTGGTTGGACGAAGTCGGACCTGACGGGTGGTACCAGTCATCAGAAGCCGCGGATTTGCGGATCCGGTCAGATTTTCTGGATCTTTGGCAACAGGGTGCGGATGGTGAGTTGGACCATTGGATAACGTCAACCGATGGTGCGCTCGCGCTCTTGATTTTGCTGGACCAATTCCCGCGGAACATGTTTCGTGGTGACGCGGACGCGTTCCGGTCCGACCCGGCGGCGCTGCGGCTGGCCAAGCAGGCGATCAGCCGGGGGCACGACCGGAAGACGGCAGAGCCCCAGCGCCAGTTTTTCTACCTTCCCTTGATGCATTCCGAGAAACTCGCCGACCAAGAGCGCTGCGTGCGCATGCTGATGCTGGGCATGCCGGAATGCGGCGGCGAGAACATCGAACATGCCGTCAAACACCGAGAAGTGATCAGAAAGTTTGGCCGCTTCCCCAGCCGGAATGCGGCCCTGGGTCGAACAGACAGCGATGCCGAATTGGCTTATCGCGCCGAAGGCGGCTACATGAGTTGACAGGGCCTTAAACGGCCCACACATCTGCCTTCGAACGAAAGATTGATCGGAGGCAGAGATGGAAGCTCAATTTTGGCATAAACGCTGGGAAAAAGACGAGCTTGGCTTTGACCAGCCCCAGCCTAATGCTTTGATGGTGTCGCATTTCCAGGCACTTGGCCTTGCAAAAGGCGCCCGCGTCTTCGTTCCCCTTTGCGGCAAAACCATCGACATCAAATGGCTTCTGGATCAGGGCATGCACGTTGCCGGGGCCGAACTCAGTGAAATCGCCGTCAGCGATCTCTTCAAACTGCTGGGGATCGAGCCCACGATCACAGACGCTGGCAGTTTGAAACACTACCATGCCGATGGGATCGACATCTGGGCTGGCGACATTTTTGATCTCGACGCGGAAACGCTCGGACCTGTTGACGCCACCTATGACCGCGCGGCCGTCGTGGCCTTGCCGGAAGGCATGCGGGATCGCTATGTCGCCCATGTCGCCGCAATCACCGGGCAAACGCAGCAGTTGACGATCACGTTCGACTACGACCAATCCGTCATGGACGGTCCGCCGTTTTCAGTGCCATCTGCCTCGGTGCATGGCCTCTATGATGATCTTTACACTGTGACGGAACTGACCCGCGCCAATGTCGAGGGAAAGTTGAAAGGACAGGCCGTCGCTGATGAGATCATCTGGCTGATGCGATGATTTTTTGAGGTTAACAATGACACGATCCTTCAATGAAGAACGCGTGCGGGCAGCACTAGATCAAGCATGGTCTGCTGAATCCGCAATCCAGTGGTCCGAAGAAAACCCCGCCAACGGTCAGTGCAATGTAACGGCCGCAGTGATCCACGACATCTTCGGTGCGGACGTCCTGCGCACGCGCTACCCAG
Source organism: Pseudomonadota bacterium (assembly GCA_039028795.1). GTDB lineage: Bacteria > Pseudomonadota > Alphaproteobacteria > Rhodobacterales > Rhodobacteraceae > Thermohalobaculum. The sequence goes on from JBCCHJ010000013.1 coordinate 77,245, forward strand.
GGTTTTGGCACTATTACAACCAAATCGATGGAAAACGGATGGACCTGACCGACAGTCAGTTCACCCGGCCGAACGCGCGCTTCGACCCTCCCGAACAGTATGAAGATGTCGAAACCACGCGGGACGCTGCGATGGAGGGCATCCCACAACGGGAATACGATGCGCTAAAGACAGCACTTTTACCACTTTTGGACTGATCCGATCAGGGAAATGATCAGCACGATCGTGCCACTCCCGCGATGAAGTGCAGCATAATCTTGCGCCAGAGGTGTTTGCATATCCTGTGACAGGACAATAATTTCCCATCAACATTAGGCGCAGGAGGCCCGAACATGTCCACCTATGATGTCGTTGTGATCGGAGCAGGCCCAGGCGGATATGTCGCCGCCATCAGGGCGGCGCAACTGGGCCTGAAGGCAGCCATCGTAGAGCGCGAGCATCTGGGCGGCATCTGCCTGAATTGGGGCTGTATCCCGACCAAAGCGATGCTGCGGTCCTCGGAAATCTTCCATTTGATGGAACGCGCCGAGGATTTCGGCCTGAAGACCGACGGCATCGGCTACGATCTGGACGCCGTGGTGAAGCGGTCGCGCACCGTTGCAGGGCAGTTGAATTCGGGTGTCGGTCACTTGCTGAAGAAGAACAAGGTCGACACGATCATGGGCGAGGCCTCGATCCCCGCCAAAGGCAAGGTTTCTGTCAAAGGTGACAAACCCGCCGAACTCAGCGCAAAGAACATCATCATCGCCACGGGCGCGCGGGCGCGCGAGTTGCCAGGGCTAGAGGCCGACGGTGATCTGGTCTGGACCTATAAGCACGCGCTGGTCCCGCCCCGGATGCCGAAAAAGCTGCTGGTCATCGGATCCGGCGCCATCGGGATCGAATTCGCGTCGTTCTACAACACGCTGGGGGCAGAGACGACGGTGGTCGAGGTCATGGACCGCATTCTGCCCGTCGAGGACGCGGAAATCAGCCTCTTCGCCAAGAAGTCCTTCGAAAAGCAGGGCATGAAGATCATGGAAAAAGCCATGGTCAAAAAGCTGGACCGCAAGGCCCCGACCGTGACCGCGCATATCGAGGTCGGCGGCAAGGTTGAAACCCACGACTTCGACACGGTCATCTCGGCCGTTGGTATCGTCGGCAATACCGAGGGGCTGGGGCTGGAGAAGCTGGGCATCAAAGTCGACCGCACCCATGTGACCACCGATCCGTTCTGCCGAACCGGCGTCGAGGGCATCTACGCCATTGGTGACATCGCAGGTGCGCCCTGGCTGGCACACAAAGCCAGCCATGAAGGGGTGATGGTGGCCGAACTGATCGCAGGCAAGAACCATGTCCACGCCGTCGATCCCGACTCGATTGCGGGCTGCACCTATTGCCAGCCGCAAGTCGCTTCGGTCGGCATCACCGAAGCACAGGCCAAGGAAAAGGGTCTGAAGGTCAAGGTCGGCCGCTTCCCCTTCATTGGCAATGGCAAGGCCATCGCCTTGGGCGAGCCCGAAGGCATGATCAAAACCATCTTCGACGACAAAACCGGCGAGCTTTTGGGCGCCCATATGGTCGGCGCCGAGGTCACCGAGCTGATCCAGGGCTATGTCGTAGGCCGCCAGCTCGAAACCACCGAGGAAGACCTGATGCACACGGTCTTCCCGCACCCGACGCTGTCAGAGATGATGCACGAAAGCGTTCTGGATGCCTATGGTCGGGCGATTCACTTCTGATCCGGGAAACAGGATGCGGCACTTTGCAGCCCTTGCGGTCGGGCTTTTCACTGCTGTCGGAGCGGCCAAGGCCCAATCCTGCATCGCCTTTGAAGATGCAATCCAGCAGGCCAGTGCGAACTTCGAAGACAGCCCCCAGAACCTACCGGTCATCGAAGGTGCAAGCCCTACCACATGCGATGTTGCGACGTCTCTGGACGGAACCCGCATTTATCATTGCCGCTGGGACCACAGCTATCGCGCGCCCGAGGCGATCTTCCAGATGGCGAAGATGAATACAGAAATTGAACGTTGCCTTGGCATTGCTTCGCGCAAGATCGAGGATGGTGTGAACCACCCCGACACCTATGAACAGAGGCTTTACCGCCTCGGCGACATTAACATTTCTTTGTCGCTGAAAGATAAAGCCGCGTTCAACCAAAGCTTCGTGTCGCTGCAGATTTCGGGTGTTAACTCCAAATAACTCCGCTGCTTCATCTTTCCCCAAATACGCCATTCGAAACGGATCAGGTCATCCATAATGTTTGGATTCGTGAGACCCCGCCCAGTCTGTTAAAATCTCAGAACTCTCGGCGCTATTCAGGAAGCCTCCCCATGAGTTTCTGTCGCTTCTTCGCCCTCGCCATGCTGGTCGCAACGACTACAGGTGCGAGCAATGTGAAGGCCGAGGACTGGCGGTTTTCCGAGTTTGACAATATCAACCAGGCGATCCTGGCAGCCCGGTCAACGTTGGACCTTTTCTGGCAGGTCGCCTCGCTGGAACCGTGCGGATGCTCGGGCGTCGTGCTGGCGATCAAGCTGCCCTGGGAAGGAAAAGTCGTTGACGTCGACATTGTGGATGTCCGGCGCCTTGGTCCTGGCCACGCCGAAGGCAAGGTGCGCTACGCGGATGTTATGGAAGTGCCGGAACTTGCAGATGTGGTGGTCCAATTCACCGATGATGATATCGTCGACTGGGGCTTTGGACGGGACGGCCAGTGGTACGGCCTGTTCCAGTTTCAGGCGATCCAGGCCGGGGCAAAGGTAATCCCGGCGGCGGAAATGGAAGCAGCCCAGCGCGATAAGTTCAAGGCAATAACCCTGCCCTGATCCGCGCAATCACCGTACCAGCTGATCAGAAAACCGCTTGAAGTCTCGTCCGAATTCGGTGCCTATTTCATTAAAAAAGGAGAGTGCGGTGCCGGACGACATTTACGACAACCAGCATATCGGATTCCTGGAAGAACTGTGGGGTAAGGGATTCCTGTCTCCAGGCGGCCCGGAAGAGGTGGGCTGCGTGCTGACCGGGATCGATGTGGCCGGAAAACATGTGCTGGACATCGGCTCGGGTTCAGGGGCATGCGCGGCCCTACTGGCATCGGATCACGGTGCAGCACGCGTGATTGGCATCGACGTTGAGGACACGGTCTGCGCAGCGGCGACCAAGCGGGTAGCGGAAGAAGGCGTTGCTGATAAAGTCGAAATCCGGCGGGTCGAACCAGGCCCATTTCCGTTCGAAGATGCCAGCTTTGATTTGGTATTTTCAAAAGACTCGATCATCCACATTCCCGACAAGGTCGCGCTAGCAAAAGAATCCTTCCGCGTTCTGAAATCCGGCTGCTGGTTCGCTGCATCAGACTGGCTGATCAGCCATGACGGCCCCCCTTCTGATGAGATGGCGGCCTACATCGAACAAGAAGGCCTCAGTTTCGCAATGGCATCACCTGATGCATATGCTAGCGCCATGGAACAAAGCGGCTTCGTCGACATCGAATTGGTGAACCGCAACCCTTGGTACTTCGAAGTCGCCGCCAACGAATTGGAGTGGCTGCAGGGCCCGGTCCGATCCGGCCTATCAGAACGCCACGGCAAAGACTTCATCGACCACCAGATTCAAACCTGGAAGATGATGCTGGGCGTCCTGAAAAGCGGAGAGCATTGCCCCCACCATGTTAGGGGCCGCAAGCCGATGTAAGCGGAACCCGGCGCTGCTCACCGGCCACGTTTCAGCGACTCGCACACTACCCCGCCATCGACGAATTCGATCCCGCGGGCGGTCAATGCTAGCTCCAGTTTGTCCAGTTTGCCCACTGTGATGTCGCCTTCGCCGGATTCGAACCGTGCGATGGTGCGTTCAGACACACCTGAGTGATCAGCTAAATCGTGCTTTGACCACGACAAAAGCCCCCTAGCGGCGGTGATTTGCTGTCTGCGGATCATTTTTTTGACTGCTCGTCTTCAATTTGACACAGATACTTCCTATATGTGCCGTATAAGGCAAAAACAAGCCTAATGCAGGGAATTCCTGCCAGATAATGAGGGATTTACGCGACGATGATCAACTTTTTGCTGGAAACTGGCATGGCGCCGTTCACAGGGGCCTTGATGCTGGTAGCCGGGCTTTTGATTGTCGAACTGGTAATGAGTTTGATCGGCGGGTCGCTGATGGGCGATGCCGATGGTGCCGATGGGTTGGATGGCGCCGACGCTGACGCAGCGGTGGAATTTGACGCCGATGGGTTGGACGCTGCGGAAATCGACGCAGGCGACATCGACGGCGCCGATTTGGATGCCGAGGGGGGTGACGCGATCGAAGGGCCCGCCACCGGCGGCGGGATCGCGGCCTGGCTGGGTTTCGGCCGGGTTCCCTTCATTCTTTGGCTAGCAGGCTTGCTGACCGCCTTTGGCTTGGTCGGCTACGGCATTCAGGCCGCCGCCTCAAGCGCTTTAGGGACATTAATGCCCTGGTGGGGCGCCGCAGCATTAGCGGCGCTGCCTGCCCTGCGCTTGGGCGGCTGGTTTGCCGATACCCTTGGTCGGATGATTCCCAAAACAGAGACCACCGCCGTTCGTCTGCGCTCGCTCGGCGATCGCCGCGGTGTAATCGCCCAGGGCACGGCCAGACGCGGCATGCCCGCACAAGCGCGCGTCAAAGATGGCCATGGCAACATGCACTATGTACGTGTCGAGCCCGCAGATGAGGGCGTTGAAATCCCCGAAGGCACCGAAGTTCTGATCCGGGGCGGGCGAGAGCCGGTCCTGAAAGCCATTCCCATCGACGACATAAACTAAGGAAGGAGATACAAAATGGACCTGATCGGTCTGCTGATCCCAGTAATCGCAATTATCGTTCTGCTTATGCTGATCGGCTTTGTGCTGGCCCGGCTCTACCGACGTGCAACGCGGGAAATCAGCCTGGTTAAAACCGGCTCTGGCGGGAAAAAAGTCATCATGGATGGCGGAACCATCTCAATTCCGCTGCTGCATGAAATCTCTTACGTCAACATGAAGACCTTGCGTTTAGAGGTACAGCGCTATGGAGAGGGCGCGCTGATCACAAAAGACCGGATGCGTGTCGATGTCGGCGTCGAATTCTATGTCAGCGTCAATGCCACCGAAGACGGCGTCGCCCGCGCCGCCCAGACGCTGGGCGACCGGACTTTCCATGTGGATCAGTTGCGCGAGATGATCGAGGGTAAGCTGGTCGACGGTTTGCGGGCGGTGGCCGCTCAGATGACGATGGATGAGTTGCATGAGAACCGATCGGACTTTGTTCAGGTCGTGCAGAACACGGTCTCTGAAGACCTGCTAAAGAACGGGCTGGAACTTGAATCGGTTTCGCTGACCGCACTCGACCAGACACCGTTCGAGGCACTGGACGAAAACAACGCCTTCAACGCAGTCGGCATGCGCAAACTGGCCGAGGTGATTGCAAAATCCAAGAAAGAGCGCGCCGAAATCGAAGCAGAAGCCGGTGTCGCCGTCTCTCAGGCTGCGATGGTGGCTGAAAAGCGCAAGCTGGAAATCGCCCGCGAAGAGGAACAGGCACGCATCGCTCAGATCCAGGAAATCGAAACACTGCGCGCCGCCCAATCTGCCGAGATTGCGGCCCGCCAGGCCGAAGGGGAACGCGCATCTGAAAAGGCCCGGATCGACAAGGAACGCCAGATCCGCGCCGCGGATATCGAGCGGGAGCAAGCCATCCGTGCCGCCGAAATTGCCAAGGAACGCGAAATTGAGGTGGCCGATCAGGAACGGGCGATCATCATCGCGCAGAAGTCGGAGGAAGAAAGCCGGGCACGTGCTTCTGCAGATGAGGCCCGCGCCGAGGCGACAAAAGCAGCCGAGGCCATCACCACTGCCCGCCAAGTGGCAGAGGCCGAGCGGGTCAAACAGGTTGCCCTGATCGAAGCGGAGCGCGAGGCCGAGCGGCTCGCCACCCGGGTCCGCGTCGAGGCCGAGGCGGAAAAAGAAGCCGCCTCTGACCGTGCCGAAGCCCGCCGCGAAGAGGCCCAGGCCGAGGCAGATGCGATCACCATCAAGGCCGAGGCGAAGAAGCAAGACCTGTTGGCAGAAGCCGAAGGCCAGGCGGCGATCGTCGGGGCAGAGAACGCGCTGGATCAGGCGATCATCAATATGAAGGTCGATATCGCCCGGTTAGAGACGATGCCGAAACTGGCCGCAGAACTGGTCCGCCCGGCCGAGAAGATCGACAGCATCCGCATTCACCAGATGTCAGGTTTGGGCGGTGCCGGCGGCACGGGTGGCGAAGGCAGCGGGTCCGACAAGCCAGTGGTCAACCAGGCACTGGACTCGATCCTCGGCATGGCCGTGCAATTGCCCGCCATGAAGAAGATCGGCGAGGAACTGGGCCTATCCCTGGAGGACGGTTTGACCACTGCCAGCAAGGGCAACGGTAAAGCGGTTGCAGCGGAAGAAACCCCTGCCCTTGAAGAAGCGCCAGAGGGCGATGCGCCAAAACCAGAACCTTTGAATTGATCACGGCCTAAGATGCAAACGACGGGCCCTGCGGGGCCCGTTTTCATTCAGCTCAATCCACCCGACATAGTTGTGCCAAACTTCCCCCGCAGCATCCCGGTGATAAGCAGAGGGAGATTTCACATGTTCCGTATGACCGTTTCCATATTCCTGGCCGCAACGCTCAGCGCCCATGCCGGCAGCTTGGATGAACTGTTGGCGAACCCAGACGATCCCCCCGCGAACAGCTTGCGCAACCAGATGGCGGACCTTTTCGATGCGCGTCAACATCCAGATCTGCCGGATCGGATTGATTACGATTTGACGTTCGATGCCCAGACAGAGGATGAAGCACGGGCCGAGCATCTGACCTTTATGGGCCGGGAGGCGTTTCGGACGGACCGGCCGACGCGAGCCCGGATCCTCTTCGAAGAGGCAGCAAAGCTGGGATCTGCACCGGCTTATGCGAATCTTGGATGGATGCATCTGAGCGGCGCTGGTCAACTGACGCATGATTACCGCAGATCAATAGAGATGCTCCGTCGCGCTGCCGAAAGCGGAAATCCCCGCATTCTGACGATGTTTGCTGCGGCGCTGCTCAACAGTCCGAACATTGCCGAAAAGCCCGAGCTTCGAGCTAAGGGCATGAGTTTGCTGGAAACCGCGTCATACCTTGGCGATCTCAGGGCCAGCTTCATGCTGGCATGGCAAAGCTTCGCGAAGGAGCCGAAGGACATGGAACGTTTCGAGGCGGCCGTCCAACGCGTTTGGGAGGGCGGAGAGAGCAAGTATCGACTGGAAATCGTGAAGCTGTTCATGAACCAATCAGGGACCCAAGACCACGCCCGGACAAGGCGGATGCTGGAGGAGATTGGCTCGGACGGTCATGCCTACATATGGAAATACTATCGCGACGGTTTAGGTGGATCGAAAGATGTCGAGAAAGCCGCTCAGGCGCTTCTCAGCAGTCGAATAGGAGACTTGGAAGGCTTTTCCCCAACGGTTTGGACCCCACCCGATCCAAAGGACTATTCACCGGAATTCAATACAGAGCTGAAGAAAGTCCTGAACAGGGCCGGTTTGTTCGATGGTCCGATTGATGGACAGAGCACCAAAGAGTTTCGACGCGCACTGGTGATGTATCCGTTTCAAGCCAAGCACTTTCATATGAATTCGATTTACGAAGACTTTGGACACCCAAGGTTGGAGGAGCTAGTTCGCGATTTGATCATCGATGAAAGGCTACTTAGAACCATCACCGAAGACAGGCATAAAGCCTGGCCCAGGGAAAGGATCGCCGCAACGACTGAGAAGATCGAAAAGCTGCGTGCCGAACTGAGTTTGGACTAGGATCGCACCTGCCGACCCCGATCGCGACCGCGAATTGCGCCGGAACTGGACCTTCGGCCCGTTCGCTTGTTAGGATTGCAACCTCGAGCAGAACGGGAGAGCTCTGATGACACCCAAGATCATATGCCTCGCCGCCCTTACCGCCATGATGGTGACAGCCTGTACCGGAGAGTCTAGCGAACGCAGCCTGGGCCCGGCCTGCCGCGATGGATTGGCCGCCGGAAATCAAGAGCTAAAGGATGCGAAGGCGCGTGGCTTGTCCGGCGCCGTCGGCTGGACCAAAGCTGCCAGCCTGCTCGCTGCCGCCAAGCTTCAACAGCAGTTCGAGGAATATCAGAACTGCGTGGTCAAAGTTCGCGAAGCCCGGGGCTACATTAGGGAGCTTTGATCTCGTGATTTAATTTGTCAAAGGCATCTGACCACGATAGACGATTGCGTCAACATTGCTGACATGTTATACAATGCTTATGGAACGGACAGTCGCATACACTCATCGACTAGCCTTACTCGCCTGACGGCGGGTGAGGTCTGACGCGTTTCCATCGTCCAAAAACCTTCCCCGCCATCAATGCGGGTTTAGCCCAAATGGTAGAGGCAACGGACTTAAACTCCGTCCAGTATCGGTTCGATCCCGGTAACCCGTACCACCCCTTTCCGCAAAGTTGCTGACTGACGTCAGCGCACTGGTTTCGCGGCAGTCGTCTCAAAGAGCCGATGAACGCAATCGAGGGGAGCGTAGCCCAACCGGAAGAGGCACTGCACTCAGACTGCAGGTGTTGCGGGTTCGACTCCCGCCGCTCCTACCATCTGACTTTTTCGAAGAAAAGTCGCCGACATGAAAGCAAGCGCAACGGTATGCGCGATGGCTGTTTTGAAGAAACGGCAAAAGCTTCGCAAATGGCCAAATGCGCGAGGGTAGCCCAATTGGCAGAGGCAGCGTCCCGAGACGGCGTTCAGTGCGGGTTCGACCCCCGCCCCTCGCAGAGAAACAAAGGTGGGGCGAACCCCACCTCAAAGTATTACGACTTCGCGGCGATCACCGTAATTTCCACCGTGAAGCCCGGTGTCGCCAGATCGGCCGATCCGCAGGCCCGCGCAGGGGCTGCGCCTTCCGGCACCCAGGCATCCCAAACGCCATTCATCTCGGCAAAGTCATCCATGCTCTTCAGCCAGATGATGGCTTGCAGGACGTTGGACTTGTCGGTCCCGGCTTCGGCCAGCAGACCATCAATCTTCCTCAGAATCTCGGAGGTCTGATCGGCGACGGATTGGTTTTCGGTGCCAACCTGTCCGGCCAGATAGACCGTGTCGCCATGGACCACAATCTGGCTCATGCGTTGACTGGTGTGCATACGGGTGATGGACATGCGGGTTCTCCCTTATCGGAAACGTTGAGGCGAAAGCGCCTGGATGATGTCTGAAGATAGAGCCGGTTCATGCCCCATGATCTGATCCGCCGCAAGCTGAGACATGGCGGGCGCGGTTTGAATGCCATACCCGCCCTGCCCAACCAGCCAATAGAAGCCATCCGCACCCGGCTCGAACCCGTTCACCGGTGTTCGGTCCGGAGCGAAGGTGCGCAGCCCCGCCCAGGACCGCTCAATCCGCGTGACCTCCATGGTCGTCGCTTTCGAAAACCGGTCCAGCCCTTCGGCCAGAACCATGTCATCGGGAAAGGCGTCATGGGGCTCCATCGGGTCCTCGTCCGCCGGGGACACCCAGAGCCGCCCACTCTCGGGCTTTGCATACCATGTCTCGGCCACCGCGGCGGTCAGCGCCCAGTGCGACACGTCCTGCTCGACCGGCAATACCGCCACAGTTCTGCGCATTGGTGTCAGGCCCACAGACGCAAGACCGGCGGCTTCGGCCACCTGGTCGCCCCAGGCGCCCGCCGCATTCACAACCACCGGGGCAGAGAATATCCCCGCCTTGGTCGAGGCAACCCACACCCCCTCTGTCCGGGTCAATGAGGACACTTCGGCGTTCGGGACGATCTGTCCGCCATTGGCCCGCAAACGGCGGATAAAGGCCTGCAAGAGCCCGTCAACATCGATATCCGAGGCCGACGTCTCCAAAGCGCCGCGCACGACCATGTCGGGCCGGTAGATCGGGAACAGTTCGATCACCTGCTGGGGGTTCAACATCTCAAGCCCCGCAGCACCGTTGATGTAGGTCTCAAACTCTGCGGCCTGGCCCGGTTCTTCCACCTGCATCACACCGCGCGGGGTCAGGAAACCGTCTTCGGCCAGATCGCCACCGGACCGAAGAACGTCCTCTGACGCTGCGTTCAGCGCCCTGAGTACATCATTGCCATAGTTCAGGATAAACGTGGCCGCAGATCGTCCGGTGGTGTGATAGGCGGGTCGATCCTCCATTTCCAGCACCACGACTTTGCCGTGGGGTGCCAGACGCGCCGCTGCCCCACAACCGGCCATTCCAGCCCCGATTACTAGGAAATCTGCGGTTTCTGTCATGTTCCCTCAATAGTATTGGACTGCGGTTCGCTGGATAAACAATCTACCCAAGTTGCAGACGATTTTAATCGAATTTTAGCGAATGCCGCGTATCACCGCCCCATCACGCGTGTGAGCAAGGTAAGATATTGGAAGCTTACCTAGCTCTGGGTCCTCTGAGAATTGGATCCATCCCTTAGCGGCTAGCCGCACCTTTATTCTGGCCTTCGTGGCAATAGGACCCTGGTCCGATACGATCAGAAAAGTCCAAAAGTTGAGCCCCGTTCCCCACCAACCCGTCGCGAGATTTGGACTGGCTTCTTGCCCTATGTGCAAACTCGATCCCGCGAGGCTTGCACGACACCCTGCAAAACCCGATCATAGGGCAAAGCAAAGGGGGCGTTCATGCGCACCAAGCCACCTAAACTAATCCGCCGCCGTAACGTCATTCTGGCCGCGCCCGCAATTTTTAGCGCGCCGTCTGTAATGGCCGCAATAGCCACACCTCCGCAGCCAGAGGGGCCCTTTTATCCGCGTGCGATTCCCGAGGATAGCGATGCGGATCTGACACGCTTTGGCGATCGTACGCTTGACGGCGAAGTAATCGAAATCTCTGGTCAAGTCTTCGACTTAAAACGCCGCCCGATTCCGGGGACCACGGTAGAGATCTGGCATTGCGATCAAAACGGCATCTACCCACATGTCGGCCGAAACAACGGAGGGCTGGCCAATCCGTACTTCCAGGGTTTCGGTGCGGTAACAACTGGGCCGGATGGTACCTACCGGTTCCGAACGATCCGCCCCGGCCTTTATCCCGGCCGGGTCCGGCACGTGCACTTCAAGGTCCGGCCGAACTGGCTCGATACTCTGACCACGCAGATGTATTTCCCGGAAGAAAAAGGCAATGCCCAGGACTTCCTGCTGAACCGCGCCGGAAATGCCCAATCAAAAACTGCGCTGATCGCCCAACGCACGGACGGCCCGCCGGACAGGTACGTGTTCGATATTTTTGTGAGCTGATCCGGCACCAGTCAGAAACCGCCGCCGTCATCAGTCAAATCTCCCACGGTTGCTTGCGCAGTCTTCCAGCAATTGAATCCGCGCTTTAGCCCGGCCACAATATAACTCCGTTCAGCTTGCCAAAAATACTCACATCTCAGTGATGCCACCGGCAGGACGTTAGTGGATCTCCGCCGCATCTGCCATCGCGGCCTTCAGCTTGGTAAAATCGAAGCCTTCGCTTTGCGCGGCCTCGATGACTACGGCCTCGCGACGGGCGATGGCATCGATGGTTTCGGGCAAGGCCTTCACATGTTCTTCTGGAACCACGACCGCGCCATGCACGTCTGCATGAATAATGTCGCCGTTGCGGACATGCATTCCGTGCACCTCGATCGGACTGCCGTGGGAGGTGATGTGCACCCAGGCGTGGCTGGGGCCGACCTGCCCCGCCAAGGCCTGGAAGCCCGGCGCGCTGTCCGTAAGATCTCGGATCGAACCATTGGTGATCACGCCAAGCGCACCAAGCCCCTTATGGATATTGGTGTTGACCTCGCCCCAGAAAGCGCCCCGTGCAGGTCCCGTATCCAGGTCCTGAATGACGATCACAGATGGTTTCGGACCACCTTCGTCAACATACTGATAATAGCTTTGACGCAGTTCCAGGACCTCACCCGGGGCCATTGCCGGTTTGGCAGATGCCCGGATCGTCGCCGTCCGCGCATAGCCAACCATCGGTTTCTGATCCGGCCGCAAGCAGGTGAAGGCTGTGGTCGTATAGCCAGACAATCGCCAGGCAGGATCCAGAACCTCCAGCCCGTTGCAAATTGTCGGCGTGTCCCAATCAGAGAGTTTCTCCAGATCGGCAGCACTAAGCTCGGTCATCTTGGTCTCCTCACCGTTTCAGCAGGCAGTCTATTTCATAGGGGAAGGGTCTGATACTTACCCGAGAGTTCTTAGACAGCTAATCGTCCCATGGGGTGTTACCCTCTGCAACTTCGATCTCTGCCGTCTTTGTCAGAGCGGCATAGTCAATGTCTTCCCGGTCAAACTGCACAGCCATTTCGCGCCCTTTAGCCATGGCGAAAACGATTTCGTTTATCGGAACATCGACATCCAGCCTCTCAGCCTCTGCCACCAAAAAACCGTTGATCGCATCGATCTCGGTTAACCGTACTTGATCAATGTGTTGCAGCATCGATGGCTTGGTAAACTTCTGCCACGTATGACGCTTCAGGGTCGGGATCGGATCAGGGTCCGCCAGGGTTACGCCTTTCGCAGCCGCAACCTCTAGACATTCTTCGACGATCCGCCAGCGCAGATCGTTCAGCGGTTTGATGCGGCTGACATGACCCATCCTGAGCCCCGTAATCGCAGAAAGCGCATTGATCGCGCAGTTGTGGATGAATTTGGTCCAGAGCACGCCTTTTATGTTGTCGGAAATGATAGTCTGCAGGCCGCCCCTCGTCAGGGCGTCGGCAAGCCAACGGGATCGTTTGCTTTGCTTGCCATCAAGCTCTCCGACGGTCGTTGGGTCCAGCTTGGTCAGACGCGGTCGTCCTGGTGCGGGTCTGTCGGCACTGCACTTGGTCGACCCCATAAATACGCGCTGGACGCCCAATTCAGCAGTTAGGGCTTCAAGGTTACCTAAGCCGTTTTGCAAAGACACTGCGACGCCTTCCGGTTTCAGGATCTGTCGGGCCGTGAGCGCAGCGTTGGCTGTTTCGTAGGTCGGGGTCATGATCACGGCCAGATCGGCCCATCCGCACTCGGTCGACGCTGCCATTGCGGTGACCGGAACTGGTTGCGCCATACCTACGTTGTCGACCTGCAAGCCAGGGTCGGTCATCGCCGCCACATGCGTAGGATCGGCGTCGATGATCGACAGGCGCACCCCTGCTTGAACGAGAGCGCCGGCGATGACGCCACCCATCGCACCCGCGCCGATCATCACTACGTTGGGATCTTCCAAGGTTTCCTCACCTTTCGGTTTCTGATTTGGTCTGATCAGATCACAGCAATGAGACCGAGGGAAGCATGGCCACCAACGCACCCAAACCCATCATCACCGTGAAACGCAGTTGGGACCGGCCTGTTCCGGCCTTGGTGGACAAGTTTCGGGAGGCGCCTTCGGGCAATGTCTCGGACAGTGCCGGGCGCGGAGGATCATTGATCCCCGCAATCAAGCCGGTCACACCGGAACGCAAGTTTTGCGGCACCGCGCTGACCATAGATGCCGGGCGTCACGATAACCTGACGTTCTGGGCGGCACTAGAGTCCATCCAACCAGGCGATGTGATGATGGTCGCCACCTGAGGGCATGATGGATGCGCCGTCGTCGGCGACCTGATCATCGCCTTCGCCCGCAATCGCGGGGCGGTAGCTGTGGTCACTGATGGCATGATCCGCGATCAAGACGCGTTGGCCGAAGTCGGCATCCCAGTATTTTCCGCCGGTATCCGTCCTTCCGGCCCTGACAAAGCCGGGCCGGGCTCCGTGGGACTACCAATTTGGATTGGCGGACAACGATGTTGCGCGGGGGACGTGGTGGTCGGAGATTCCGATGGTGTTGTCATTGTGCCCCAGCACATGCTGTCTGACGCCGCCATGATCCTGGACCAGATCGCTGAGAAAGAGGCCGGGATGGAAGAAGATGGCAAGGTCGGAAAGCTGTCGCCACGTAACATCGACAGCTTCTTGTCCGGCGTCCAGATCAACTATATCGATTAGCAGCAAACCGGGTCTGAAGACCCGGGTGCACGCACGTGTTCGGACAGATCGCTTTGCGTTCTTCGAAATCGCTCCATGAGATACCGCGCGAGCAACGGTTTCTATTTGGAGAGTTGAGTTTCCGGGCGGGAGGGCGCAATGGGCACCTGACCGAAACCACGGTGCAAATATGCGCCGCTCAAAGAGAGATAGGAGCCCCAATGCAAGAACTGCCAGAGAGCACCTTCTTCGAACTTACGCGCCATGATGCTGTGGTCGAGGTTTCGATGAACCGGCCGAAAAAAGCGAATGGGATGAGCGTCGACTTCTGGACAGAACTGCCAGCGATTATGACCGCGCTGGATAAAGACATGTCAGTCCGGTCGGTGGTGCTCACTGGCGCTGGGAAAAACTTCACCGGCGGCATGGATCTGGCGGTGTTTCAAGGCCTGATGGGGATGCTGCAGTCAGAACCCGGCCGCGCAGCCTACGAGATGCGTCAGAACGTGCTGAAATATCAACGCACTTTCAATGCGCTGGAAGACACGCGACTGCCGGTGATCGCAGCGATCCAGGGCGCTTGCATCGGCGGTGGGATCGACATGATCAGTGCATGCGATATCCGGCTTGCTTCGGCCGACGCGTACTTTGCAATCGAAGAGATAAACATCGGCATGACTGCGGATGTCGGGACCCTGCAGAGGTTGCCAAAGGCGATGCCATTGGGGATCGTGACGGAACTGGCATTGACCGGGCGCCGGTTCAGTGCAGACGAAGCGCATGGTTGGCACATGATCAATGCAGTCCATTCCGATGCCGAGGCCGTCAGAACGGCCGCCTTGGAAATGGCTGCAGACATCGCCTCTAAATCTCCATTGGCGGTCGCCGGCGTTAAGAAATCGGTAACCTTTGCACGCGACCATTCTGTTGCGGATGGCCTGGAACAGATTGCCACCTGGAACGGCGGCATGCTGCGGCCGGAAGACCTTATGGCAGCCATGCAAGCCCGTATGGCAAAGACGGAAGCTGTCTTCGCCGATCTTCTAAACTCAAGCGCTGCATAAGAAATTCTTAGAATTCAACTATAGCGCGAATCAAAAAGTTATCGTACATCAAAATGTGTTCCAATGTTGGGACATGGGGTCGATAAGCCTTTGACGGCAAATGACCCGTGGTCTCTTGGGAGGAGACGCCATGCGAACCGACAACCTCTTCAGTGCCTGGATCGCTGCCATGACATTGGCAAGCTATGCCTGGGTGCTGGCGTTGCGGTCCACACCGATAACAGGTTCGGATCCAACATCCACGACCTGAAGCGCAGGCCCCCGGGGGATGGAGAGTCCCTGGGGGCCTCACCCTCTCATCTCAGACACTTGAGCGCTGCACTACGCGGCGTCGGTTATCGCATAATATGCGGCCGTTAGCACGATCAGCGACAGCGCTGTGAAGAGCCCATTCCATCGATAGGTCAGCGTGGTCCCGGCGTGCGGCGTGACCCGCGACAGAAACACGACCCCGGCTGCGAACGGCGAAAAGGTCGAGCTGACTGCTAGCCCGGCAGCAACCGCCAGCGCTGTCAGCGTGTGCGAGGCCGGAAGGCTTTCCAATACCGCCAACACGGCACCGAAGAACACCGCCATCATGATCGGGGAAAGACCAAACTGGCTGAGTATCGTGACTGCTAAAGTCGTTCCGAAGAGAAAGATCCAAGCAGGGATGGACGCCAGGTTCATCCAGTCTGCGATCGCCTGGGCGGGCAAAAGCGCCGCGCCAGCGATGCCGACCAGGCCCGCGCAAGCAAGCGTCACTGCGGCGGGCGCAGTCGCAGGCAGACCCTGATTGGCGATGTGGTGTAGCTGGGCGGACATATCGACGTCTTGGACCCGAAGCCAGCCCAGCATCACCAGCGGCGCGGCCCCCATAAGCGCACCGGGCACACCAAGGCCGAACAGCACCATCAGAACGCCGGTCAGGACCGCAAGGCCGATGCAAACCCCAAGGAACCGTTTCAATGCTTGAACTGGTAAGCTCGCGGCTGAAACAGGTGGCAACCCATAGGCCTCAGCCGTGTGATTACGCCAGACGATCCGGTCCTCCAGCCAACCCAACAGCAGCATCACAAAGGCAAGACCCAGACCCAGGCCGATCCAAATCGCCCGATCCGCCTGGGGGAGCAGTCCGAACAAGGCCAAGGGTGCGATCGCAGTAGGCGACCAGACGACAGACCACGAAAATCCCCGGATCACAGCATTCAACTGACGACGTTCACGGATCGGGCTCAGCGGGTCGTCCGGGCTCTCTGCCGCCGCGCGGGTGATCAACGGCGCCAAAAGGCTGAGCGTGCCGATATTGAAAATCACCGCCATGGACATGGTGCCGGTATAGAGCCCAACAAATCGGCGCCCACCCGGCTGCCTGGCCAGATAGCCGCCTAGTCGCGCTACGGATTGAGATGTTTGCGCAGCCTCTTGGATCAACGAAATACAGAGCAGAAAAGCCATCAGGAAGACCGCCTGATCCAATGCCCTGATCGTGGCATCAAACGGGTCGTCATGAAGTGCCCAGAGCAATCCGCCCATGGCGCCGGAAAGGGTCAGAAGATAGTATTCGCGCAGCCCCAAGCGCGGCAGCGCCACTATGACCGTAAGCGCCATAGCGACATAGGCCGGTACGCCCGCCCAAAGAGACCCAGTGAACTGATGTGCGATCTCCAGTGCCATCAGAACCAACAGCAACGGCACCAAAGGATTCTTCATCCTGGTATCATTAAACGCGTTAGACCGCTTAGCACGTCACGCTGATCACGCATCCGATTTATCAAACGGCTCTCCACTGATGATTGCCTGCGGGGCAAGGGACCGCCTAAAGGTAACCTGACCGCACAGGCCAGGGCTATCCGCCGGCGTGCGACAAAGAGGTTGGATGACCGATGGGGGTAAAATGCGGCTGACGGTTCTGGGTGCTCACCATCCGGACGCGATGGCGATGCTGGCGACGCGCCCTGAAATAGATGTCCGGGTGGTAGAGGCAGCTCTCGCGCCACGCGCCGAAATCGAAGCTGCTGTTGCAGGTGCCCACGCCATTGCGGTTCGGACAGCTACGGTCGATGCGCCATTGCTGGAAATGTGCCCGGATTTGAAGATCATCTCACGCCATGGGGTGGGATGCGACAATGTCGATGTAAGCTGGATGTCACAGCGCGGACTGCCAGTGGCGATCTCCGTTGGCGGCAATGACCGGTCGGTGGCAGAGCATGCCTTGGGCATGATGCTGGGACTAGCCAAAGACTTTGAACGGCAGACAGCATTTACGCGCCTTGCCGATTGGTCCGTCCGTGAAACTCATATGGCCTTCGACCTGCAGGGCAAGACATTGCTGATCCTGGGCTATGGCCGCATTGGATCCCGAACCGCGAACCTGGCCTTGGCGTTCGGCATGGACGTTCTGGCTTACGACCCTTATGTCGACGACTATCCTGCAGGCGTGACCCGGGTTGCCGACATGGCTGATGGATTGGCGCGCGCTGACGTCGTTACCATCCACGTGCCTAAATACCGTGAGACAACGCCCCTGATCGGGAAAGCTGAAATCGCCGCGATGCCGCCTGGCACTATCCTGATCAATTGCGCCCGCGGCGGCATCGCGGATGAAGCCGCCGTGGCAAAGGCACTGCAGGACGGCCACTTGGCGGGATATGGCTGCGATGTCTTTGCGGAAGAGCCGGCGACGCCGGATAACCCGATCTTGTCAGCCCCAAATACGATCCTGACGCCCCATTCAGCCGCTATGACACCTCAGGGCATGCGGCGTATGGGAATGATCGGGCTGCAGAATGTGCTGGACTGTTTCGACGGCTGTCTGAAACCGGAAATGATCTTTAATCGAAAGGAACTTGGCCTGTGAACATGCCAATCCCCAATCATGTGTTGCTGAACCCCGACGGACTGGCAGAGGTGCTGACCCGGGTGTTCCAAGCCGCAGGCGGAACCGAGGACGAGGCCCGGATCATCGGTGTCAATCTGGTCGAGGCCAATCTGGCAGGCCATGACAGCCATGGCGTTGTGCGAACCCAGCGCTATTGCGATTGGGTGAAGGAAGGCAAGGTCTTCTTCGACCGCCAGATTACGCCGGTCGTCGACAGTCCCGCCTTTGCCTTGCTCGAGGCCAATCTCGGCTTTGGCCAATCCATTGGCATCGAGGCCGTAAAGATCGGGGTTGAGAAAGCGCGGGACCAGGGTGTCTCGGTCATCGGCTTGCGCAATTCAGGACATCTCGGCCGGATCGGCGAATGGGCGGAACGCGCCTGCGCAGAAGGCTTCGTCTCGATCCACTTCGTAAACGCCTATCATTCCCGGCTGGTGGCGCCCTACGGAGGGGCGGAACGCTGCATGGGCACAAATCCAGTCGCCGTTGGAATGCCGGTCGAGGGCGGGGACTTCGTGCTGGACTTCGCCACCTCGACCGTCGCCGAGGGTAAGGTCCTGGTCGCCGCGCGCGGTGGCAAAACGGTGCCCGAGGGGTCGCTGATCGGGCCGGATGGGGAGTATTCGACTGACCCTGGTGTTCTCTACGGCCCGTTGGCACCCGGCGAATTGCCAAACCCGCGCAATGGCCCTGGTGCCCTGACGGCCATGGGTCTTCACAAAGGTTCGGGCCTTGCCCTGGCCTGCGAAATGCTGGCGGGTGCGCTGACCGGATCGGGCACGTGTGCACCGGGCTATGACTTCCACAACGGTATGCTGTCGATCTATGTCGATCCAGGGCGCATGGATGACGGGCATGATTGGGCAAGGGCCGCGAAGGAATACATCGACTACGTCCACGGCTTGAAGCCGCGCGATCCGGAAGCGCCTGTCCTGATCCCCGGCGACCCGGAACGCCAGCGCCGGGCCGACCGGCGCGCAAACGGTCTGCCCTTGCCTGGTGAAGCCTGGGACAGCATTTTGGCCGCCGGCGAGCGGCTGGGCCTGAACCGAGATGATTTGGCCGCCATGGCAGTGAAAGGAGATTGATATGAACCCCAACGGCCTACGCGCCCGAATTCTGCGCCGGGATATTATGTCCGGCACCTTTGTCAAAACCCCGGCTTACGAGATTATCGAGGTTCTGGCGCAGTCCGGCATGGACTTCATCTGCATCGATTGCGAGCATGCCGCCAATGACCGGCGCGGCATGGATGCTTCGCTGGCGATGGCAAAGGCGATTGGTCTGCCTGCCCTGGTGCGGGTGCCCGAGTTTACCCCTGGCAATGTGCTGATGGCCTTGGATTCAGGGGCAGTTGGTGTGGTGATCCCGCATGTGGATAGCGCAGCGAAAGCCGCCGCAGTCGCCAAGTCCGCACATTTTGGTCATGGCGGGCGCGGGTTCGCGGGCTCGACCCGATGGGCAGGTCAGGGATCGAAGACGATGACCGAGGTTTTGGCAATGGATGATGAAACCATTGTCCTGGCGCAGATCGAGGAACCAGAAGGGATGGAGGAATTGGATGCCATTGCCGCCACCGATGGCATCGATGGCCTTTTCGTTGGGCCTGCCGATATGTCGGTGGCGCTGGGCGTCAACGACCCGGCCCATCCTGATGTTCGCGCGATTATGGGCCAGGTCGGCGATGTCGCTAAATCGCATGGCAAGGGAGCGGTGACATTTGCCCCAAATACCGCCAGCGCATCGGAATTGCA
Organism: Pseudomonadota bacterium; assembly: GCA_039028795.1. Classification (GTDB taxonomy): domain Bacteria; phylum Pseudomonadota; class Alphaproteobacteria; order Rhodobacterales; family Rhodobacteraceae; genus Thermohalobaculum. The sequence continues at coordinate 96,892 of JBCCHJ010000013.1, forward strand.
GGCCCTGGGGATCAACATGTTCTTTATCGGGTCTGAGCACTCAATCATGCTGGGCGCCGCAAAGCAGGTCGCTGCGGATATCTCAGCGCTTAAATGATGCAGCTCTTCTTTGCGGCCGCTTTACTGATGGCGGGTTCAGCAATGGCCCAGGTGATTTATAAATACGAAATCCCCGATCCGAAGCGGCCAGTTTCCGGTGCGGATACCGGCCCGACTGGAGAACTCGTTCCCTTCACACCGGATCCATTGGACGCCACATCTGTCGTCGGCTGCAGGATCGACGAAGCTTCATCGATCGTAGGAACATATGGCATGGGCGGCCCCGGTTTTCTGGGGTTCCGTCTGGATCAAGATTGGTTGGTGATCGCGATTTGGGGTGCCGGCGAGTGGACATTGGTGAATGGAAAACTGGTCACGGACATCTTCCACGACCAATACGATCGGCCGATCCCTTGGATAAGCGAAGACAACGACGACTTATCGCCTTTGATTGTCGGTCAGATGATCTCTGATATCTCGGTCGAACCGCGCTCTCTCCGCATTCTTTTCAGCAACAGTGCGCTGTTGGAAATCGACGAGAGTCCCGACCGGAGACCGATCATGGAGGGGTCTAAGGAACCTCGTGCATTTAAGTTTGACGATGACCTGCGTCGTGCAGTTTTTCTGGCGCCAACCACGGAGATATGGGTTTGACCAAAACCGTTCATATAGGCTGTGGAGCCGGATTTATGGGCGACCGGTTCGATGCGTCTTTGCCGATCCTGCGCGATATGGAAACGCGGGATGGGCCGAAATACCTGATGTTCGAGGTACTGGCCGAGAGGACCTTGGCCGTGGCTCAGAACCTTCGGCGGGATGACCCATCGAAAGGGTATTCGCCTTATCTGGATCAATATATCCGACCGGCACTTGCGGAGGCCAAAGACGGCGGTGTCACCATCGTCTCGAACATGGGGGCCGCAAATCCGGTCGGCGCCGCGCAGCGTGTGCTGGCGATAGCAGGTGAATTGGGCGTCCAAGATGTCTCGGTCGCGACGGTTACGGGTGATGACTTATTGGCGCACATCCCTGCTGCAGAGATCGCAGCTATGCCGACCGTGGAAGGCATCGGATTCGAAGGCCGCCCGATCGTTGCTGCCAATGCCTATCTGGGCGCCCGGTCAGTTTCCGATGCGGTCGCAACTGGCGCAGATGTTGTCCTGGTCGGACGGACCACGGACTCAGCCCTGGCGCTGGGCCCTCTAATTCACGAATTCGACTGGGCCGAAGACGACTTGGACCGGCTGGCCCAGGGCACCACTGCTGGCCACTTGCTGGAATGCGGCGGGCAGGTCACCGGTTGCTACTTCGCGGACCCGGGTTTCAAGGATGTGCCAGGGCTGTCTTCGGCGGGTTTTCCAATCGCGGAAGTTCAGGAAGACGGATCTTTCACGATCACCAAGCCCGACGGAACCGGCGGCGTCGTGAACCGGCAGACGGTGACCGAGCAACTGCTTTACGAGATGCACGACCCATCTGCCTATCTGGTCCCCGATGTCACGCTGGATTGCACCGGGATGACGGCGACGGAGTCTGGTCCTGACCGGGTGGCCGTTGCGGGGGCCAAGGGCCACCCCCCACCCACAACCTTGAAGGCAACTATCAGCGTCGACGGTGGTTTTCTGGGCGAGGCCTTCATGACCTATTCCGGGCCCAATGCGCTGGCCCGCGCGGATCTGGCCGGAGAGATTGTCCGGGACCGCTTGGCGGCCAACGGATTGAACGAGCCCGTGCGCATCGAAACCCTGGGCACAGGAGCCACCCATGACGGTGGCGATGCGGACAAACGTGCACGGCGATCCCTGCCGACAGATGGCGAATACACGGTGCGTGTGGCTGTGCAATCTGTCGACAAGGCCCGAGCACAGATGATCTGCGACGAACTGATGATGCTTTACTGCTCTGGCCCCGCCGGGGGAGGCGGATATCGCGGATCAGTAACATCTCAGGTCGCGACGGCCTCTGTCCTGCTTCCTCGCGAACGGGTGCAACCCTATGTGGAGATCGAGGTGCACAGATGATCTTGCATCTGCCGCTGCATGCCATTGCCCATGGCCGGGCGGGGGACAAGGGGGATACATCCAATGTGTCCGTCATCGCGTACCGGCCAGAGGCATGGCCGTACCTGTTAGATCAGGTCACCGAAGATCGTGTCCTGCAAGCCTTCCAGCATTTCGGAGCGACCGTTTGCGATCGGTATGAACTACCAAATCTGCATGCTCTGAACTTTGTCATTCAGAACGCGCTTCAGGGCGGCGTCAATGCAACCCTCGGCTTGGACAGGCATGGCAAGACATTGTCTTTTCTGCTGCTTGGTGAAATCATGGTGGACGTGCCCCGGGATGTTGTGCCTGATGGCTCGCCTTACCTGAGCCAAACCTAGCTCCACCCCATCCGAGGTGCGCGCTTGACCTGCCCCTCGGAACCCGATCAACTCGGTCTAGCCAAAGTAGATAAGAGCCGATTATGCCTGTGATTCCCCAAATATCCGAATATGCCGATGACCTGGTCGCCATCCGCCGGGATTTCCACGAAAATCCCGAATTAGGGATGGAAGAGGTCCGAACCTCGGGCATCGTCGCTAAATTGCTTAAGGATTGGGGTATCGAGACCCACACCGGCATCGGCAATACCGGGGTCGTCGGGATTCTGCACGGGAACCAGGGTGCCGGCCGAAGCATTGGTCTGCGCGCCGATATGGACGCTTTGCCTGTGCAAGAACGCACAAATTTGCCTTTTGCGTCGAAGGTCGATGGGAAGATGCACGCTTGCGGGCATGATGCCCACACAACGATGCTGCTGGGTGCCGCGCGTTACCTGGCCGAGAACCCGGACTTCGCAGGTACGGCCGTTTTCATCTTCCAACCGGCTGAAGAAGGTCTGGGCGGGGCACGGGCGATGCTGGACGATGATCTTTTCGGCAAGTTCCCCTGCGATGAGATCTACGGCATGCATAACAATCCAAGCGGCGAGGTGAACAAGGTCGGCGTCAAACCCGGAACCGCCATGGCGGGAGCCGATTTTTTTGACATTACGATCCACGGCCAGGGCTCGCACGGAGCTATTCCGCAGCAATCAAGGGATCCAATCGTCATCGCCTCGTCCTTGGTTCAACAATTGCAATCGGTTGTCTCCAGGAATGTGGCCGCTACAGATCAGATCGTCCTTTCGGTCACGCAAATCCATGCGGGCGCGGCCTATAATGTGATCCCTGCGGAATGCACGATCTCTGGGACGATGCGTTATTTCGATCCGGATGTGGCCAAGATGGTACGGAACCGGATGCACACATTATGCGAGGGAATCTCGAAGGGTTTCGATGTCGACATAACGTTCGACAATCGGGACATTTTCGATGTCCTGGTCAATGACCTGGACCTCAGCCATGTGATGTTGGACATCGCCGCAGAGGTTGTCGGCAAAGATAACGTGGCCGTGACGGAACAACGGCGGATGGGATCCGAAGATTTCGCCGATATGCTGCGGGTCGTGCCGGGCGCCTATTGCACCGTGGGCCATTCGGGAACCCAACCACTGCACGCCAATGAGTTTTTCCTGGATGAAGACATCCTGCCGGTGGGCGCTTCGATCTATGCCAAGATCATTGAAAGGCGAACCGCTGCCCAAGGCCATAAAAACCGGCCTTGAATCGGAGAAAATCGATGGACTTCAATGCGCTGCCCTTTGACGCGGACGCGATGATCCAGGGCCTGCGCCCCTGGGTAGAATGCGAAAGCCCGACCCACGATGCCGGCGCTGTCGATCGAATGATCGATTTGGCGGCCTATGACCTGGCCGCCATGGGTGCATCAATCGAGCGCATTCCGGGACGTTATGGCCTCGGCGGATGCGTGCGGGCGACCTTTCCGCATCGGAACCCCGGGCAGCCCGGCATCCTGATTGCCGGGCATATGGACACGGTGCACCCCGTGGGTACACTGGATGTTCTGCCGTTCCGCCGGGAGGGCGGCAAATGCTGGGGCCCCGGCATTCAGGATATGAAATCCGGGAACTATCTGAGCCTGGAGGCCATTCGGCAACTTTCTGCCGCCGGGGTCGAAACACCCCTGCCTATCACGGTCCTGTTCACGCCGGATGAGGAAATCGGCACCCCTGCCACGCGCGAGGTGATCGAGGCGACGGCGAGGCGACATAAATATGTGCTGGTACCAGAACCCGCGCGTTCGAATGGCGGCGTGACCTGGGGCCGATATGCCATCGCCCGTTTCGATCTGGAAACGATCGGCACCCCGATCCATGCAGGCGTGGACCCGCGGTTGGGTCGATCCGCGGTGAAGGAAATGGCCCGACGCATCCTGCAGATCGAAGATATGACCACCGATAATTGCACGTTCTCAGTTGGCTGCGTTCAGGCCGCGCAAAAGCATGTCAACTGCGTGCCATCTGGCTGCACGGCCCAGGCTTTGTCCATGGCCAAGCGGCAGGAAGATCTGGAGGCTGGGGTAGAAGCAATGTTGGCATTGAACGATACCACTGGCGAAGTGACGTTCCAGGTTATCCGCGGCGTGACTCGTCCGGTTTGGCAGCCCTCCGACGCCGACAGGGCCCTGCACGCGCATGCGGAAGGAATTGCGAAAGAACTTGGTTTCGAGATCCCACCGCAAATGTCCGGTGGCGGGTCCGATGGTAATTTCACCGGAGCGATGGGCACCCCGACATTGGACTCCCTCGGCGCCCGCGGTGCCGGGCTGCACACCTTGACCGAGCATATTGAAATCGAAAGCTTACCTGAACGCGGCAAGCTGATGGCCGGGTTGTTGGCAACACTAAGCTAAGTTAGAACGCCGGGAACGGTTAGTCAGGCCAGGTGAAGCGGAACATCAGCTTCCAGCGCGTGTAGAGTTCCAACGTATCGACGTCGCTGGGCAAGTAATTGCTGGGCTCCCAAAGCTCGATGAACGAATTTGCCATAAAGCGGCTGACGGCCACCTTGAAACCGGCATCCCGAAAAGCCCCGGCAATGTCAGCGACACTGTGATTTGGAACAGGAACATTCGAGAATTCTTGGATGTATGGACGCCAATCTGCCCAAAGCGGGCTGTCAGAATGACAGCAGGTGACAGCGTAATATGATCCGCCGGGTCGAAGTACCTCGGCAATTTGATCTGCGTGATCGGCGAGATTTTCGATCAGATAGATAACCTCATGACTGAAGGCGACATCGAAATTGCATCCGGCTTCGGCCAAGCGGGTCGCCGCAAGATATTGGATCGGACGGCTGCCTTTACGTTGTTCCGCTAGGGCGACGGCTTTTCTAGCAAGATCCACACCGACGCCGGAGGCGAAGGGTTTGCTATCAAAAAGCATTCGCAAGAAGCCGCCTTGATTGCAGCCAACGTCCAGAACTCGTGCGCCGGTAAAATCATGATCTACGGCCCGGATCATCTCTCGCCAGATCGCAGAATGCTCTTCTGTCATGTGATCTTCTTCGTCCGGACGGGTCGACCAGGTATCGATCAATTGAAGCATTTATTCCTCCGGTCCTGAGCAATGCACCGATCGTCCGGCGCACAAAACAATTTGGATTGATCTGCATAGTAGCGCTGGCTGACGCTTGGCTGAAGCGAGCATGAAGAAAACACGACGAGTCTACAAGATCAGGACGACCGTCCCAGACTGCGCGTGCCGCTTAACTCCGTCCGACAGGACCGGGCAGAACGATACGTACACCCAGATTTTCAATCGGATCTAGACCATTAAGAAGACTGCCAAGACCATCTTGACCGAACGGGTCTCGACCGCTACATCCCGCGTTCGCGTGGGCCCGTAGCTCAGTTGGTAGAGCAACTGACTTTTAATCAGTGGGTCACAGGTTCGAATCCTGTCGGGCTCACCAATGAAATCAAATACTTAGCTGATATTCGCTGCGGAGCCGCTTTGTTTCAGTGGCAGAATAGTGGCAAAATTTGATAGATCAGAAGCGAACATGGGTGAACAGTAGCGCTCGCGAGTTTGCCGTGTAACGAGCCGAGCATACTCTGAGAGGCGGGTTCCAGATTACGTGTCAGCAATCGTCTGTGATGCCGGCTCGGTGTCACTCATCACATAACTTTCCGGTCACAAGTTCCCTTTGCCGCTCCCGGCTGATCTGGCCATAGCTGCGCAGTGTGGTGAGGACATCGGTGTGCCCGAGGTTCTGAGCGTTGGCGACAAACTCAGCGACTGAGGTAGATGTGTTCACCGCATGACGGGCCAGCATGTGACGAAAGGCGTGCGGGCCATAGTTGGGCTGACCGACGGCTTCAAAGGCCAGGCGAACGATTTTGCGGACGCGTTCGGTGCTTTTCCAATGACGTCGCTCAAAGCCGTTTACCTTGAAGCCCGTATTTGACTGGGTGGTGATGGCGGTAACCGGAAACAGAGGATCGTCCGGGCAGTAGAGCGCGACCTCGTCCAGATGTCTGAGCCAGGCTCCCAACACGTCTTCAGCATCCTCAAAACCCTTTGCAAAGAAGGTATCGATGACCTTGCCGAACTTGGTCGCAACTTCGCGTGGGTTTTGTGTCACCGACTTTTCGGCAAGATTAACGTGCTTGATTCTGAGAGAGATGAGTGCGGCCACACGGATGCCTGTCAGGCAGAGCAACGCAAACACTGCCTTGTCGCGCAACTCTCGTGGTGTTGTCGCGGGCATCGCTGCCAGTGCACGCTTCGCCTGCTGTACGCTCGGGGCAGACCGTGGTGGTGCGGCCCTGGCCTCGGCTTCGTCTCGGCGGGACAGGTTGAAATAGTCAGCATCCGCTGCCTTGATCCGTCTGCGAAACCCATCTTGCTGAGAAAGCCAGAGAACGAACTCGCGCAACGTCGAAAGGATCGATCGCATCGTGGACTTTCCCAGAAGCTTGCCCGTGGTACCTTTGGTCTTCTCAAGGTAAGCCCGAAACTCCATAGCCTGCTGGATGTGAAAGCGCGCGAAGTCTTTGCGCCCGTTCCAGACATCAAAACGTTCCAGGGCCGAAATCTCCCGATCCAGCGATGCTTCCGATAGCTGGCGCGCATGTTTGCGGTACTCCAGAAACTGCCGCTTGAGCCGTTCATTCTTCTCATTGGGTCGTTTGCTCATAACCGCCTCCAATTGGGGTCAAATCCAGGTTCGTAAGCCGCCTCATGCGGCGCTGTGTTGAAGTGGAAAAACACGGGGATGCCTCTCCACCACTATAATGTCGTCTCATGCCGTGTGATTTTGAGGTCAAGAACCCGGGCAAGGTCTGGGATACGTATCTCGGCAACCGGCTTGAACATGAGCGTGCCGCAGGTTTCGCAAAGTGCTGTCAAGCGAACACGGCTCCCATAGATATCACAGTCTGCCAACCCGTCGGCGGGCTGACGAGGCCTGCGACAGCTCGTGCAATAGATTTCGGCGAGACCGGTCTTGATCTTCCTGCCCGCCCTCTGTGCCTTGATATATGCGCGAAGATCATCCCCTCGGATGAAGAAAGGGCGGGCGCTGTCCATCAGGTACAATCCGTTTTTGCACCAGTTGCGTATCGTGCGGGACGAGACGCCTGTGATTTCCGCCGCCTCGTCGATGGTGTAACAGTGGAATCCCTTGATCCCGTTCAGCCGCGCATTTTTGGGCATCGGGTTGCCTCACTCGCCAGCCTGCACTTCGTTCTGTCGGAGCCATTCGCGAATGGCGTCCACGGAAATCAGGCGGCGCGTACCAATTTTGATGCTTCTCAGATCGCCGGACGACAGAGCTGCATAAAGCGTCGTGCGCCCGATACCGGAAAGACGGGCCGCCTCGTTCGGGGAAACCGCGATTGGCTGCAGCTGGTGAGAATGAAGGTCTGTTGTATTCGTCATTGCTCGTACTCCGTTGTTTGAGTGCGAGCGGACCATGGTGGACAAAAGATGGATCAGAACAGCGCTGGAGTACTCATCCAGTTATCATCCACCTCTGAAAGCCGTCACGTACTGTTTCACGGTTGGTAGCTTTGGCGCAGGTTCGTCAGGGTGGGCAGTTTTGTAAGCTTCGCGGACAGCGGATGCTTCCTCGTTCCTACCGTCCAAACTTTCTCCGCTACGGGCACGAGAAGAGATGATGACCATCGCCTTAGCCTCGAACCGACTGGGCGCTCCTCCAGCACGTTTGGGTATCGCGCCGACCGCAGTGCAAACATCTGAAATCGCGACGGTGTCGTCCAGAATCTCCAGGTCCGAGAAAGCTGCGACCCAACGCGGGAGCACAGAAACAGCTGGAGTCAATTTGGAATCCTGAACACCACAAACAACAGTTGTGTCTGAAAGAGGTGGGAAGGGTATTAAGTACATGAGTTAGGCTACTCAAGCAGGGATACAAGCCTCGCGCAGTTCGGGTTGCGCCGAGGCGGGCTGCAGTGCCAGACTGTGACGCTGACGCTCGTGCGCCACTAAGCATGCTGCGTTCGGCATCTGGTCGTTTGATATAACCGGAAGCACTAGCTTTGAGAATTTCTTCAGTGCTGTCGTCATGTACATCAAGGAAATCTCGATTGACGGCTTCAATTCGTACGCCA
>JBCCHJ010000014.1:0-105087 GCA_039028795.1 Pseudomonadota bacterium
CGTCCGCGGATTTCATCGTCACGGTCTCTGTTCCGGGTGGGGCCGAGCTCACCAAGAAGACCTGGAACCCCCGACTAGGCATCGTCGGCGGTATTTCGATCCTGGGCACGACCGGGATCGTCCGTCCGTTTTCCTGTGCGGCCTGGATCGCCTCGATCCATCGCGGGGTCGATGTCGCCCGCGCTGCAGGCCTACCGCATGTCTTGGGGGCCACAGGATCAACGTCAGAGGCAACGGCGCAAGACCTTCTGCATCTGCCGGAGATTGCCTGCCTGGATATGGGAGATTTTGCTGGTGGCTTGTTGAAATATCTCGGCAAACATCCAGTTCCTCGGTTAACTATTGCGGGGGGGTTCGGAAAGATGACCAAACTTGCACAAGGCGCATTGGATCTGCACTCGGCGCGATCACAGGTCGACTTCAATCTGCTTGCTGAAAAAGCGGCTCGAACAGGTGCAGATCCGGACCGGATAGCCATCGCTAATACGGCAGCCGAGGCCTTGTCGATCGCCGGGCCTGCCTTAGCAGAGATCATCGCAGAGGACGCTCTGAAAACCGTGACAAAAACACTCCGGGATGCCGAAGTGGCGCCGGACATTATGATCGTTGGCCGTGATGGCACATTGCTGGCCCGCAGCGGAGCCACGCCATGAAACGGATTCTGATCCTTGCCGGAACGGCAGAAGCGCGCGATTTGGCAAGCGCGCTGATGAAAATACCGGGGCTTTCCCCAATCGCCTCTTTGGCCGGGGCAACTACTTCGCCGAAAGAATCGGCATGTCCTGTCAGAACCGGCGGTTTTGGCGGTGTCGATGGCATGATGTCGTGGTTTCACCACAACCGGCCGACTGCCGTCATCAACGCGACCCACCCTTTCGCCACACAGATCCAAGACAATGCGTACACGGCGTGCCAGGAAACCGGGACGCCGTATGTTCGATTGCTGCGTCCAGCTTGGCCAGTGGACCCGCCTCGGTTCCGCATGCCGGATCTTGCAGCAGCGGCCTGCCATCTGCCGCCCCGCGCCGTCGTGTTGCTGACCACCGGAAAGAAGGATCTTACGCCCTTCATAGCCCGCAAAGATGTCGCCTTTGTGCTACGTACGATCGAACCGGTTGAAGATCTGCCAGATCACATTATTCCGATGACGGCGACACCGCCTTTCACCATAGAGTCAGAGATCGAGCTGCTGCGCCGTCTGGGCGCGACGCATGTCATTGCAAAGAACTCTGGCGGTGACGGGGATGCAAAGCTGAGGGCGGCTGAAGTATTGCGACTCGTCGCTATGGTGATCGATCGACCACCGCGGCCGCCGGGACCGTTGGTGGAAAATACTGAAGAGACGGTCGCTTGGCTGCACCAGACTGTCGCTATGTCTCGATGACATCAAGCAATTCATGTTCCCACCCAGTCGCTGCTTGACTCGCATTTCCATTTGACGGAACTGTCGCGCTTGCATGGTTCCGGCATTAGGCGTCCTGAAGGCGCGCCGGACGAACAGGGAATGTGGTGCGCCCCGACCCAATTCGGGGGGACAAAGCCGCAGCCGCCCCCGCGACTGTAAGCGGAGCGTGTGCCCGGGTGCCACTGAGTACCCTCGAGGGTCCTTGGGAAGGCGGGCACACCGGCTAACGCCACTCTGCGAGCCAGGAGACCTGCCATGCGAGATCGGCAACCCGCCGTCGGGTGTGACGGTAAGGAGGAAAAATGAAAAAACTTCTCGCAACAGTGTTCGCACTGTCCGCAACGCCTGCTTTTGCGCATCACCCGCTTGCAGGCGCACCAATGGAAACATTCACCCACGGACTACTGTCCGGTGTCGGTCATCCGCTTTTGGGTTTTGACCATCTCTTCTTCGTTATCGCGATCGGCATTGCAGCGGCCTATACCGGGCGCGCGCTGCTTGCGCCGATGGGCTATGTCGTTGGCATGCTGGGCGGCATCGGCCTTATCCTGGGCGGCGTGGCTTTGCCAGCCGTTGAAGTCGTAATTGCGTTGTCGCTGCTGATTGCGGGCGGCATCCTTATGGCGGGCCGCCGGATCAGCATGGCTCTTTGCCTTGGTCTCTTCAGCACCTTGGGCCTTTTCCATGGGTGGGCGTTCGGCGAAAGCCTGACCGCACAAGAGGCCGGCGTCGGTGCCGGTGTTATCATCGGTTACCTGCTGGGCCTGGCAGTGATCCAGTGGGCTATCGCGGTTGCAGCTGGCTGGTTGGCACGCCGCTTCGGCGAAACAACTGCTCACATGGCACCACGCCTGTCGGGCGCCATGGTGGCGGGGATCGGTCTCTTCCTGGTGATGGAAGCTGCCGAAGGCGCTGCGTTCGCAGCGCTTGGCCTCGGCTAGGATGTGGAACGGGGTCTTTGCCCCATTGTTCCCGTCATGGAGTTTGGTCCTGAAATCCGTGATGGCCTAGATCAGTTATTCCGCTGGCGCCGCGACGTCCGGCACTTCCAGCCAACGCCGATCCAATCCGGCCTGATCGAAGATCTGCTTAGGCAGGCAGACACGGCGCCGTCAGTGGGCCTGTCGCAGCCATGGCGGTGGGTCCGGGTGACCAGTCCGGAAAGACGAGCAATGGTGCGCCGGAACTTTCAAGCCGCCAATTCGGATGCTTTGGCGAGGTGCCGGGACGACCGGCGCCAAATCTATGCGAGGCTGAAACTCTCAGGCCTGGACGAAGCCCCAGAGCACCTCGCAGTGTTTTGCGACGAGGCGACATCTCAAGGCGCCGGACTTGGGGCCCAATCCATGCCCGAAACCCGGCGATATTCGGTTATCTGCGCGATTTTTCAGCTTTGGCTGGCCGCGCGGGCGCGAGGCTTGGGTTTGGGCTGGGTTTCGATCCTGTCGCCAGATCAACTGACCCGTGACCTCGATGTGCCGGATGACTGGCATTTCATCGCCTATCTCTGCCTGGGCTATCCGCAAGAAACCCATGACGATCCCGAATTGGAACGCGCTGGCTGGGAAAGCCGGCGCACCGTGAAACCGCTGATCCGCTGAGGACCTAGATGCCACAGAAAATCCCCGCGACTGTCATCACCGGCTTTTTAGGCGCCGGGAAGACGACGCTGATCCGTAACCTGCTGGCCCAATCGAATGGCCGACGCATCGCTCTGATTGTCAACGAATTTGGCGATATCGGTATCGATGGCGAAGTCCTAAAGGGTTGCGGCGATGCTGACTGTGCTGACGAAGACATCGTCGAGCTGTCGAATGGCTGCATCTGCTGCACCGTCGCAGATGACTTCATCCCAACGATCAAAGCCCTGATCGATCGTCCGGCACCTCCTGACCACATAGTCATCGAAACGTCAGGACTGGCCCTGCCGCAGCCGCTGGTTCGAGCCTTCGGTTGGCCCGAGATCCGCACCCGTGTGACGGTGGATGGTGTGGTGACATTAGTGGACGGCCCGGCAACCGATGCAGGGCAATTCGCGCACGACTTGGATGCCATCGAAGCCCAACGCGCCGCAGATGACACCCTGGATCACGATACGTCTTTGTCCGAACTATTCGAGGATCAAATTGCCTGTGCGGATATGATCGTGGTCTCGAAGACGGATGCGATGGAGACCGAGGCCGTGGACCGGGTGCTCGCCTCTTTGGATGCAGCCAGCCGCGATGGCGTGCAGTTTCTACAATCTTCTGCGAAGGGTCTTTCACCGGATGTCCTGCTCGGCCTCGGCATCGGCGCGGAAGACGACATGGCGGCCCGTCATGAACATCACCACCACCATCATGAAGAAGACGGACATGATCACCATCACCATCACCATCACCATCACCATCACGATCATGACGACTTCGAGAGCTTTGTGGTCGATCTTGGCGAAGTCGCTGATGCTGTCACCTTTGCAGAGCGGCTGGCAGACACCATCCGCGCCCATGGCGTCCTACGCTTAAAGGGCTTTATCGCCGTTCAAAACAAGCCAATGCGCTTGGTGGTTCAGGCAGTTGGCCCGCGCATCGAGACTTACTTTGACCGACCATTCGGCGAAGAGCCGAGGGTAACGAGGCTGGTCGTTATCGGGCTCAGCGGACTTGACCGGACTGCTATTCGCAGTTCTTTGAGCGGATGAGCGCCAAACTGGACATTCGTCGCGACGATGCTCTAGGTCCGGACGCTCTGGGTCTGATTGGCAAAAGCGAGGTAGAACTCGCGTCTATCTACCCGCCCGAGGTTCGCTACGCTTTCTCGCCCCAGGAACTTCTCGATGCTGGAGTAGTCTTCGTCGTCGGCTATCAGGATCAAGAACCCGTAGCCTGCGGCGGCATCGCCTTGCTGGACGGTTATGCGGAATTGAAACGTGTTTTCGTAGACGAAACCGTCCGCGGTCAGGGCCTTGCTGGTCAGATTGTCGGATCGTTGGAAGATCTCGCACGCGACCAGCAGCGTGCCATGATGCGTTTGGAAACCGGCGAGGCCAGCCCAGACGCGATCCGGGCCTATCAAAAACTCGGTTACCACCGCCGCGGACCGTTCGGAGCTTATGAAGAAAACGGCTCCAGCGTCTTTATGGAGAAAGCCCTATGATCCGGATCGCGGCACCGGCAGCGCGCGGGTGGGTGGGTTGCAGTCACACCGGCCGCCCTTCGGAACATCGCACGGAAGCGCGCCGCCAAGGCGGCAGGACCTGATGCACCTGTTGCTTGCTCAACCCGGTCAAATCACGGACGGATCTGAGGCTATCGATCTGAACCAAACGCCTGCCGATGTCGTCATCATTTCGGCGGCAGATTCCGAACTGGCGGCCCTGGCAGAAGCGCGCGGGTCCATGGACAGCCCGCCAGATCTGCGCCTTGCCTCACTGATGCATCTGATGCACCCGATGTCCGTCGACATCTATCTGGACCGAACCGCGACGAAATCGAAGCTGGTCATCGCCCGTGTCCTGGGCGGTGAAGCCTATTGGACCTACGGATTAGAACAGTTCGCCGCCCGGCTCGACGAGGCCGGAGTGTCGTTCGCAGCCTTACCGGGTGATGACAAACCTGATGACAGCCTTCTGCGCGCCTCGACCGTCGATAAAGATGATTGGCACGCACTTTGGGCCTATTTCGTCGAGGGCGGACCCGACAACATGACCAACTGCCTGGCCTACGCCCAGGCAATGCTCGGCGAGATCGATCGTCCGGCGACGGCGGCGCCGCTATTGCGGGCTGGGCTATATTGGCCGGGCGCTGGAATTTCTGACATCGACACCATCAAAGCGGCATGGCGCGATCCCAACGCGCCTGTCGTGGCCATAACTTTCTATCGCGCACTGGTCCAAGGCGCCGGGCTCCACCCAGTCAACCGACTGGTCAGGAACTGCACTGCAGAAGGGTTAAACCCGCTGCCGATCTTCGCCGCATCCTTGAAAGACCCTGTCTCGGCTGCCACGATCGCCCAGATTTTCGACCAGGCCCCGCCAGCGGTGGTCATCAACGCCACGTCTTTTGCGGTCTCTTCACCACAAACGGGTTTTTCAGGCACGGTTCTCGATCGCCCTGGTGTCCCGGTCCTGCAGGCGATCTTCTCGGGTGGCACCGAAGACGCCTGGCGCGAGGGGCTGAGCGGTCTATCCGCCCGCGACATCGCCATGAATGTCGCCTTGCCGGAAGTCGACGGACGCGTGTTGTCCCGCGCGGTAAGCTTCAAGGGAGAGGCTTATTTCGACACCCCCACTCAGTGCGCGATTGCGACCTACCGGGCCGAGGGCAGCCGCACAGCCTTCACTGCCCGTCTGGCCGCCGCCTGGGTCAAATTGGGCCAAACCGCCAATGCCGATAAGAAGATCGCGATCGTGCTCGCCAATTATCCCAACAAAGACGGGCGTCTGGCGAACGGCGTCGGACTCGACACGCCAGCCAGTGTGGTCAATATCCTGCACCTTCTGGATCAGGCAGGATACACAACGCACGGCCTTCCAGAGCAAAGTGCAGATCTGATGGCCCGCATCCAGGCCGGGCCGACGAATTGGCTGACCGACCGGGCAGATCGCGCAGGCGGCACTCGGCTTTCGATGGAGGCCTATCAGAGCTTCTACAAAGATCTGACATGGGACGTCCGGTCGGACGTCGAATCCCGCTGGGGAAAACCTGAAGACGACCCGTTCTTCGATCCACAAGAAGGGTTCGCTCTTTCAGTCCTAAGCTTCGGCAATATCACCGTCGGCATCCAACCGGCCCGGGGTTACAACATTGATCCGACCGAAACTTATCATGCGCCGGATCTGGCTCCTCCCCACAATTACATCGCGTTCTATGCATGGCTACGGGCACAGCACCGAACCGATGCGATCCTGCATTTTGGAAAACACGGGAACCTGGAATGGCTGCCAGGCAAGTCCATTGCGCTGTCAGACACCTGTTTCCCAGAGGCAATCCTTGGCCCGACACCGCATCTCTATCCCTTCATCGTGAATGATCCTGGTGAAGGGACCCAGGCAAAACGGCGGACATCTGCAGTTATTCTGGATCACCTAACCCCGCCATTGACCAGGGCGGAAACCTATGGGCCACTAAAAGATCTGGAAGCCCTGGTGGACGAATACTACGAAGCCGCAGGCGTTGATCCCCGCCGCCTCGATCACCTTCGCCGAGAAATCCGAACGCTGGTCTCCGCCGAAAAGCTCGATGTCGACGCGGGGATTACGCCCGAAATGGACGAAGAAACAGCACTCCAGCATCTGGACACCTATCTTTGCGAGTTGAAGGAAAGCCAAATTCGCGACGGGCTTCATGTCTTTGGCACGTCGCCGGATGGCACCTTGGAAAGGGATCTGGCGATCGCCCTGGCCCGTGTTCCAAGGGGCAATGGCAGAGAAGCAAACGCCTCGCTGATCCGGGCGCTTGCACGTGATTTCGGCATAGACCCAGAGGCTTTCGATCCTCTCGACTGCGTTCTTGGCGCTCCGGCTCCGGTTTGTCCCGTCCTGGCAAACTTCGCGGGGGCATCGGGTCCGGGGCGGCCACGCTCGGGTGGGTGGGCAAGCGAAAAGTCCAACATCCCTCCGGATGGTGCAAGGGAGAGCGTGGCTGCCCCCTATCGCACAAATGGCGATGCCGTCGAACGGCTTGAACTGATTGCTCAGGCGCTGCTCGAAGGCATAGACCCACCGGGCCCTGCCAGCGCGGTAGTGTTGGATCAACTCCGCACCGAGATCCTGCCGGTGCTGCAGTCATGCGGCAATGCGGAAACCCAGGCCCTTCTTACCGGGCTAGAGGGCCGCTTCATCGCGCCGGGGCCTTCGGGCGCACCGACCCGCGGCCGACCCGACGTCTTGCCGACTGGTCGGAATTTCTACTCCGTCGACAGCCGCGCCGTTCCAACCCCAACGGCCTGGACGCTTGGCTGGAAGTCAGCCGAGATGCTTATCGAACGCCACCTGCAGGATCATGGTGACTGGCCCCGCGCGATGCTGCTCAGCGCTTGGGGCACATCAAACATGCGCACCGGAGGCGACGACATCGCCCAGGGGCTCGCATTGATGGGCGTCCGCCCGACCTGGGACCAGGCAAGCCGCCGCGTGACCGGTTTCGATATCATCCCGCTTGACCATTTGGCCCGGCCTCGCGTTGATGTCACGCTGCGCGTCTCGGGCTTCTTTCGCGATGCTTTCCCGGCACAAATCGACCTCTTCGATGCCGCCGCCCGCGCCGTTATGGCCCTGGACGAACCCGGTGATCAAAACCCCGCCGCTGCCCGGTGGGCGGAGGAAGACCGAACAGATGAAGCCGCCTACCGCGTCTTTGGCTCAAAACCCGGCGCCTATGGTGCAGGCCTACAGGCGATGATCGACGAACGCCTTTGGGCTGATCGCGCCGACTTGGCCGAGGCCTATCTGGAGTGGGGTGGATATGCCTATGGAAAGACCGCAAAGGGCACGCGAGCCCGCGAAGCCCTGGAAACGCGCCTCACGAACACCCAGGCCGTCATTCAGAATCAGGACAATCGGGAACACGATCTTTTAGACTCAGACGACTATTACCAATTCGAAGGCGGTGCCGCCGCGGCCGTGGAAAGTCTCAGCGGCAAGGCCCCGACGATCTACCACAACGATCACTCCCGCCCCGAACGTCCGGTGATCCGAACGTTGGACGAAGAAATCGGCCGGGTCGTTCGGTCTCGCGTTGTAAACCCAAAATGGATCGAGGGTGTGAAACGACATGGCTACAAAGGCGCGTTCGAAATAGCGGCCTCTGTCGATTATCTCTTCGCCTTTGCGGCCACGACCGGCTCGGTAAAGCCGCACCATTTCGATCTTGTTTATGACGCAGTGATTGAGGATCTGGACACCCGGAACTTCATTGCAGAAGCCAATCCTGCCGCGCTCAAAGAAATCGCCCAACGCCTGCAAGAAGCGATTGAACGAGAGCTCTGGCAACCGCGCTCAAACTCCGCCAAGATGGCCTTGGAGGAGCTCAGATGAAGCGACGGAACTTTCTTGCAGGGCTTGGCGGCGCAACGATGATGTCAAATACCGCAGAGGCAGAAAGTTCCGATACTCAAATGTTCATGCCACCGGAATGGGCACCGCACCAGGCTTGCGTCATGACTTGGTGTTCAGCCGAGAGTTTTTACGGCGAAGAGCTGGTGACCTGGATCCGCAATGATCAGGTCCGGATTGCCGAGGCAATTTCCCGCTTCGAGCCGGTGGTAATGCTGGCCAGCGCCAAGGATGTGCCTGAAGCCGCCCAACGTTTGGGAAAGTCCGCGGAAGTCTTTGAAATTCCATGCTTTGACACATGGGCGCGGGACACTTTACCAACGATGTCGCGCGGCCACGCGGGCGAGTTGAACGGAACCATTTGGAATTTCAACGTCTGGGGCGAAAAGTTCGAGGGCTATGGCGCGGACCGGGCGCTTGCAGCCCGGTTCTCTGGCGCGTTTGACGTCGAGGCTCGAACTGCCCCGATCATTGCCGAAGGCGGGGCGTTGGAGACAGATGGGTTAGGCACGATTGTCACGACCGAGACCTGCCTTCTGAACCCTAATCGCAATCCTGGAATGTCGAAATCCGATGTGGAACAGGCGCTTAAAGAGTACGCACCAGGCGCCCACGTGCTCTGGCTGTGGGGCTCTGAACAAGACACGATCACCGACGGCCATATCGATGGGATTATGCGATTTATCGAACCCGGTCTGGTCGTGGCCGAGATCATTGATGATAGCGAAGATCCTGAGTTTCATGATCTGCAAGAGAACCTGAAACAGCTTCGCGCAGCACGTGACGCAAGGGGCGAACGCTTCGAAGTTGCCGTCATCAAGCGCCCGCGATGGGACAGTATGCCGGAACGGGGACTGGATTTTTCAGCCTCTTACGTGAACGCATACTTTCCGAACGGCGGGATTGTAATGCCGAGCTTCGGAGACCCCGATCGCGACTCCGAGGCCGCGAATACATTTGCCGGGCTGGAGCCGACGCGCAAGATCGTCCAGATCCCAATCGATGCCATTGCCGAGGGCGGCGGCGGTATTCATTGCTGCACAATGCAGATACCGGCATGAGTGATCCAAGCAGCCGGAATGGCGATACTGCCAAAATATCGGACATCTTTCGCGCCCCGCCGGACTACCCGCGCTGGAGTGGGGTGGCTGATCTGATCCACCGGTCCTTTGACTACATGGAAGCGCTGTTAGGACACCCGGCCCGGGCCATGGAAGTCACGTCAGAAACCTTGGCCGAGGCGGCATCCACCGGCACCGCATTCCTTTCGGAGGCAGACGGCGGCTCCCCAATCGCCTGTGTCTTCACACGGCCGTCCCGCGATATGCCGGATGCTCTCTACCTCGGTTGGCTGGCCGTCGCGCCAAGCCATCGCGGTAGGGGACTATCCCATAGGCTGATATCGATCGCAGAGACCGAGGCGAGTAAGGCTGGCTTTGCCGCAATGACCTTAGACACCGGCAGGGCCCTGACGGATCTGCATGGCTTGTTTGGATCTGCCGGGTTTCAGATTCAGTCCGGCGACGATGACATTGTCACCTTCCGTAAGGATTTGTCTTCATGAGAAGCCAGGCCGAACACCAAGCTCGGCTTGCTGAAATCGTCCGTGATGACCCGGTCTTATGGCGTGCATTAACCGAAGCAGCAGCCTTTGACCTGCCGGATTCGTGGATTGTTTCGGGCGCCGTCTATAACTCTGTCTGGAATGCCTTGACTGGGCGCGCGCCCGGGCACGGCATAAAGGACATCGACCTCTTCTATTTTGACCCAGATACGTCTTGGGAGGCCGAAGATAAGGTGATCCAACGCGGCGCTACTCATTTTTCCGCAAATCCACCCGTGGAAATCCGAAACCAAGCCCGGGTTCACCTTTGGTATCGGGACAGGTTCGGCCATCAGATCCCGGCCTTTCTGAACAGCGTCCACAGCCTGGAACATTTCACAAGCGAAACCCATGCAGTCGGGGTGCGTCTGGCTGGAACGGAGATCGAAATCTGCGCCCCCTACGGGTTGGACGCCATCTTCGGCCTCCGCATGGTGCCCAATACCCGCAACTTGAACCGCGCGACACACGAGGCAAAATCTGCCAGGGCCAAAACACTGTGGCCCGAAGTTACCTTCGTTCCCTGGCCCGAAGTCACCGTCATCACAGGCCAACCCTGGCACGACTGGGAACTGATCCGCGACCTTGTCGCACGGGCGTTCAGCAGCATGGTTGGGCGGATCGATCCGCCTTCTTCTCTGAATGCCATGTCCCCCGAAGACTTTCAGACTGAAGCTGCCGCGGGTACAGCAATTCTGGCCCATGACGGATTTGCACTGACGGGTTGCGTGTTATGCAAACCTAAGGACGACGCGCTCTATGTGGGCAAGCTCGCAGTCGATCCAGGCCATCAACGCCAGGGGATCGGAAGCGCGTTGATGGATGCCGCCCGGGCTGAAGCGCAGCGCAGAGGCCTCGCGCGGCTAGAGCTTCAAACTCGAATCGAATTGGTGGAAAATTGTCAGACATTTGTGAAGATGGGGTTTATCAAAACCGGTGAAACTGCCCATCCCGGCTTTGACAGATCGACATCCATAACCATGACCAAGTCACTGTGATCCGGGCGCTGTTCATATGCGGGAAGGCCCAACGACGCAGCCCGACAGCGGCCCAGGTCTTCGCTACATGGGACGGCGTGCACACCGACTTTGGCGGCGTTTCCAGGGATGCAGATGACGTGCTGTCATCCGATCAACTGGATTGGGCTGACCAGATTTTTGTCATGGAACAACGCTATGCGAAGCGTTTGGCCGAAGAGTTCCAAAGGTCTCTGAGAGGAAAACGTGTGATCAACCTTGCGATCCGCGACGAATATCGTTTCATGGATCCGCACTTGATTGAAGCGCTGATCCAAAAAGCCGGGCCGCATCTGCGCCAAGGGAGAAAAACATGAGCGATTCCAACGATAAAGAGGATCTGGAAAAACATGCGCACAAGATGGCGAAGAAAAAGGCCGCGCGCGACAAGATCATGGCGACCAAGACCGAAAAGAAAGGTCTGATCATCATCCATACGGGCAAGGGCAAGGGTAAGTCCACGGCCGCTTTTGGTATGATTTTCAGACAGATAGCCCATGGTTTTGATTGCGCAGTCGTGCAGTACATCAAAGGCGGGATGTCGACCGGAGAACGCGACCTAATCACTGAACGTTTCAGCGATATCTGCGAGTTTCACACCATGGGTGAGGGCTTCACCTGGGAGACCCAGGACAAGGCCCGCGATATGGAGATGGCGCAAGCCGCCTGGGAGAAATCTAAGGATCTAATACGCGCCGGTAAGTCCATGGTTCTGTTGGATGAAATTAATATCGCATTGCGCTATGACTACCTGGATATCAACGAAGTTGTCAGCTTCCTGGTCGATGAGAAACCCGAAATGACCCATGTCGTTTTAACCGGCCGCAACGCAAAGGAAGAACTGATCGAAATCGCCGATCTGGTCACTGAAATGGAGCTGGTCAAACATCCGTTCCGGGCTGGCATCAAAGCTCAGATCGGGGTGGAGTTTTGAAAACGCTGCACGCTACCAAATTGTCGTGCCACCTAAACGTCCGGGAACACGAGTCTCTTCGTACCGTTGGACCTGTCGTTTAGTGGGATGTTGTGTCGGCAAATGTAGAACAAAGTTCCAAGATTTAACGAGTGCATTCTCTGCTCGCTCTTTCTTCCCTTCTATATCAAACAACCATGTTTCAAGAAGTTGGGTTTGACCTTCTGGAGATGTCGAAGCATCGTCCGGTTCGTTCAGAACCGGATCTAGTATTTCTCGAGCTTGACCAAAGTTTCCATTCTCAAGTAGTGCGCGCGCAAGACCTCTACGCGCACCCAATGTCCAAGGATGGGCGTGACCAAGAACAGCTTCAAAGGAAGGAAGTAATTCTTTGTACTCGAACACGGAAACTTCGAACCTTTTTGCTTCTAACAAAGCTCTAGCTTTAAGGCTCCGCGTTGCGAGCACCAACCGGTTTTGATCGCCTTGCACTGCTATTCGTAATGGAATTAGTCGATCTAATTCGGCTAATGCATCTAGTCTATTCCCTGAATCCAACAATGCTGTCGCTAGACCATGACGGCTACCAAGGGTCGCCGGGTCACCTTCGCCAAGTTTCTTTTCTTGAATACGAACTAGATTTTGAAAAGCAGATATGGCTTTACTCAACTCGCCCAGAGTTACCAATGCAACCGCATGTTGGTTGCGCGTTGCCAAAGTCGCCGGATGCTCGATACCTTCGCTTTCCTCTCTGAGTTTTATAAGATGCTCAAACTCAGTCTCAGCTTCTTGAGCCCGACCCAAATCTAGTAGCGAATTTGCCACTCCATATCGCGCGTACAATGACAGCTTACTTTCTGGGGATTGATCTGCCTCAAATTTTGATGCGGCTTCTCTAAATAACAGCTCAGAAAGCTTGTATCTGCCTGCATAATATTGATCCATTGCCAAGTCATAGATTTCTCGCGGTGAAGATACTACCTGTTTTATGATCTGCTTAACCGTTTCCGCACGAATGAGATCTGGTGTCGGGCGATCAATAAAATTTGGTTGTGCA
Organism: Pseudomonadota bacterium; assembly: GCA_039028795.1. Classification (GTDB taxonomy): domain Bacteria; phylum Pseudomonadota; class Alphaproteobacteria; order Rhodobacterales; family Rhodobacteraceae; genus Thermohalobaculum. The sequence continues at coordinate 13,028 of JBCCHJ010000014.1, forward strand.
ACTTTAGCACTCTTGGGCAAACATTCTCCAACCACTCTGACTATACGCCTCAGGTCTTCTATTTCATCATACGGCGCATCTCTCATTGGGCATGCCTGACACTGAAGTATTTTTTTCAAGGAATGTGGAAATTCTTCAATATCTTTAGGCATTTCTGCCCCATCGATGAGAACCAATAATATTGTAATATTATTTTCTATCCCACGTAGTAATTCTTTTCGAACCCAATCACTTTCGATATCAAGTCTTAATCTATTTCCTTTTCGGCCTGTTAGCCAATCATCATTAACAAGTGCAATTAATACAGCACTGCTATCAAGCGCGGTCTTGATACGATCCGGCCAATTCGCACCCGCGTCAATGGCCATACCATCATGGAAAACATCAGCCGAAGGGTATGCATGTTGAATCTCGCGTCGTATTGCGCTCGCTACTCGATTGGCACTACCGCGACGATAGCTGATAAAAACACCATTCTTTGATAAACCGCTCATCATTAAAATTTCCTCTCGTTTCAGAAGTGATTACATGGACTAATTGAGCGAGTCATCCGCGAATGCGACAGAAGCGCGCGCAATAATAATTCATATCGCTTCGTAATTTTATTACGCGCATAATTTGCGCGGTATTTCCCGTCCGGAACGGAGTGATTCATATGTCTCGCAAGATCCTAATTCTGGGGGCCTCGTACGGCTCTTTGCTCGGCACAAAATTGGCGATGGCCGGGCATAACGTGACGCTGGTTTGCCGATCACGCACCGCCGCCTTGATCAACGAAAAGGGCACGGAAGTCCGGATCAAGCTGAAGGGTGAAGATGCGCATCGCTCGATCCTTTCCCGCGATCTGCCGGGTAAAGTCACGGCAGCAGTGCCCGAAGGTCTGGACCCATCGGAATTCGACATGGTTGCGCTGGCCATGCAGGAACCGCAGTACTGTCACCACTCGATCCGAACGCTGATGATCAAGATCGCCGAAGCGCACGTGCCGTGCCTGTCGATCATGAATATGCCGCCGCTCAGTTTTCTACAGCGGATCCCAGGGCTGGACACCTCGATGCTGCACGACGCTTATACCGACGCCAGTGTCTGGGATCGGTTCACACCGGGTTTGGTGACTTTGTGTTCGCCAGATCCGCAGGCCTTCCGCCCGCCAGAAGAAGAGGCGAACGTCCTGCATGTTGGTCTGCCGACAAACTTCAAGGCCGCAGCCTTCGAAGACCCTGCTCACACAGCCATCCTGCGGGAACTGGAAGCAGACATCGATGCGGTGATGCTTGACGGCCAGGATGTACCCGTAAAGCTGCGGGTCAGCGACTCGATCTTTGTACCGCTGGCCAAGTGGTCGATGCTGCTGACCGGGAACTATCGGTGCGTTCTGGTCGGTGGTGCACAACCAATCCGCGATGCCGTGCATGGGGATCTGGAGCTGTCGCGCGGTATCTACCAGCATGTTGATGCGATTGCCCGGCGCCTGGGCGCGGAACCCGAAGCACAGGTGCCGTTCGAGAAGTATGCCCGTGCCGCTGAGAGCCTGCTGAAACCGTCTTCAGCCGCACGGGCCGTCATGGCCGGGGCCCCAGTGATCGAGCGTGTCGATCTGTTGGTTCAGCGGATCTCAGTCGCGCTGGACATGCAGCACCCGGAAATAGATGCGACCGTGAACACGGTGAATGACGCATTGGCGGAGAATCGGGTGCAGGTGGCCTAACGGCCACGGCATCCTTTTTAGTCGCTACCTGACTTTGGAAACGGTTTGAGCTTCAATCCTACCTGATGGTCGGCAATTTTCTCGGTCTCATCCGGGGTGGTGCCGCGCGTGTACCACCCCTGATGCATCGATGCTGAATCCGGATCTTGGCCGACTTCCTGGGACAATTTGTAGGCGTTCCGCTTCAAGAAACCCGTTCGAAACTGGCGGCGCAAGGCCTCGTCGTCATCCAGATTTCGCCGTTCAGGATGCATCGCCTCGACCAAACCGCGCGCCACCGGAAACACCATGCAAATCGGCTCGCCCGCTTCGAACCGGATGCGGACGCCGGGGCGCGTGAACTTCCAGTTGACCGAAAAGGTGTATGGGATCCAGTCAGCCTCGATCAACGCGCTCATGCCCTGAATGCCGTCTTTGAAACGGTTGGCGGGCGGCATTAGCCAGAGATTACAACCTTTCGGCACACGGAGGATCGAAAAGGTCGAAAAGGTCAGAATTCCCGATCCGAAATGCGAATGTCCGGACTGGATCGCAGGATCATCGGGCCATATCGACACTGCGGCAACCCCCGACCCGCCGTCCCATTCAGCCTCGACCGCGGCGGCAGTGCGAATTTCCCAGCCGTGTTGGTTCGCCATAACAAGTGGAAGGCAACGATAGGCAACGGCATTTCCCGTTGCGTTCATCCATTCGCGCTGCCGAGGAGCGGGTTGGATATCCACTGGCGGGCCGTCATTATTGTCGATGCATGTGAAGATCAGTTCATCCCCGTCGGATGGTGCTGATATTATCGGTTTGGGATGGTTCGGTCCCGCTTCGTCGTCGTCATCCACCGGTGACGCTCATATGCCGGCTGACCTGGCCGTCGACCCGCTGGCGGGAATAATCGAAGTCGTGGCCTTTCGGCTTGCGGGTTATGGCTTCGCGAATAGCGGCTTCCAGTGCGGCGTCGTCATCGGTTTCGCGAATGATGCTGCGAAGATCAGCGTCATCGTCTTGGCCGAGGCACATATAAAGCTGACCAGTGCAGGTGAGCCGCACGCGATTACAGCTTTCACAGAAATTGTGGCTGAGCGGCGTGATGAAACCTATTTTCTGTCCAGTTTCCTCAACGCGCACATAACGGGCCGGGCCGCCGGTCCGTTCCGGCGTGTCGATCAGGGTGTAGCGGGTTTCAATTTCGGCGCGGACGTCCTTTAGCGACCAGTACTGATCTAAACGATCTTCCCCACCCAAATCACCCATGGGCATCACTTCAATGAAAGTGATGTCCATGCCCCAAGCGTTGCACCATTCCAGAAGACGGTGAACCTCGTCATCATTGGTGCCCTTCAAAGCAACGACGTTGATCTTGATCCTGAGCCCGGCATTCTGCGCGGCTTCTATTCCTTCCAGAACCTGGTCAAGGCGCCCCCAACGCGTGATTGCCTGGAACTTTCCTTTGTCCAGCGTATCCAAGGACACGTTCAATCGGCGAACACCGACATCCGCCAAAGGCTGGGCCAGTTTCTTCAACTGCGTGCCATTCGTGGTGACCGTCAGTTCGTCCAGCCCGTCACCGCCATTGCGGACGAGGTGCCGGCCCATACGTTCGAAGAACCACATAATGTTCTTGCGGACCAGAGGCTCGCCCCCGGTGACGCGCAGCTTTCGCACCCCAAGCCGGACGAATGTGGAACACAGGCGGTCCAATTCTTCCAGCGTCAGCAGCTCTTTCTTAGGCAGGAAAGTCATATGTTCCGCCATGCAATAGACACAGCGGAAATCGCAACGGTCGGTGACCGAGATACGCAAATAGCTGATCGCCCTTGCGAAAGGGTCAATCAGCGGCGGTATGGCCTGTTGCGTCTGGGTCATGAAACCTCCGTCAGCGCTTAGATATAACGTTCACAAGCGTTCAGGCCAAGGCTCTGTCGCAGTGTGGTGTTTTGCACGCTCAAACGTGATCATTCCAGGGGATCATCCGAAGGGCTTTGACAAGGGCCCGTTCTGCAAGGTTAGTTCGGACCTCAAACATAAAGAAACAAAGGAAGATTCGATGATTCTCTATGGCAGGGACCTGTCGCCCTTCGCCCGTCGGCTGGCGATCTTTTGTGCATTGCAGAACCATCAAGTCGAGCGGCGTGAAATTTTGGTCCAGGGCGAGGATTTCGAACGCCTGAAGGCCATGAATCCGGTTGGGCGGGTGCCTGTGTTGGAACTGGATGATGGCACGCAGTTGGTTGAAAGCTATGCCATCGGCGACTGGTTGGACGAAACGGCGCCGAACGGCAAACGGATGCTTCCGATGAACGGCGCTGAACGGCGCGAAGCATTTCAGCGCCTCGCCATTGCCTCGGGCACGGCAGAGAAAGCCGTTGCCTTGGTTTACGACAAGAACCGTCGTCCTGAAGAGTTCCATTGGCCGGATTGGCAACGTCGTCTGGTCGGCCAGATCCAGGGCGGATTGACGGCAATCGACGCGTTCGTCCCCGAAACTGGGTGGTCCGGTTCGGATGGCCCGGATGCGGGCGATATTGCGGCCGTGATTGCCCTTCAGTTCATCGAAGCCACGAACCCGTGGGGGCTGGAGCCCGGCTATCCACGCCTGCAAGCGTTTGTGGATCGAGCCATGACCGAGATCCCCGCGATTGCCGCCACCAAGCCATCCATGTAGGCCCATGGCCGAGATCACACGCGCTGAGACATGGGAGGCTGTGCGCGCCGCCCATCGCTGGGATATCCCTGGTGATTTCAGCATGGCCTGGACCTGTTGCGACCGGTGGGCCGAGACAGAGCCGGATCGGCTCGCGTTGATCCACGTGGCCGATCCGGTGCGGGAATACACATTCTCTGATCTGAAGCGATTATCTTCGCAACTGGCCAACGTGCTGGTTACCCACGGAATTGGCCGGGGCGACCGGGTCGGGTGCTTGTTGCCCCAGGTGCCTGAAACAGTGCTGGCGCATCTGGCGTGCTATCGCATCGGCGCAATCCTGATGCCCCTGTTCACGTTGTTCGGGGAAGATGCGCTCAGCTATCGGCTGTCAGATTCCGGTGCAAAGGCAGTTATCACCGATGCAGCAAACCTGCCAAAGGTGGACGCAATTCGTGCAGATCTGCCGGATCTGGAATTTGTCTGGTCAGTCGACGGCCGTGGGGACGGGGCGGCGTCTATGCCCGAGGCCATGGCTGCAGTGTCAGATCAATGCGCCAGGGTGGCTCTGACGCCTGAGGATCCCGCATTCCTCTGCTACACCTCCGGCACGACGGGACCGCCAAAAGGTGCACTGCTGCCGCATCGTGTGGTGCTGGGTCATGTGCCCGCAACGCAGATCGTGCAGGACTTCTACCCCCAACCCGGTGACCGGATCTGGACGCCGTCCGATTGGGCCTGGCTGGGCGGCCTTGGCAACATCCTGTTGCCCGCGCTTTATTTGGGTATGCCGGTTGTCGCGCATCGGGCCGAAAAGTTCGATCCGGAAGAAGCATTTGCGTTGATGCAAACCCATCGCGTAACGAATGCCTTCCTGGCGCCGACAGCCTTGAAATTGATGCGGCAGATGGACAATCCCCGGCGATTTGATCTGGCCCTTCGTTCAGTTGGCTCCGGCGGCGAAAGCCTGGGCGCGGCGATTTTGGATTGGGGCCACGATGCGTTCGGTTTCACGATCAACGAATTCTATGGCCAAACCGAGTGCAATCCTGTGCTGGGATGCAACGCCAATATTCTGCCGGTGCGGCCGGGCTCGACCGGCAAGGCCATCCCGGGAAAGCATGTTGGTATTCTGGGGCCCGACGGCTCGATCCTACCGCCTGGACAGGCAGGCGAAATCGCTGTTCGGCGCGGCGATCCCTCGATGTTCCTGCGCTATTGGAACAACCCCGAAAAGACGGCTGAAAAGTTCATCGTAGCGGAGGATGGTCATGAATATCTTCTGACCGGAGATGAAGGAGAAACCGATGCTGACGGGTACTTTTGGTTCGCCTCCCGCACCGATGACGTGATCACATCATCCGGCTACCGGATCGGACCATCTGAAATCGAGGATTGCCTCAACCGCCACCCGGCTGTCGCGATGTCCGCCGTGGTTGGCATACCTGATCCGGTTCGGACCGAGATCGTAAAGGCGTTTGTTGTCCTGGCCGGTGGCCACAATGGCTCACCCGAGCTAGCCGATGAGCTGAAAGCACATGTCAGGGCACGGCTCAGCCCGCATGTCATGCCAAGGCTGGTCGATTGGATTGATCAGTTGCCCATGACAGCAACCGGTAAGATCATGCGGCGTGACTTGCGCGCAAAGGAATAGGACATGGAATATCGTCGTTTTGGACGTACGGAATTGCAGATCCCTGTCGTGACTTTCGGTGGAGGATGGGTCGGCGGCGTTCTGATCCACCAAGATGAAGAGACCGCCTTTACGGCGCTGGATCTTGCCGCGAACGCTGGTATCGACTGGATCGACACAGCAGCGCTTTACGGAAACGGCACATCTGAGGTGGTGATCGGGCGATGGCTGTCCGGACGTAGCGGGTCGGGGCATCCCAGATTATCGACAAAGTTCCGGGTTGATCCGTCCGAACCGGATTTGCAGGGCCAGATGCGCCGCAGCATCGAGGCCAGTCTGAACCGATTGGGTTTGGAACGAGTGGAACTGGTTATCCTGCACAACACTATCGGCGCCGCCGCTCAATTTGGCAGCAGTACGCTGGACGTGGTCACAGCTTTGCAAATGGCCGATGCCATGGAAAGTTTGAAGGATGACGGCCTTTGCAACCATCTGGGGATGACTGCATTGGGCGACCCAACTGACTTGCATCAGACGGTGGCAACCGGACGCTTTGACGTCGCCCAAGTCTACTACAATATGTTGAATCCAACATCGGCGGCAGGTCGCAAGCCCTGGAATTCGACGAATTTCGATGGTCTGCTTACGGCTTGTACGCGGCAGGATATGGGGGTGATGGGTATTCGGATCTTTGCTGGCGGCCATCTGGCCAGTGCGGAACGGCACGGTCGCGAAATCCCGATCACATTAGATGCGGAGAACGCTGCTGAAGAACGCCGAGCCGCAGCGATTTGGCAGGTCTTGGCCGAGGGCGATGGCACGCCCGCCCAAGCGGCTTTGAGGTTTGGCCTGGCTTCAGCGGATCTATCGACAGTCGTGGTGGGTCTAGGGGAGCTCGATCATCTGCAGCAGGTGGTCGACGGAGAGGCGATGGGCCCCCTGCCCGCAAATCGGCTGGCCGCAATTTCTCCAGTTTGGGATCGGCCAGAGTTCACGGGTTGAGAATGACAACGAGCGGAAGGCGCGATCAACCGAGAAAAACAGCGCTCTGCTTGCCATCCGACCATGCCGAGACACAAGGTTTACTCTGCCCAGCGCCCGGCCTAAGTCTTCGGCGACGGGAGGATGCCGATGGAAAACCTTAGCCTGACATTCGCGTTGATCGGCGTCCTGGGCGTCGGCTCGCAATGGTTGGCCGTACGTCTGCATATGCCGGCGATTGTGTTCATGCTGGTTGCCGGGCTGTTGGCGGGACCGGTTTTTGGGCTGCTGGATCCGGTCAATGATTTCGGCTCTCTCTTCAAACCAATCGTTGCGATTGCAGTTGCCCTGATCCTTTTCGAGGGCGGTTTAACCCTGAACTTTCGCGAGCTCAGAGACGCCGCCCCTGCCGTCAAAAGACTGTGCACGATCGGTGCCGTTCTGGGTTGGGGCGCAAACACCGCTGCGGCTTATTGGGTCGCCGGTCTCAGTTTTCCTACAGCCGCAATTTTCGGAGGTATCCTTGTTGTCACCGGCCCAACGGTGATCATGCCGTTGCTGCGTCAGGCGCATTTGTCGGCGCGCACGGCGTCGACCTTGCGTTGGGAGGCGATCGTCAACGATCCGATCGGGGCATTATTCGCAGTGCTGGCTTTTGAAGTCGTTATTGCATTGCAGGGCGATCACCTGATCGATGCCGCCGGACACTTGGGGCTAGGCGTCATCGTGGCAACCATTGTCGGCTGGATTGCTGGGCGGATTCTGACAATCGGGTTTCGGCGCGGCCAGGTGCCTGAGTATATGAAAGCCCCTGTACTTTTCGCCGCAGTACTCGGCGTTTATGCAGCAACCGATTGGGTCCTTCATGAAAGCGGACTGTTGGCCGTGACGGTCATGGGCATGACAATGGCAAACGCACGCCTGCCCTCGCTGGACGAGCTTAAACGGTTCAAGGAACATGTGACTGTTCTGTTGGTTTCCGGGGTTTTTGTGATCCTTGCAGCAACCTTGCGGCCCGACGATCTGTTGGCACTGGATTGGCGTGCAGCCGCCTTCATCTTTGTAATTATGGCCGTTGCCCGGCCCTTGGCCGTGCTTCCCAGTCTGGTCGGCACTGCGCTAACCGTGCCGGAACGCGGCTTTATCGCTTGGGTCGCGCCACGCGGCGTCGTCGCCGTGGCGGTGTCCGGTTTCTTCGGGCAACGCCTGGTCGATGTTGGCATCGCAGACGGCGCGATGCTGGCACCGTTAGCCTTTGCCCTTGTCGCCGTGACGGTCGTGGTTCACGGGTTTTCCATGAAGCCCTTGGCAAAGATCGTGGGGCTGACATCGACCGAGCCGCCAGGCGTGCTGGTCATGGGTGGTGGCAAATGGACCATCGGCTTGGCCTCAACACTGAAAGACGCCCATGTTCCGGTTCTGATGGTAGACCGAAACGTGCACCGACTTGGCCCGGCCCGCGCCCAGGGCATACCGACCTATTATGGTGAACTGCTTTCCGAGGCCGCCGAACATGCGGTCGACCTGCACCGGTTCGGCACGCTGATCGCGGCCACGGACAATGACGACTATAACGCCTTGGTCTGCACCGATGTCGGGGCCGAGATGGGAAGGGACAAGGTGTTCCAACTGGGACGACATGAGCGATCCGAAGGAGATGCGGATTTACCAGTCACCTTGGGCGGAAGGACGTTGTTGAGCTCTGGCGCTTCGGTGGACTTGCTGGAATTGCGCATGGCTCGGGGTTGGACTTTCCACACGGTCACATTGACCGATGGCATCACACCGGAAACCTGGGAAGCTGAGCGTCACGAAAAGTCCGAAGTTGTCGCTCTGATACGGCGTCGTGGGGTTCAGTTCGCATCTGGAAACAGTGCTCTTCAACCCAGGGACGGCGACGTCGTGATTACGTTCGCACCAGCCGACGCTGTAGAGGAGGCCGAGTAACGCGGCCCTAAGACGTCAGCGAAAGGCCTGCAGTTCCCCATCGCTGCTCAGCACGTAGACCAGGCCACCCGCGACAACCGGGCCGGTGGTTGATCCGTCGGAAAGATCGATGGTTGCGTTCTGCGTGCCGGTATCCGGAGAGAAGGTCATCAGATTGCCGAGGCTGTCCGTCACCAGGATCTGTCCACCCACTAAGACCGGGCCGGAATAGGCGATCGGATCCTCGCGATCATCCGGGTCTTCATACTGCGGCAGTTCGGTGCGCCACACAGTCCCACCACTGCGCAAGGCCAGGCGAACAAGTTCAGAGGTGTCTGAGACAACATAAACCGAGTCTCCGGCGGCCCAAATCGGGCCGGTGGACCCGATCGATCGCGTCCATCCGCGACGTCCGGTTTGGCCGTCAATGGCAACAATCCGTCCAGATTGATTTGCCGCGACGACTGCGCGCCCGGCGATCACCGGATCGCCCGTCACATCTGCGATCGATGACCGGGCAAGGCCCCGGCGGGCACCGCCCAAAACCGCGCTCCAAACCTGACGGCCACTTGAAAAGTCGACGCCCATGATCTCGCCAGACCCAAAGGGCAGGACGACCAAGCCGGATTGAACTGCAGGTGACGCCCCGCCCAGAAGTCCAGCTTCCGAGGTAATACCCGCCTGTCGCCAAACTGGTGCGCCGCTGGAAGCGCTGAGCGCGATGGCTTCATTGTCACGGTTAACCGCGAAAATCGTCGAACGCGCCACAGCAGGGGCGGCACGGTAAGCCGCTGCGGAACGATATCGCCAGATGATGTCCCCGGATGCGGCGGAAACAGCGACGACCTCGCCAAACCCTGTGGTGGCAAAGATGGTGCTGCCCTCGGCAGCCAGCCCACCACCAAATCCGTCTTCGTCATCTTCGCCTTCGGGCGTCAGTTCCGTCCGCCAGATCTCTGATCCGGTTTGTGCGTCGAACGCCGTCAGCTGCGCCCGGCTGTCCATGGTGAAAATCCGGCCACCCAGCACGATGGGTGCGCTGGTGATGGTGCCGTCGCTGTCATCGCCAGATCCGGCGTCCGCCCGCCAGGCAAGTGACAGAGATGTCGGACCCTGCAAATGGCCACTCGCGTGGTTTGCCTGGCCGTTCGTCTGGGTCCAGTTTTCTAAACGGATCGCAGCGGGGATGGGCTCTCCTGGGACCGTCTGGATGTCGTTCGCCGCCCGTGCATCGCGAATTCTGATCCGTTCGCCTTCCAACCGATCTTCATCATCGAAAAAATCACAGCCCGCCAACAAGCCGGCGAGCGCCAAGACATATCCACCTGTCCGCAGTATCTTGCTACCCACGCGTCAAGCTCCCCAGATAATCTGATCCCAGATCGAAGACAGCACGATTAGCCGCCAATGCCTGGAATTTCTCCACCCGTTGCGGTCAACACCGCCAGCGCTCGTTGCCGCAATGCGCCGGTTATCATTGGATCACCCAAGATCGTGTTAAGATCGGCATGGGCACCGTCAACGTCGCCAGCCCCCAGCCGCATCGCTGCACGTTGCTCCAGTGCCAGCAAGCGATAGGGGCTGTTTCCGTCGATCATATCATCCAAAGCCGCTGCCGGGTCTGATACACCGCCCAGCCTGACGGCCTGAAGGCGCGCTATGTCGCGATATTCAGGGGCGATATCCGCCCGATCCGCAATCGCGACATAGCGTTCAACCGCAGCATCGGTTTGGCCATCTTCGGCAAGCGCTGCGGCTGCTGTCAGTTCTGCCAGCAGTTTTGCAGGCCCATCGATTTGATCAGGAAGTGCCGTGAACTGGTCAACCTGGCCGGGCTCAGCTGCAATAAGCTGACCGCCCCGCGCTTCCGCATCGGCCTGCTTTTCAGCCGTCGACCAGGACCACCAGGCCGCACCGCCAACAATCACGGTGATCCCCCCGATGATCGCCGGTGCCCACTTTTTCCAAAGCGCGAACATCTGGTCCTGGCGGACCTCTTCGCTGACTTCCTGAATAAAGCTGTCCGTCTCGCTCAACGTCCATCTCCTGACATTTCGATGTGCAAACTATCGTCATAAACACCGGAACGAAAGGGCAAAGGCCGTCCGGCGCTGCGACTTCAGGACCCTGCTTCAAAACGGCAAAAACTGCGCCGGATTAAGAACCACGTGGTGCCACGCATTTTACCTTAGTCTGCTTCTCGACCATTGCGCTTTTGATGGAACACCCAATATCGTTGGCCTGAAAACAGGAGAATCGACAATGCCAGGGCCTTTAGATGGTATTCGAGTGCTGGATCTGACCACAATGATCTCTGGCCCATTGGGCGCAATGATCCTGGGCGATCTTGGGGCCGATGTGATCAAGGTTGAAGCCAGGCAAGGCGATGCAACCCGAGCAGTGGCGACGCGCCGCGGTGGGATGTCGGCGAGCTTTCTGAACAACAATCGCAACAAGCGGTCTATCGTTTTGGACCTTAAGAACCCGGATGGACGGACGGCTCTGCTGAAGCTGATGTCGACCGCCGACGTCGTGATCCAAAATTTCAGACCCGGGGTCGTCGATCGATTGGGGGTCGGATATGCTGATGCCATCCAGGCACGTCCGGACATTGTCTATGCCTCGATCACGGGCTTTGGCACAGAAGGACCGTACGCCCATAAACCGGTCTTCGATCCATTGATCCAATCGCTGTCGGGGCTGACAACGGTTCAAGCAGGGTCAGATGAACGCCGCCCTGCCCTGGTGCGCACGATTTTGCCGGACAAGCTGACGGCATTCACCGTGGCACAGGCGATTCTGGCAGCACTGTTTTCGCGGGAACGCACGGGCAAAGGCCAGCATCTGCATCTTTCGATGTTGGATACGGTGATCCACTTCCTATGGTCGTCTGACATGGGCGGGCACACGTTTGTCGGCGATGAATTAGAGCGCGAAACCGCGCAGAGCTTCATCGATCTGATCTACGAGACCGCCGATGGATACATGTCAGTCGCAGCCTTCCGCCGGGTGGATTGGGAAAAACTGGCCGACGCCTGCGAGCGTCCGGATTGGAAAACCGATCCCAGGTTCCTGACCTCCGCCGGATTGGAGGAATACAAATCCGAACGCCTGGAGCTTACACAAGACGCCCTGAAGACGCGGCCTACCGCGGATTGGATCAGAAGGTTTGAAGAGCATGATGTACCTTGCGCCCCGGTTCTGACGCGGGCCGAAATGATCCGGCATCCGCAAATCACCGCCAATGCGCTGATCATAGAGACCGACCACCCGGAGGCAGGCTTGCTGCGCCAAACCCGTCATCCCGCGCAGTTCCAGGGCACGCCGACCGAGATTCAGCGCGGTGGTCCGGTTCTGGGAGGACATACCAAAGAGGTGTTGGCGGAAGCCGGTCTGGATCAAGCCCAGATCGAAGGCATGTTGGCCAGCGGCGCCGCGCAACAGGCTGAACACGCAAGGGCTGCAGAATGATCGATTTCTATTACTCTCCAACCCCCAACGGTTGGAAAGTCGCGATCCTGTTGGAAGAGCTGGGCATCGACTACAAGATGCATCTGGTCCGTATCGGCAAGGGCGACCAGTTCAAGCCCGCATTCCTGGCGATAAGTCCGAACAATCGCATCCCCGCAATCGTTGATCATGACGGACCAGAGGGACCCGTCAGCGTCTTCGAGTCCGGCGCAATCATGATTTACCTTGCGGAAAAAACCGGTCGGTTCCTGCCCGCCGGTCGCCTGGGGCGGAAGGAAATGCTGGAATGGATGTTCTGGCAAGTCGGGGGCCAGGGCCCGATGGCCGGGCAGTTATCCCATTTCGTGAACTATGCGCCAGAGGATGAGCGTGCATATGGCCACAAGCGCTATAAAGGCGAATATGAGCGTTTGTTGTCAGTGATGGAGCGGCGCTTGACCGAGCAGGATTGGATGGTCGGTGATGACTACTCAATCGTTGATATGATCTGTTGGCCCTGGGTATTGATCGCAAAACCGCTGGGCGCTTCTTTGGAGCCATTTCCCGCACTGTCGAATTGGCGAAGTCGCGTTAAGGAGCGGCCAGCCGTTCAACGCGCCGTCGATCTGGGTAAGGAAAGCAGGCGCAACGCGCCGCCCACCGACGAAGAACGAAGGTTATTGTTCGAACAGAATGCCGCCAGCCAAGCCGGAGGCGATTGAGCAAACGTGATCAACCGTCGCGGAATGACCGATCGAAGGTGCGGCGCAGCGGGTCTAAGAGATGCCCCAACAATGTGTTTTCCCCGGTTAGGATAAACGCCTCGACCGGCATGCCCGGTTTGAGCGTGATGTCGAAGGGCACGGCTGCATCAGCGTTATCCAACGATGCCTGGTCCAACCGCAGCCACACCAGATAGTGGGCGGAGCCATCTTCGGGCGCGATCACCCGGTCACCGGAAACCCGGGTCACGACGCCCTCGATCCGTGGCATGAGCCTTTGCGGAAATGCGCTGAGCGTGACCTGAGCCCGCATACCGGTCACGACCCGGTCTACATCGGTCGGTGCGACGCGAATCTCCATAGTGAATTCGTCATCATTCGGGACGATCTCCAACATCGGTTCGTGCGGCGCAACCACGGCGCCAAAGGCCTTCACATTGATGTTGATCACTGAGCCATCGGCAGGGCTGCGGATTTCCGTTCGCTTGACGGCAGCCTGCACCTGTTCGACCCTAAGTGTCAGGTCAGGGATCTGCCGGTCCAGCTCTGCCAATCGGGCGAGCAGATCGATCCGGTCGCGCTGCGGTAGTTGCTGACGCTCCAACCAGGCTTGCTCGCGTTCCAATCTGGTGCGGGCCACTTCAGCGGCGGTTTCTGCAACCGATGCTTTCAGGTCCAGATAAGATCGCTCGGCCTGTTCAAGATCCTGCGCCGTTAACCTGCCGCGTTCATGCAGTTTGCGTTGCTTTTCAATCCGGCTTCCGGCACGGTCAACCTGTTCTTCCTCGAAACCCAATCGTTGTTCCAACGCGCCCAGCGTCGTGTCCAATCCGGCAATCTGAGCATCTAGCCCCATAGCCAGACGTCGACGTGCATCGCGCTGAGCCTGCAGCCTCAGCTCCTCCAGATCCTCAGCGGCCTGCATGCCCAGGACATCTATTTCCTCAGACATGCCCTGATCCAAAGACAGATCGGGTTGATCCTTCAGGTCCGTTGCGATCCGGGTGCGTTCAATCTGTGCGGCCAGAAGGTCCCGGCGCAGTTTGTCACGTTCATTGGTCAGGTTTTCCGCGTCCAATTGGATAAGCAGATCTCCCTTTTGAACTGCCATGCCCTCGGACGCAAAAACATGTCTCACAACACCCCCATCTGGATGTTCGATAGTGTGGACCGGGGCCTCAGTACGGATAACTCCGCTGGAAATTACCGCACGTGGCAGTTCCACCGTAGAAGACCAAATCACAACACCGCCGAACAACCCGAAGACAATCGTTAGGCCGACGCGGCGTACACCACCGATCGTGGATCGCAGGCCACCTTGGGCTTCTTCCTTCTTCTTCTTGCGTTTAAATAGACGTCGCATGTCAGTTTACCGATTGAGCGGGTTGTGCATGAGATGCATCCCTTGACGCAGCCGGACCGTCCGCGTCCTCCACCGGGGTTGCCACTTCGGCCACCAAAAGCCTGCCCTGCCCCTTATCCAACTGCTTTTGACCAAAGGCTTCCGTCAACTGCAGCAACATCACCAAAGACAAGTCGTCCGTGACCTTCGCAGTTGGCGCACTTTCATCTTTCGCCACGCGTCGCGCAGTATCGATCCGTTGCGCAGCGATCAGATCGCAATTGTCATGCATGGTGATGGTCGCAACGCCGCGCCGGTGCTTGAAGGTAAACACTATCGGCTTCTGTTCGTCTTTCGCGCCCTCGCTGCTTAGACTGAGGTTGAACATCTCCGTTGCAACCAATGCGGCATTCGTACGTGCATCGGTGTCGCCACCCCGCTTGAACTGGCTGTAGACCCAGTCCTCGAGACGGGGTAGCTCGGCCACCGAGCGATCCAGTTCGATCTGCATCATCCGGGCGTTCATGCGGTTCACAACTTCGCCCTTAGGCCCATAGTCGCGAATGCGTCCGCCATCCAATAAGAGGATCGTATCCGCCAAGGCCAAGACACCTGCCCGATGCGCCACCAGCACAATGCAGGTACCTGCCTCTTTCAGACGGGCAAGTGCGGTCATAAGCGCCCGTTCGCCTTCCTTGTCGAGCGATGCGTTCGGTTCATCTAAAACCAGCAGCTTCGGATCTTCATAAAGCGCCCGAGCCAAGGCCACCCGCTGCCGTTCGCCGCCGGACAGTGGCCCAGTCTCGAAGTCGACTTTGGTCTCATATCCTTCCGGAAGCTTCGAGATCAGGCTGTGCACGCCCGCAGCCATCGCAGCCGCGACAATCTTGCCTTGATCCGGCGCGCCGTGAAGCCGAGCAATGTTCTGGGCAATGGTTCCAGGAAACAGCGTCGGCGCCTGGGGCAGAAAGCCGATCATCTTCGCCCGCTGATCGGCAGGCCAGTGGCGAATGTCGAACTCATCGACGCGAACAGAGCCTATGACCGGGGACGACGCACCGGATAAGAGGCTGGCCAAGGTAGATTTGCCGGAGCCGGACGATCCCATGACTGCGAGGCATTCCCCAGGCCGGATCCGGAAGGTTACATTGTGCAACCGCGGCGGCTGGCCCGGTTGGGTCGGCATCGTGATGCCTTCACATGTCACCAACCCAATCGGGTCCGGCAGATGCGTCCGGTCTTCTTCGGATTCGGCATCCGCCGCCAGATCGTCAAGACGCGCCAGGGCGAGTTTCGCCTCCAATAGCCCGGACCAGAGCCCGGTGATCTGTTCGATCGGCGCCAATGCGCGGGCGAGGATGATTGAACTGGCAATCATACTGCCGCCAGTCATCTGCCCTTGCAGAACCAGCCAGGCCCCCATGGCCAAGGTCAAGATTTGCAGCATGGAACGGGCGTATTTCGCCAACATCTTGCGGAACTGTTCGCCCTGCATAACGCGGGCGTGCAACTGATGGCTTTGCACCAGCAAACTTTTGTGCATCGCCAGCAAATTGTCCGACATTCCCATCGTCGCCAACAAGGGAGCGTTCCGATCCAGATGGCTTGAAATTCCATTCGCTTGAGCCCTGGCCGCCAGAGCTTCCTGCTGCTGACGCTTCCCAGCGAGATGCCCAGCCAAGGCAATCCCAAACAGAATCACCGCAACCACGCCGCCCAACAGCGCCAACAATGGGTGCAGCATATAGACGAGAATGAAGAACAGGATGACCCAAGGCGCATCGAAGAGCGCAGGCACGGATGGACCACCCAAGAACCCGGATACTTTGGAGATGTCTTGCGCAGTTTCAGCGGCTTTCGAGTCGCCTTTGCTTGCCGTCGGTAGAAGCTTTGCGCCCCACTCTGCCTCCCACCAGTTCGCAGCCCGGGACAGCATGACCGCCCGCAGCATTTCCAGAACTGACATGACGCCAAGGGCGAATGCCGCGATCAATGTCAACATCATCAAGGTGCTGAGATTGGATGACGGCAGAACCCGGTCCATGGTCTGCATCATGAACATTGGGCTGGTCGAAACGAGAATGTTGATCAGGCAGGAAAAAATGAATGCGGGTAGAAATACCGGCGCAAGGCCGCGCAAGAGCCGCTTTGGCTGGACCTCTTGGTCCTGAGTATTCTTACCCGGGTTAGACACGGTTAACTCGCGATTGCACAAAAATGCGGGCTGGCCATAAGGCCAGCCCGCCTACGCTAGATCTCAGAGATTGAAATTATCTTCACTGAGATCGTCTTTATCGACAGATTTCAGGAAGATACGGTCCCCTTCTTCACCCGAGAAACCGGTCAGTTCAATCTGTGTGGCCCACCCCACATCCGTCATTGCGCCTTGAAGGTCATCAAACGAGATGTCGTAGGCTGACAGATCAACCACATCATTTTGGGCTTCAAAGTCATGGATGAAGTCGGTCCCTGTTCCCTGACCTTTGACGAAGACATCGGCTTCTCCGTCGGCGGCCCATTTGCCGCCCCAGAGGTGATCATCGCCTTCGCCGCCCATCAGGGTGTCAGCGCCTGCCCCGCCAACGACCTTATCGTTGCCTAGCCCGCCTTCAACCGTATCAGAACCGTCACCGCCCAGGACATTGTCATCACCGGTACCGCCGCGCGCATGATCGTCGCCAGCACCGCCTTTGACAACATCGTTCCCAGCACCGCCGAAGAGCTCGTCAGCGCCGGCACCGCCATCCACGACGTCTGCACCATCGCCTCCAGAAATCTTGTCAGCGCCTGCACCACCAAAGGCTTTGTCATCGCCATCGCCGGTACTGATGACATCCGCGCCCTCGCCGCCGAACGCCCGGTCATCACCATCCCCGGTATCAATATTGTCTGCTCCAGCGTTGCCGAAGACTTTGTCATTCCCCGCGCCCGACTCGATCTTGTCATCGCCGGCACCGCCAAACATGACATCGTTCCCGGCGCCGCCGTCCAACTCGTCATTGTCGGCGCCACCAAACATCTTGTCGTTGCCAAGCCCGCCGAACAGATTGTCCTCGCCAGCATCGCCGCGCATCTTATCGTGACCGGCATCTCCGTAGAGTTGATCTTCATCGTCACCGCCGAAGATCTTGTCTCCGCCACCCCCGCCATAAATCAGATCATCGCCGGCTGCGCCACGTAGATTGTCGTTACCCGATGTGGCGTCCGTGAGAACGGGTGCACGGATCAGAAGGTCTGCGGTTTGGTCAACCTCGGCGAAGGCGTCCGAGGACCTAGGATCCACCGCTCCGTCGTTTTTGTTGGTGATCTGAGATGCAGCCTTCAGCTCGCCGTGGGCGACGCCCTGCTCCCAGTCGATATTGATCTTGTAGATGCCGCCCGATGTGTCTGCTGCGCCAAGATCGTGGTCACCTTTGTTCAATCCAGCGTAAAGGTTACCTTCACCGTCCATAAAGACCGCGCCGAACGCACCTTTGGGGAAGCCGGATTTCATGACGTCTTCGACCAAGGTCCCGGCGATCGGTACGCTTTCAATGACAGGTTCACCACCATTTGGTGCGTCGCTGAGATCGATGCGGTGGACCGTCCCCGGCTCACCATTCTTGGCCGGGGCTTCGACTGCGTAGAACACATCTTCGTTCACATTATAGGCAATGTCGAAGATCTTGCCTTCGAAGAAGTCATTCGGAAGATCGACGCGAATGCTCTCTGGATTGCCATCCGGACCGATATTGTCGACGTCGATCATCTGGACGTGGTTCAGCGAATTGTTGAACGCCCAGAGATTGCCGTCCCCATCAAAGTCACCGACGAACGAGTTCGCACCGGATTCTCCGACCCGGTAGACATTTCCCTTTGCGTCAATCGTGACGACATCGTTGCGATCGACCTGGTTACCCAGAGCATCGGTGCCTTCATCACGGGCCAGACCATAGAGCATATCGTCTTCGGTGTTGTAACCGATTGCGTTCATACCCAGACCTGTGGCCGGGCCTGCGTCCTGGTATTCTTCTGCTACCGGATCAAAGACCTTCAACTGGCCCGAGATAACCTGGTAGAGCTTCGCCTGACCAGGCGCGAAAGCAGCGACATCAACGGTTTCGCCGCCGATTTCCATTTGCGCATCATAATAGTTGATCGGGTGATCCGTATGGATTGCCGGCCCGTCCTGCGCAGTGTCGTCTTGGGTCGGCACGGCTCGGAAGGTCAGTTCATCGGTTCCACCGGTCCCCTTTACGTTGACCGAGTATTTCTCGAAGATCCCGCTGGATACATCGATCGTATCGACGACCCGACCATTCCAGAGGACCTCCATCTGACCGCCCGCCGAGCCGGTCGCTGCGTTGGCGGCCAGGTCGAACTCAAGATTGTATTTGACGCCCTTTGCCGTATCGATCACCTGGGTCATAGTCTGAGCGCCAGTATCGGCTTCGGTCGCCATGGTCCAGGCCCCGCCCTCGGCGTGTTGCGCCATGGACTGAGCAGCTTCGTTTGACGATTCGACCATGTTCTCGCCGATATTGTCGCCATAGACGACATCATCCCCGGCGCCAGCGTTTACCGTGTCAGCACCACTGCCACCGACGCCCAGATCGTCGCCTTCTTCCAGGTTCAAAAGGTCATTGTGGCGGCCACCATAGGCTTCGTCATCGCCGGTCCCAGCATTGATGGTGTCGCGACCGGCCATGCCATGCATGACGTCATCACCACCTTGGCCAATCAGCACGTCCATGCCTTGGCCGCCATCGATGGTGTCGTCGAATGCAGGTGTGTCTCCGGCGGTTACATCGACCTTCGATCCGTCATAAACCCATCGGCCTTCCACAAAGGTCCATTCCGATCCCGCCGCATCACCGACCAGCAAGTCATTACCGCCTTCACCCGTCAGGCTGTCATTGCCCGCGTCACCATGGCCACGATCTTCAACGCCTGCCACGATGATCTCTTGGAAGTGAACCTCGCCGATTTCGGATGGCATAACGCCTTCAATCACAATTTCATCGCCTTCATTTCCGGCAATGCCATCAATCGTGAATGAAAACTCACCCGCTTCAGTGCGGTCTTCGGCAGCGACCCGCGCAACCTCTTCCCCGCGCCAGTAAATCGCAAGGTCCTCGCCATCTACTGCGGCCGGCAGCATGATACACATTTCATAGCTGGCACCGGCCGTCAGACCGGCGATGTTCTGGACGATACGGTTTCCGCCGAGATCCTGGCCTTCCAATAGACCATCACGATCCAAGACGCTTTCGCCCAATTGGAAGTCATCCTGAGCGCCCAGGTCGCCGACCAGTGTATCGTCGCCGGCACCACCCATCAGGAAGTCAGCACCTGCTTCAGTCGCACCGCCGATTTCCCTGAGGCTGATGTTATCCAGAAGCCCGCCCAGACTGTCATCCTCGCCAGCCAGCTCGCGGAATTCCAGCCGATCTTCGCCGCCGGTGCCGGTTACTGTAAAGCTTTGACCATGCCAATTGCCATCAGCGTCCGGCTTGACGTCGGCGACCTTTTCACCTGCGAAGTAAACCTCGATCGTGTCCTGTCCGCCATCGCGTTGCGCGGCCGAAAAGTCCAGAACGTATTCCTTACCTTGGACGGTCTGAACATCCTGATAGATTGCATCGACTTCACCGGCATTTCGATCGAGTTCGACACTGTTCCCGCCGTCTTCGGTCGGTTGGTTGAAGTTACCACCCCAGGATTCAATTCCGCCTTGGGCCGACTGCCAGCCTGTCGGATTGCCGTTCAAAGCCCAGGAATTTGCCCCAGTCCCTGCCTCTAAGGCTCCATTAACCAGGAGATCCGGTCCCAATCCGTCATTGGCCGCATCACCCTGGATATTGTCATTGCCAGATCCTGCTTCTACGACATCGCCGCCGCCGCCCGCATTTACGCTGTCATCCCCAGCACCAGTAACAATATGTTCGTCAGTTCCATTGCCTGTCACGGAAACATTGTCATCGGCCATTGCCCACTCCTTAAACGCATACGCACCCATCGGCCGCGACAGGCCGACAAACAATCCATGGCACGCCCAGGAACTGACCCCTGACCACTGCCCCCTCGGTCCAGATCCGGCTTATGTGGGGAAGCCCCACGGCACGACTGGGTCAACCGGTCCTTAAGCTCGATCAGCGATGGCCGATCCCACTTTCTGCGGGTCAGAGTCGCCCGGTTGATTCCCGATCAATTTAGGTGGGGATGCTTTTCAACAAGTTGATGCTCAAGGATAAAATTCAGTGAATTTTTCCCAAAGCGAAATTAAATTGCGCGTGTGCTAACCGGACGCGATCAAAGCGATACTTGACCGGACATTAAGCGCACACCGCAGCCCGAAACATTGACGCCACGTATCGCCTCTGGCGGGCCCAGAACCTCAACCGTGGCTTGACCCGGCCGCCCCATCCAATGGCCCTGCTCGGCAATGAAACGTGGGGTCTGGATCAATCCATGGTGCCAAAGATACGCAGCCATTGCGCCTGTGGCCGATCCGGTAAATGGATCCTCAGCAGGCATTGGCGGAGGCAATAGCAATCGAGAGTAGGTATCGCCTTCGTCACTTGCCCCTTTCAGCGTAACCAGGAACGGTTCCATAACCGCTGCACCTTCGAAATCGCTTTGTTCGCGCCAACTCATAAGATGGTCCCGGTTCAATACCGCTCGTCTCAGGGCATCGTGATCTTTCAACACAGCCACACAAAACGGCGTGCCGGTCGAGGCAATCTGAGGTGGATGCACGATATCTTCTGGTGCCAGTCCATACATCGCGGCGATCTCGGCCGCATCATAAACCCGTCCGAACTTGGCCGCCATCTGGGTCATCATGATCAGCGGAGCACGGCCTTCCCGCGATGTCGCAACGATCGGCAAGACCCCTGCCCCAACTTCCAAAGTAAAGGCCGTGCCGTCCGGGCTGGGCTTCACCAACCCGCGTTCGATCAAAGACGCCACGGTTGCAATTGTCGGATGACCGGCCATCAAGATTTCACGCTCGGCCAGGTAATATCGCGCCCCAAAGTCGGCGACATCAGACCCAACCAAGTAGGCGCATTCCGACAGAGATGTCTCCCGCACAAGGGCCGTCCTTGCCTCAACGGACACATCAGCCGCATTGTGGACGACCACGCAGGCGTTCCCGCCAAATCGGTTCTCGGTGAAGGCGTCTATCCAGTCAAAATCATAGGTCGGCATCGAAATCCTCCGGCTTTTGTCACAAGAGTAAGACATTTGCAGGTTTCGCGGAAATTCTGATCTTAGATACTTTCCATCAGCCCCCGTGACCTCTATGCGAAACCGCTACGCGATGACGTTTACCCGGTCCATCGATGCATTTGCCGCCCCTAAAACGGCGGTTGGCATCAGTCTTCACGAAGTTGGTCAAGCACTTTCAACCCAAGGATTTGTGCGGGGTTTGACTTGCTTTTAAGGTTTGCAAGGTTCGCCATAACAGCGACGGTGCGTTGTCCGGTCAGGTCTCTCGCCAAAAAAGCCGAGTATCCGTGGATATCCCCAGCGTGTCCGATTGATCTGTCAGTCTTTGCAAGCAAAAAGCCGAACGAGTTCCCCCACCGATCCGGCGGTGCAAAGTCCGTGAGTATCGTTCTGGAGCTAGCCGAAAGTCCCTCACCACCAATCAAATATGGTGCAAGTTTCAAAAGATCATCCACCTCGCTGGTAAAAGCGCCGGCTGCGCCGGACCAAGCTGGATTCACATGCGACGCGTCGATAAAATTGGTCCCATAGGCGATGATCGAATGACGACCGGCATATCTGTAGCCGCGGGTATCGCTTTCTTCTTCATAGCGCCAGGGAACCAAGCCCAAGGGATCGGCCAGGTAGCGATCAGCCAATGCCGGGAACGGTTGGCCAGTCGCAGCTTCACAAGCCTTTGCCAAAAGAAGCGCGTTGGCATTTGAATATGCAGTCAACTCTCCTGGCGATGCCAAAGCGGACAACTCGAAAGCAGCCGCCAAGGTGTCATCCAAAGGGATCGGTTTTTTCGGGTCGTTCGCCAATCGCGATCGGAAGGACCGGTTCTCCAGGGGTTCTCTCAACCCACTGCGATGTTGTCCAAGATGACGCAAAGTGATCTTTGAGCCGTTCGGAACGTCGTCAACATAGGCCGAGATGGCAGAATCGAGGCCAAGTATCCCCTCATCGATCAGGCGCAATGTGACATGGGCGACAACGAGTTTTGACACACTGCCGATCCGGGAACGCATATCGACGCGCATGGGCGTTGACGTTGCCAAGTCAGCGACACCGAAGGCTCTGACATATTCCCCGCTTGGCCAGCAGACACCTATGATTGCGCCCGGCAGGCCTTGGTCAGTCAATTCTTCGAAAGTTTGTCTGACGGTCTCGAAAAGTTTGGGCTTGGTCATAGGCCGTCGGATTCAGTGAAAGAGAACGCAAGGCAATGAGCCACCTCAACACCTCATCAAAAATTCACCGAAGCCTCAAGACCGACGCGCAGACCATCCGCGACAGTCGCTTCCAACGGCGTGGCCCCAAAATTCCCATTGTTGTTCAGGCTGGTGATGATGTCCTGGTCCAGAAGGTTGTCTGCGAACACCTGCATTTTGAAGTATTCGGTTTCATATCCGGCGCGTAATCCCACTTCGAAAAATCCGTCGACACGCAAGGCAGGATCATTGGATATTGAACCGCCGGAAAAGTACCCGGACGTGTAGACAACGTCCGCTGACAAAAAAGCACCACTGGGATGAGAGTATGTGCCGCCTGCGGCTGCGGTGAGCCGCGGCGCCTCTGGATACTCATTACCCGTGAAGTCACTATCTGCCGTGTTCAGTGCAGTGAACGTCGTGTTCAGATACCCAAGCGAGCCGAACACACTGAGCCCGAAATCAAAGTTGTATCGGCCGTCCAGCTCTAATCCAAATGCCCGCGAGCGGCCGGCATTTACGGTGACTGGCTGCGGAATGTTGTTGATGAATACATTAATTGGGATCTGCTGGTTTGTATACCGATAGTAAAAGCCCGTTGCTCCGAAATTCCAATCGCCATCTTCGCCTTGGGCGCGATAAGCAATTTCGTGGTTCCAAAGGAACTCTGGGTCAACCACCGTTATATCCTGCCCCGAAACTTGGGCAAATCCGGACCGATATCCTCGCTGTGCAGTCACGGCGATCGTCTGGTTTTCCGAGATCTCATAGGCCAAGCCGACTTTTGGCAACAGCACATTGAAATCGGCTGTCTGATCCACATCGATCGGGGCGCCGAAGGATGTTCCTTCACGTTCATTCGTCACTGATTCATAGGTGTATCTAAGGCCACCAATGAAGCTGAAGTCTTCAATGAATTCCCAACGTACGTCGCCATAGACCGAGAAATTGCGGGTTCTATCATTTGAGGTCAGTTCTTGGACGATAAAAGCCCCATTCCCGGCAGTCACGAGGCTGTCGCGCGGAAGTGTGAAGTTTCCGAAGAAGAAACCCACCACCCCATTCAAGGAATCATCGACATCGCCAAACTTCAATCGCAGATCTTGCGTAAAGTCTTTTCCGGCGCGGCTTTCTTCGCGTTGAACATTCGAACCATTCGGCGTCGAAATTGTAAGTTCGGAATCGATGTAAGAAGAAATCGATTGCAGTTCTAGATCTTCGGAAAAGCTCCATGTCGCGTCTAAAATGTAGTTATTGTTGGTCGCCTCGCGGATTTCGACAGCCGTTGGGGCGGCCATGAAGACCCTGTCGAAGAAGTTGTCACCGTTCACCGCATTGACACCCGGTTTGTCGTAGGTGGTGCTTGCTGTCAGCAAGACCGACAAATCCGGGATGGCCTCCGGTTCTAAAAGCAATTTGCCGCGCAGATTTAGAAAACGGTCCTCACCGATGTTCTCATTCTCGGGCGGGTCGAATTCGATGTCGAAGTCCCGGCTGCGCGCCTCGCCGCTTATCCGCATTGCCAATTGGTCTTCGATAATGGGTCCTGAGACGAAGAAGGCCCCTTCCTCTTGGTCATCATTGCCCAGACGACCCCTTGCGCCGAACTCCCATTCGAATGTCGGATCATTGGTTTTGACGATAACCGCGCCTGCCAATGCGCCGCGTCCCTGAAGCGTAGATTGAGGCCCTCGGAAAACCTCGACCTGCCGGACGTCCCAGATGCCACGTGCACCTCGCCGGGTGCTTTCGACCGACTGCGTAGCACCGTCGATGATGACCGAGGTCAGGGGTGCGTTGTTCTCCGGTTGCGTAACGCCCTCGGAATTCAGGCCACGGATTACGAAACCATTGTTGCCTCGGTTACCCTCAAAGAACCGGACATTGCCGAGGTACTTGAAACCTTCTTTGATGTCTTCGATCTTCAGTTCTTCGATGGTGTCATCGGTCAGGATGCCCACACTGGAGAATGTGTCGACATATGATCTGGAGAACTTCTCGCCTTCGACGATGATGTCTTCGCCGACCAGATCATCATCGATGTCTTCGTCAGTTTGGGCCTGCACCATTTCAACGGAACCAAGCAAAAGCATACTGACAACAACTGTCAGACCTTTCACGAAAGCTGGGTTGGATTTCTTCATTTTGTCCCCGACGTATCGCGTATTAAACGCTGGCGTCGGTGTCTGCAGCGCGCACCGTCAAGCTCGCTTGTTCACTCTATAGTTGTCGGTATCTGGTTGGTCAACGACCTGCCGCTGCTGACAAAACGCTATGATCGCTTGACCTAGCCAATAGATTGCAGGGCCTTGCTGAATTTCGTGGACACGTATTTTTTGTATTTTCGAGTGGTTTATCTCGACCTGATACAACTTCGCCGGACTCTCACAGCGAGTCCCTGTTCAGCATCTCATGGTCATCCACATGCACCCTGATTTTCCACGATGCGGATTTCGAAGCGTTGACTTCTATCTATGGTTGAATGGCTGGTCTGGAAGACTAACGAGCCGTACAGCGCAAGACCCAGCATCTCCCCCTCCACCAAAAACGCAAGCAAGCCCACATCAAGCACCTTTTCCAAGCGCAAGCTTCGAATTGTAGCACCAGCGAGACTTCCAACTGTCCAGCAGGTACTTTTGAGCTGCTGCAACGACATGTGGAAAAGCACAGACAGGCGGCCTATATTCCGCTTGTCCGAGAATTGTCACACGTCCTCCACAGGATACCTGCGGTTCGTCAGCCCGGTTCCATCAAAGGCAACCTAGCCAGGTCGAAGAATGGCATGACCCAGATCTGAGGGTTCTGATGAAGAGTTTTGACCTGGCTTCGCTTTTTCGCGAACAGCAAAAAGACCTGCTGCGGTTCGTCCGGGCCCGTCTTGGCAAACGACAGGCAGCAGCCCCTGATCTGGTACATGATGCTTTCATGAAGCTTCACGCGTTGGCAGGCGGTATCGACATCCGCGACGAACGGGCGTTCTTGTTCCGGATCGCAGCGAACCTTGCCAAGGATCACCTTCGGGTTGAACGTCGGCGTCAGGATATCATGGGTGAACTGTCGGACGTTCTCGGGGCACAATGTGAAGACATAACGCCAGAACGACATGCCGAGGCACGATCAGAACTGGAATGGGTTATCGATGCATTCCAGCGTATGCCGCTGCGCCAACGGATGGTCCTGTACCGTTACCATATCGAAGGCTACACACAGGCGGAAGTCGCTGAAGAATTTGGTATCGTGCCAACAACAGTACGCGCCGACCTGAGGGCTGCGATTGGTGCATTGGTAGACGCGCGGCGCCGCGTTCATCGCCAGGGTAAAAATCGTGCATTTCGGGAGAGCGGTTCGTCTTAAGAGCAAAAGCCGTCTGGTTCGGCATAGCGGAGAACACTTTTGACGGGCGACGCAAAGAACAAGGCTGACCGCATTGATGACGCGGCCCGTGACTGGTTCTTGCGCTTGAATGAACCTGGTGTGAGCTCTTCAGATAGGCGCGCGTTTGACGCCTGGCGGCGTGCTGATCCGGCGCATGCAGCAGCTTATGCCGAGGTCGAGGCAACGATGCGGGACCTGTCGGCATCCTTATCACCAAGGCGCCGTCGGCGACGTGGGCCTGTGGCTACGGCACTCGCTGCAGCATGCCTGGCGGTCTTCTTTGCCCCAGAAGTTCTGCTTCGCATCCAGGCGGATCACAGAACGGCAACTGGAAAGCCAGAAGAGATCGAATTGCCGGATGGCGGAATTGCCCACCTAAACACCGCCTCGGCCCTGGCCATTCGGTACACGACCGATCGGCGGATTGTGGAACTTTTGCGGGGCGAAGCCGTCTTTGAGGTCGTCTCCGATCCAAGCAATCCATTCAGTGTCGTGGCAATGGGCGCGGAAGCCGTGGCGACCGGAACGGTCTACAGTCTTCGATTGGACGACCGCATCACTGTCACGGTTCTTGAAGGTGCTGTTGAGGTTTCCTCCGGCGACAGGATGAAAGAAATCACTGCGGGTCAGGCGCTGAGATTTTCCAGTGACCAACCGCCGGGCGACCAACTGACCGCTTCTGATACTGCACTTGCCTGGCGAGATGGCTTCATTGACCTGAATGACATGCGCTTGGATGCAGCGGTGACCGAAATTGACAGGTACCTTCCAGGGCGCACGCTTATCTATGGCGAAGCCGCCGCATCGCGCGTTGGCGGCCAAATTGCCCTTGATGATCTGGAAACCGGACTTGAGGCCATTGCACTCACCGTGGGTGCGGAGATCACTTGGATAACACCTTACCTACGCATTATGCGGTAAGCCTTCTCAATAAAAATTCTCTCATTTTCTCTCTCTCATTCGTCTTCTCAATGATGACATGCGTCAGCAGGGGGAAGATATGTATTCCAAGCGGGTTTCAACTAAGAGGATTGCGTCCAGATCATCTCGGATGATCATACGTGCATTGGCATCTGCAACAGTTTTTGCATGGGTCGGCGCTGCGCATCTTTCCTATGCTCAGGAAAAAATCTCTTTCGACATTCCCGCGCAATCTCTGATGAGTGCACTCGATGCGTTCTCGGATGCGACGGGGATCTCGATCGTGTACATGGCGGGCGCTTTGGATGGTCTGCAATCCAACTCCATCAACGCCAATTTGGCGCCCAGCGCCGCTCTCAGTCAACTGACTGCGGGCGCAGACGTCGACGTTGTTTTCCTGAACGACAATACAGTCCGCATCGTACCTAACCGCGTCCAAGTCACAGAAATTGAATCTGCAGAAGACGGTGCTGATCTGACCGGCGAGGACATCATCGTCACCGCCCGGCGTACCGAGGAAGCCCTGTTCGATGTCCCCGGCAGCATTGTTGTGCTGTCACGGGAAGAACTGGAGAAATCCAATCTAAAGACAACCGACGACGTTCTGCAGAGACTGCCCAATGTCAGCTTTGTAGATGGCAGTACGCCGACCGATCTGAATGTTTCGATCCGCGGGGTCTCCAACCTTGTTGGTCCGGGGGCGACCGGACCTGTCAACGGTATCTTCCTGGATGGTGTGTTGCTGAACCCCACGGGCTCGACGGCCGCGATCAACCCAAGACTGTTGGACATCCAGCGGGTCGAAACGGCATTTGGCCCTCAAGGTACCGCATTTGGACGCGGCACAATCGGCGGTGCCATCAACTTCGTGCCCAACAAGCCCAGCGATGAATTCGAAGCGGAACTCAGCTTTGAAGTGGGCTCTCGGCCCGACGGGGAAGTGCGCGCATTGATCAATGGCGCGATTCTGCCGGATGGATTGCTTTCTGCTCGCTTTGTTGCCTTCGGTTCCGTGGATGATGGCTTTGTCGAAGCGCCCGCCCTGGGCGGTGACGTGGGACGCAGCGAAGCAGGCGCACGCATCAGCTTTTTGTCCGAACCGAATGACCGCTTACAGCTTGAATTGACGGCGTCCTTCGACCGCACGAAATTCGACGGACAGAATACTGCCACGATACCGAGTATCGAGGCCGGCGACCCGGTCAGCACAAACAACTTCTTCGGAGACAATGCACTGAACCGCTATTTCATCAGCGGCAAAGGCACCTACGACTTTGACTTCGGCACCTTCAAATCGACCGCAAGTTACTTAGCAGCAGATGTCACCGAAGGTGGGCTTGATGTCGATTTCTCTGAGCTTGATTTCACGTTCAACGATTTTGAATCCCAAGACAAAGCTCTGTCTCAAGAGTTCCGCTTCGAAAGTAAGGAATTCGACCTGCCCAACAATTTGGGGTCCGCGTCGTTCAATGTCGGCGCAAATGTGAGTTTCAGCAACTTCGACACATCGACCACGACATTTTTTGGCGCAGACGCTTTCTTGCTCAGCCCTCTTGCACCATTGGTGCCAACGCTCACGGGATTGGGCATTATCGGACCAAACGGTACTGATGGAAGCAACACAATCACCAATCTGGAAACGGACGTATTCAACTTTGGAGTATTCGCTGATCTGCGCTGGGAGCCGATTGACGGTCTCGAAGTTGCAGGCGGCGTGCGTTTCATACGCGACCGGGTCATTGGGCGAAACGAAGGGATCAGCAATGGTTTGATCGGTGGTGCGACATTGCCCGGCGGGATCGTAATTCCGGCCACAATCCCCAGCACGCCTTTTGCCGAGGGCGAGGAGGTCTTCACGGCCTTCACGCCAAATGCGTCGATACGCTATGAATGGACCGAGAACTTCTCGACCTATTTATCCTATGCGACCGGTTTTCGCCCCGGTGGATTTTCAACCGCTGCGGGCTTGGGATTGCTGGCATTCGATGAAGAGCGAGCCCGCAACTTCGAAGGCGGCTTTCGCGCTTCGTTTTTCGAGGATCGCCTGCGGGTCAGTGGCACAGGCTTCTTTCTGGACTATGACGATATCCAAGTTAACGTCTCGACACCGGTGGGCCCGGCTGTCGCCCCGACCGGGTTTGTCAATGTCGTTGATAATGCGGCCGCGGCACGCAGCATCGGCGCAGAGTTCACGCTGGCGGCGCGGCCATTCGACGGATTTCTGCTGGATATGAGCTATGGGCTTAACTTTTCGAAGTTCACTGACTTCGTGGATCCAGCGCTGGGTGACTTCACCGATGATCCTTTGCCCAATGCGCCACGTCATACCTTCAGCTTAGCTGCGGAATACGAGCACCCGATCGACGAGTTCGTCACGTCGGCTGACGCTTTTGTGCGAACAGAGTTCAGCCTGCGAAGCGATTTTAAAACTCTCGTGGACGTTGGTGCGCCAACGCTGGATGGCTTCGAGCTATTGAACTTTCGCGTCGGTGTGCGGGGCGAAACGTTCGAAGTTGAAGGCTTTGTCGAAAATGCCCTGAACGAAGTATATGGCGTCGGCTCGACATCCATATTTGCACCGGGCGGCGTTGGTTCGCTGGACGTGGGTTCTACCCGCCGCTTTGGTGTGCGCGGAAAATTGTTCTTCTATTAGGCCAAATCGAATACCCACGCGGCTTTCCGCACTTCTTTGGCCAGCCGGAAACTACTGAATATAGGCCTCGATCGAGATCAGCTCGTCATCTGTGGGCGTGCGGAGAGCGGTTTCAGCGGGATGCGCAATCTCCGCGATGACCGCCAGCGAGTCACTCTGCAAGCGGCCATCCGGCACTGCCATTTGGAACGTCAGATTTCTGCCCTGTAAGACTCGCCCGAACGGAGCCGCCGTGCCTATGGCGGTACCATCCGGCAAGGAAATCCGGATCTCTGCCCCAAAGGGTAATGGACCTATCGTTACGGTCAGCCATACCGTCTCGTTCGGCCGGGGTGCCCTTGGAAGTTGGACATTCTGAACCTTCGCTTCCTTTCCGGCAGTCATGCTATCCACAGCTTGCGCGACTGCATCCAGGCTGCTGTAAGGCAATGCGAGCGGGACCAGGGCCGCCAACCCCAGCCCCACTGTGAGAAAGCGCCAACGCGCGATCACAGCACAGTAACATCAACAGCTTCCAGCGTGCCCTTCATCTTCCCGTCCGTGGACACTCCGGACCCGTCGGCGATAACCGTGAAAGAAATCGGCTGTCCGGGTTGCAAGAGACCTGCCGCCTCCATCCGATCAAGCGTTTTGTCGATACCCAGTGTAAACGTGACCGGACCCACATGTTTGTGCCGCAGCCCGAAGAATTCGAAACTGCCTGCATATTCGACGCTGTCCCGGGACAGATCGGGCGCGACGTCCTTGGGCGAGATGAAGACCCGGAAACTGGTGCCGGCCACGTCCATCGGTGGCGTGAAGGTGATCCGGGCGAATTGCCGTCGTTCCTCGGACGGTGCGCGAACGGACTTCAAAAGAGCATCCGGTACGTTAATCGTAGCAACGGCGCCATCCGAGAGGCTGGATGCAGAAACAACTGCCGATGACGCCAGAGGTGCTTGCAGAGCGGCGACCGGAACCTGAATGGCTTCCTCGCCGCTGCCAGGTTCATAATCGTAGTCGAAAGCGCCGATTTCCAGAAATTCACCCGCCGTCGAGGTCACCTGGTTTTCATCAGCGTCGAAATAGAACAAGAACGGTTCGGAATTGAATGCCTTGGCATCTTCATCGGCGGGTCCGGTCGGCTCGCCAATGGCAATCTGTTTGCGCGTCCAGACATCCCACAGCCTGTCGATATTCCCGTGGTGCAGAAAGAACATCGGATCGATCGGCGACAGGAACTGAGTCATGAAGCCATAGGGGGGAACGATCGCACCCTTGTCATCAACACTTCCGCCGGTGTTGTTGTGAACCTTGTTATGCGGCTGACCTTCCAGCAAGGAAAACCCGGTCTGCGCCGTCTGATGGGTTTCCGTAATGATCGAGTTGAAGGCAGGTGTTTTGTCGTCGATTTCCACAGCGAAAATGGTTGGTTTCAGCGCCGATAGAACTGTGTCGATACTCACCGCTTCGGCTGTGTTTTCATCCAGCTTGGGGTTGGCTTTCGTCAGGAACCTGCCATGCGGCTGTTCGGCAAAACTGCTAATGGCGTCCTGCCACATCGTTTCAAAGGCAGGGAAACACCGCTTGTACTGTTCCGTGCGCTGCGGTGTTGTCAGCCCCTCCCAATAAGCCGTCATCGGCGCGTTCAGCTTCTTTTCGAAATCGGCTGTATCCTTGATGTAAAGGCTGCTGTTGTCCGGATCTAACACCGTATCGAACAGCACCGGAGGCACTTCAGGATCGGCCGTCCAGTCCCAATACGGCAGCGCGAAACTCGCGTCGCCGCTGAGTTTACGGCAGGTTTCCTCAAAATAGCCGAGGTATCCCCGGTGCCAGGCCAGAAACCACCAATTGCCGTGCGGACAATCCATCAGGTGGGTGAATGCATTGCGATACCAGTTATGCGGATGATCAGGGTCGAGACCAAGCATCACCTCGACCGCCTTCATATAGCTTTCAACATCCCTCTTGGCACCCGGACTGTTGACGTTCTTACGCCGGTAGTTTGCGGCGCCGCGCGCCGGAATTGGGGCCATCGCAGCGGCCCCAGCCGCGGCAGTGGTTTTCAGCAAAGTGCGTCTGTTGATATGGTTCGGGATCATGGCTGGCTCCAAATGCCTTAAGGTCAACTTATGTGGCAAAGATACCTGAAGCGGGTGTATGCGTCCATCAACGGGCCGCAAAACAGCAGGTGTGAGATCTACCCCGGGGTGATAGAATGGCCTCTGAAACAACTTAATCTGCAATTTTAATTCGGAGCATTCGCCATGTATTCCCGCGCTATTTTTCCGATCCTTGGAATGGTCGGAATGGTTTCGGTTCCGGTTCAGGCCTACGAGACCGCAGAACAGCCCACCGCGGTAGCGAGCATTCCAAACCCCTGCCGGTTTCAGGAAATCGATGTTGAAAAATGGGGCGGTGCAGACTTTCAAAACCCGCCAGAGGTCATGTCGCAGAACGGCGTATTGGAAATGGATCTGCGGGTAGAGTACGGCACGGCAACGATCGCCGGCTGCCCCGTCAATCTGCGGCAATACAATCCTATAAAAGGTGGACCTATCGTTGGGCCAACCCTTCGACTGAAGCCTGGGGACACTATGAAAATCCGGCTGGTGAACACGCTGGACGACATAACAGAGCCCGGCTCCGATATGCACGACCAGCCGGGCATCTTCAACGTCACGAACCTGCACACCCATGGTTTGCACGTCAGCCCCAGTGGTATTTCAGACAACGTGCTGCTGAAAGTTATGCCGCAGTCCGAACAGGACTATGTGATCGAGGTTCCCGAAAACCACCCGCCCGGCACGTATTGGTATCACGCCCATGTCCACGGTTCGACCGCGATTCAGGTATCCAGCGGCATGGCCGGTGCACTGATCATTGATGGTGGGTTGGATAACGTGCCGGCGATTGCAGCCGCAGACGAAAAGATATTCGTCCTGCAGCAGATCGCATACGGCACAACTGGCGATCTGGAAAGCTATGACGCATTCGGTCCCGATGAATGGTCGAATTCAAAGCGCCATGTCACCATTAATGGCGCGATCATGCCGGTCATCAAGATGCGCCCGGGCGAAGTGCAACGCTGGCGTCTGGTCCATGGCGGTGTGCGTGAAACCATCCAGTTCAGTTTAGAAGGCCATGAATTATCTGAAATCGCGACCGATGGTATCGCAACAGGACGCATGGACATATGGGGCGTCGGCCAGCCATTGGATTTGAATCCTGGATATCGCTCGGACGTGTTGGTGAAGGCCAAACCGCTGCTGCCGGGCCAGACCGAGGCTGTTTACTACGTCCTGGACAATACAGTGGAAGCTGAGCGCAGCCTTCAATTTGTTCTACCTACCGCACGCACGTTACTGGGCGCGACCAGGGCTGCACCAGAGATTCTTAAGCCCGAACGCATTCTTGCCAAGGTCATCGTCAGCGGCGATCCAAAAGTAATGCCGCTGCCGACATCGGCCGAGCTGGCGCCCTATCTTCCGTTCGAGCCGATCACCGATGACGAACTGGATGGTGAACCACAACTCGTCTCGTTCAGCATCGAGCGGATGAACTGCAGCGAGTGGCCAGCCAAGCCATGTACGCCCTGCAGTGACGGAACCGGCCTCTGCGCAACCCGCTTCATGGTCAACAATCGGCCGTTCTCGAAAGAATTCACTCGGAAACTGAAACTCGGCACGGCGTCCGAATGGACATTGGAAACCGCCAAGACGTCTTTCGCCCCGGTCCATCCATTCCATATCCATGTAAATCCATTCGAGATGCAGCGCACGGGACCGGACGGAAAACCGCAAACCGTTTGGAAAGACACGGTTCTGGTCGTTCAGGGACAGCCCCTAAAGGTGCGTAGCCGGTATGAAGACTACACCGGCAAGTTTGTCCTGCACTGCCATATCCTGGATCACGAGGACGAGGGCATGATGGAATTGGTTGAAGTCGTCGAGAAATAGGGAAACGGCAATGCCGCGGGTTGTTTTTCTGATCTATGACGATGTCGAGGTGATGGATTTCTCAGGCCCCTTCGATGTCTTCTCGATGGGGAATATCGCATCCAGAGACGAGGTGTTCGAGCTTCGAACGGCATGCGTCGGCGCCCAGCCGATTACAGCGATGCATGGCCTGAAAATAGTCCCAGACTTCGACTTACCGGAAATTTCTTCAGATGATGTCGTGATCATTCCTGGCGGCACCAGTAAGGCAATGGACGACTTTGGCGCCGGCAAACATCCGGAAATTATTGCCTGGGTTCGTGACCAATGCCCCAAGGCTCGGATCGTTGCGACGGTCTGCGTCGGCGCGTTGATCGGCGCTTTGGCGGGCCTGTTCGCGGGACGCTGCGCCACCACGCATCACCAGTTTTTCGATCGCCTGGATGAATATGCCGATCATAAAGCCAAGATCATGCGCGGTGCCCGTTTCGTAGTGAACGAGGGCCAACCGATTATCGCAGCCTCTGCCGGAGTCAGCGCAGGAATCGACCTCGCCTTCGAACTGCTGGGTCATATCGTGGGTTTGGATCTACGGGTACGGACCGCGAAGATCATGGAATACCGGGATCAAGCCGGTTTGCACTGCCGCGCATAGATACGGGCTTCTCGGGCACCGGAAGACCGGCGCCCGGTTGCATGTATGGACGGGCGCCGGAAGACGCCCTGCCCTGCTCAGTTAGACAACTGCCACTTCCGGCCAAGCTGGTCGAAGAAACCGCGTTCCTGCTTCAGCTGAATCCACGTGTTCACATAGTTGATCCAAACCTGATCGCCCTGCGGCATCAACATGGCGATAGGCGTGCGTGCCTTTGGCTGCCCAACAGGAACAATCATCATCTTGGGGTACTTCGCGACCAGCTTATAAGCCTCGACGTTCGAGGTGATGTGTGCATCGGCACGGCCTGCCAGGACCTCTTGGAAATCACGGGCCGGCGCTTCGACAATCTTATGCTGGGCGTTCGGGAAGAACTGTTTGACCTGCTGCTCTTGGGTGGTGCCCAGCGTCGCAGCAACGATCACGTCCGCCTTGTCCAGATCACCCCAATCACTGAACTTGCCCTCGTTCTCTTTCAGCGTCAGCGGCACGGTGGCCAAGCTAAAGTAGCTGGTGGAATAACCCGCGACTTTGGCACGTTTCGGCGCGACCGAGGCTGAGCCGGTGATGTGATAGCGCCCGGCCACCACGCCGTTGACCAGCGTCTTCCAATCCGTAGCTACGAATTCGACCTCGACGCCCAGATCCTTCGCCATCTCGGTCATCACGTCGATGTCGTATCCGGTATAGGTGTTGTTCGCGGGATCCTTCATAGTCATCGGGTTCCAATCACCGGTCGTCCCGACCTTCAGCACGCCCTGGGATAAGATATCCTGCAGAACCGACTCTGCTTTTACGGCGATGGTCGTCAGCAAGCCAAACGCGACCGCAGCCGCTGTTGCGAGTTTGAGCATGGTATTCTCCCTGTTTTCCGGCGCGTATCATGATCGGATTCCTTTCCAGAAGGGAAGGAAAAGCGTGTGAACTGCACTAGTTTCTGCCTAGGGTTGGCAGAATACCGGAGGGGTGATGCAGCCAATCATACATGTCAAAGGCCTGGACAAGCGGTTCGGCGAATTCCAGGCACTGAAAGATGTTTCGCTGGATGTCTCAGCGGGCGAGAAGATCGTCGTCTGTGGTCCATCGGGATCCGGCAAGTCGACGCTGATCCGCTGTATCAATCGACTGGAGTCGCATGACGCGGGTGAGATCATCGTCGATGGCGTCACGCTGGCAGACCAGACGGCGAACCAGGTGCGCCGCGAAGTCGGCATGGTCTTTCAGCAATTCAACCTGTTCCCGCACTTAACGGTGCTGCGCAATCTGACCCTGGGTCCGATGCGAGCGCGCGGCCTTTCGGCCGACAAGGCCGAGGCGCGGGCGATGGAGTATCTGACCCGCGTGAAGATCCCGGAACAGGCGAAGAAATTGCCAACGCAGCTTTCGGGTGGTCAGCAGCAGCGCGTGGCCATTGCCCGGGCCCTGTGCATGGAGCCGAAGATCATGCTGTTTGACGAGCCGACCAGCGCGCTCGACCCCGAAATGATCGCCGAAGTTCTGGACGTCATGGCCGAACTTGCCGATAGCGGGATGACCATGATTGTCGTCACCCATGAAATGGGATTTGCCAAACGGGTCGCAGACCGCATGGTTTTCATGGACAAGGGTGAAATCGTCGAAACCGCGCCGCCAGAACAGTTCTTTTCTGCCCCGTTGACGGAAAGATGCCAGACCTTTCTAAATCAGATCTTGGGGCATTGAGCATGCGTTGGGCCGTTTTTCCGGTTTTGCTTTTGCTGGCCGCCTGCGGATCTGAAGGCTGGTACGTGGTTGACCCAACACTGCCAGCGGGCCGGTCGAACCTGTGGTTCATGATCTCCGGCTTTTGGTACACGATCCTGCTCAGCGCAACAGCCTTGGCTATGGCCGTCCCGGGTGCCCTATTGATCGCGCTGTGCGGGCTTTCATCGAACCGTTGGCTGCAACGCATCTACCGGGCCTATGTCGAGCTAATTCGCGCAATCCCGCTGCTGGTCCTAATCCTGTGGGTCTACTACGGCCTACCGGATCTAGACATTCGCATCGCGCTCTTTTGGTCCGGTGTGGTGGCGCTCGCCATCGGCGAGTCCGCGTTCCTGGCCGAGGTCTTCCGGGGCGGAATTCAGTCGGTCCCTCGCGGACAGATCGAGGCCGCAAAAGCGATATCGCTCGGCTATACCGATACAATGCGCTATGTCATCCTACCCCAGGCTATCCGGCGCATCCTGCCGGCACTAGGCAATCAGTTTATCTATGTCGTTAAAATGTCGGCGTTGGTCAGCATTATCGGTGCGCCTGAGTTGACGCGTAAAGCAAATGAGTTGATCGTGACGGAATACCGCGCATTAGAAATCTACTCCGTTTTAGCGCTGGAATACTTGGTCCTGGTCCTGGTGCTTTCTGCAGGCGTACGCTGGTTAGAGCGAAGGATGGGCGCAGACGAGAGGAAAGCATGAGTGCCTGGATTGAAATGATTTCTGATGAAGACGCCGATGAAGACTTAAGCGATGCATTGGCCGGCGCACGAACCCCACATGGCACGGTTGACAATGTCTTGCGGGTGCACTCGTTACGTCCCAATACAATGCGTGGACATATGAAGCTTTATAAAGCGGCTCTTCATGACGAGGCCAACACGATCCCGCTTTGGCTTCAGGAAACCGTCGCGTCATATGTGTCGATCTTGAATGACTGCGACTATTCCTATGCCAATCACTGGGCAAATGCGCGGCACCTGATCGGTGACGACACAAAGGCCAACACAATCGAGGCCGCGCTGCGCAGCCGCCGCCCCCAAGACGCGCTGAACGGTGCTGCCTTGGCGATGATGCTCTATGCTGAAAAGCTGACATTGACCCCGGCACTTATGCACCGGGCCGATGTCGACGCATTACGTGCCGAAGACGTAAACGATGGCCAAATTCTCGAGGTAAACCAGATCATCTGCTACTTCAACTACGTGAACCGGTCGATCAACGGTCTGGGCGTTACAACCGACGGTGACATCGTCGGTTACTATGCAGAGGAAACATAATGGCCTATGCCGAGGCCCGTCATCTGGACGCCGAGATCCCCGTGGTGGACATCACGCCGCTACGCAACGGAACAGATGCACATTCAGTCGCCCGCGCCTTGCATGCCGCCAGCACAGGATTGGGCTTCATCTACATCACCGGGCACGGCATCCCCGACGACCTGATCAGCCAGGCGCGAAATCTGGCCTATGACTTCTTCCGCGCCGACCCGTCCGTTAAAGAGCCCGTTCGCGTTTCCGGCGCGCACCGTGGCTGGCTGTCGCGCGGCGGGGCCAAGATGCAGGACGACGCCAAGGCCGACTTGAAGGAAAGCTTCATTTGGGGCTGCCAGGACGCCAATGGCGCGATACCGGATGATCATCCCCTACGCGGCGCAAACCGTTGGCCAGAATTCCTGCCGGACCTGCAAACGGTTTCAATGGACTATTTCGCTGCGGCGCACAGCGTTGCGCATCATCTCATGCGCGGCTTTGCCATGGGTCTGGACCTTCCCGAAGCGTTTTTTCTTGGAACCGCCGACCGTCCGCTCAGCCGGGCATCCTATGTCTATTATCCTGCGCAACCCGCTGAGATGGGCGCTGATCAGTTTGGCGTGGGACCACATACGGACTTCGGCGTCCTGACCGTCCTCTGCCAGGATGATGTCGGCGGACTTCAAGTGCAGGGCCTCGACGGCGCCTGGGTCCATGCGCCGCCCATACCCGGATCGCTGATCGTTAATGTCGCTGATCTTTTGTCCCGTTGGACCGGCGGCGCATATAAGTCGACGCCGCACCGGGTGGTGAACAGCTCGGGCCGCGAACGCTTATCCCTTGTCCTGGCCTGGGATCCAAATCCCGAAACTGCAATCGATGCATCGGCCGTTCCAAATGCCGGACCGGATCGGGAAGACCCGATCACCTGTGGCGACTATCTGTTGTGGCGCTTTGGCAAAGCCTTCGCCTATCGCAAGGACTAGGTGCATGCGGCAGGTTGCTGGCTCTGCATTGGCTGCGGGGGCGCGCAATCTTCTGGACGAATGTGCAGGTGTCAGGCCCGGGCTACGTGTCGTGGTTCTACAGGAAGACCCCGAGCTTGGTTGGTATGATCGGGAGGCGCCCGCCGCCGTCGCCAGGATGGCGCGGGAACTCGGGGCAGAGGTCGAGGTTCTGGACGTCGGCGACCCCGGTACGTCCTTACCGGATGATCTTGCGGGTGCACTGCAAAGGTCAGATATCGAGATATGGTTTGCCCGGATCGGTGACCAGGACCGGTTTCAGACCCGCGCATCAAAGCGGGTAAAGGTCGTCAGTTACGCGCGTACTGCTGCAGCGCTCGCGTCCGGCTTTGGGACGCGTGCGCATTCCGACATGGTCGCGTTGAAGGATCAGGTCGATGCCAAACTGGCCGCCGCCAAGACCATCCACATCACCTGCCCGTTGGGCACGGATCTGACCGGAACAGATGCGCCAGAAAACGCCGAGGACGTTACCGTCCGACGCTTTCCCATGTGCGTTCCGCGCCCAGTGTCGGCTCGGAATTTCTCCGGGCATGTGGCGCTCAGCGGTCATCTGACCCCAACCGGATCGCGCAGCTATGAACCGGCCAACCTGCCCTTGCCTGACATTGTCCTTGCAGAGGTTGAGAAAGGAAGAATTGTGGGCTTCCAAGGCGCGCCTCAAACCATCGAAGATATCCGAGCGCATTATGCCCGTGTCGCCAGGCTTTTCGGCATCGAATGGGATGTCGTCCATTCATGGCACGCCGGGATCCATTCGGGATGTTTTCACGAAGAGCCCGTGCATGAAAATCCCGATCTCTGGTCAAACACCATCTTCGGCAGCCCGCAGTGGCTGCATTTTCACACTTGCGGAGATTATGCACCGGGCGAGATCTGCTGGATGGTCCAGAACCCAACGATCCTGGCGGATGACCACGCACTCTGGTCGGAAGGTGTACTTCGCCCATAGCGCATTCGCACCGATCAGCGATTGCTGCCGCTGACATAGCGGATGAATCGCGCCGTCGTCAGACCCCGAGACAGCGCAAGATGAAAGTACGATGCTGGGTCCCTTGGGTTCAGCGGCGTTTCACTCGGCCAATCGTCCAAGACTTTACGCAGCCTGGGAAGGTTCAACATCGCCGCCATCTTCGGGTCTTCGGACAGTACATCGATTTCTTCGCGAAGTTGTTCGCGTTGACGCGTCAACCGCAGGTGCCAGTCCGCAGCTTGGCGTCCGCGCCGCCGCTCATAGACGACTTTGTTGGGTAGTTTGTCTTTCAACATTCGTTTTGCCAACCAGCGCCGCTGACCTCGGCGAATATACTGCTCGTCCGGGATATTGAAGCAAAACTCCAGCAATGGCCTATAAGCCGTTGGATCTCTGGTTTGAATGCCACTGATCAAATCGATTCCCAGCATGATATCACCAGCTTCGTTCCCGATACTTTCGAACATCGACATACGAAGATCGCGTGTCGATCTTACCGGCAGATAGTTCGGATCATGACCCATTTCGCGGGCGCGTTCGGCCAGTCTCATCTCCGCGGCCCATTCCGGGTTTAGCGGACACCATGTCTCGAACACATCGGCTCTTGCACCGTAGCGAAGTTGCACCAAAGCCAGGGCCAACGAACGCGGCAGAAAAGGTCTGACAATATTTGCCGCGAATGCGTGCGCCCAGCTTGCATGAGCGCCTCTGCCAGCCCAAAGTTCTCTCAGGGCCGTTCCCCATTTACCGCTGCGCAACCAGGTTGGAAACGCCCCTTCTCCATTGAAGCTGAAGGTCATGTTGCCAACGGCGCCGGTGAGTAGCACATCGCATCCAGCGGCCTTAGCCTGGGCGTGCGCCTCGTGGATCCAATGCAAATTCATGGCATTGCGGGGCGCCACGCTCGCCATCAGAAACATCGTATCTAGCTTATGGTCAAAGCTTAGCCCGGCTGCATCCACGAAAGTCGGTTTTAGTCGGGGATACATGGCGGCAAACGCCTCGACATGCGCACGTTCATTGCCAAACCGGCCCCGCTGCTCCAAGC
Organism: Pseudomonadota bacterium; assembly: GCA_039028795.1. GTDB lineage: Bacteria > Pseudomonadota > Alphaproteobacteria > Rhodobacterales > Rhodobacteraceae > Thermohalobaculum. The sequence continues at coordinate 53,386 of JBCCHJ010000014.1, forward strand.
CATCCCAGCCTGGCTCTGGCACGCTGGTAAAGCTGTGAACTGAGCTTTCCGACGGCAGCGCCTTCAGGGTAAAGGCAGCGACGGCCTGGGAATCCAATCCTCCGCTCAGGCTGATCGCTGGTTGTGAAAATCCCTGCAACGCCGCCTGAGTTCCTTCCAGGAACAGAGCATTGGCCGCTTCGACGTAATCTTCATCGCGGCCCAGTCTTACCGGTCCGCCAGCAAACGGGTCGTAATAACCTGCGCTGGTCATCCCGTCACGGGTGATGACAGCCCGCGTGCCGACCGGAAGACGCGTGATATCCTTGAACCAGCTACGCTCGTCTTCCGCATAGTTCAGAAACAGCGAATCCGCGATCTTCTGTTCGTCCAGCTCTTGGCGCACTTCGCCCGTCGTAAAGATTGCACGCGGTGTCGACGCGATGATTATGCTGTCCGGACCTTGCCAGATGTGCAGCGGCGGTGCCAAAATCGGGCTGCGTATCAATTTGATCGAATTTGCCTCTGACGACCACAGGATGACTGCGTACTGGCCCACCAGCTTCAAATCGCAGGCGTCGCCGAATTCCGCATGGCAAAGGCCATAAAGCGTCGCGTCATCGCAGTTTGTATCAAAGTTGCCGGGTAAAGACCGGATCATCTCCGCACGATTATCGATATGGCCTGCAAACAGTACGTAGTCACCACGCGGTGACCGCGCCGGCGTAAATGTTCCGGAACTGCCACCAGGACCAATCAGTGTCGCGCCATCAGCAACAGAATAGCCGAGCCTTCTAGGCAGGCCGACACTCATTGAGGCCGTAAAGCGGGCCGCCGCGTCCGGGTCAAGTGTATTCCCGGACCAATGGCGATGTAGGCCTATCAGAATGGTATGGACCCCAGTCTACGTTTTGACGAAGCCGGCCGCGGTCAGGCTGCCCAGAAAAGAGGTCACCTTGTCCCGGCATGTCGTATCATCGACATCATATTGGCTCTTTATGATTCGCTGGATGGCTTCAACGTCATTGACGCCGTCTATTAAGCGCCAGATGGCCAACCCGGTATCTTTCAGCGCATGGAACTTGCCGCTTTCCAGGTTCAGCAAAACCAGCTCGCCATCCAACTCAGTTTCGACAAAGCTATCCGCGACCTTCTGATAGATCACCCGATCCCTCCACTAAGCACTGTAGCCAAAGCGATTCATGACTTCACCGTAGGCATCACTAATCCGGGCGACTTGGCCTGACGCCAAGTGATTTTTCCAGTCACCTGCTTCTCCTTTGCGGAAAAACCTGTCCGCCCGCTGGGGCTTTTCCCGAAAGCCGCCGTCTTCTTCTGCTGCGGTCAGTTTATCGAAGGTCGTCTCTTTGGCTGCATGGGAGACCTGTTCCAGATCCACCTCGATATCCGGCCGCGCAAAGGCCAGCACTTCTGAAAGCTTGGCCTCTGTGTCGATCAGCAGGTCTTCATATCGCACAATCATGACCGGAATCTTGTCCTGATCGACCCAGCTGATGACATGATCGCCCCACCCACCCATGATCTGTGGAAGCTGGATCGAGCTGAGTCCGGCCAGCGTCGTCTGATTGTTGCAAAGCTTCGTGACGGCTTTATCGAAGTCCTGATGACCATCATGAAACGCAAGCGAAACAGCAACGTCCAGCGGGTTTCTGATCAAATAAATAACCACGCCTGACACACCGGGCGGAAACAGCCAGCGGCCATCGGCCAGTGTCATCTGTGCATCATGGACTTTGATCCAATGACGCTGGTCACTGAAGGCCGTCATTTGTGTGAAGACCTCGGGCTGTAGTGCTTTGATTTCATCGGCGGTCAAGTCGGAACTGTCCATGCCCAGCATTTCGTCAAACCGCGCGCGCGAAGACGCAATGCCGTTGGTCACGCCTGGCTCGTTTATATCGTGGGGTTGATCTGTTTCGTTGAAGTAATTCGCCAGCAGCATCCGCATCCAGGTATTTCCGGATTTCGGATAAGAGGCCAACCAATCGATCTTGCCCTGAGCCATAGCGTCAATCGGAGCCCGCCTTGATCGTCGCGGCTGCAAAATCCGCTGCTTCATCGAACATTCGCTTGCCGCGCGGTCTGTCAAACGCCGACATCGGTGCGGCATGGCTGACCCGTTTGGCAATTGCGAAGAGGTCCCGCTTTTCGGTGATCGCATCGCAAAACCGCGGGCGATAGAATGCAGCCTTGGTTCGGGTAAATCGTTCGAACCCGCGTATCGCCGTCATTGTTGGCTCATCTCCACGATCACTCAGAAAATACAGGCGACCCAACGGAAGCGGGTGCTCGACGGTTCCACCGGTCGGCATCGCATAGAACTTTTCGAGTTGCGGGCGCACTTTCTCAGCCGCAGATGTCCCGGTAAGTTCCAAGGCGTCCTCCCACAATTTCATCCTTTTGTGACCGGGCAGGCACAGGACTTGGTCCGGATCATTCAGGTCCAGAACCAAAACATCGTCCGCCATCAGCGGAAAGCCGCGGTTGCCAAGGGCTGCAGCCAGAGTCGATTTCCCTGCCCCGGACACCCCAGTGAATGCGTGGACAGCGCCATCGTGGACAACTGCAGACGCGTGCAACGGGACGTATTCATTCAGCCAGGCGATCGCGCCGAAGACTGACCCGTTAAAGAAAAGGATCACCTCGGCTTCAGTCACATGATCCGGCTGTTCGTATGTGACGCCGACGCCGCGCCGATAATGAAACTTCAAACCGTTTGGCAGCTTCAGCAGGAACTCGGATTTAGAGATCGAGAATGTCGGGGCTTCCCGCTCCGCAGCTTCCAAAGTTCCGGGCACAGGACCCTTGCGCAGGGCCATCTCAGCCCGCAGCACTTTCTGGGCGTTCGTCATCGCGGCGAAGCCATATGTCATCTGCCCATGAACCACAAGCCAGCATAGATCGCATTGGGCACGACTTTGATCGACCACCGCCCGCCAAAGCGCCGTATCTTCGGAATTCGATTGCCCCGCCGTCCGCTTCAAATGTGATCGAACCGCCTTAATAAAACCTTTTAACGTGTTTAGGCTCTGTGTTATTCGCCCATTCGCAATCACTCTAATGAGGACATGATGGATTACCTTCAGAAGCCGGCTTTGACGAAATGGACGGATCCTGAACTAATTGATTTGGACAAGTCGATGGATTCGATTGAAGCCACACCAGGATCTGCATTGGACATGCTTGGTTCCGATAGTTGAGCCCAAAAAGAATTTGTTGTCAAATTCAGCCAAGCCTATTTGAACGTAGTTGAATACAATTTCGCCCTGCAGGCCGCAAAGCACGAACCCACGTCATTCAGTCCAGCGGCGCATGGCCAGCACGGCATTTAGGCCGCCAAAGGCAAACGAATTCGACAGAGCGGCATTGACCTGAACTTCGCGGGCCTGGTTAGGCACCACATCCAAACCAATTTCCGGATCATCTTCTTCATAGCATATCGTCGGCGGGACGACGCCCTCTGACAAGGCCATCAGCGTGGCAATCGCCTCCAGCGCACCCGCCGCCCCGATGGCATGGCCGTGCATGGATTTCGTCGATGACACCAGAACGTTTTCCGCCTGTGCGCCGAGGAGGTTCTTAATGGCCGCGGCCTCGACCCGGTCATTCATGGCCGTGGCAGTGCCATGGGCGTTGATGTAGCCAACCTGATCAGGCGTCATGGCCGCTTCTGTCATGGCGATCTGGATGGCGCGCGAGGCACCTTCAAGCGAAGGTTGTACGATATCCCCCGCATCAGCGGTCATACCGAAGCCACAGATCTCTCCGATGATCCTGGCGCCCCGAGCCTTGGCATGGCCAAGCTCTTCCAAAACAAGAATGCCCGCGCCTTCGCCCAGAACCATTCCGTTGCGGTTCTTAGAAAACGGCCGACAAGCTTCTTTCGACATCACGCGTAAGCCTTCCCAGGCCTTCATGCCGCCAAAGCACAGCACCGACTCTGTCCCGCCCGTTATGGCGGCATCCATCGCCCCGCACCGGATCTGATGAAATGCCTGGCCAATCGCATGGTTGGACGAGGAGCATGCAGTGGAAACCACATAGGCTGGTCCCATAAGCCCGTGCGCCATCGAGATCTGGCTGACCGGTGCGTTGCCCATAAGCCGGGGCACGATGAACGGGTGCACCCTGTTCTTCATCTCGTGATAGACCGCGTAGTAGTTTTCGTCCTGGGTGTGCAGCCCGCCCATGGCGGACCCTAAGATCGTCGTAGTCTTCAGACCCAATTCTTCAGTGAATTCCAGCCCGGACTGAGCGATGGCCTCTTTCGTGGCGACCAATGCCATCTGGCTGATCCGATCCAGAAGCGACAGTTCGGATTTGGAAAAGATATCTTCGCCTTCGAACTGTTTGGCCTCGCCGCCAATCTTGACCATCAGGCGTTCAGTATCCATCCGACTGATCGGTTGGATGCCCAGGCGGCCTTCCTTCAATCCAGCAGAATGATCGGCATATCCCGTACCCAACGCCGAGACAACGCCAAGCCCCGTAACGACAACGCGGCGGGGCTGGCTCACGTGGAATCCTTGTTCGCGATCAGATCTTTAACGCCGTGAACGATCTCTCCGAAATTGCCCAGTTTGAAGTCAGACTCCGACGGATCATTGGCGTTGTAGGGGACCGAAACATCGAAGGCTTCTTCGATGCCGAAGACCACTTCGACCAAGGCCAGAGAGTCCAGACCCAGATCATCGACCGTCGTTTCTGCTGTGATGGTATCAGGCTCGACCATCGCCTGCTCAGCGATGATCTCCGCAACTTTATTGGCTACGTCGTCTGACATCTTTGTCCCCGTACGGTCTTTCTTTTGTTACTAACACAAACTGCCCCTGCTTACAGTCCAAGCTTCTTTCGGATTTCCGCGACCTGTTCAACCAATCTGGGCAACCGCTTGATCGCCATGAACTGGGACGTCGCCTTTTCCCGCGTTGTTGCGGGCATCCCCATCATTACCGACCCGTCCGGAATGCTGGACGGCACCATCGTTGCCGCAGCGCACACCACATCAGAACCGATGTTCACGTGATCGGCGATCCCGACCTTGCCCCCCAAGACAACTCGGTCTCCAACCGTCGTACTGCCGGCGATACCAACCTGTGCGCACAGAAGGCATGTCTGCCCGATCTGCACGTTGTGGCCAAGTTGGACCTGATTGTCGATTTTCGTGCCGGACCCGACACGTGTCGGTTCAATCGTGCCCCGATCGATGGTGGTGGCGGCGCCAATCTCGACGTCATTCCCGATTTCCACGGCCGCCAGAGAATGGATGCGCAAAAATCGGGCAATTTGCCTTGTATCGGTCAGGTCCCGATTGGTCTTCAGCGCCTCGATCGCGCTGCGGTCAGGCGGCTCGAAGGAAAACCCATCAGACCCGATAACTGCATTGGCGTGAATGATAACATCATCGCCCAAGATGCATCGCGCCCCAATCCGGGCACCTGAATTTGCCTGGAACCGGGCTCCGATCTGGGCATCCGATCCGATCGTTACATGGGCTGCAATCTGTGCCCCTGGACCTATCCGCGCAGCGGAATTTATGACGGCGAATGGTCCAATGGCAGCACCATCGCCGATTTCCGCCGTGTCGGCGACGACGGCAGTCGGATGGATGCCGGGTGCAGTGTCGAAAGGATGCTGGAAGAATTCGGTGGCATGGGCCATGGCCACCCGCGGTCGTGGGGCCAAAAGGGCGGCGTCCAGGTCCAACTCGGCCAAATCAGCGTCGGGCCAAACCAAGGCCGCCCGGCATTCTGACCCCTTCAGGGCATCGGCATAGGAAGGCGCCATCGCCACGGCCAAGTCATCGCCGCCGGCCAAATGCGGCGCCGCGGCGCGATAGACCTCGACTGTCCCATCACCGCGCAGTTCCAAACCGGTGGCGCGCGCGATATCTTGAAGTGTATGGCGCATGCGCAAACCGTCTGCCCGAACGAAAAAAGCCGCGCCCTTCTATCCAGAGCGCGGCTTCCTTTTCAAGGGCCGGACGGCCTCACCATTTATTGCAGTATGGAAACACCCGCATTCTTCATGGCGCGGGCGATTTTGCCGTCCCGGCCATAGATGTCACCGCGGAACTGTTCGATACCGTGCTCATCGATCCAAGCAGACCGATAGGTCAAGTGCACCGGCAATGGATTGTCCAAATTCACTTGGCGCTCGCGGCCCCGTTTCAGGATGCGATTGAAGTATCCGCGCGGATCATCAACTTGCCCGGTAAGCAGGTATTCGGCGAACTCATGCGGGCGTTCAACCCGCACGCAACCGTGCGAATAGGCCCGGACGTCCCGCTTGAACAGCCGCTTGGACGGCGTGTCGTGAAGATAGATCGCAAACTGGTTCGGGAACATGAACTTGACCGTACCAAGCGCGTTGCCACGGCCCGGTTTCTGGATCAGCCGTCCACTCGACAACATCTTCATGTTACGGTTGACCAGATAGTTCGGGTCATTGGCCAGCTTGGGCAGGATCTCTTTTTCTTTGATCGAAGTCGGAATGTACCAGGTTGGATTGATGACCATGTGGGTCATCTCGTCCGAAAATTCCGGTGTCTTGTGCTTCTTCTTGCCGACCACGGCGCGCGAGTGGAACTCCGACTTGCCATTATGCATCACATCGAAGGTGAAGCTGGCCAGATTCACAAGGATATGGCGCTCCCCCAGATCACGGTTCATCCACCGCAACCGCTCAAGGTTCACTGCGATCTGTTCTGCACGCGTGCGTGGTGACACGTTCAACTGGCGCAGCGTCGCCGGGCCGATCACACCGTCAAGGTTGAGCCCGTGGCGGGCCTGAAACCGCTGCAGCGCCTCGACCATCGGATCGTCGAACAGATCCGCATCAAAGGACTGCACCGGGACATCTGTGGTGACGTTCGCCGCCGCAACCTTTGTTCCATCATCGGCGGCACGCTGATCATAAACGTTCGGGTCCAGATCACCCATTGCCGTCAGACGCGCCCGCACCTGCGCGACGCGCGAATTGCGATTGCCGGGACGCAGTGTGCGGCCCTTGCTGACCGATGGCCCCCAGATCTCTTGACCCGCGATCGACCGGAACGCCGCATAGCGCTCGATCAGCCTGCGATACAACGGATCGCTCGGCGCCAGTTCATCCAGGAAAGCTGCCATATCGGCGGCTCGGCCAGCACGCTCGATCAGGAAACCCTCGTCCGGGGTTTCTGGGAAGATATGCAGTTCGCGGTCGATCCGGCGTGGGGTGAGAAAGCCCGTTTTGACATCGCCGGCATAGGATAAGAACGCAGCCGTCAGATCGGCCTCAAGCCGAGGTCCCCTTTCGCCAAGGCGTGCGGTCAAAGCCGCGCCCTTATATTTCGCAGCAGGCAGCGCGTGTTCCGACGCGCGCGACAGAAACTCCGTCAGAACCTTGGCCGCTGCGTTCGTCGATCCGTCCTCATTCAACCATATTGGCTTATAGTTGCGCGCTGCATATGCAGTCAGCGCCGCGGAGTCGCGGCCCAGACGCCCTTCAAGCGCCGTGCGCAGTGCCAGCGCCTCGGCTGACAAAGCCGGAACTGCCGGCTGAACCTCGGTCGCCGGAACCTGAGCCGAAGGGACTTGGGTAGCCGGAACTTCGGTCGTCGTCGTACTCTGTGCAAGCGCAGAATGTGCCGCCAGAACAGCTGCACTCAATATGAACCCCACCGCGGCACCCCGCCGCACGTTTACGCCCTGCGTGATCATCTTATCACCACTGTTGCCAAAAAACGTCATTCGCTCTCTTCAATCATGGAATCTAGCATGTAAGTGTAACCAAACAGCGATTTTCCTCACTCGTTCACCAATATTTCATGACGATAGCTCTTCATGCCACACCTTATGTGTGACCGCACACCGACCCGGTCAAAACTGTCGCAGCCTCAGGCCGATTCCACGTTGCAATACTGCAACTTGGCAACAAAAACCTCGTGTGCAAAAAGCGTGCAGTGGCAGTTGGGGCGGGGCAAGTGACAAAGATCACAGATCGAGCGAGGCAAATTGTGAGCAGTTCCGAATCAGGCCTGACGAAGATCAGCCGAAGAATGCTTCTTTGCGGCATTGCCGGCGCGGGAATAACCCTTGCAGCACCAGCGATCGCGCGTGGCGCCGGAAGCTTCCGGTCCCTCTCGATGATCAACAACCGCACCGCCGAAAAGCTGACGACCGCGTACTGGGTCGAGGGTGAATATATTCCCGAAGCGATGGAGGCTGTAAACTACATCCTGCGCGACTGGCGGGAAGATCAGGTCATCCAAATCGACCCGAAGGTGATCGACATCATGGCCGCAACCCAGAACATTCTGGACGCGTCCGAGCCATTCGAAGTGGTGTCTGGATATCGCAGCCCGAAAACCAACGCGATGCTGCGCAGCCGCAGCCGCGGCGTTGCACGAAATTCCTATCACACCCGCGGCATGGCTGTGGATCTGACGATGAAGACCCGGTCAGCGTACGAGATCGCGGGGGCCGCAAAATCTTTGGGCGCAGGTGGTGTCGGTCGATATTCGCGGTCAAACTTCGCCCATGTCGACAGCGGACCCATCCGCGACTGGGGCCGGTAAGGTCATCATCCGGTAAGACAAAGGCGGCCCATCAGCCGCCTTTTTTCTTTCTTGAGTTCTTGGCAGCGCCAATCCGCGTGGCAGCGAAAAACTTCTCCCGCTCACCCCGTCTTTTCCAGCAACCCCCGGCCTTCCAGCAGCGCCTCGACACCGGGCAATTTTCCACGAAAGCCGGTATAGGCATCTTCCGGTTTCTCTGACCCGCCTGCTGAGTAGACCTTGTCGTGCAGGCGCTGGGCGGTCGCGGGATCAAAGACGTTCCCGGATTCTTCGAACGCTTTGAACGCATCGGCGTCCATCACCTCGGACCACATATAGCTGTAGTACCCGGCGGAGTAGCCATCGCCGCTAAAGACATGTCCGAAGTGCGGGGACCGATGCCGCATTATGATCGCGCCCGGCATGCCGATCTTGTCCAACACTCCGGCCTCGAACGTCTTGCCATCGAAACCTTCCGTATTGTCCAGCACATGCATCTCCAGGTCCACCAGGGCCGAGGCCGTAAATTCGACTGTCTTGAAGCCCTGATTGAAGTTTTCCGCACCGATAATCCGGTCGACCAACTCGCGGGGCATCGGCTCGCCGGTTTCAACATGCCGGGCATGCTTTTCCAAAACCTCCGGCACTCCGAACCAGTGCTCATAGAGCTGGCTGGGCAGTTCCACGAAGTCCCGCGCTACCGAGGTGCCAGAGACAAAGGGATAGGTCACGTCAGACAACAACCCGTGAAGGCCGTGGCCCAGCTCGTGAAACAGTGTCCGCGCATCATCCCAGGACAACAAGCAGGGATCGCCCTTGGCAAAATTGCAGGTATTGGTGATCACTGGACGTTCCGGGGACCAGAGCTTTTGCTGTCCCCGCAGGCCGCTCATCCACGCACCGGACCGTTTCGAGGGCCGGGCAAAATAGTCCCCGATAAACAGCCCGATATGGGTCCCGTCCCGGGTCACATCCCAGGCCATCGCATCTTCATGCGGCAATGGGATATCGACCCGCTGGAAGGACAGGCCAAACAGCCGCTCCGCAACATCGAAGGCGGCCGCAAGTACGTTCTCCAGTTTCAGGTAGGGCTTGATCTCGGATTCATCTAAATCGTGTTCGCGCTTGCGCAGTTTTTCGGCGTAATAACGCCAGTCCCACGGGGCGAGTTCGATGTTCGCGCCCTCTTCCACCGCCAGCGCCTGCAGGGCCTCGGCCTCTGCACCTGCCTGCGCCTGTGCCGGGGACCAAACAGCCATCAGGAGGTCGCGTACATTGCTGGGGGTTTTGGCCATCTGATTGGCCAGCTTGAAGTCGGCGAAAGTATCATATCCCAGCAAACCTGCGCGCTCCCGGCGCAGGGTCACCGTTTCTTCGATCAATGGCCAATTCGTGGTCTCGCCCCGGTCCGCCCAGGCACGGAAGGCTTTTTCGCGAAGATCGCGGCGGGCGCTGAAAGTCAGGAAAGGTTCCACAGAAGACCGGGATAGCGTGATGGTATAGCCATCCTCTTCACGCCGGTCGGCCTCGGCCTTTGCGGCATCGATCAGGAACTTCGGCAAGCCATCCAGATCATCTTCGGACAGCTTCATGGACCAGTCCGCTTCATCCTTCAGGATGTTCTGCCCGAACCCGGTGCCAAGTTCTGACAAGCGGCCCATAATTTCCTGCAAGCGCGTCTTTGCGCCGTCGTCCAGTTTGGCGCCGCCGCGAACATACATCTCGAAAATCAGATCGCGCACGCGGATCTGCTCGGCCGTCAGATCGTCATCACCCGCATCGACGACGGCCTGCACGCGGGCGAAGATCCTCGGATCGGTCATCTGTTTAGAAAACAGCTTCGACAGGCGCGGGGACATCTCGCGCTCGATCGCCTGTATCTCCGGGTTCGTGTCATTGCCTGATCGATTCCAAAAGACCGCAGCAACCCGGTCCAACAACAGGCCGTGGCGCTCCAACGCCTCGATGGTGTTGGCGAATGTCGGCGCGGCCGGGTCACTGCAGATCGCCTCGAACTCAAGCTCTTGCGCGGCAATGGCGGCATCAAAGGCTGGCCGGAAATGGTCATCGGTAATCTCGGAAAAGTCCGGCAGGCCATATTGGCCATCCCAGTCGGCGAGTAAGGGGTTGGTCATTGTGCAGTTTCCATCATTTTGCGAGAGCGGCCGCCCGACAAACGCTTCGGGGCCGCAAGCGCTGCCTTGTAGTCCTTGACCGACACGAAAGGCCACACAGGATAATGGCCAGCCGCAAGAAATTTTTCCGTTAGTTCTGGATGGATCGAATCGTGCGTGAGGAATCGCTTGATTGGATTTCTCATTGTGGAAGGCCTTGGATCCCGTCCAGGGAAACGCATCTGTGGCCACTGATATGGAAGATCCGAGTCCAGAAACAAAACCCATCTCGATAGCTGCCGCCGTAGGTCAGGACTCAGACGATACTTCCCGTCCAGCCGATGTTCTTTGAAATCATCGTAAAACAACCAGCATGTATCCCAAATGGCCCAGATTGCCGGATCGTCCGTTTCCGGCACTTGGTCCTCGAAACTGTCATTTGTGATCTGACCGGCAATGAATCTGCGAAGTACTTCCGCTGCGGCACTGCGCGCTTGTCCATCTATAATCGGGCTGTTGACAGTCATGTTGGCCTCTCTCACATCGCGGTCGACGGTCGCGCCTTCATCTTCTCATGCCAGTTCCGCAGGGCCGACATCTCTTCCGGGACTTCGCGCTTGATCAGCTTCAGGAAATCCACCGCGACCACCCCGGTGATATCCGCAATGGTAAGACGGTCCGCTGCAATCCACTCGCGGCCCTGCAACTGCCGGTCCAGTTCAGCCAGCCGCCCGTCGATGCGACCTGCATTGGTCATACCCCAATCTGGCGATTGATCCTCTAGAACCGCCATCTTCGGATGGGTATGACGAAAACACATGGCAATCGTCACCATCAGACGCAGCTCGATCCGGCGCTGCCACATGTCGATCACAGCGGCCTCGTGCGCGTCCCGCCCCATCATGTTCGGATCGGGGTAGATCGCCTCCAGATACCGGCAAATCGTTGGGGATTCGACCAGCACGGTACCATCGTCCAGCTCCAACGCCGGGACCTGAGGCGAGCCGGTCTTCGCCAGGTAATCGTCCTTTTTATGGTCGCCTTCCATTAAATTGATGGTGACGGTTTCGATCTCAACCCTTTTTTCTGCAAGGAAAATCTGCGTCCGCCGTGGATTGGGCGCCATGGGCGTATGATAATACCGAAGGGGCTGTGGCAGAGACATGGCAATTGATCCTTATTAGTGACCAGATTTCTGGTCATCTTCTCGACCCTGCATCGCAGGATGTATTTCGGAGGTCAGTCTAGCGCTGGCCGCAGCGCCAGTTTTCGTACTATCATGGCGTTATGACAAGACCGGGTGCCGATCCCGGACCTGACAGGAGGTCATTCTATGCTTCGTCCTTTCCGCGCATTGATCCTGGCATTGTCCGCCGCGCTGGCGGTGTCAGCCTGCGCACCGACTGCCCAGAACACCCGAGTCTCTCTCGCCGAGGAACAACGGCGCGGCCAGCAAATGGTCCAGCAAATGGAGGCCAAGGGTGTGATCATGAAAGATCGCAACCTGAACGCCTATCTGAACAACGTGATGAACCGGGTTGCAAAGTCCCGGCCACCAGGATCGGTCGCGCTTCGGTCTTTCATTGTCAAAGACGCCGATGTGAATGCCTTCACCACCGGTGGTGGATATGTCTTTTTCAACGCCGGCTTGCTGGCCGCGATGGAGAACGAAGCGCAGGTGGCCGCGGTGATGGCGCATGAGATCGCCCATATCGACCGGGGCCACGTCCAAGCCGGCCAAGCCAACCGGCAGGCCGTGCAGATCGGGGCGGCCTTGGCACAGATCGGTGCCGCTGCCGTCGGAATTGGTGGTGGCCTGACGAACACTTTGATCGGCGTTGGCGCCCAGGGCGCCGCCAGTAATTTCAGCCGGACGCAAGAGCGCGATGCCGATAGCGTTGGCGTGCAGTACCTTTCCCGGGCCGGATACAACGCCGTTGCTGGGGCGGAATCCTTCGTTGTCCTGCGCAGATTATATGGCGAGCGCGATGGGGTCGGCGCTCTGTTCGCATCTCACCCCAACCCTGGCGAACGCCATGCCAGCCAGGTTCAGCAGGCCCGTCAGTTGGGATCAACGAAAGGCCGGATCGGCAAACAGACGCACGACCGGGCCACACGAAAGATCCGGCGCGAAGTTCTGGCATTCTATGAAAAGAATGGCCGTGACCGCGAAGCTGCACAGATCCGCAAGAACCTGCGATAAGATGACAAGGGCGCCCGGCGGGGCGCCCTTTTCAGAAGAGCTTATATGGCAAGAATACTATTTGAATTCGGCGTTTTAAAATTCATGAGCGCCCTTACCTTGAACGGCATCTATCTTTCGACTTCCGTGAGCAAAAGTTCGATCGTTAACGATGTGCTGGAGCTGGCTCTCTTCGCATTTTGCATAATAATTGTCGGCTTTCGATATGGCCGCCGCAACACAGTTCTACCATCCAGTGGGTTTTGTTGGGCGGTTGCCGTCCTCGTCCTTCCTGTGATGCTCGTCACGGGCATCATGGTGGCGCTCATCCTTAATACTGAAGACGCGCTTGCCGGATTGGGCACTATTGCCTCGTTATCATCAGAGGCTTACGGTTTCCTCATTGGTTTCTTCTTGATCATCTCTGCAGTCTATATGGTGGCTGGACGCCTGATATTCAGGTTCGCCGCCAAGCGAGGAACCTGGAAAGCTGCTCAGGACATACACGAAGCCTTTTAGGCCAGCGCAACCGATCGGAGCACAATGGGACTTATCTGCCGCGACTTCATCGTCACTTATGTACTTGCGATGATCGGCCTTCTTGCTGTGTCGCTGGGGGTCGAGGCGCTGTTTCAGACCGATATCGGCAGCGCCGTCAATGTCGTCCCGCAAATCGTTGCTGCATTGGTCGCGGGCCAACGCCACGGAAAGCGCACAGGCATACGCCCGAACAGCAGCTTTTCTTGGACAGCAGCGTTTTGGATGACGTCGATTTCGGTTGGCCTGTCCCTGGTCCTTGCGACAGGATTTATCATTTATATGGGGCCGGGCGATGCCGCCCCGATGTTTGAATTCCTGACAACAGAATGGCACTGGTTCGTCGGGATCCTCGCCATCTTTATTGTCATCTATCTCCTGATCACACGTTACTTCTTCGGTTTGGGGGCGAAACAAGGCGCCCAGGCCTCACCACACGCGGATTCCGAGATCTTTCGCTAGACGAGCAGCGATCTTTTGAGCGCCTGACAGACAATTTAAACTAAGTTTTAACGATATCGTCCTATCTCTGACGCCGTTCCGGAACGAACTACTTCCCCCTCGGCTGGTCGCGCCGTCGAGGGGGCTTGGGATCAACGGCAGGCCTGCCGCCCTTGTATCACTCCTCAGTGGATAGAGGGTCCCGCCAGTGGGACCGCCACCAGCCAGAGCCTCCCTCCAACCGGAAATTCACAGGACCGCGTGTTTCGGCATGCGCGCCCGCGTCGCGATGCAATCGACTGGTCAGCCATCCTGTTTGCGGGATTCGGCCCTTGGGAAGACCCCCAAAACCTTCATGTGTTTGGTGAAAAACCCAAGCTCTTCAAATGCGTGCGTCACACCAGTCTCTTCGGGGTGGCCTTCGATTTCAGCATAGAACTGGGTCGCCGTGAATGCGCCGTTCAGCATATAGCTTTCCAGCTTAACCATGTTCACACCGTTGGTGGCAAACCCGCCCATGGCTTTGTAAAGCGCGGCCGGAACATTGCGGACCTCGAAGACAAAGCTGGTCATCGCATTGTCCTCGGTCGGGTCGGCCTCGATCCGTTGGCGCGACATCACCAGGAACCGCGTCCGATTGTGGCTGTTGTCCTGGATATCCTCGGCCAGCACTTCCAACCCATTCAATTCCCCAGCCAGCGGAGACGCCAGCGCCGCGCGGGTCACATCCCCTGCCGCTGCGATCTGGACTGCTGACCCGGCCGTATCCGCGCCGACAACCGCTTCGATATTGTGGTTGTTGAGAAAGTTCCTGACCTGCCCCAGCAAGACCGTATGGCTTTGCGCAGTTTTCACATCTTCCAGCCGCGCGCCTTTCGGCCCAAGAAGATTGATGCGGACGGGCACGAAGTGCTCTCCGATGATGTAGAGACCCGAGGTTGGCAGCAAGTGGTGCAGGTCCGCCACCCGGCCATAGGTCGAGTTTTCGATCGGCATCATAGCCAGATCCGCCTGGCGCGCTTTCACTGCCTCTAACGCTGCCTGAAAGGTCTTACATGGCAACGGTTCCAGATCCGGATAGACCTCGCGGCAGGCCTGATGCGAATAGGCGCCCAATTCGCCCTGAAAGGCGATCTTTCCCGTAGCGGCAGTGTTCAAGACAAGAATCCCATTTGTGGCCCCTCCTTGACGGCCAGCCGCGATATGACGGCGTTTGGTCGCGCCTTCTACATCTTGAAGCGGCACTGGGGAAGGCGATAAACAAAATCAGCTTTGACCGAACGCCCGGATGGGTAAGGCAAAAGGTAACGTCTATGGATTCTGGTGAACTCAACAAAATTTTTGGTGGTGTCCTGGCAGCGTTTCTTACTTTGCTGCTGCTGAACTTCTTTGGTGGTAAGATCTACGGCACCGGCGAAGGCTATCATGGCAAAGAGCAATTGGCATTCGCGCTGGAAGTTGAAGGCGGCGCGGGTGACGAGGAAGAAGTTGAGGTCGCCATTGACTACGGGGCCCTTTTGGCCAGCGCCGATGCGGCCGCCGGACAGAAGGTCTTCAACAAATGCAAGGCCTGCCACAAGATTGAAGATGGTGCCGACGGCGTGGGCCCGAACCTCTGGAACATCGTCAACCGCGATATCGGATCCGTTTCCGGATACGGGTATTCCGGCATTTTCGCTGAGTTGCCCGGAAATTGGACGCTGGAAGCGCTTTCCGCCTTTTTGGAAAACCCGAAGGCGTACGCCAAAGGCACCAAAATGGCGTTTGGTGGCCTGAAGAAGCCCGAAGACCGGGTCAATCTGATCGTTTATCTCAACGAAGCAGACGGCTCTCCCGAAGCCTTGCAATAAGCGAAAACGCCATCTGTCAACGAAAACCGCGCTGCTGCAGCGCGGTGCCTTTGTTATGGACTATACGAATTGTTGACGCACTTTTCTATCGCAGGGACGGCGCAACTGCTTGAAACGACAGCGTCCTGAGCCTACCCGTTCATCACTGGGTGCGCGACACCCATCCACCGAGGCTACCAAAGGAGGCGCCCATCTTAGAGTTTATTATGTTCATAGGATTGCTGGGGAGCATCGCGTCGATCGTCGCGCTGTACTTGCAGGTCAGAAAATAGGCCTCTAGGGGTAACCCCAGAGGCCCATCTCAAGCCCGTAGGCTCGATAGTCGGTATCGGGTACCAACACTCTCCAAGCTGAAATGTCAACGGGGCGCCCGGATGCCGGGCGTTCTCATTCTTCCCTAGGCGGCTTTTTTGTCATGGACTTTACGATTTGTTGACGCACTTTTCTGACGCAGGGACGGCGCAACGGCTTGAAACGACGGCGTTCTCAGCCTACCCGTTTAATCAAATGTGCTGGCAGGGAGTAACCCATGCATCTGACACGCCGCGCCTTTCACCGCCTGTCCGCAGCGACGGCCTCGGCAGCCATCATCGCGCCCTTGGCCCAGGCAGCCGAACCATCGCACGGCATCTCGGCCTTCGGGGACCTGAAATACCCCGCCGATTTCCCGCATTTCGATTACGTGAATCCGGATGCACCAAAGGGCGGCACGTGGTCCACAGGGTACGGCAACGTCACATATGACAGCTTTAACCCCTTCATCCTGAAAGGCAATTCCGCCTTCGCGATCGAAGGGCTGATCTTCGATTCAATGATGACCGGATCGGGTGATGAGGCAGATGCGATGTACGGCCTGATCGCAGAATCGGCCGAGATTGCCGAGGACCGCTCCTCGATCACCTTCAACATGCGCACCGATGCAAAGTTCCATGACGGCACGCAGGTTACGTCCGACGACGTCATCTACACGCTGAATGCCCTGCGCGATCAGGGCCACCCCAGCTATCGGGTGATCCTGAAACCGGTGCTTTCCGTAACGGCGGAAGGCCCGCACCGGGTGCGTTACGACTTCGACCCAGAGGCACCGAAGCGCGACCTGCCGATGCTGGTCGCCGGCCTGCCGATCCTGTCCAAGGCCTGGTACGAGGCGAATGATTTCACCAAATCCTCGTTGAAACCACCGCTGGGCAATGGGCCCTACAAGATTGGCAAGCACGAACCCGGCAAATATGTGATCTTTGAACGCGTCCCGGATTATTGGGGCAAGGATCTGAACGTGAATATCGGGCGGCACAATTTCGACAATGTGCGCTTCGAGTATTTCCGCGACCGCTCGGCACAGTTCGAAGGCCTCAAGGCGGGCGTCTTTCTCTTCAACGAGGAATTCTGGTCGAAGTTCTGGGCAACGGCATACGAGCCCGAGAACTTCCCTGCCATCGCCCGGGGCGATGTGGTCAAGGCAGTATTGCCCGATGAACGCGCCGCAGGCGCCCAGGGCTTTTGGTACAATCTCAGGCGCAAGAAATTCCAGGACCCAGCCGTGCGTCAGGCCATCGGGCTGGCCTTCGACTTCGAATGGTCGAATAAGCGGCTCTTCTATGACCTCTACACCCGCACGGATAGCTTTTTCGAAGGCGGGCCGATGCAAGCCGCGGGGACACCCACGCCGGGTGAATTAGCCGTACTTGAAAAGTTCGCCGACAAAGTGCCGCCAGAGGTTCTCTCCGACGAGACCTATATCCCGCCGACCACGGACGGGTCGGGCCGCAACCGCCGCAATCTGCGCACGGCGGCGAAGATTCTGGATGACGCAGGTTGGAAAGTCGTCGATGGCGTGCGCCAAAAGGATGGCGAAGAGCTTAAGATTGAATTCCTGATCGGCAGCCAGGGCTTCGCCCGGATCGCACAGCCGATGATCAAGAACCTGGAAAAGATCGGCATCTCCGGGGAAGTGCGCGAGGTCGATCCGACCCAGTACAAAAAGCGCATGGACGATTTCGACTTCGACATCACCACTTCGCGGAAATCGATGGGGCTAACCCCGGGCGTCGGTCTGAGGAATGCGTTCCACTCGAGTTCAGCGAATTCGCCTGGATCCAATAACACCGCCGGCTTGGAAGACCCGGTGGTGGACGAGATCATCGACTTGATCGAGCGCGCCGACAGCCGCGAAGCCCTGACCGATGCTGTCAAAGCGCTGGACCGTGTCCTGCGCGCCAAGCACATCTGGGTTCCGCAATGGCACAAGGGCTCGCACACCATTGCCTATTGGGACATCTTTGCCCGGCCGGAAGTGAAGCCGAAATACGAACGCGGCGTGATCGATCTTTGGTGGGTCGACGAGGCTAAGCTGGAAAAATTGAAGGCGGCAGGCCGACTTTGATGGACCTTCGCCACGTCTGGACTATAGGGTGCAGGCCATCTTCACCCTGCTCAATGGCGTAGGTTCATGGTCGCTTATATTCTAAGACGGCTGCTGCTGATCATCCCGACTCTGTTCGGGATCATGCTGCTGAATTTCATCATCATCCAATTCGCCCCTGGCGGCCCGGTCGAACAACTGCTGGGCGAGCTAGAAAGCGAAAGCCAAGGCGGCGCTTCCGAAGGTGGCGGGGCGCAGGTCACAACCGTCGGCTCGGAGGGCGCTTATCGCGGCAGCCAAGGCATCGACCCGGAATTCATCGCCGATCTACAGGCGCAATACGGCTTCACGCGGATAATTTGCGAAGACGGCTATACTGGGCCGCGACTGGCTACGGCGGACGAATGTGTTGCCGAGCCGATCCCGAAGTACGAACAGTTCGGGATCATGATCTGGAACTATCTGCAGTTCGATTTCGGCGAAAGCTTCCAGCGGTCGGAAACCGTCATCAACATCATTCTGGAAAAGATGCCGGTGTCGATTTCGCTGGGTCTCTGGGCTACGCTGATCTCTTACCTGGTGTCCATTCCATTGGGCATCCGAAAGGCGGTCCGGGACGGATCCACGTTCGACACGACGACCTCGGGCGTCATCATTGCGGCCTATGCCCTGCCCGGCTTTTTGGTGCCTGTAGTACTGCTGGTCCTATTCGCGGGCGGATCCTATTGGCAATGGTTCCCACCCGGTGGCCTGGTCAGCGAGAATTGGTCAGAGCTGTCCACCTGGGGTAAGATCGTCGACTATTTCCACCACATGGCCCTGCCCGTGATCGCCATGACCGTATCGGGCTTTGCAACGCTGACGCTGCTTACGAAGAACTCGTTTCTCGACGAGATTAAAAAGCAATACGTCCTGACCGCCAAGGCAAAAGGCCTGAAGGAACGGCGCGTTCTTTACGGTCATGTCTTCCGCAATGCGATGCTGATCGTCGTGGCCGGGTTCCCGGGGTTGTTCATTAGTGTTTTCTTCACCGGCTCGATCTTTGTCGAGCAGGTCTTCAACCTAGACGGTATCGGTCTCTTGGCCTTCGAATCCGTTTTGAACCGCGACTATCCGATCATGCTGGGAACGCTCTATCTCTTTGGCCTGCTGGGCCTCTTGATCAACATCATCTCGGACCTGGTCTATGTCTGGATCGATCCACGTATCGATTTCGAAAAGCGGGAAGGTTGAGATGTTCCGCCTTTCCGAACTCGATCGCCGCCGGATCCGGAATTTTCGCAGCAATCGTCGGGCGGTCTGGTCGCTGAGGATTTTTGCGGTTCTGACGATTTTTTGCCTGTTTGCCGAACTGGTCTCGAACGACAAGCCGGTGCTGATCTCGTACAATGGCGAATACTATTCCCCGATCTGGACGACCTATCCCGAAACCACCTTCGGCGGCGATTTCGACACCGAGGCGGACTACACCGATCCAGCCGTGCAATGCCTGATCAAGACCGGCGGCGCCGATCTCTGCCTGGACATCCCCGAAGATATCATCACGGCACTGGACGCGGGCGAAACGGTGCCTGACCTGGGCGACATCGTGAAAGGCTGGATCGCCTGGCCGCTGGTGCCCTACGCTTATGACACCGTGAACTATGACGTGGAACGGGCACCATCCCGGCCAGATGGCAATCATTGGCTGGGCACTGACGATCAGGCGCGCGATGTCGTCGCGCGGATCATCTATGGCTTCCGCCTCTCTGTCCTGTTCGGCTTTGCGGTGACATTGAGCTCGGCCATCATCGGCATCATCGCCGGAGCGGCGCAGGGCTTTTTCGGCGGCTGGGTCGATCTGTTTTTCCAACGAATGGTCGAAGTCTGGGCATCGATGAACCAGCTTCTGGTTATTTTGATCATCGTCTCGGTCCTGACGCCGAACATACTGGTGATGTTCTTCATCTTCGTCGCGTTCAGTTGGATGGCATTGGTGGGCGTCGTGCGGGCAGAATTTCTGCGGGCGCGGAATTTCGAATATGTCCGCGCCGCCCGGGCGCTTGGCGTTGGTGACTGGACGATCATGTTCCGCCATTTGTTGCCGAACGCGATGGTCGCGACGATCACCATGCTGCCGTTTCTGCTGACCGGATCGATCTCGCTGCTGGCCGGTTTGGATTTCCTGGGGTTCGGCTTGGGCTCGGACTATCCCTCGCTGGGTGAGTTGGCGAACCAGGGCAAAAAGCACCTGCAGGACACCTGGTTGGCGCTTAGCGCCTTCTTCACCTTCGCGATCATGCTGTCGCTGATGGTGTTCATTTTCGAAGGCGTGCGCGATGCGTTCGACCCCAGGAAGACCTTCAAATGAATGCGCTTTTGCAGGTCCGGGATCTCTCGATCACCTTTGATACCGAGGACGGCACTGTCGAGGCGGTCAAAAACGTCTCGTTGGAGATCGCCCCTGGGGAAACCTTGGCCCTAGTTGGCGAATCCGGGTCGGGCAAATCACTGACGGCCCTTTCGACGGTGCAGTTGTTGCCGGATTCCGCTGAAGTGACCGGGTCTGTGGCCTATCAGGGCACCGAAATGCTGAACGCGTCCGAGGCCGATCTGCGCCGGGTTCGCGGCAACGATATCAGCTTCATCTTTCAAGAACCGATGACATCGCTGAACCCGCTGCACACGATCAGGAAACAGATCGGTGAAAGCCTGTCGCTGCACCAGGGCCTGAAAGGCGACCACGCGACCGACCGGATTGTCGAGTTGATGACCAAGGTCGGCATCCGCGACCCGAGGGACCGGCTGGATGCCTATCCGCATCAGCTCTCTGGCGGTCAGCGCCAGCGGGTGATGATCGCCATGGCCCTGGCGAACAATCCCGATCTATTGGTCGCGGACGAGCCGACAACTGCCCTGGACGTGACCATCCAGGCGCAGATCCTGGACCTGCTGGCCGAATTGCAGCGTGAGCAGGGCCTGGCGATGCTGTTCATTACCCATGACCTGGGCATCGTGCGCAAAGTCGCGCACAGGGTCGCGGTGATGCAGCAGGGTGAGATTGTCGAAACCGGCGCCACGGCGGATGTGTTCGACCACCCTCAGCACGCCTACACGAAGATGCTGCTGGACGCGGAACCGCGGGGCCTGGCCGAGCCAATCTCGGCTGGTGCCGATGTGATCTTAGAGGCCGACAAGGTTCGCGTCTGGTTCCCGGTCAAGACTGGGCTTTTGAAACGTATCACCAGCCACATTAAAGCCGTCACGGATATCGATGTGACGATCAAGTCCGGTGAAACCCTTGGGGTCGTCGGCGAGTCCGGATCCGGCAAAACCACCCTGGCCCTGGCACTGATGCGTCTGATCGGCAGCCAGGGCGGGCAGATTAAATTTGACGGCCGCGACATGCAAACCATGCCAAAACGCGATCTGCGGGCACTGCGCCGGGACACGCAGATAGTCTTTCAGGACCCTTTTGGATCACTTTCGCCGCGGATGTCGATTGCTGAGATCGTCGCCGAAGGCCTGGGCGTCCATGGTTTGGGCGACCGGGGTCTTTCACAGCGCGATGCCGTCGGGCGGCAATTGGAAGAGGTCGGCCTGAAGGCCGAAATGATGGACCGCTATCCCCACGAATTTTCCGGCGGGCAGCGCCAAAGGATCGCCATCGCCCGGGCGATGATCCTGAAGCCGAAATTCGTGGTGCTGGACGAACCGACCTCGGCCCTGGATATGACTGTGCAGACCCAGATCGTCGACCTGTTGCGTGATCTTCAGAAGAAATACAGCCTTGGCTATATGTTCATCAGTCATGACCTTAAAGTGGTCCGCGCCATGGCGCACCGGCTTATCATCATGCGCCAAGGCGAGGTGGTCGAGCAAGGCCTTGCCAGCCGGTTGTTCGAGCGTCCGTCGACCGACTACGCCAAAGCGCTGATGGCTGCCGCATTCGAGATGGAGGCAAGGGAAGGCGCTTCGGAATGACCGGCATTGTGTCCCCAGCTCAACGGGACTTCTGGTCGGCCTTTCGCGAAATTAACCCGGCCGCTCCGGTGACCCCCGCGGCGGTATTTGCCTTTGACGACAATCCCAAAGGAGCGGCCTTTTGCGCCCATGCGGTCCTAACCGGCGACAAGACCGCAACTTCGATGCTTTCCCTGGACGCGGCGATGGACCCGCCCCGCCCTGGAACCTTCGAAATGGTCACGGAATTCGAAGGAAGCCCCCGGGCAGTGATCGGGATCGACCGTGTCGATCAGGTGGCCTTTGGCGCGGTAGATGTGGACTTCGCCCGGGCCGAAGGGGACGGGTCGCTGAAGGCCTGGCGAAAGCTGCACGCACGCTATTACGGCGCGCGTTGCGCCTTCCATGGAGTTGCGCTGTCGGACGACACACCACTGACCCGGATATTCTTTTCACGGTTATTTCCGCAGCAGGGCTCCGGGGTGGCACATGCTCCACCCTGCCCGCTTTGCAATGGCAGCGACACAGCTCCGTTCCGGGTGGTCGAGGACAACCGGTACTGGCGCTGCGACCATTGCCAGGCCCGGTGGCTGGATCCGTCCGATCACCTAAGCCTGGACCAGGAACATGCGCATTATCTGAACCATCAGAACCGGGTGGATGACCCGGCATACCGGCGCTTTCTGGCCCGGTTGGCCAAGCCGCTGATGGGCGTTTTGCCATCCGGGTCTAAGGGGCTTGATTTCGGCTGCGGCCCCGGCCCTGCCCTCGCTGCAATGCTGACCGAAGCTGGGCATTCCACGGCGCTTTGGGACCCATTCTTTCAGCCGGATGCAGCTGCGCTGAACGGCACTTATGACTTTGTCACCTGCACCGAGGTTCTGGAACATCTGGCCGATCCGGCGGGCACGTTCGCGCTGTTCGATCGCTTGCTGCGCCCTGGCGGCTGGCTAGGCCTGATGACTTGTTTTCAAACCGATGATGCGGCCTTCGACGGATGGCACTATCGCAAAGACCCGACCCACGTTGTGTTCTACCGGGCAGAAACGATTGCGTTTATCGCGGACCGGCTGGGCTGGTCATGCCATATCCCAGCCAAGGATATAGCCTTGCTGCAAAAACCACACTGAACGTCCCTGGTCTCGGCACGCACTCTACCTGGCGCGCAGGTTCCTGTCGAACAGGGCAAGCATCCGTTCCCAATGGCGCTCACCTGCCGCTTTGACGTAGTCGGTGCGGGTTGGAAAGGCAAAGCCATGGCCTGTGCCAGGGTAAACCTCGATCCGGTAGTTGGTACCAGCGGCGTCCAGGTGCCCAGGCAGATCCGCGACGATCTGGTCCGGCACGTAATGATCTGTCTCGGCGAAGGCCAGATAGCATTCGCCTTTGATCTGGCCTGCCTTCAAATGCGGGCTGTCCGGTTTGTCAGTTATGATCCCAACACCGTAATAGGATGCAATCGCCGCGAAATCGTCCGGGAAGGCCGCACCAGCGGACATGACATAGCGCCCGCTCATGCAATAACCGACGCAGCCGATAGGGCCATCTGCCGCTGCCGGGGCAGCGCGAAGGTGGTTCACCATCGGCCCCGTGTCCGACACCACCAGCGCATTGGTCAGCGAATTCATGACATCGAACATTATCTCCAGCTCTGCCTGATCCTCGCGGATCCGGGTCAGATCGAAGCCATAACTCCCCTCCACCCCTTTGCGGTAGTACATGTTCGGCAAGATCACGTAATAGCCGACCGTTGCAATCCGCCGAACCATATCACGCAGTTCTTCGCGAATACCGGGCGCATCCATGTAAAGGATCACAGCCGGATGCGGGCCATGCTCTTCCGGGTGGCAGATGAAGCAGTCCATCTGTCCATCTGGTGTTGTCAGCGTGATTTCTGCTTCGATCATGGCGTGGCCCCCTTCTGTTAGAGGGTGACGCTAGCCCAGCTTTGCTCGGGGCTCTACTCCCTCTGGTAAGCGTTCCCGTTTTGTTTTACGCTTATGCCATGACCGATGTGATCGAAAAGCCCGGCATCCAACTTGCGCGCGGTGTTTGCCGAATGTTGGCCGAAGACGGCTTCGCGGCTCTGACGGAGTTTCCGGTGAAGACCGGTCGGCGTATGGATGTCTGCGCTTTGGGTCCTGGCGGAGAGATCTGGTGTGTCGAGGTCAAATCCTCCCGAGCAGACTTTCAAGCCGATGCGAAGTGGCCAGAGTACTTGGAGTGGTGCGACCGGCTGTTTTTTGCCGTGCCGGAAGGCTTTCCCGAAGAGCTATTGCCTTTGGATCAGGGCCTGATCCGGACGGATTGCTACGATGCCGAGGTTTTTCGTATGGCGCCGGAAGATAAGCTGGGGGCCGCACGCCGAAAGGCCGTCACCCTTCGCTTCGCACGATTGGCGGCGGACAGGCTGACGCGCATCGCTTAAGGCGGATTACCGTCGAATATAGTGCAGCCCCTGGAACCGCTGCCGAAACGCGGTGACTTCGGATGCAACAATTTCTGGCTCTTCCAGCAAGGCCCGAGCGATCAAAGCACCAAGTTCCGGCGCATGGTCCGAGGTTATGCCGCGGCGCACCAGTTCTGGCGTGCCGATGCGCAAGCCGTTCATGTCGCCGTCCACCGGATCAATGGGCAGGCCGATCCCACAGGCCAAAAGATTGGCCCGGCGCAGCCGTTTCGACGCCGCCTGCCCGCCGCCCCAGCGCACGGCGGGGATGGCGAACTGGTGCGACCGGGTTACGACCTCAAGCGGGACAAAGCTCATCACCCCGTTCAGCGCCATGTGAGAGACAAGCGCCCGCGCGGTAGCGACCATCTCGGCCGCATAGGCCTGCCCGTGGTCGCGCCAGTCCAGCAGGGCCATGGCCAACGCCGCCACCCGGCCCGCATCGAAATTCGCCGTCAGCCCCGGAAAGGCGATCGCATCCAGTCTTTGCGCCAGATCCGCATCATTGCTGACGATCAAACCGCCCGCTGGTCCGCCGAGTGACTTATAGGTCGACATCGTCATCAGGTCGGCGCCTTCGGCCAGTGGATTGGGCCAGGCGCGGCCTGCGATCATCCCGCAGAGATGCGCGGCATCGAAAAGGACCTTCGCCCCAGCCTCGTGGGCAATCGCAGCAATGTCTGCAACCGGATGCGGTTCCAGGTTCAAGGACCCGCCGATTGTGACCAGCGAAGGCCTCAGGTCGTGAACCTGATCGGCCAGGGCATCCACATCCACCGTGTAAGACCGGTCTTTGACCGGCGCATGGTGGATCTCCAACCCATAAAGCCCCGCAGCGCCGGGATCGTGGTGGGTAACATGCCCGCCGATCTCGGCCGGGGGCACGATGACCCGATCGCCCGGTTTACAGCAGGCCATGAAGGCATAAAGATTGCCCAAGGCGCCAGAGGCCACGCGCACCTCGGCGTATTTTGCTTGGAAGATCTCGGCTGCCAGTTCGGCGGCGATAACCTCGATCTTCTCAATCGCTTCCAGACCCATTTCATACTTGTCGCCGGGATAGCCCAGCGAGGGCCGCGACCCCAGCCCCCGGGACAAAAGCGCCTCGGCCGCCGGGTTCATGACATTGGTAGCAGGGTTCAGGTTGATGCAATCCTGGTCGTGAATCCGGGCATTTTCGCGGGTCAGATCCTCAAGCCTGCTGGCGATTGCGTCCGAGCCCTGCCCCGCAGCCTCTTCCGCCAGACCTTGGATATAGACCTCGCACTCTGCGGGCACCCAATCGCGGCGCGCCAATGCGGTCATCGGGACTTCCCCTTCTTCTTTCCACCGCCGTTCGGCGGGGCGCCCCTCGCCCGCTGCGCAGCGGCTTGAAGTTCCAGGGCAATCTCCTCGGCTTCTTCAGGCTCGAAATCCATCGGAAGTTCCAGGCCATCACTTTCGATGTAAACGCGCACCATACCCTCGGAGGTTGGGCCGATCTGCAGGCTGGCGGCCTGCTCCGATTGTTTGTTGATGCTCATGGGTTGTCCTGGCGCTCTGGTGGTCTCATCGCGTTAACAAGACCCGAGGCTGATATCCAGCCCCCAGACGCACTGATCACACGGCTTGAAATCCAAAAGGCGGAGCGGTAGGAAACACCGAAGTGCCGCCTTAGCTCAGCTGGTTAGAGCGCTGGATTGTGGATCCAGAGGTCCCCCGTTCGAACCGGGGAGGCGGTACCATCCCTCGAGATTGTGAGATTTTTAGAATGCTGCGTGTTTGCGAAGCCTTAGATGGGGCGGAGTTCACAGATCGGTCATGCCAAACAACAAATCGCTGCCCAGATGGTGAGCGGGGATGCGGACCCCGATAATCGAAATTGTACCGAAAAGAGCTGACGGTTCGCTGTTTCGGGTATCAGGAACTGGATAGGATAAACCGTTCTGGGCTGCCTGGACTGCCAGTTAGCCTGGCTCGGCAACTTCGACCCTGACAAAATCCACCAACCGCTGTCCCCTCACACAAGCGCTGCGCTCGACCACGCGCTTGTCATACACGCTGAAAAACCTCTAACTCATTGAAAATATTGGATTCACAAACTGTGAAACCGTCTCGAATTGTTTCGATCTCCCGCTTCGGTCTGCGCCCGCGCATCTTTCATTATCGAAGCCATGCAGAGCGGTTCTTCGCCAGGACAGCAGCACGGCAAAGCGCGAAAGGACCGACAAATGGAGAGGAACGCGACCGTGTCTGAAACTACCCGATCAGAGGCTGCTTCGGTTTACTCTGCCACCCAGCCAAAGAATTATCACAGCAGTTTTTGGCACAAATGTCAGCCGTCCAACCGTAAAAGGCCGGGCGTCAAATCGCCGGAAACGATGCAGGCCGCAGGGCTTGGGAATGACACCTCTGATCTCGGCATGATCGAACACTTCGACCTGCCAAAGAAGACCCACGCCTCTAATACGCTCACCGCGCTGCATTCTGAAGTATACGCCAAGGCTACGGGCACAGCGCCGCAACCGTGTATCGCAGCCTTCAAAACGATTGGCACTTTGGCCCCGGCGCTTGGCGGCATCAAGATCCAGGAGCCAAAGGAAGCTCAGGCTGATCGCAATGACCTCTCGGCCTACATGAGTTTCAGCAAACGTGGGAAGCGTGAGCTTGAGATGTTTGACCGCGCCGAGAAGAAGGCTAGTAAAGCGATCGAGGCGATGAACAGCTTCATGGATGACTTGCTGCAGAAGATGAAGACTAAGGACGCCGATCCCAAGTGGCTGAACGAACAGTTCCTTGTGGCGCGCAAAGAAATGCGGACTTGGGGAATGAAGACCAAGATCTACAGATCAGCCAACGTCAGCGCGCGGAAGACGCAAGAATCTCTTGCAGCGGCATTTGCCGACCTGCCTAAGCCATGCACGACGCGGATGATGGAAGAGATGTCCGCTTGCAAGCAGATCGGCGATCGACTGGAAGGCATGGGAACCAAAGTGATGGATCGCTTCCGGATCTTCATCAAAATCTACGATCTACATAGTAAGACGCTGGACAAAATGGAGGCTTCGCTTGGGGCGCAAACACACGTTGCCGAGGCGCTGTGATCCAAAGCCCGCAAGCGTCGCTGTGGACTCGCCAAACTCAAACCCACCTCAGATTCGCTCGCGCCTTAGATGATTTGCGCTGACACGGGCCGATCAGCGAAACAAGCCTACCCTATCCGTTGGCCACGCAGCCACGCCCCCCGCGTGACCGGTGTGCCATCCGCCAACATCCGGAACCGCAGTAAATCCGCACGTAAACCCGGGCGCAGCACACCGCGATCGTCCAATCCGGCGGCCTTTGCTGGCGCCGAGGTTACGCGGGCCAAACCCATCGCCATGTCCGCAGCTTCCTGCCCCAGGCGCACTGCTGCCATAAGCAGGCTGTACGGCGCATAATCCGACGACAGGATGTCCAGACATCCGGCTTCGGCCAGATCTGATGCCGCGACATTGCCGGAATGCGAGCCACCGCGCAGCAGGTTCGGTGCGCCCATCATCACGTGGATTCCGGCCTCGGCGGTTGCCTTCGCAGCCTCTAAGGTGGTTGGGAATTCGGCCAGCCCAACGCCGTGCTCGATCGACTGGGCTACATGGTCTAGGGTCGTATCGTCATGGCTGGCCAGAACTGCACCAAACGCCTTCGCGGCCGCGACGGCGGCTTTCTCTCCAGCGGGCCCATTTTCTTTCGATACACGCTCAAGTTTCGACAAATGCGCGTCAATCTCGGCATCTGTCATATTATACTTTCCGCTGAGTAGCGTCCGGCGCGCGGCGGCGTCACGAAACTGCCGCTGACCCGGTGTGTGATCCATTACGCTCAGGATACCAATTCTGTCATCTGCGCTGAATTCCGCCAATTCCTCCAGCAAAGTTTCGGAACAGACTTCAGCCCTCAAGTGTATGAAATGACTTATTTTTAAAGCGTTATACGTACGCATCTCGATGATGTTCGTCACCATCTTGCGCGCGTATCTCCCATATCTCGACCGGCTTTCGGACAACGAGCCAATCCTAATCGCATCAAAAACCGTCGTGATACCGACCGACGCCAATTCGGCGTCATGGGCAACGATCGCCGCAGCATTGGGCAAGTGAACGCCAGGGCGTGGCTGCATATGCCGTTCCAGATTATCGGTGTGCAGTTCGATCAATCCGGGCGACAGGTAATCGCCACCGCAATCCAGTGCCCCGGGCGCAGCGCTGATGCCTTGATCAATGGCGGCGATGTTTTCACCCCGAACAACAAGCGAGCCGGTCACGACCTCGTTTTCCAAAACGAGCTTTGCATTCGTCAGCACCATATCGGACGGGCCGGGCGCGCTGTCATGGCAGTTCATGCCAGTCCTCCTTGAGTGCTGACGGAATTGGCATGAACCTGTCGCGGTTTTGTGACAAATCCTTGCAAAAAGCGTGTTTGAGAACGGAGTGCAATATGTCGAGCTTTACCCGCTACGCCGTTTATTACCTGCCGCCGACAGGCTCGGCCCTGGCCCGGTTCGGCGCGGATTGGCTCGGTTGGGACAACATCGCCTGCGCGGACCGGTTCGTGCCGTCCGACCGCGATCTCCTGACTGCGACGCCACGAAAATACGGGTTTCACGGAACGATGAAACCGCCCTTCCGCTTGGCCGATGGTGAGACGCCGGAAGACCTGGAGGCCGCGGTCGCAGCGTTGGCTAGGCGCTATACGCCGTTCGCGGCACCCGCCCTGAAACTGGCAACCCTGGGCCGGTTCATAGCACTGGTGCCCTCGGCGCAATCCGAGGAACTGGCAGCGCTCGCAGGGGGCTGCGTTATGGATCTCGACAGCTTCCGCGCACCGCCTTCCGAGGCAGAGCTGGCCAAGCGGCGCGCTGCCGATTTGACCCCTGCACAGGAAGTGAACCTGATGGCCTGGGGCTACCCTTATGTTATGGATCAGTTTCGCTTTCATCTGACGCTGACCGGACAGCTGGATGACGCCGAGATCCCGCCAACACAAGAGATGCTGGCGGATTTGACCGCACATCTTTGCCAGGCCCCGATGCCTGTCGACGACATTGCGCTGCTGGGGGAAGTCGACGGCGGACACTTTCATCTGATCCATCGCTACGCGCTCACCGGTTGAGGCATAGTAGCCAGAAAGGCCGCCACCGCAGTCTCCAGCTCTCCGCCATTATCGACAACCGTGACATCCGCGCCATCTGGGCGGAGATACTTCGCACGTTCCAGGCGGGCGACGATATCCGCCGCGTCTTCGCGGCCACGTCCGGCCAGACGGATGGCCAAAACCTCGGCGGGCGCATCGACAACGACAACCCTGAAGGGTTGGAACCGCCGCCGCGCCTGATCGATCACGCTGCGCGAGAGATTGGCCAGGACGTGCCTACCGGCATTCGAATCCGCGTCTATCCTATTTGAAATGCCATAGAGCAACCCATGTGCGGCCCAGCTGAGCGCGAACTCCCCTGCAGCTTGCCTGAGTTCGAAATCCGTAGTGAGCACGGGTTCAAAATCCTCGGTGGCGTCCGCGGGGCGGGTGATCACCCTGCGGGCCATCGCGACATCCGTTCGCCGGGCGAGCGCAGCACGGATCAGGCTGTCCTTGCCAGATCCCGACGGCCCGACAACGGCTATGAAGGTACCACCGGCCATCAGGCTGCGATCGGCGTGAAGGCCGATACGTCGACTTCGCGATCGGCAACTCGATTGCGGGCATCGATATCATGGAAGATTCCGATAATTGCCGTACCTCGGGCCTTGGACTCGTCGATCAGTGTCAGAACCGTGTCCCGGTTGGACGCATCCAGTGAAGCCGTCGGCTCGTCCAACAAAAGCGCCGGATAGGGATGCACGAAACCCCGGGCAATGTTCACCCGCTGCTGTTCACCACCCGAAAAGGTCAATGGCGACAGCCCCCATAGGGCCTCTGGAATCCTCAACCGCCGCAGAATGATACGTGCCTTTTCGTAGGCCGCCTCTTGGACCTCGCCCAGGTCCAGCAACGGCTCTGCCACCACATCCAGCGTCGGCACCCGGGGCACCACACGCAGGAACTGGCTGACATAGCCCAGTACTTCTCGGCGCATGTCCAGAATCTCGCGCGGCGCGGCCTGGGCGACATCGGTGTTGCCGACCATGATCGAACCCGATGCCGCGAGATAGTTGCCATAGATCATCCGCATCAACGTCGACTTGCCCGAGCCCGAAACGCCGGTCAGCGCCACACACTCGCCGGGTGCAGCGGTCAGGTGCGCACCGGTCAAAACCGGGATCGAAGCACCACCCTGATTGTGCAGTGTGAAGGTTTTCGAGACTTCCTGAACGTGAATCATCGGCCCGTCCCCCCGGGCCTTGCGCCGGGAATCCGGGCGTACAGCATCCGTACAGCATCTTTATGCCATGTGTATGCCATCTGTATGCCATCCGTATGTACAAAAAGTCGATGGGTTAACAAAATGCACCCTCCCTCAAACCCGAAGGACCGAGCTGACAAGCAGCTGTGTATAGGCGTGCTGCGGGTCGTCCAGCACCTGATCGGTCAGGCCGGTTTCGACCACGTGGCCTTCCTTCATAACCATCAACCGGTCGGCCAGCAGGCGCACCACAGCCAAGTCATGGGTGACGATGATCGCGCTGAGGTGGAGCTGCCGAACCAGTCCGCGCAGCAGATCCAACAGCCGGGCCTGAACCGAGACATCCAGCCCGCCCGTGGGTTCATCCATGAAAACCAGGCGTGGGCCCGTCACCAGGTTCCGGGCAATCTGCAACCGTTGCTGCATGCCACCGGAAAAGGCCGACGGACGGTCATCGATCCGATCCTCGTCAATCTCAACCTTATCCAGCCAGTCCAAGGCCGCGCCCCGGATTTGGCCATAGTGGCGCGCGCCCACAGCCATCAGCCGCTCGCCAACATTGCCGCCCGCGCTGACGCCCATGCGCAGCCCGTCGCGTGGGTTCTGATGCACAAAGGCCCAATCTGTCCGACCCAGCATGCGCCGTTCCGGCTCGGACATCGTCACCGTGTCCTTGGGCCCATCGACTTTGGTATCGAAGATGACGCGCCCCTTATCGGGTACCAGGTGACCGGCAAGGCAATTCAGCAACGTCGTTTTGCCGGATCCAGACTCGCCGACGACCCCCAGTACCTCACCCGGCCAGAGGTCAAATGAGATATCGGCACATCCGATCCGGTGGCCATAGGATTTCGAGAGATCTTCAACTGCCAACAGAGGCGTCATTGAACATCCCCTAAGGCGGCAGAATACGCAGTTGGGTGAAGCACATGTTCTTCGATACCATTCACGAAGGTGCCGTGCTGCGCACCGGTCACGCGCTTGATCTCGGCCCATTCTTCATCGGCCATGAACGCCTGCCACGCGGCTTTCATTTCCGCTTCGTCTGCCCATGCGAGCAGGTAGATGAAGAACAGGCGGCCCTCGCGCTCACTCTCCCACATCGCCAGGATGCGAAATCCGTAGCGCGCGAAGATAGGCGCGGCTTGATCACGGAAACGGTCGTTGAACGGACCCCGGTTTTCGGGCGGAATATCGTAAATGCGAAGCTGATTAATCATCTTCATGCTCTTACTTGTGCGTTGGGTTTGATATCATCGCGGGTCATAGGAAAACTCCAATCGGGTGCCGCCGGGTTCCCGGATCATGAAGTGAACCTTCGGACCCTTGCCCGAAAGCTCGGGCGTAAATTCGATTTCAACCCCCGGCCAATCGCGAATGCTGTCAAACAATGTGTTCAGATGTTCTTCGCTGGCGACTTTCAAGGCCGTGTGGTGCAGGCCGACATTTGCGTGCCGATCAAAGGGCGCCCCATCGGTCTTCTGCGCCCAAAGCGTCAGCTTCGACGTGCCGTCCGTCACATAGGCTGACGGGTAATCCGGATTTCCACCAAATTGGGTCCAGCCCAACGCCCTGATGAAGAACCCAACCGAGGCGTCCAGGTCAACGACCGTTAGTCCAAGGTGATCGATGCCCAATGTCTTTGCAGTTTCCATTAAGCCGCCCCCTCCGCCGGAGCGTTTTGGTCCCCGACATCGCCGGCCTCCAAACGTTCGCGGCAATAATCGGTGTCCGAGCAGACGAACATCCGGGTGCCCTGATCGTCCATGATCACCTCGTCCAGATAGGCTTCCCTTGCCCCGCAGAGCGCACAGTCATGGGGGGCTTTGCCCGCCTCGAACGGATGATCTTCAAAGTCCAAGGAAACGACCTGGGTATAGGGCGGGATGGCATAGATCCTCTGTTCGCGCCCAGCCCCGAACAGTTGCAGCGCCGCCATCTCCATCTTCGGATTGTCGAATTTCGGGATCGGACTGGGATCCATCACATAGCGGCCTTCGATCTTCACCGGATAGGCATAGGCGGTCGCGATATGCCCGTGCTGAGAGATATCTTCATAGAGCTTCACATGCATCAGCCCGTATTCTTCCAAGGCGTGCATCTTGCGGGTTTCCGTCTCGCGCGGCTCCAGAAATCGCAGTGGCTCTGGGATCGGCACCTGGTAGACTAGGATTTGGTCTTCGGTCAGATCGCGTTCCGGAATGCGGTGCCGGGTCTGAATCACTGAGGCTTCTGCGGTTTCCTCGGTCGTCTCCACGCCAGCGGTCTTTTCGAAAAACTTCCGGATTGAAACCGCATTGGTCGTATCATCGGCACCTTGGTCAATCACCTTCAGAGTATCATCCGGCACCAAACAGGCCGCCGTTACCTGCACCCCGCCCGTGCCCCAGCCATAAGGCATCGGCATCTCGCGCGACGCAAACGGGACCTGATAGCCGGGAATCGCCACGGCCTTCAGCAGCGCACGGCGGATCATCCGCTTGGTCTGTTCATCCAGGTAGGCGAAGTTGTAATCAGTCATTCGCTGAACTCTTCTTTCAAGCAGGTCATCACGCCAGAAACCCGTGTTCCAGCAGGCGAACGCGTAGCCCCGCCGGTGTCTCAAATAGAATGCCGTCAAAGCCCAAAGCTATCGCCGATGCCACATTGGCCGGGCTGTCGTCGATGAAAATGCAATCTTCGGAGACCTTGCCATAGCGGTCGAGGAATAGTCGGAAGATCGCAGGATCAGGCTTCAGCAGTTGTTCATGCGCCGACACGACGATGCCCTGGAAACTTGTGGCCAGGAAAGGGAACCTTGCCTGGCATTCCTCCCATTTTTCCGCTGAAAAGTTGGTGATCGCATAAAGCGGTACCCTGGCCTCCTTCAGGCTGGCCAGAATCTCGACGGTCCCGTTGATCGGACCCGGCACGGATTTGTGCCAGTCCCGGTCGAAGCGGGCGATCATGTCAGCATGTTTCGGGTACTGACGGCTGGCCTCGGCCACGCCATCGGCCCAGGACCGCCCTGCATCCTGGGCCATGTTCCAGGTATTGAAGTCGATCTCGGAAAAGAAATTGTCGATATGCGCGTCCGTTTCGAACACATCGCGATAGACCTGCCTAGCATCCCAATGCAGCAGGACATTGCCAACATCGAACACCACAGTTTTCATGCTTGGACCTTTCCGACCGCAGCCTTTTTCCTAAAGCTGCGAGGAACGCAAAAACGTGCTACGGTTTTCTGGTCTTGAGTTGACAGTTTGGTGAGAAAGGAGACACCGACATGAACACAATCGCGATTATCGGACTGATCCTGGTCGCCGTACTTTTGGTGGCCCTGTTGTTGTTCCGGGGCGGAGACCGGGACCAAGACGCCGGGCAAAGCAGCAGTCCTGCTGGCGAAGATTGAACCGTTTGCCAGATAGTTTGAGTTGTCGTTTGACAGATCGGTAGTTGCGGGAAGTTTGCGATGGACATTGGTCCCGCCATCGGTTTGGCGTTGGTTGTGATTGTGGTTGGTTTGCTGATCTGGCGCAAAGTCGGCCCGTCGCGGCATCACCCCGACGAAGATCCCGAGGCGGGCGGCGCATCTGGCGGTGCCAGAAGTGGCGGAATCTATCTGGAAGGTAGTGGCAGCAGTGGCAGCGGAGACTAGGTGATCAGCAGTATTTTCACATTCAATCTGATCACCTGGGTCTCGCTGGCGATGATCGTGTTGGCTGTCTTTATCTATGGCGCTTACGAAGTTTACGTTCAGCGCCGTGGGTTCAGTGGTGACCGCCGTTTTGAAGAGGGTCAAGCGTCCGGCGGGGACGTCTTTGGCGCTGACGATTAAGCTCATTCTGCCGCCTCCTTCGCAGACTGGGCCTGCATCGCCTCGCGGCGGATCTTGCGGACAAGCTCTAGCTCTGACTGGAAGTCCACATAGTGCGGCAGCTTGATATGCTCGACGAAGCCTGTGGCTTGGATATTGTCGGCATGGGACAGCACGAATTCCTGATCCTGCGCGGGGGCGCCGACAAAGTCTTCGCCGAGTTCTTCCCACCGCATGGCCCGGTCGACCAGGGCCATAGAGATTGCTTTTCGCTCTGACTGGCCGAAGACCAGACCATAGCCCCGGGTGAACTGCGGTGGCTCGGTCTTCGATCCTTTGAATTGGTTCACGGTTTCACATTCCGTGACCTCGATTTCGGCGAATTCGATGGCAAAGCCCAGTTCCGGAACATCGATCTCGACACCGACAAAACCGATCCGCAGTTCGCCAACAAAGGCGTGATTTCGGGCATAACCGCGCTGGGTCGAATAGCCGAGGCCGAGGATAAACCCCTCGTCGCCCCGGGCCAGGGATTGCAAACGCACCGCCCGGTCAGCCGGGATCTGCAGGGGTTCGCGGGTTAGGTCCTTGGGCGCGTCTTCTGTGGGCACTTCCTGCTGGATCAGACCCTCCTGGTTCAGAAATTCGGTGATATGTGGCTTCGGTTCGGGTTCGGCTGCCTCTGTCGCCAGCGGCTCCGGCGCGCCCTCTGCCGCCAGCGCGAAGTCCAGCAGCCTGTGGGTGTAGTCAAAGGTCGGGCCCAGCACCTGGCCGCCCGGCGCATCCTTATAGGTGGCAGAGATCCGCCGGGCGCAGCGCATATCGCCGGTCTCGATCGGCCGGGACGACCCAAACCGGGGCAGCGTGGTCCGGTATGCCCGGATCAGGAAGATCGCCTCGGTCAGATCACCGCGCGCTTGTTTGATCGCCAGCGCAGCAAGATCCGCATCATACAATGATCCTTCGGCCATCACCCGTGCAACGGACAAAGCCAGTTGTTCGCGGATCTGGTCCAGC
Organism: Pseudomonadota bacterium; assembly: GCA_039028795.1. Lineage (GTDB taxonomy): Bacteria > Pseudomonadota > Alphaproteobacteria > Rhodobacterales > Rhodobacteraceae > Thermohalobaculum. The sequence goes on from JBCCHJ010000014.1 coordinate 88,970, forward strand.
GTCAGGCCTGGCACATCCGTATTGCCACGGCGCATTTCGGCCAGCCACTGATGGGCTGCCTCGATCGCCTTCTCTCCGCCTTTGGCTGCGACATACATCGGCTAGACCTCTACACGTGTGGTGCGGGGCAGACCCGCCACCTGATCGATCGAGGTCAGGAGGAAATCCAACCCCAAAGGAAACAGCGCATTGTTCGACCGGATGGCATCGGGGTCAGGCACGGTCAGATGCGCGGTATCTTTGATCCCTGGCCCGGTCAGCCGATGGGCCGCGCCCAATTCCGGCACTTCGACCACCAGGGTCGCCGATCTGTCGGGATAGTCGGGCGTGCCAATGGCAAAGTCGTCGAGCGGCAGCATCTCGGCCCAAGAACCGAAGGCAAATTGCGCAGCATCGCGTTCAGCCAAAAACGCGCCTGTGTGAAAGCGCACCCAATCGCGAACCTCGGGCACATCGATCGAGGGCGCCAACCAGATCGGTGTTTCATGATCACAAATACAGAGCAAAACCCCGGCCATCGCAGCCCCCATCCGCCCTGGCGATGGCGCCGCAACGGTGTGTTGGGTGCCCGGCCGGGCAATCGCCTGCATGACGGCCCGAAAGGCACGGGCGGCATCAATGGGAGGATTCGCAAAGCCTTCGCTCAGCCCGCCATCCATCAGTCTTCCCCCCGCACCAGCGTGAAGAAGTCGACCTTCGTGGCCGCGGCCTTGGCGGCGTGATCAGCGCGGGCCTTACTTAGCAGTGCGGCCATCGGGGCGACCACGTGGTCCTGGACCGCCTCGGCTGCCGCGCCCTGCAACATGGCATCGCAAAGCGCCGCGATCCGCGCCTTTTCCGCATCGCGCCCAGCGATATAAGCATGGCCCACCGCACCATCGGCCAGACGCACGGAACACCTTGTCACCGTCATCTCACCCAGATTGAACGCGCCGCCGGTGCCGCCCATGCGGCCCTGGACCATGACTGCGCCAAACTCAGGCGCACGCAGCAGAGTGTGGTCAGGATCGGGTGCCAGTGTCTGATAGGCCGCCTTCAGCGGATCAGCAGGCGCTTGCGCCAGCACCTGCATCCAATGCTTGCGATCCGCGTGATCAGGAACGCCCCCAGGGCTTGCATCCAACATCTAGACAACCCATCTAATTTGTCTATATTACTAGACAACTATACTTATTTAGGCGGATGGGCGCAATCCATGTTCCGTGAATTCTTGATGACGGCAGCGTCATGACCCTGCCAGTTTGGCAACAGATCCGCGATGAACTGTCAGCAGAGATTGCAGAAGGCCGGTACGGCGCGGGCGACCGCCTGCCGACCGAGGCGCAATTGGCGACCCGGTTCGGCGTGAACCGTCACACTGTGCGCCGGGCGCTAAAGGCTATGGCGGATCAGGGGCTTGTCCACGCCCGCCGCGGTGCCGGTGTTTTCGTGACCGGCGTGCAGCTGTCGTACCGGTTGGGCAGAAACACCCGCTTTACGCAGAACATGGCCGAGGCAGGCCATACCGGCAGCCGGGACATCCTGCGTGCGGAAACCCTGCCCGCCAGCGCCGATGAAGCCAAAGCGCTGGGCCTGAAAAAGGGCGCCCATGTTCACGTGCTGGAATTGATCGCCTCGGCTGACGGGGCGCCGATTGCCTTTGCCAAGACCGTCCTGCCCGCCGGCCCGCTGCCTGGCTTCATTGCGTTCCATCGCGAGGTGAATTCAATCACCAAAGCATTGGAGGCCTGCGGCATCGATGACTACCGGCGCCAGTACACGCGCTTGATCGCCACCCATGCGACAGGCGCAATGGCGCGGCATCTGCGCCTATCCGAGGGCGCGCCGGTGCTGCGGGCGACCTCGGTCAATGTGCTGGAGGATCAGACGCCCATCGAATACGGCCGTTCCTGGTTCGCAACGGATCGGGTTGAACTGGTGGTGGACGACAAGAGTTTTCGGTAGCTTCGGCTTGCGACCGAATTTCAATTAGTTCGCTCGTAGCGCGCAAACCAGACCCTGGTCATCGACGCTGGGAATTCTGCACGAAAGGCGACTTACGCAGCCGTCAAAAAACGAAATATGCTCTCTCTTCCAGATCGTCGCTGCAAAAAAAACACGCCTCATGACTGGGCGATCTGTCAGCAACTTTCATCAGGAGTGATATCATCATCGCAAAGTGCGCGACTTCGGAATTTTCAATGGGTTCCGAAAAAGAATGAACAAACCTCTTTTTCATTTCGCATTCCCTGATATTAACGGTGATCCGCCGGAAATAGTCCAAATTTGAACATGCGATTAGCAATCCTCAGCTTGCTTGTTTTTCTTGGAAAACTGCTAGCAGCCACGAGCGTTTCGACTGTTTCGTTGGCGGAAGGCAAACGTATACCCATTGATATTGCTCCGCACTCTCCGGCACAGACTAACTTACCTTCATGCCGAGAGACTGCTTGCTCACTCGAAATTCAATTGCCGAATGGCAGGAGCAATCAGGTACCTCTAGCTCTTCCTCAGATTGAGGGTGATGCATCGGTCATGGCCGCCCTAGAGGTAGCCAACGCATCCGAGCCAAATACTTTAACGTCAGACGTTCGCCAGGACGCGACTATTGCTGATACCAGGGAACGTCTTGCGTGTGAGATTGACGGCAAGGATGGTGCGATTCTAGCAGGCAAATGCTATTCGCCCGATACTGATACGTTGGATCTAAGTGGCTCTGAGATAAGAGACTTGGACCAGTTGCGATCCTTTCCGGGTTTAAAAAACCTTAATCTGAGAGATACGGCGGTAACCGACATCTCTATCCTTTCAGGCTTTGAAGATCTGAGAGACCTCAACTTATCAAACACATTAATTTCCGACATATCTGCGCTTTCCAACTTGCAGCGGCTCCGTAGGATATCTCTTGCCAATTCCCGTGTCAGAGACCTCACACCGATGCGTGGACTAACGGCGATGACTAGCCTCTCTCTCAACAACACATCGGTGTCGGATATCAGCGCATTAGCTGGCCTTCGCAACCTAAAGTTTCTTCGATTAGCGAACACTAACGTCTCAGATTTATCGGCTCTGCAAGACCTTCGTATTTTGCAGTTCTTGAATCTGTCCGGAACACAGATTTCAGACCTTTCCGGTTTGGCGAATACCCAAGTTCTTATTTATTTGAACTTAGCCAAAACGCCCGTTGAAAACGTCGAAGCTCTTTGGAATCTGAAGTCTGTCAGGGTGCTGGATCTCTCCAATACGCAGATTTTTGACTCGGCGACTCTATCAGGCTTGAATACAGTACAGCAGCTTCATCTGTCTGGCACGCCAATATCGGATGTGGAAGGACTATCCGGATTGCAAACACTCGACGCCTTGATCTTAGATGGGACGAAGGTCTCTGATTTTTCGCCTCTTCTTTCTTTGAAGTTAAAAACGCTAGTACTGCCGAATGGTGAAAAGATCGGAGGTCGAATGCTTCCGTCAGATGTAGAAAATTGGATAAAATCAAAAACTCAATGATGGTTTCTTGTCGGGTAAGACACTTGGACCGCAGTAGTTTGATTTGGCATCGCGATACTTAGTGAACATCCCAAAGGTTCCGGCGGTTTGTCCGCTTCGTCCCGCATAGCCGCCATCACGATCTATCCGATTCCAGGGCGTCAAGAACCCGCTCACTAATCAGGCAGCTTCAGACCGTTTATCTTCGTGCCCTCATGATCCATGACGATATCGGTCGTCCAGGTGTCCTCGCCTTCGCCTTTCTTGGCATAGACCTCCAACACCGCTTCGGCCATCTGGCGCAATTGGAAATTGATCAAGTCCGCCTGGGACAGCGCCGTGATCAAGGCTTGAGCGCCCTGCATATCGACCTTGAACTCGCCATAGGGCAGATTGATCGGCTGAATAATCTCGACGTCACCGGCCACTTTGGCCGAGGCACCGAGTGTATCCAATTGCAGTTCCTGCACGGTGACATTGGAAAACTCGACCGGCAACCCGCCGGCGACCGGCTGCACATATTTGACCGTGCCTTGCAGATCGGCGATCAGATTGCTGGCCTGACGGTTCAGCTTTTTGCCTGGATCGATCGCCTGCCATAGCGCGTCGTCCGGTTCGACGCTGACAAGTCCCAAGCGCAGCGCGCTGTTCTTTGGCGTTTCGGCAGCCACCGGAACCGTCAGCGTGCGTTGATAGGCTTCGGCCCGACTACGTAATGTGCGCAACCCGGCCTGCGGAATGCCGGGCAAGTAGACTTGCAGGTCAACCTCGCGGTCTTCGGCCTGATAGCTGGCCTCGCCGCCGCTGACCCCAAACAAGCCGGAACTGGCCCCGGCAGTATAGGTCAGCACCTGCGCCTCGGCTGAAACCGCAGGGTCGATCACTGAAATCACGATCTCCTGGCCTGCGCCCAAGAAGGTCCCGCTCAGCAGATCGGCTGCCTGACTGTTCCATTGCGCCAGAAAATCGTCGAGCGTGTGCGCACTTCCTTCCAACGTCATCGACGGGCCGAGATAGTCCAGCTTCACCAGCGGTTGCGTCGGATCGGCCGCGTTTTCAAACGTCGTTAAGTGTCGGCCAGCATTGAAGACTAAAAGCTGACCCTGGGGCCTTGCCTTCAGCGAAACATTCAGATCATCGGCTGCTGATCTGACTTTCCAGGCAAAATCGTCCTGGTCGACAGTCACAGAAAGACCCTTTGCCGCGACATCGATTGTGCGGGTCAGCGGGTCCATCCCCTCGCCCGCAACGGTCAGGTCCTTGCTGGCGATTTTGATCTGCACCGCCTTCGGCAGATCCGGGTCCAAGATCAACAGCTCTGCCCGCGTTGGGATCGTGACATCGATTTCCGGAGATAAGTCCACGACATAGCGGTCAGGGTTGGACGCATCGACACTGAAGTCGATATCGCCCAATTGCAGCAGCACGCCGTTTTCGCGGTTCGTCAGCGAAACGTCGGTCATTTGCACGTTATAACCTGACGGGAAACCGGTGGTTTGCTGATCACTCCAGTTCAGGGTGATCCCCCGGTCGTTCATCAGCGCCGCCTGCGCGGCAACCATGTCTTCGACATGACCCTTGCCCATGTACCAGAGGGCGCTCCAGCCTGCCGCGGCAAGGGCGATGATGCCGCCACCGATCATCAGGTACTTTTTCACGGGTGCTCTCCTGACCTTGATCTGTTGCGCAACATGCCCTGGCCTCGGCCAGGGTCAAGCCCTGCTGACGGCGGCGTTACAAAAGCTGTTGGGCGGCCTGGCCCAGCGATTTTTCCGGGCGTGAAATCATATATCGCGTAACCCAGATCAGCCGCTCTTCCGCGCGGGTGATCGCGACATAAGCCAGACGCTTCCAAAGCTCCAGCCCCGCCTCTTCCGCCCCGGACCGGGCCGCGGCAAAAAGATCTGGCGCGAAGACTTGAACCTCGGGCCATTGCGAGCCCTGGCCTTTATGAATGGTACAGGCCGCACCGTGCAGGAACAATGCACCCGACCGTGCGGCGGAAATGACAATGGGCTCTTCTTCATCCGGGCTTTCGATCTGGATGATCGAGGCCACCGAAATCCCCGGCTCTTCCGTTCCCAGGATGTTGACGCGGGAAAACCCAGGCTTTCGCCCCGGCCCCAGATAAGTCGATTGCGCGCCTTTGATCAGCCCGCGGGCTTCCAGATCCATGCGCTGCTTGCGTTGTTTCAACGGCAGCTCCAGGCCGTCGCAGATCAGCGGCTCGCCCGGCACCAGTTCGCGTTCCGGGCAGGCATGGGCGGCACGGAAGGCTTTGATCAGCCGCATGCGCGTTTTGTTGCGCCAGACAAGGACAGGGCTGTCCGTCATAAGATCCGCGTCGGCCCGTTCGGCGATGACCACCCGATCATCATTTCGGGCGGCATCGCGCACGGCGTCTTCGAATTCGCCAAATTGCAGGCCACGCTGGCCCAGCAGATGCGCCAGGTCCAGGATCGGGTTGTCTGCGGCCTGACGGTGGATCCGGGCCAGTTCCTGCTTCGAATCGTCCGGCAACGTGTCGAACACCATCGCGCCCCGGGACCCGACGGGGGCCAACTGCGCGGGATCACCGAACAAGACGATCAGACCGAAGATCTCTTTCAGATCCTCCAGCGCAGCTTCATCCAGCATCGAGCCTTCGTCGACCAGCGCGATATCCAGCGGCTCGTCCCGGCGCTTCCAGCCGGTGATAAAGTCCGCGCCCCGCAGGCCGATGGCAGCAAAGGCGCCAGGCACGGAGGGCTGGTCTTGGTAGAACTTCATCGCCCGGTCCAGGGCCTCTTCAGCCAGGCCTTCGACCTTGGGGCGGGCCGTGCGCTCACCATCCAGCCATTCCGCCAGCTTTTCATATTCTGGGTCGTAGACCGGGGTGTAGATGATCCGGTGGATCGTCGTCGCGGGGACGCCCTTGTTGCGCAGGACCGAGGCCGCTTTGTTAGTTGGCGCCAGCACGGCATAGGACCGGCGATTGTGCTTTTTCGACGGCTCCCAATCCGGACGGATCGCGGCCAATCCCATTTCCTGCAACCGATGCGCCAACTCGGCCAGAAGCACCGTCTTACCGGACCCGGCCTTGCCCATAATGGCCAGAACCTTCGACGGCCCTGCGTGCTCATCGCGCTTGCTTGAATCCCCTGCAGCAAGATCGATCCCATACCCGGACAGCGCCTGGGAAACCGCATCCCAGGCCGCGGTCTGATCAGCCGAGAATTCAACGGATGTGCGTTCAGGTTCGAACATGGGCCTTGCCTAGGCCATCCAGGTTCGGCACGCCAGAGCCGATTTGGCGATGCCATGCGGCAAACGCGAGCGGCGCGGCTGGAGCCTCTCGCTGGCGGTTCAGATCTGATTGCAGCCGAATTTTGTTTCGCAAGGCGCGCCATTAAGGCACGCCCCGCAGTTCGTGCACGGCCGGGTGGTCAGGCGGCAGCACTCTTCGCCTGATTGCTCAACTCGGTCAAATCCCGCATCAGCGCACTGAAGGCAAGCGCATACTGTCTGGTCAACTGCTGTTTCGAATCCGTGCGCCAAGTCCGCAGTGGTTCGATAGCGGCCTGCTTTTCTTTCTTTCCTTCCGCAGTTTGCGGATTGAAGGCGAACAGGTCTTCCGCATACTTCCGAGCCGCCTCGTCGACGGCCTTATTGATCTCATTTGCGACCGACTTCGTGACGACGTCGAGGTTCCTGCTATTGATCACATTTTGGACGTTGGCAAAGACTCCACCTAAATCGACGCCTGATTTGAACTGAGCATTCAGAGTATCGTATTCTTCCTGAGTTCTGTTCAGCACGGTCGTGAATGGCAGGACCTTTGCATCGATCTGCTTGATCAGGGCGTCATGGTCCTGCTTGCTACGACGTTCAAACTCGGCTTTTGCTTCGGTGCACTTTGAGATCTCTGCGTCGATCTGGTCGGTACCTTCCACAAAACCGCCGATGTTCTTCAGTTTTTCGACCAACGAATCGGCAACCGCTTCTTTCAGCTTTTTGTTTGTCGCCTCTTTTTCCGCCACCCAGGCTGTCAGCTGTTCCTTTTGAATCAGCCTGTTGTCTTCAACGAAACGAAGATTTTCAGCGTTTTTCATTTCCTTGGGCAATAAAGGATCCATCGATTCGTATAGTTTTTTGATGCTGCCTTTGTTATATTCCAGAATATTATTGGATTCCTGCTCGATCTTGGCGGACAGTTCTTTGATCGACTTGGCCAACTGCGCCTCGTCCACAGTTCCAACGGATTCCAAAATCTTATCGTACGCGGATTCGAACTCAGCCTTCTTGTTGCGGAACGTGCTTCTGATCTCGACATCGATCTTTTTGGTACTGGCTTCCAGCAACTTCTTCAGCTTTAGACCGTTCTTGAGATTGCTTTTGTCGGTTTCGTCCGGCACGTACTCGCCGCTAACGTAGTCGTCATAGAATGCGTCCGAGTTTGTGGAATCGGTTGAATCTGTCCGCTCCAATACAGGTGGCTGGGTGGCCTCTAGCCCGGCTTTCGCGCGCCAGCCGTCCATAAGCTGATCGATAACGTCCACGTAGGATTCAGTCAGGCGTTTCCTCTCTGCATCCAGTCCCGCCATGGCCGTCTTGCCTTGCTGGGCGGCGCTCTGCAATCCTTGGCTTGAAGCGTCGTATTGCAATTGCTTGACCTGATGGATCGGACCCGAAGTCCAGCTGGTTTCCAGAACCTTGTGCGCCTTGGTCAATGCTTCGCTGCCGTCCAGATCGTCGATCAGTGATTTATGTTGCCCGGCGTCAAGATTATCCTGATCCAGCGCGCCGTATTTCTTCTTCAGCGCAGCAACCATCCCGGCAAGGCCGCTTTCGACCTTTTTGATCTGCGCGTCGGTTTGTTTCTGAATTTGCGATAGCTGTGCCTCGACCTCTGCGGATCTCTGGGCCAATTGCTTTTGCATCGCCGCGGCACCTTCGGCGGTGTTCATATTATCGTTTCCGCCTTCTGCGTTCCTTTTTGCGATCGCGACTGCCCGCGCGATGACCCGCAGCAGATCGACCATCCACTGTTCGCCATCATAGGTTTTGCTGCCCCGGGAATAAGACTTTTGAACCTTTGCGCGGATCTTTCCTTTGAGCGGCGCCATGAAACGCATGAACTCTCGATGTACCATCGACGCAGTATCCAGATCGTACCGCCGACCGTCAGGCATACCGTCAACGGTGCAATAAATGCCCACGCTGCTGTAAAGCTTCATAAAGGCGCCCAATAACACTCCACGCGATCCGTTCTTCGCGCCGGGTGCACCATCAATGAAGTCCGGACACCGGTCGACAAACCATTTGCCACCATTGCTGAACAACTTCTTGGCGATATCCGGATCTTTGGCGCCGGCAAGCTTTTTGACGTCTTCGTATGGAGCTGACTCACGCTGCTCCCTGTCAATCTTGAGGGCCATCTCTTCTTTAAGCTGCTCTTCCTCAAGCGAAAGCTTTTCGTCCTTTTTATTTCCTTCTTTAAATTTATCTAGATATTCACTTCCTGATATGACCAATTTATTTAATAGATCGCGACTTATTTTGAAGAATTCTTTTTCATCACCGCTCGATTTTTTAAATTCATCGTTCATATAATTAATAATTTCTTGGAAATTTGTTAGCGCCTCCTCGTACTCAGATAGCTTATTGGCGTCATATGAATCATTCTTTTCAGCTTTAAAATCGAAACTATCCTGCAAAGTGGCAACTTTTTTTATTAGCAATATAGCCTTTTTTCGATCAGAATCCTTTTTAAAGGCCGGTGCGTTGTCGCTAAACCAGTCCTTATTGAAAAATTTATTCCTGATTTCACTTTCACTCTTTTTTTTGAACGGCATTTTCTCATCCTTCGCACTTCGGACTGCGGCTCATCTGAGCCGCACTACGTTTCAATCGGCTCCCAGAGCAGGGGTGTTGGATCCGGACGCAAAATCAGGGTTTGGCAATGGAAGTTCAATGGATGAGAGTCTCAATCTTCGTGTGTTCTTCCCGGGCGCAGATGGGCAAGAATCGGGTTGGGGTCGATTAAGGTTGGTCTTTCAGGTGAACGGGATCTCTGCCAGCTAAGGGCCCTGGAGAGAGCGTCGAGGCAAATGCTGCAACTCTTGTCAGCAGGACCGCCACAGGCCCTGCTCTAAAGCCCGCCATTGGTGAACTGCAGTTCGGAAAGCCGCCCGTAAAGCCCGCCTTCGGCAACGAGATCGTCGTGGGTACCGGTCGCCACGACACGGCCTTCATCCAGCACAATGATCCTGTCGGCGCGTTTTACAGTCGACAACCGGTGGGCGATCACCAGCGTCGTGCGTCCGGCGGACAGTGCGTCAACCGCCTGCTGCACCGCGCGTTCAGATTCAGCATCCAAGGCAGACGTCGCCTCGTCCAACAGCAAAAGCGGCGCATCCCGAAGGATTGCCCGGGCAATCGCGATGCGTTGTTTCTGGCCACCGGACAACAGCACCCCGCGTTCCCCCAGCCAGGCGTCATATCCATCCGGCATTTCCTGGATGAAGTCATGGGCAGCGGCGGCCTTGGCGGCCGCCTCGACCTCGGCATCGGACGCATCAGGTTTGCCGAAAAGAATGTTTGCCCGAACGGTATCGGCGAAGATCACCGGCTCTTGCGGAACGAGGGCCATCAATCCGCGCAGATCATTGAGCCCGATCCGGTTGATCGGCACGCCGTCCAGCAAGATCTGGCCTTTTTCGGGATCATAGAACCTGAGCAGCATCTGCAGGACCGTGGTCTTGCCAGCGCCCGAAGGTCCGACCAGTGCCACCGTCTGACCGGGCGCGACATCGAAGGTCACGTCGAACAACGCAGGACGGTCGGGACGGGTATCGTAGGTGAAGCTGACGCCCTGCAGACTGATCGCGCCTTCAGCGGGTGTCGCTGGCTGCACCGGATCATCCGGTTCTGAAATCGGGTTTGTCATGGACAGCAATTCGACGAGCCGCTCGGTTGCGCCCGCGGCGCGCTGCAGTTCGCCCCAAACTTCGCTAAGCGCTCCGACCGCGCCTGCGGTGATGACCGCATAGACGACGAACTGCGCCATTTCCCCCGGGCTCATACGCTCTGCGATTACATCGCGCGCTCCCAACCAAACGATGCCGACAATGCCAGAAAAAATCAGGAAGATCACAATGGCCGTCAACCACGCGCGCGCCCTGATCCGTGCATTCGCCGCGTCGTAGGCGGCTTCGACCCGGTCTGCGAACTTTGATTGCGACCTGGCGGTATGCGTCATCGCCTGCACCGTCGGCGCGGCCTGCAAAACCTCGCCCGCCATGCTGGCGCTGTCGGCAATCAGGTCCTGGCTGATCCGGCTTAATCGCCGGACGCGCCGGCCCAGCACCAGTATCGGGCCCAGCACCAGAGGAACCAGAAGAAGTGTCAGCAGTGTGAGCTTTGCCGAAGTGATCAAGAGCATCACGATCCCGCCGATCAGCAACAAGATATTGCGCAGCGCGACCGAGGCGGTTGATCCAACAACAGTTTGCACGACGGAGGTGTCAGTGGTCAGACGGGTCAGCACCTCGGCCGTCATCAAGCGTTCGTAGAAGCCGGGGCTCATGGAAACAACGTGGGCAAAGACGCCGGATCGCAGATCGGCGATGACCCGTTCGCCCAGGCGGCTGACCAGGTAGAACCGCAAGGCCGTTGCCACTGCCAGCGCCGCTGCAACACCTATGAAGGCAAAGAAGTACTGATCAATCAGCTGATAGTCGGCTTCCAGCAGACCATCGATGATTCGCCGGAAAGCCATCGGCAGCGACAAGGTCAGCGCCGCCGCTGCGATTAGGGCCAGACCAACCCCGATCACCGTGCCGCGATAGGGGCGTATATACGGCATCATACCCCGCAGCGGTGCAATCCGTGCGGACTTTGCCCTGGCGTCAGGCGACGAGAGATCGGTTGGTGCCTGTGGTGGTGCCACGTCTGTGCCCCTTGATTCAGGCAGTCTGTTAGCAAACGCCCGGGCCGCGCCTCAAGCGGCCCGCCGCCGCAGGACGTCCCGTCGCAGGCCATGCTAATGTCCTGTTTTCGACAGCAATAGTCGAGTCCGCCGCAGAAAGCTCATCGGCTTTCAGTCAGAGTGAAGTTTCTTTCTTGGAATCCCAATGCGCCTGATCATTTCATTTGCGGCACTCTTCCTTTCAGCCGTCCTAATTCAACTGGGCTCGGGGTCTCTGGGTCCACTGGATGCACTGTCTGGTGCGCAGTTGGGCTGGACCACGCCTGAAATAGGGCTGTTGGGATCCGCCCATTTTGCCGGCTTCTTTGCCGGGTGTTGGGCGATGCCCAGACTGATCGGCTTCGCCGGTCACTCGCGCGCGTTCGCGGTCGGCGCGATGATCGGCGCCATCGGCGTGATCATGCACCCTATCCTGCAGGGGCCAGTGGAGTGGGCGGCGTTGCGCACGCTGAGCGGTTTTTCCATCGCCGGGTGCTACACGGTGATCGAAACCTGGCTGCAGGCGAAAATGGAAAGCGCCAGCCGGGGGCGTGTCTTCGGCATATATCGTTTCGTGGATCTGACTGGTGCGATCGGGGCGCAGGCTTTGATCGCCGTGTTGGAGCCAGCGGCATATGTTTCCTACAACATCATCGCAATCCTCTGCTGTCTATGCCTATTGCCATTGGCGTTGACCCGGCAGGTCCCGCCGGTTCTGGACCACCCGCCAACCTTGAGACCAGTGGCGGCCTGGAATGTGTCACCACTGGCCTGCTTTGCCATCGTCATCGCCGGTGTCACCGGCGCGAGTTTCCGGATGGTCGGTCCAATTTTTGGGATTGAATACGACCTGACGACCGAACAGATCGCGGCCTTCCTGATCGCCGCCGTGATCGGCGCGGCTTTGGCACAGCTTCCGATCGGGTGGATGGCGGATAAGTTTGACCGTCGCTGGGTGCTGAACGCCATGTCGATTGCGGCGATCCTGGTCTGCGCCAGCATAACTCTGTTTATGGGACCGGGCGATGCCTGGGGCCTGATCCTGGCGGCTGGCGGGTTCGGCGCGACCTCGATCACCATCTATTCGGTCGCCGCCGCCCATGCGAATGACTTTTGCGAGGATAGCTTCCGGGTAGAGTTGAATGCGTCGCTGATCTTTTTCTATTCGCTGGGGGCAATTACAGCGCCGTTGGGCGCTGCCAAAATTATCGAAAGCATCGGGCCGTCGGGACTGTTTTGGTTTATCGCGGCAGCGCATCTGGCGCTGGTCGCGTTCACGCTCTATCGTATGACCCGGCGCGCGACCGCGACAGCAACACCCTATCGTTATCTACCCAGGACCTCGATGGTGCTGGAACGGCTTTGGCGGCGCCACAACGATGCAAACGGAGACGACAGGTCATGAAGCTCTACTACTCCCCCTTATCCCCGTACGTCCGCAAAGTGAGGGTTGTGGCCCATGAGTTGGGACTGGATGATCAAATTGAACTGGTCGACCGCCCGACGACGCCGCTGGATCCCAACGATGAAGTCATAGACGCGAACCCACTGGGCCGGATCCCGGCCCTGGTGACGGCGGATCAGGGCACCTTGATGGACAGCCGCGTGATCTGCCGGTACCTGAACCATCTGGCTGGTGGGACGCTTTACGGTACGGAGGGAGAAGAGTTCCGGGTGATTGCGCGCGAGGCGTTGGCAGAAGGCATGATCGATTCCGCGCTGCTGGCGGCATACGAGCGGCGCATGCGGCCCGAAGAGATGCATTTCGAACCCTGGGTCGATGGGCAATTGGCGAAGGCGCGCCGCGCGCTGCAGGCCTTCGATGCGCGGGTTGACGAGTTGTCAGGGCCGCTTGGTATCGATCAGATCGCCCTGGGCTGCGGCATCGGGTATATCGACTTTCGTCATGGCACCCTAGGCTGGCGCGAAGGGTGCCAAAAGCTGGATGCCTGGTACGAGAAGTTCGCCCAGCGGCCATCCATGCAGGCGACAAAGCCGGAGTAAGGCCAGAAACGCTACAACCGTTTGAAGATTCCAAACCGGCTGTCGCGCCATTGCAGGCGGCGGTCGTCATAGAGCCCGCGCGCCCCGAAGCAGAAGACATAAGCGCCTTTGCGCATCTGCTCGACAATGCGGTTTTCGAACTGATGTTCTAGTGCCTCATCCTCCAGCGGCCGGTAGAAAAAGATCACGTCATAGCCGGAATAGTCGAAGTCCAGGCAATCGGCGACGAAGATTTTCTCGCCCAGACCAAAGCGTTCGCGGCCAAGTGAGATCATCTTCTCGGACAGATCAAAGCCGTGGATGTCGAGAAAGTTCATCCGGTCCGTTGCATGCAGCAGGTGCACCAATCGCCCGGTGCCGCAACCGGCGTCGACAAACCTTGCCGGACGGTGCGCAAGTTCAGGGTGATCAAAATCTGGATCCGCAGCCAGAATTCGCTCCAGCTCGAAAAGCCCTTCGAAGAACTCGTTCAGATCAATCGGGATATAGGCATGAGCCTCGGGCGAGACCAATTCCTTTTGGGTCCCGCGCAAGGCGATTTCATCATAGGCCGCTTGCAGCATGAACAGGCGGTCCCGGAGATGGCCCAGCCGACCACGCGCACGGTCAAGCTCACCGAGCGCTTCGTCTAAGCCATCGTCAAATTTGTAATCTTCAGTGCGTTGCATGGCGCTGGTGCTCGATCTTCGGATTACTTCAGCGAACAGGTGATCTTCACCGTGTTTCCGGATATCTTTGTCGTGATGGCCAGCATGCTCTTCTTACTGACCATTTTATCGCTCATGAATGCGATCGCGTTGTTCAATTCCGTGACTTCATCTTTGGACGCGTGGTCAACCCGTTTGTAGTCGCTGAAAATGCGGTTCAGATCTTTGGCGCATGCGTCTGCCATTTTCTGCACCTTCTTCAGTGCGTCTGTGATGTCGCGTACGACATCTTCTTTGTACTTTTTGCCCTTAATGGATTTGTAATCCTTCGAAGCGTCCAAAATCCTGTCGCGTTCGGGCTTGGACTTTCCTTCGAACTTCGACACGGCTTTCTTGATCTCGATGGCGGACATACGCTTTCTCCTACTTTCAGTTCATTGCGATTAGGGGCGGGTCGACTTCAGTGAAGTGGGTCGGGACTTCTGTTCGAAATCCTGCAGGCATTTCGCCTACGCGCACCCGCCGATGAGATTGGCTTGGCTCCTCAAAGCATGATCACAGTTAAAGGTTTTCGATCGGTGATAGTCTTCTTCGAGAGATTTGTTCTGCATGGCCCCGGGTCATTGGGGGAGGGGGAGGGGGGAAGACCCGGGGCCATGCACTGGTTCTGCGGAGCCGCTTAGGCTGCGTCTTGCGAACCAGGTAATTTTTCCGGGCCAAAGGTTCCGACGAGGTTTTTGATCCGCTTGTCGCTGACACCCTTGCTTTCCAGATGCTTCACCACGGCGTTCTTCTTCTCGAACATCTCGTTGGTAACGGCTGTGGCTTTCGACATAGCCAGCCTGGCTTCCTCGGATTTCGTATCGACGGCGGTCAGTTGCGCCTCGAGCTTCGCTTTGGCCGCCGGATCGGTCGTCTCGGCGATCTTGTCCACCAATCCCGGGCGTAGCCGCCGAAGTTCGTTGTAGATCTTTCGCTTTTCTTCCGAGATGGACATGGCCAGGTCGAACTTTTGCCGCGCTGTGTTGAGTATGCCGGCTGCATCGCTCAGCTCTTTCTTCATTGCTTCTGCAGCCTGAGCATCCACAACGTTCTCGTCACCGCCGAACAGGGTCTTCGCCTCTCCAAGATTGCCTTTGACCTGGAGATATTGGTAGCCGCACTGCGTCAAACCTTTGTAGACCTTCCCGGCAAAGTTGTTCAGATCGCCCGCTGTGGTGCCGCCCGAAGGTCCGGCAGCCGTGAAGCAACCGTCAAGATAGACGGTCCCGCGATATTCCTTGGGCAGCGGCTTGGTTTTCACCAAATAGCGCACGATTTCTGCTGCGGACTTGTTGCCGAAGTTGTTGCAATAGACCTTGCCCGGGGAAGATCCGCGTGACCCGCCGTGGGCCAGGATGATCACATCACCTTTGACGGTGCTGAGATCCGCTGTCTTCAATTGATCGACGTCGACATTCTTCGCCCGGCCCATTGTCGCTGAGGAACTGTCGATGGTGCGGTCGCCAGGGTCAGCATTGATGACACGGGCGTCATCGCGATCGGCCATGAAGCCTTCAAAGTCTTTTTTGATAACGACAGTGTCCTGTTCGCCGTTCTTGGCCTTACCGGTGATCACGAGATCACCGTTGCAAAGGCCCATCCAAAGCTCGCAACGATCCCATTTTTTGCCCTTGCCCTTCTTATTGTTCATGATGTCGTGCATCTGCTGAAGGCCACTGACTTTGATCATGGCGCCGGCATGGTTTGCGATCTTCTTCGCAAAGGCGCCTACGTTGAAATCTTCGGGCTTCGCGAACTTGTCGCTGTGGATGACATCAGGCCCCTTGATGGCCGCAAACTTTCCCATGATCTGACCCCTTTCAGCTTCCGTCTCTTCCGTGGCTTCCCCACCCTCATGCTGGGATCAGACCACTCTGTTTCGTATTCGGTGATGGGAAGATGCGCCGCTGGGCAGAAATTCGGGAGACGGAAACTTTTTCAGACCGTTTCCCTATTTGTGAAACGTTAGAAATCAACAAGTTACGCTGGCGCGACCCGGATTCTTACGGGTC
>JBCCHJ010000015.1:0-98092 GCA_039028795.1 Pseudomonadota bacterium
GAAATATTTGTGGATAATCTTAGGCATATTGAAGATTTATCTGCCTTAATTATTAAAAAATTAAAATGCTCTTTTATTAATATTGCGTATTAAATAAAAATTATCGAACTATAGTCGGTTCGCAAATTGCAATGCCCGTGGATATAAATGGATTGGGAAATTCATCACTATTTTACTATAATGCGACCCTAAAGTGCGATAGAATGTGGCAAGGTTAAAACGGGCGCAATCGTTCGCCGCGCCCGTAGGTAGATCAGCCAGAGGGACCGGCGTACGTATGTTTTTGTATCCAACACGCGGGCAATTCCGGACCGCAAGGTACACAAAAATTTTCAACGCTCGGCCTATTGGGCCGTCCAGCAATCAGACCGCCCAGCGACCCGGTCAAGATGATTGGGAGCACTCCAAAACAAATGCGCTTACGTGGCGAACTTCGGACGGATGGAATCGCTAAGGACACGCAACGATTTTTTTGAATTGTTCGTGCTCTTGGTCACGTGATTAAATACGAGGGACCAGAAAATGACCCAATTTATGATTGAAGCCGAAGACATGCACATGTCCGGTTTTAAGACCGTAAGCGGATCGAAAGCTTCCGGCGGCAAACTGGTGAAGCTCAAGAATGCCGGCTCTTCAGGCGATCTTTCGACTGTCTTCCATGGCCCCAGCAAAACCTACGATCTGACCGTTCGTGCACAGGACGAATCTGATGGTCATTCAGTCATCCACGTCAAGATCAACGGGCACATCGTTGGCACGATCGACCTGAACAAAGACAATAACGGTCAGGGCAGCGATCATTCCGGGTTCTCGAACTTTACGCTTGAAGACATCGAGATCAATGAAGGCGATACGATCTCTCTGTGGGCGCAGGGCGATGGGTACGAGTTTGTCCGTCTGGATAAGATCTTCCTGGACATGAAGAACGAAGACCCGCATGCGCGGGATGACCACATCGCCGTTCACGAAGACGAAGGTGCGAATGACGTCGATGGCAATGTTCTAACGAACGATGCCGACCCTGATGGTGACCAACTGGTGGTGACCGGTGTCGAAGGCAGTAGCGGCAATGTTGGCGTATGGGTCGATCTGGAAAAAGGCCGCGTCAAGATCAACGCCGATGGCACAATTGACTTCGACGCTGATGGCGATTTCGACGATTTGAACGATGGCGAAAGCGAAGACGTCACGGTCATGTACGACGTCTCGGACGGCCATGGCGGCCGCGATTGGGCCAAAGTCAAAATCACTGTCGATGGCAAGTCACCGCCAGCGACGCATGACGACTGCATCGTCATGGAGGCCGAGGATTTCCATCTGAACGGCTTCAAAGTTGTCCATGGCGACCAAGCGATGGGCGGGGAACTCGTCAAGCTGAAGCACGCTCAAGGCTCGGGTGACTTGTCGAAGACATTCGATGGTCCAAGCGGCGAATACAATTTCTCGATCTTCGTCCAAGACGAAAGCGATGGTCAAAGCACGATCAAGGTCAAGATCAATGACCAGGAGATCGAATTGATCAAACTGGATCGCGACAGCGACGGCAGAGGGTCGAACAATGATGGCTTCTCTGAGTTCAAGCTGTCCGAACCGGTACAAATAAACACCGGCGACAAAATCACACTTTGGGCAGACGGTGATGATCATGGCTATGAGTTCGTTCGCATCGACAAGGTTGTCCTCAAGAAGGAAGAACCGCCGATTGTTGACGAGCCCTGCACGTTCCGGCTGCTGAACCACCCAGATGGTTCCGTGGCAGCGCCGTTTTACGGCCTGCGTTTGGATAACGTCTTTGGCGATGGCGAATACACGTTTGATTTCGAAGCCGATGGCGCCGAAATGTTCGCGACCGTCGACAATGGGATGATCCGCATCTTCGGCACCGCGTTGGGCGGCCGTGATGTTGGCGACACACGGACCGATGTTTCGCTGTTTGAAATCGACTTCACCTACAACATGGTCGAACAGGCTGCAGGCGATAACGACCTGATCAGCGATGCGGCGAATGCCGGATCCAGTTCCGGCACGATCACGCGTTTGGATGACCAGGGCAATCCGGTTGAAACCAAGACTCTGACGGACAAGGCGGGCTCTAATCCATTCAGCTTCCGCTTCGGCGATGAGGATAATGACCTCGGTCACCGCGGCTTTGAAGGCAAGTCCGGCTGGGGCTGGCTGAAAGTCGACGGCGAAGATCCGGCCGGCGCTCAGGATTGGTTGTTCACCGTAGGCGAAAAGGTTGTGATCGATGCAAATGATGACTGCATCGTCGTTACCGAAAGCGAAGCCGCGGGCGACATCGAAGTTCTGGAAGGCGGCGCGACGTCGATCCTCGAAAATGATACTGGTGCTGATGGTCTGCCGTTCGCGGGCGCCGTTTTCTCGGTCGATGGCGTTGAAGCCAATGTTGGCGAGTTCATCGACCTCGCAGACGGTGGTCGGGTTAGGATCAACGCTGACGGCACGGTGGACTTTGACGCCGATGGTGATTTCGAAGACCTGGACGAAGGCGAAAGTGCTATGGTGTCGGTCGACTACACGATCCGTACACCAGGCACGACAGAAACCGTCGAGCGGGTCATCGATTTCGAAGGCTTCCAGCGCGGCACGATCATCAACACCCAAATCGATGGCGTGACGATCAGTGCCCAACGCAATGGCGACGGTCAAAACTCGCCCAATGACGCGATGATCTTCGACTCTTCCAACCCAACCGGTGGGGACGACGATCTGGGAACGCCTTCGCAAGGAAACATCCTGATCATATCGGAAGATGGCGACTCGAACGATCCGGATGACAATGCCGGGGGCGGCACGATCTGGGTGCAATTCGACGATCCTGAACATGTCGACAAGATCACTTTCATCGACACCGAAGAAGGTGGCGCCGCGATCACCGTGACCTTCGCTGACGGAAGCACGACGGTTCTGACCGGTCCTGCAACGGTCGACGGCGGGGTCGGGACCTTTGACATCGATCTCAGCGATATCGTGCAGTTGGATATCACCCTGCAAGGCTCCGGTGCGATTGATGATATTATTCTCAAAGAAGAGATCGTGACGCCGGGTGCTGAAGACACGGCAACCGTCAAGATCAAGATTTTGGGTGAGGATGATACTGGCGCGATCTCTGGCCGCTACTTTAACGACCAGAACCGCGATGCCATCGAAAATGGCGGCGATACCGGCGTCGGCAGCGCAACAGTTCAACTGTTTGCCCAGGGCGGGGCGCTCGTGGCCTCGACTACGACCAACCCAGACGGGACCTATTCCTTCGCTGACGTAGACCCGGGCGATTACTTCGTGCGGTTCATCTCGGCCGGGGACGGCTTCGGCTTCGTGCTTGAAGCGGACTCTGCCGCCGCAGGGGCAGACGACACCAATGACAGTGACGTGGCATCGGTCGGCGGCGCTGGCAACGGCAACACTGCTTTGTTCAGCCTGGCGTCAGGTGAAGACAAAACCGATGTAGACGCAGGTATTCAAGTGCTGCCTGGTTCTATCTCGGGCCGATTCTTCCGCGACGAGAACCTGAACAATTTGGATGATGGCGATCTGGCTGGTGAGTTCGGCATAGGCAATGCCACGATCATGCTGCTGTTGGCTGACGGTGTCACACCAGCGACCGACGAAAACGGCGACATGATTACGACCGTAACAGATACGGAAACCGGTGAGTATCGCTTCGATAACCTGCTGCCGGGCGATTACGTCGTTAAGTTCCCGCAACCTGCCGAAGGGTCCGAGTTTGCCCAACCAGATGCGGGCGATGACACGATCGACTCCGATGTGACGGACTTTGATGCAGGTACGACGGATCCGGTCACGGTTGTGGCAAACCAGGAAACGGCGGATGTTGATGCCGGTGTCCAGGTCTTGGCCGGGTCGATTTCAGGCCGTTACTTTAACGACCAGAACCGCGACAATATCGAAAACGCCGGCGACAGCGGCTTCAGTGCAGCAATGGTTCTGTTGTTTGCTGAGGGCGGCACGACGCCGATTGACACTGCGATGACGGACGCGGATGGCGCGTATTCGTTCCAGGGCGTCACGGCTGGCAACTACTTTGTTCGGTTCGTATCGACCAGCAGCGATTTCGCCTTTGTCCTGGAAACGGACTCGGCCACTGCAGGCGCCGATGATACCAATGACAGCGACGTGGTCGACACGGCTACGGGCGATGGCGATACGGCGGTCTTCGCATTGGCCGCAGGAGAAAACCTATCCGATGTTGATGCTGGCGCACAGGTCGGTTTGGGCTCGATCTCGGGCCGGTTCTTCCGGGACATCAACGGCAACAACCTGGATGATGGCGATGCGGCTGGCGAGTTCGGCATAGGCAATGCGACAATTATGTTGCTTCAAGCCGATGGCGTGACGCCCGTCACCGATGAGAACGGCGACATGATCACGGCGGTAACCGATACGGAAACCGGCGAGTATCGTTTCGACGATCTCCTGCCGGGCGATTACGTGGTGAAGTTCCCGGAACCACCGGCAAACACAATCTTTGTCGAACCCAATGCTGGCGATGACACGATTGACTCGGATGTGACAGACGCTGTCGCCGGTACCACCGATCCGGTGACGGTTGCTTCAAACTCGGAAACCGCAGATGTCGACGCGGGCGTGGTGAACTCGGTCCTCGTGGATGGTGAGATCAGCATCACACCAACCCAATCGATCGTTTTCATCATCGATCACTCCAGCACGACATTCTCGGATGATTTCAGTGTGCCAGGGGTCGGCGACCTGAACGGAGATGGCACATCCGACACCGTCGTTGATGGAATGGTCCGGCAGATTGCTGACGAGGCGCGTGCGATAGCGGATGCCGAAATCACCCGCGGCGTCGCTGCGGAGGACTCGCAAGAAATCCACATCATCCTAAGCGGCGTCGGTGCTATCGTTGATGAACAGACGTTCACTGCCCAACAGATCCGCGATGCGGATGATGCCGGGACTTTGGACACGCTCTTCAGTACAGTGCTGGCGCCTACAGGTGTCGCATTTACAGAATTGGATCTGCAGAGTGCGTTGACCGAGGCGCAAGGCTACATCGTTCCGCGTTTCGGTGCAGAAGGTGGGGTCACCGACGACATTGTCATCCTGACCACATCTGACTCGGCAACGGTGGAAGAGGACTTCATCCAGGATGAAAACGGAGGCTTCGTGGTCATCGAGACGGTCGTCCCCGTTGGCGATGATCCAACAAATCCAGTGCCGCCGGCCACCTCGTCAATCATCGATACATTGACGGATCCAAACGGCCTCGATGCTGATATCGATGTTGTTTTGATCGACCTCAACAACCCAGAGATCGATGTCAGGACTGATTTCCTGGATCAAGCCGATGCTGATGGCGTTGATGTCGTCCAACTGGTGGACGTAAATGTGGCCGGCAGTTTCGGTTTGGACATGCTGGTCTCGAACGCTCCGGAATCGGGTGAAATTCTCTTGTTCGAAATCTCGATCGACGGAGTACCAATAGACGGTATCGGCGTAGAAGACTTGGTCGACGGCCCAGGTCCCGGTCTGTTCGATTTCCCTCCAACCGAGATCGGAATACCGGTCGGCAGTGTCATCGACGTTGTCGTCGGCCTCGACGCAAACATGGATGGCGATCTAGAGCTTACGCTGCTGTCCAGCGACTTCACATTGGATCGGGTGATCGACGCGGGCGATGATGCCTTCTCGTTCCTGCTGGACACGGCGATGGTCACCGCTGGCTGATCCAAACGCAATCATGAACCGAAAGGCCGCCTTAAAGGCGGCCTTTTGACTTTGTTGGTGCCCGTTGACCAACACCCCAGCGCTGACACCGGTTTCAAACGGCCCTGCTTCCCGACGCCCAGACCTGATTTATGGCCCTGTCATCCGCCAGAATAATCTGGACGAACAGTGCTTCGGAAATCGTGGATGCCCGTGCCATACGGTGATTGATCAGAGCTGTCGACCCAAGATCGATCAAGATCAGATCAGCCGCCAGACCCTGCTTAATGTTCCCGATTTCAGCTTCCATGTGCAATGCCCGGGCGGAACCTTGCGTGGCCAGCCACCAGAGCTGAACAGGTGTCAGATTGATCCGCCGGGTCTGGGCCAACTCATATGCTGCCTTCATGGTGTCGAAAATCGAGTAAGATGTGCCGCCCCCGGTATCCGTGGCCAAACCGATGCGCACACCACGCTGGGCCAGGCCCTGTACGTCGCATGCGCCGGACCCCAAGAATGCGTTTGACGTCGGACAATGGGCGACGGCGGCTTCAGTCTCTGACAAAAGTGCGTGCTCGCGATCTGTCAGATGGATCGCATGGCCAAAGACAGCTTTGGGCCCGATCAGGCCATATTTTTCGTAAACCCCAAGGTAGTCGGCACAGTCAGGGAAAAGCTCCGCCACCCAGGCGATTTCCCTATGCTGCTCCGATAAATGCGTTTGCATCAGACAATCTGGATGTTCTGCCCAAAGCGTCCCAGCAGCCTCTAACTGCTCGGGTGAAGATGTCGGCGCGAAACGTGGCGTTACCGCGTATCGGGCGCGACCCTTGCGATGCCAGCGGTTGATCAGCGCCTTGCTGTCCTCGTATCCCGAATTAGCCGTATCGCGCAGCGCATCAGGCGCGTTCCGGTCCATCATAACCTTGCCGCCGACTGCGGCGACGCCGCGACGCGCTGCCTCGGCAAAATAGGCGTCCACCGACGCAGGGTGGGTCGTGCAGAAACTTGCCGCGCAGGTGATCCCATGGGCCAGTTGCGTGTCGAAGTAGATCTTCGCGACCTCTGCTGCATAACCCGGGTCTTGAAACCGGCCTTCTTCTGGGAAGGTGTAGGTGCTCAGCCATTCGATCAGATCTGCGCCCCAAGATGCGACGACCCCAATCTGTGGGTAATGCATATGCGCGTCGACAAATCCTGGCGCCATAAGGTGGGGCGTGGACTGCACCGCAACATCTGGCCAGCGCGCGATAACTGATCCGGCGTCTCCGACGTCTGCGATCAGGCCATCCTGGATGACAACGGCCGCATCGCTGTCGTGGATCAGCGCTTCATCACCGATCTGAAACGGATCACCGTCAAAGCGGATCATTGGGCCGCGCAGGATCAGATCGGTCAAATATCCGGCCTCGCGGTCCATAGCAAACGCTGCCGCCCTGGCCCGCGAACAAACGAGCTCCACGGTATCGGCTGCGCACACGCCCATGTGCCCCCGGTTCGCGTCCAGAAGATGTGTGGCCAACTCATGAGGGCACTCCGAAAGACGTCTGCATCTGAGCAGAAATCCAGCGGGTTTGGAAGTGGTTAGGGTTTCGCGCTTTTTGTCGTCCGTATTCCGGAAACCGCGTCTTGCGCAGCGCCAACTCAGAGGTTACAGAAAAATTGAAATACGCAGTGTATTGTAACAATTGAGCCAGCAGTGACTCCGGAAGAGCGCGCCAAAAGATCCGCTGATGCCATGTGGTCCCAGGACCAGGCGTCGAAATGGCTGGGGATGTCGCTGGATCAGATAGGCCCCGGCACCTGCACCATGTCCATGACGGTCGCCCAGCATCACTGCAATGGCCACCTGATCTGCCATGGCGGCTTTATCTTTACCCTAGCCGACAGTGCGTTTGCCTTCGCCTGCAACAGTTACAACCAAAGTAATGTCGCGCAGCAAAACGCGATCACCTACTGCGCGGCTGGTCGCTTGAACGATGTGCTGACAGCATCTGCGGTTGAAGTCACCCGCGCCGGGCGGTCCGGGGTTTACGACGTCACGGTCACCAATCAGGATAGCACGGTGATCGCAGTTATGCGCGGCAACTCAAGAACGATAAAGGGCACACATTTCCCCGAGGAGGATATCGATGGCTGAGGCATTCCTGTGCGAAGGCTTGCGCACCCCAATAGGACGTTATGGTGGCGCGCTCTCATCGGTGCGCCCGGACGACATGCTGGGCGGTGCGATCAAAGCAGTGATGGACTCGGTGCCAAACCTGCCGGGCGATGCGATCAACGATGTCTATATGGGCTGCGCCAATCAGGCTGGCGAGGATAATCGCAATGTTGCCCGGATGGCGGTGCTGTTGGGCGGGCTGCCCCAGGACGTCCCCGCGGCGACGATTAACCGGCTGTGTGGATCGGGCCTGGATGCCGTGGGTACGGCCGCCCGTGCGATCAAGGCGGGAGAGGTTGACGTCGCTATTGCCGGCGGCGTTGAATCCATGTCTAGCGCGCCCATGGTGATGCCCAAGGCGGATAGCGCGTTTTCCCGCCGGGCCGAGATTTTTGACACCACCATCGGATGGCGCTTCGTGAACCGGATCATAAAGAAGGAATACGGGATCGACTCGATGCCCGAAACGGCCGAGAACGTGGCCGAAGACTTCCAGATCTCCCGCGCTGATCAGGATGCCTTCGCTCTGCGATCCCAGGAAAAGGCCGCCGCTGCTCAGGCGAACGGGCGTCTGGCAAAAGAGATCACGCCCGTCACCATTCCGCAGCGCAAGGGCGACCCCATCGTTGTGGACCGGGATGAACACCCCCGCGCCACAACCCTGGAAAAGCTGGGAGCCTTGCCTGCACCGTTCCGTGACGGTGGGTCAGTTACAGCCGGTAATGCTTCGGGTGTGAACGATGGTGCTGCGGCGATCATCATTGCCTCGGGCGAGGCCGTGGAAAAGTACGGCCTGACGCCGAAGGCCCGGATCACCGGCATGGCGACGGCGGGCGTCGCCCCTAGGGTTATGGGTATCGGTCCAGCGCCGGCATCGCAGACGCTGATGGAAAAGCTGGGCGTCAAAATCGGTGATATTGATGTGATCGAACTGAACGAGGCCTTCGCCGCGCAAGGTCTTGCCGTAACCCGCCAATTGGGCCTTGCCGACGATGCGGATCACGTGAACCCGAATGGCGGAGCGATTGCTTTGGGCCATCCTTTGGGCATGTCCGGGGCTCGGCTCGCGCTGACGGCGGCGGTCGAACTAGGTGAACGAGATGCGAAGAGGGCGCTTTGCACAATGTGCATCGGCGTCGGCCAAGGCATCGCGCTGATGTTGGAAAAGGCCTGACGGACGGTTCGCAATCGCGCGTGATCCGGGATCAGCATGGCCCTCCAAGCAACTCCTAATACGAGAGACCGATGAAAGACCTCACACCGCGACGCGAAGATCTGGACCCGATCGAGATCGCCTCGCGCGATGAAATTGCAGCCGTCCAGATGGCGCGTCTGAAAAGAGCCGTGACCAATGCTTATGAAAATGTGCCGCATTATAAGACCAAGTTCGATGCAGCAGGCGTGCATCCCGATGATCTGACGAAATTGGCAGATCTGGCCAAGTTTCCTTTCACGGTGAAATCAGATCTGCGCGATAACTACCCGTTCGGCATGTTCGCCGTACCACGGGATCAGATCGTACGGGTCCACGCATCTTCTGGCACCACGGGCAAACCGACGGTCGTGGGCTATACGCAGAACGATATCGACGTTTGGGCCGAATGCGTTGCGCGGTCGATGCGTGCATCAGGCACCCGGCCCGGCGACCTTGTGCATGTAGCCTATGGTTACGGGTTGTTCACGGGCGGTTTGGGCGCACACTATGGGGCAGAGAAACTAGGCTGCACTGTCGTTCCCGTCTCAGGTGGGATGACGGCCCGCCAGGTCACGCTGATCGAGGATTTCAAAGCCTCAACCATTATGATCACGCCATCCTATATGCTGTCGGTTCTGGATGAATATCGAACCCAAGGCCTGGACCCGCGCGAGTCGCCGCTGCAGGTCGGCATCTTCGGAGCAGAACCCTGGACCAATGCGATGCGCACCGAAGTGGAAGATGCCTTCGATATGCACGCGGTCGACATCTATGGCCTCAGCGAAATCGTCGGTCCGGGTGTCGCCAACGAATGCGTGGAAACCAAGGACGGTCTCCATATTTGGGAGGATCACTTCTATCCGGAAGTTATCAACCCTGACACCGGCGAACTCGTTGCGGATGGCGAGATAGGGGAACTGGTCTTCACCACCCTTTCCAAGGAAGCCATGCCGATTATCCGGTACCGCACGCGGGATCTGACACGCCTGCTGCCTGGGACCGCCCGGTCCATGCGGCGGATGGAGAAGGTCACCGGCCGGTCTGACGACATGATGATTGTGCGGGGGGTGAATGTTTTTCCGACCCAGATCGAGGAACAGCTGATGAAGGTGCCGGGTCTGGCCCCGCATTTTCAGATTGTACTGAGCCGCGAAGGCCGGATGGATGAATTAACTGTGCTGACCGAGGCATTGGAGACCACTGCCGGGGCAGATGCCAGAACGGCGAATGCCACGGATCTGGCAGGCAGGATAAAGGATGTTGTCGGCGTGACCGCAAAGATCGACGTGGCTGATCCCGGTGGTGTCGCGCGTTCCCAAGGCAAGGCCGTGCGTGTCGTGGACAATCGTCCGAAGGAATGTTGATTTCTTTTGTGCAAGGGCTCTGCCCTCGCGCTCCCGAGATATTTATAGCCAAATGAAGAGGACAGGTGCGGGTACGTCTGACGGCTTGAAACGCCGAAGTTTACGAACCCTTAAAGATACAATTGTATCTATCTGCCTGTTCCGGAACGAACTGATTCCCCCTCGACGGATAGCGACCTTGAGGGGGCTTGGGATTACGGCAGGCCTGCCGCCCTTGTTTCCCGCTGACCCAGGCGGGTTTGATAAAGAGCCGGACAATACTCCGGCACCTTCCCGAAAAGAGAAACATTCAGGCGGATGGCTTAGAACAGCCCTTCGTAAATCCGCCGTGGGATCTCAACTTCGATCAGTGTGAATGTGTCCGCTGACAGCGCCTCTGTCAGGGCGGGTCCTGCCTCGCCCGGCGCGCTGACGGTGACGCCATTCCCACCGTATAGTCGCGCCAATCCGGCAAAATCTGTCCGATCGAAATCGACACCTGCATTCTGCAGACCTGACCGGCGCTGCTTGAGTTCAATCAACGCCAAGGATCGATCGACAAAGACCACGACAACGAGCGGAATGCCGAGGTTGCGCAGCGTGCCCAGCTCACCCAGGCACATCTCGATCCCGGCATCACCCATGAAGGCAACGGTCGGCGCGTCGGGTTTAGCGAGCTTGAAGCCCATTCCCAATGGTAGCGCGCAGCCCATCGTGCAGAGCCCTGTCGACTGAAGGATCGCACGGGGGTGCTTGGCTCGCCATTGTTGGCTGAGCAGGATCCGGTGCGCGCCAGAGTCGATTGTGATCGTTGTGTCATCCGGGGCAACGGCCAGCATCTCTGCGATCGCCTGATCCGGTCCCCAATCCGTGCGCGCGGCGAATGCCTCCCAATACGCATCGCGCATGGCGGCCCAGGCGCGCCAGCGCTGGCGTTTTTCACCATCGATCGCGGCCAGCCCTCCGCCCACCGAACAGACCCAGGACTGCGCGGCATGGTGCATGTCATGATCGTTGGGCGCGTGGGCAAACTCGATCACTTTCGCGGGGTCCCAAGGGTTTTGCCAACCCGTGCGCATTTCGATCGGGTCATATCCGGCCGAGATAATGCAGTCGGCTTCTTCAAAGATTGGAAGGATCAGCTTGTCCGCTTTCGGGGACAGGCCATGCCCGCCCAGAGACAACGTGTGATCCTCGGGCAGGATGCCTTTCGCCTTATAGGTCGTCAGCAGCGGGACATTGTGCTTTTCGACAAAGGCGCGGACGGCCTCGGGCCCGCCGGATTCGTTCAGAACGTCATTGCCAGCCATCATGACCGGGCGTTCCGAAGCCGCGAACAGATCCCGTGCTGCCTCGGCCCCTGCAGGCGCCGTTAAAGCGGCTGCGCCATGTGCCCATGCCCTGGGTTCGGGTTGGTCCGCATCGGCTACCCGGATCGGTAAATCGATGTGCACCGGACCTGGCCGTCCCGCGAAGGCAATCCCGATGGCCTTGTCAATCATCACGTCCACGGCACCGTTCAGTGCTGTGAAGCTGGCTTTGCAGACCTGGCCAAACACCGCAGCATGATCGAAGACCTGGTGGTTGTAGGACAGAGCATCCGCCGCATCGACACAGCCGGACAGAACGATCAGCGGGACGCGGTCCTGTTCGGCATTCGCCACGACGTTGAAGGCGTTTGCAATCCCAGGCCCGACTGTCGCGACCAATACTGCTGGGGCGCCGGTCGCGTTCCATGTGCCCTCGGCCATGAACCCCGCCGCGTTTTCGTGCTTGGTCAGAACGAACCTGATACCTGCCCGTTCCAGCGCATCGATCAGCGTCAGAACCTCGCCGCCTGGGATGCCAAAGGCCATCCGGACCCCCGCATCATAAAGGCGCTTCGCAATGATGTCGGCGGCGTTCATCGATTTGATCTCCTGAGGATTTGAGGTGAGCGCCAGAACAGGCAGGCAAACAATATGCGGTCATTTTTCAAAAGCGAAACGAGATCTTCGCACCTTCGTTGTCAGAAATTCTAACAGAAAGATTCGGCCTCAATCCCCTTCGAATTCGCAAAGCACATGCAGGTCGATCCCCATCTCCCGCATTTTGGCAGACCCCCCCAGGTCCGGCAGATCGACCACAAAGGCGGCGGCGACAATCTCTCCGCCCAGGTGCTCAATCAGCTTAACTCCTGCCTCGGCAGTGCCGCCGGTGGCCAGCAAGTCATCGATCAGCAGAACCCGTGCACCGCCTGGCAGGGCATCTTCGTGGATTTCCATTTCAGCTTCGCCGTATTCCAGCGTGTAGCTGACTTTGATTGTCGAGCCCGGCAGCTTGCCCGCCTTGCGGATTGGAACAAAGGGCAGGCCCAGTTTATAGGCGACGCCGCCGCCCAGGATGAACCCGCGGGCATCCATACCGACGACGACATCTAATCCCTCGGCGGTATACGGGTTGGCCAGGCCATCGACCGCCAGGCGAAAGCCGGTTGCATCGTTAAACAGGGTCGTGACATCCCTGAATTGCACGCCGGGCACTGGGAAGTCGGGGATCGTCCGGATGTATTCACGGACCGTCTTGGTTGGATGCATGGGAACCGTCCTGCAAGTCTGTGGCTCAGCCATAGCGTTGCAGGCCGGTAAAGACAATCGAAAGGCCGCTGGGTTAGCGGCCTAGCACTGGCGGTGTGCGCCGGTCAGGTCAGTGTGCTTTGATCCGTCAGCACCTCGGCAAAGAGATCTGTATCGATATTCCCGCCGGAGAGGATCAAGCCGACCTTCTTGCCGGCGAGTGCCTCGCGTTCTTGTAGGCAGCCCGCCAATGGCGCAGCGCCTGCTCCTTCGGCCACGTTGTGAGTGTCGGAATAGTAGATCCGCATGGCTTCGCCGATCTCTTCGTCATTGACGCGGAGCACCCGAGCGGCCCCACCGACAATGATATCGATCGGTTCTTGCCATGGGCTTCGGCAATCCATGCCATCAGCCAGAACCGTTTTGGTCGATTTGGTCGGGACGATCCGCTTTGCTTCGAAGCTTTGCGCATAGGCATCCGCCCCGGACGAGACGACGCCGACAATCTCGGTATCCAATCCAAGCAAATCGCGGACCTGGATCAGCCCGCAAATCCCGGATCCCATTCCAATCGGCGCATAGATGACGTCCAGGCCGTCGACCTTCCGGAAAAACTCCAGGGCATAGGTGGCAACGCCGCGGACGAGCAAATCGTGGAAAGGCCCGATCAGATGCAGCCCATTTTCTTCTGCGCGGCGCACGGCTTCCTGTCGCGAATCCTCGAAGTCCTGGCCGATCAGTTCAACATTCGCACCCCAGGCGCGCATGGCCCGGACCTTCTCAACCGAATTGTTCGTGGGGCACAGCACCGTGACGGGGACGCCATATACCCGCGCCGCATAGGGGATCGACTGTCCATGATTGCCCCGCGTCGCCGTAACGATTCCGGGGCAATCCGGCTGGGTTCGCATCAAATGATCCAGATAAACCAAGCCGCCGCGGACTTTAAACGCGCCGGTCGGCGTGTGGTTTTCATGTTTGACCCAAACCTCGGATCCGACCCTGTCCGAAATCAGCGGCCAGTTGAATTGCGGGGTCGCAGGCATGTGCTGATAGACCAGCGACGCCGCGATCTCCAACTCCTCTAGCGTAAACATACCTTCTCCCAGGCCAGATCTTTCCGATAAGGCGCAATTGAACTCAGGTTTTCATAGTTTTTGTGACGCTACTAATATGAGCATCACGACTTCGCTCAGCCTAGACTAATTCGCGCAGGAAAACAGTACGAAGTCTGTGTGCTGGCCAAAACAGCAGATTTGGCGCCGGGTCAAATGTCCCCGGCGCCGAGTTGCAGATCGGTAAGATAGCGGTCAGGACAGCAACAATCCGCCATCCACATCGATTGTCGTGCCGGTGATGAACTCGTTCTGGACCGCGAAGACAATCGCCTGCGCGATCTCATCGGCCTGACCCGCACGTGGAATAAGGTGGTCGGCAGTCATATTTTTATATAGATCGCGGCGTGCTTTGCCTTTCAGCGGCACCATGGGCGTGTCGATGAATCCAGGGGCGACGACGTTGATGCGCTTGGGCGTAAGTTCCGGCGCGACACCGCGCACGAATTGTTCCACTGCACCACCGACCGAGCCGATGGCGATCTGCCCCGGTTTGATCTTCCGCGCCGGAGAACCCGAAACCAGAACGATGCAGCCGTTTTTGGAGAGATGCCGCGCGCCATGGCGCACCACATTCGCATAGCCCCACATCTTGGCGAAGCTACCCTTGAAGCCTTCCATGTCCATCTTCAAGAACGGGCCCACGGCGCGGTCACCGCCGGTCGCCGCCGAAATCAACACGTCAAACGGTGCCTGTTCCTTCAAGAATGCGGCCACGGCCTTTTCATCGGTCGCATCGCATTGGGCCAGCTTCACACCGCGCGGTGGTTTGCCTGCCTTTGAAGGGTCACGGCTGACGGCGACGACTTTCGCCCTCAGTTTTGCAAGTTGCTCTGCAGCGGCCAGCCCGATGCCGGACGTTCCTCCAAACAGGATGACCTTCTTGCCTTTGACGTCGTACATGATTTCACTCCCAATGATTGGTGGGCGGATCGCCCAAGATGTGGTTTTCATTGCGTGCGCGTCGCGCACTATTTTCTCAGTTCAGAACCCGTCCCGCGACGGCGTCCAGCTTTTTCATCAGGTCCGGGTCCCGCTTTTCCGGGGCGGTGATGATGGCGAATTCCAGCGCACGGTCACAACCTTCTGGGCAGGGCATCTCTCGCCCCTTCAGCATCGGCACGACCCGTTTGATCAAACGCCGGGCTTTATCGCCGTTGCCTTCCATAACCTTCAGGATGGCATTGATATCCACCTCGCCATGGTCGGGGTGCCAACTGTCATAGTCGGTGACCATCGCGACAGTGGCATAACAAATCTCTGCCTCGCGGGCCAACTTAGCCTCGGGCATGTTGGTCATGCCAATCACGTCACAGCCCCAGTGCTCGCGGTACATTTTCGATTCCGCCAGCGACGAAAACTGCGGCCCCTCCATGGCCAGATAACAGCCGCCGACATGGTGCGGGACGTCGGCTTTCGATGCGGCCTCGGCCAAAACCCCTTGCAGCCGCGCACATATCGGATGCGCCATCGACACATGCGCGACACAGCCCGTGCCGAAGAACGACTTTTCCCGATTGACTGTGCGGTCGATGAACTGGTCAATCATCACGAAATCGCCGGGCGCCATCTCTTCGCGAAACGAGCCACATGCAGAGATCGAGATGATGTCCGTGACGCCCAGGCGTTTCAGCGCATCAATGTTGGCGCGGTAATTGATGGTGGTGGGCGAATGGACGTGACCACGGCCATGCCGAGGCAGGAAAACCATGTTCACGCCATCCAATGTTCCGGTCAGAACCTGGTCCGATGGCTCGCCCCACGGGCTTTTGACTGTAACCCACTCTGCATCCTTTAGCCCCTCGATCTGATAGAGCCCGGACCCGCCGATCACTGCAATTTTTTCATCCATGATTCTGACTCCGGACGTTGCATTTCCCAGCGATCGGTAACGGTGGTGTAGTCCATATACCCCATACGCGCGACAGGGTTGTAGGAAAGCACATCCAACAGTCCATTTTTCAGGAACTCTTCGCGGACATGGACGCCGACGACTTCGCCGATCACGACCAAGTTCATCCAACCTTCCTTCCAAGCGGGCAGATCGACCACCTGGTGGGTCCGGCATTCCAGAACGGCCGGTGCGTCGGCCACATGCGGGCACTTCACGGCAACGCCATCGCCCTTGGCCAGGCCTGCCTTCTCGAATTCATCGACACCGGCATCGAAGGCCTCGGTCGAAACGTTCATGGCGTCCTTTAAAGCTTGAGAGACCAAGGAACATGCGAACTCGCCCGTCTCCTTGCAATTGGTCACGGTATCCTTGACCAGTTCGCCGCCAGGCTTTTTCGGCCCGGTCTGGGCGAACATCACATATGGCGGCTGGTCGCCGCAGCCGTTGAAAAAGGAATAAGGCGCCAGGTTCGCCCGGCCTTCGGTGTCCAGGGTCGAAACCCAACCGATGGGCCTTGGGGCGACAATGGCCTTGAAAGGATCATGGGGAAGGCCATGGCCATCCTGAGGTCGATAGAACATGGCATCTCCTTCTGGCGCCTTTGACCTCCCTTGCATCCAACCGAATGGGGGAAATTGCAAGGGACCGCATCGAATGGTGTCGTCTATTTTGCTTTTGCCCGCGGCTAGGCTTATTGCCAAAGCTCACAAAGTGCCCAGTGACGGACGTGGCCGACGCCGAGATGTTTCGATTGATGCAAGAGACGCCCTCTGACGGGCTCGAGGTCGAATGGTTGCTGGATCTGGCTTTCGCACCTGGGCGCGGGGCACTGTCATCCTATCAGTTGCGGCAAGGCACGCCGCCGATCCGGGAACTTTGTTTGATTGCCCGGGACGAATATGATGTTGTCGCGGGCTGCATTCGGTTTTGGCCGGTCGTCATCGGGGATGCCCAAGATGAGGCGCTTCTGCTGGGGCCGATCGCGGTGCACCCGACGCGCCAGGGCGAAGGCCTGGGTGCGCTTTTGATCGGAGAGTCGCTGGCGCTTGCAAAGGACCATGGCTGGATGCGGGTTCTTCTGGTTGGCGATCAACCCTATTACGACCGCTTCGGATTTTCCGCAGGACTCACAACTAAATTGAACTTCCCGAAACCCTTTGATCCTGCGCGTCTCTTGGGGAAAGAGCTGTCGCCGGACGCATTTAAGTTCTGTTCGGGATTGGTACAGGCGTGGAAAAACGCACAACCTTAACGCGATTCTGAGATCAGATTGGTTGCTGAACTTAGAGATTACGTAAAGTCAACTTAGAAATATTGCGATCTGCCTCAGAATTGCCAATGTAATGTTTGCATGTGCGAAAAAAACCGTGTAATCGACAATTGAAAACAACAAGGACAGGCATACTTGTACGAAATCGCGGGTCGGATTGAAGACCGCTTTCGGGCTAGTTTGTTATCCCCCCAGTGACTATGAACAAAAGGACAGCTAAATGAGCGACGACAATATTGAACATGGCGATCTTCTGGAACTAACCTCGGATATCG
Organism: Pseudomonadota bacterium; assembly: GCA_039028795.1. GTDB lineage: Bacteria > Pseudomonadota > Alphaproteobacteria > Rhodobacterales > Rhodobacteraceae > Thermohalobaculum. The sequence goes on from JBCCHJ010000015.1 coordinate 17,521, forward strand.
TTGCAGCGCATGTCTCGAATAATCCAGTTCCATTGGGCGAACTGCCCGGTCTGATCGAAACTGTGTTCGGAACGCTCTCGACCCTCAGCAGACCGCCTGTAGAACCAGAGGTTGAGTTGAAACCTGCTGTTCCGATCAAGAAGTCGATCACCAACGACTACATCATTTGTCTGGAAGACGGCAAAGAACTGAAGATGCTGAAGCGGCATCTTAAGACAGCATATAACATGACGCCGGAAGATTACCGTGCAAAATGGAAATTGCCGCACGACTATCCGATGGTGGCGCCGGCCTATGCCAAGAAACGCCAGCAGTTGGCGAAAAAGATCGGCTTGGGCCGCAAACCAAAGGGCAAAAAATAACAACGATTGCCTGGCCTTTGGGCCTTAGATAGAAGGGCGGCCTAAGCGCCGCCCTTTTGCGTTGGACCGAATAGCCGTCGATGACCAAGAAGCTCTACATCAAGACATATGGCTGTCAGATGAATGTTTATGACAGCGAACGCATGGCCGCGGCCATGGCGGCGGAAGGATATGTGGCGACGGATACGGCCGATGATGCCGATATGGTCATCTTGAACACGTGCCATATCCGGGAAAAGGCGGCGGAAAAGGTTTACTCCGAACTCGGGCGGATGAAACCGCTGAAGGTGGCGAAGCCCGATTTGAAGATTGCCGTTGCAGGCTGCGTCGCCCAGGCAGAGGGCGCTGAGATTCAGGCGCGCCAACCGCTTGTGGATTTAGTCGTTGGTCCGCAGGCCTATCACCGTATCCCGACGATGCTGGCCAAGGGTGCGGGACTGGACACCGACATGCCGGAGGATTCGAAGTTCGACCACCTTCCGGCGGACAAGCGTGCAAAGCGGGCGCCGACGGCATTTCTGACTGTGCAGGAAGGCTGCGATAAGTTCTGCGCTTTTTGCGTCGTGCCCTACACGCGCGGCGCCGAGGCCTCGCGTCCGGTGGGCCAAGTTCTGGCCGAGGCGCAAGATCTGGTTGACCGCGGGGTGGTTGAGATCACGTTGTTGGGCCAAAACGTCAACGCTTATCACGGCGAAAGCCCGGACGGCGATGCGACACTGGCCGATCTGATCGCGGCCCTTGCCAGGATCGACGGGTTGGAACGGATCCGCTACACGACCTCGCACCCCAACGACATGGATGACGATCTTATCGCCGCCCATGCCGATCAGCCGAAGCTGATGCCATATCTTCACCTGCCAGTGCAGGCGGGATCGGACAAAGTGCTGAAGGCGATGAACCGCAAGCACACGGCCGAAAGCTATATCCGTCTGATCGAGAAGATCCGCGCAGCCCGTCCGGATATCGCGCTGTCGGGCGATTTCATCACCGGTTTCCCAGGAGAAACCGAAGGCGACTTTCAAGACACTTTGGCATTGGTTCGCGAAGTGACCTATGCGCAGGCCTATTCGTTCAAATATTCGCCCCGCCCAGGCACGCCCGCATCGACGGGCGATCATGTTCCCGAAGGGGAAAGCGCCGATCGTCTGGCCCGTCTTCAGGCCCTGCTGACGGCTCAACAAAAGGCGTTTCAAGAGGCCCAGGTTGGCAAGACCCTGCCTGTGCTGATCGAAAAGCCGGGCCGCAATCCGGGGCAGATGGTGGGCAAGTCACCTTATCTGCAGTCGGTGCATCTGGACGCCGACCCGGTTCTTGCCCGTCAAATCGTGGATGTTCATGTCTCTGCCGCGGCGGCGAATTCCCTGGCAGGCAGCTTAGCTTAGGGCGTGCTGCTCTTTATCCGCACCGTCGGCATTCTGGGCGCTATCGCTTGCGCGGCAATGCTTGTTCTGCTGCAGGCATGGCCGAAAGAGTTTGAACGTTCCGCAATTGGTTTCGCCAAGAAACAGATCACGTCCGAGGTGAAGGACCGCTACCCGGGCCTCGGGTCAGGAAAAGTCGCCGAAGGCGTCAATCGATTAAGGGAAGCCCTGGGCCAACGACAGAAGGCCACGCAGGAAGAGGCCGAGGGCCCGCTACCAGATTTCATTGCCGAGGTTATCTCGGCCTATTGCGGGTGCAACGACCCCGCCAAGAAGCAGGCAAGGGCGGATGCGATACGGGCCGGTTTGATGGCGCAAGCTGCGGAACTGGGTGTGGCCCAGAACCAACTGACTGATTTCATCAAAGGCAAGTATGACAAGATCATCGGGGCGCTGAAGACCGATCTGACAATATTCCTGGCGACGAACCTAATCGCCTTTGCGGCAGTGTTTGCCGTCAGTTTTGTGCGCCGAGAACACCGGGGCCTGGTTGTTATTCCCGGCTTTCTACTTCTGATTTCCGCCGCGATTGCCAGTTGGTTCTATATCGCAGAGCAGGACTGGTTTTACACCATCGTCTTCCAGAACTACTACGGCTGGGGCTATGCCGTTGTCATAGGACTGATCTTCGGGTTGTTGCTGGACATCATCGTGAACCGCGCCCGCGTGTGCCTGAACATCGCCAGCAGTCTTCCTGGCGGGATTGTGCCTGGATGTTAAGCCGGGTGGGACGAAGCGATACGGTTGCCGATGCCGGGGTGACGGTTCCGGTCTTGAGTACGCGTATCCGTTTGCCTGCGGTCGCTGCCTCTCCGGCTTGAAGGTCAGCGACGCAGCAGGTCCGCGGCGGTGATTGCGTCCACGCCGGTACCGGTTAGCCATAGCTGACAACTTCCCATTCGATGCCGTTTGGATCGTCGAAGTAGAACCGTTTTCCGGGCTCGTAATCTCCGTGGGACCGGGGTGTCAGCCCTTCCGCCTTAACGCGTACCTCGGCAGCATCTAAGTCGTCGACGACCACGCCGATGTGGTTCAACCCACCGGTCTGTTCGTAATTTGAGATCCCCTCTCGTGTCCCGCTATTGGGCTGATAGATTGCGACGTATGAGTCATCGCTTCCGACGTGTATCGAAATGCCAGCTCCACCCAATCCCGATCCTTGCCAACGAATACGCCAATCAAACAAACGGCACGCTAAGTCCGCGGTTCTCTTCGCATTCGCGACGGTGATGTTCACATGCTCTAGCATTCCGGCTGACATGGCAGTCTCCTTCAAGATGATGGTATCGACTCATTGATTCTTCGAATATAATTCCTCAAGTATACTTGAGGTCAAACGAGATCCAGGAGATTGCGATGCGTCCTGCTCCGATGTTGACGATCGGCCAGGTGGCAGAGCGGACAGGTCTGGCCGTCTCGGCGATCCGGTTCTACGAGGACCAGGGTTTGGTCAGTCCCGGACGCAACGCGGGCGGGCAGCGGCGGTATCACCGGTCGGACATAAGGCGGCTGTCCTTCGTGATGATCGCCCAACGGCTGGGGTTCACGATCTCAGAGATCCGCGAAAGGTTGCGCGCTCTGCCTCAGGGTCGCACGCCGACCCTGAAGGATTGGAGCCGGATCAGCCGCGACTTCCGCAAAGACCTGGATCAGCGGATCAGCGGTCTCATCGACTTGCGGGACAAGTTGGACGGCTGCATCGGCTGCGGGTGTCTGTCGCTGAAGAAGTGCGCGCTTTACAATCCAGAAGATACAGCGCGCGGTCTGGGCCCTGGACCCAGGTACCTGCTGGGCGACGCCACGCCCCGCAGGGTCTGAAGACCTCTGGGTCGGCTACAAAGGGAAGTGCGCGAAAGATCCAGTCTACAACATCGCGGCAATGAACGTCAGGATCACTGACATTTAATGTTGCAGAATCGCCGCATCACATGTATCTAATATGTCGCATCTAACCTGATGGAGATCCGCATGAACGGACCATTGTCGATACGCGAGCACATCACCGCTTCCTGACGCCGGTCCCGTCCGACAGGCGTCGCGCCTGTTTTGGACAAAGATCATGCACCCGACCTTTCGAGAAACCCTGGGCCACATGCTGCCCGATGAATTGCCATATCCGCACTTCGCTGAGCGCGAGGCGGCGTGGCTATTGCATCAGCGCCTGGACGGGCCTGCCCGGATCAGCACGCTGCGTCGTGGTCCGCTGGCGCCATTGTTGCAGCGCCCCGGCGTGGCCGAGGTGATTGCGACCTGCGGCGATGGCTGGATCCGCCCGGAGCAGCTTTGGCCGCTGGCCGATCCGCTGTATGCCTTTGGGCGTGAGCGTGAACTGGCCGTTGATCGCCCCGCGCAAACGGCGTTCGACATCGCCGCCGTAGCCGATTGGCGGATGTTTACGGTCAGTTTCGCCGAATGGGTTGGCGAGAACGAACAGCATTGCTGGCAGGCCCTTCAGGTCAGTCGCGCGGGCGGCAATCTGGTGCTGCAGGTGAACTTCCCTGAAGACTATTGCGGGCAGTTTCGCAGGATCTTCGGTCAAAGCTGGCGGGCGGCATTGGAATATTATGGCCACCCTGTTCGCCAGTCCGGTCCAATCACAATGGCCTGGGCGCGTCTGGACCTGGACGAATGGGGCGAGGACCTGCTGATCGAAGAGATCCAGACAGATTGGCTACGAGCCACTGATGTGATGCGCAAGCGGATGCTGCAGAACCTTTCGAAGCACCATCGCGTCGAAGCCAGGATGTTCCTGCAGATGACACGCGATGTCTTCGCTCGGGATTGGGCGCGGGTGGTGATGCTGGCCGTGCTGGCGTTTGCGCGCCGGGAACTTGGCGTCAGTCGGATTTGGATGCATCAACCCAAGACTGGTGCTAAGCTAAAGCGGATCCACGATGACCGCCTGCCGCCGCGCTCGATCTATACGGATCTGCCGCGCCGGTTTGGCTTCAAGGCGACCGACCAGGCGCCAGAGTTCCTGTACCGCGCCCGTGGCAAAGCGCTGAAGAACCTGCGCCGGTCCGGCCAACCGGTGTTCTGGCGCCTGGATCTGGCGACGGACGCGTCCCTAGCCCGGGCTGCCTGATCGGGCGCGGCAAGCCGCCGCGTCCGTTTTCAGTCAAATTCGAAGCAGCGACCCTTAACTTTTTGGTGCAGCGCACCATCTCATGACCTTAAGTAACATGGAGGGAATTATGCGCGCCGCATCTGTCGAGATGTCTACCGAAACCAAAGCAGGTCTGGTCCTGGGCATTGCCGCCCTTGCAGGGCTTTTGTTCGAGAACATCGGCGCATTGCGCCCGTTCTACGATCTTCTGCTGGGGGCGACATTCACGATCTCGATCGAAGACAACGCGCTGTCCAAACCGATCCTGCTGTGGATCAATGATGGCCTGATGGCGATCTTCTTTCTGTTTGTTGCACTAGAGATCAAAAAAGAGATCGGCGTGGGCGCCTTGTCTGAATGGCGCCGTGCCGCCCTGCCGGTCTATGGCGCCATCGGTGGTATGGCGGCGCCGGCATTGGTCTTCTTAGGCATCGTCGGCATTGACGCAGCAGAAGCCCGCGGCTGGGCCATTCCCGCCGCCACAGACATCGCCTTTGCCCTGGGTGTTCTGTCCCTTATGGGTAATCGGGTGCCGCCGTCTTTGAAGGTCTTCCTGCTTGCATTGGCAATCGTCGACGATTTGGCGGCGATCGCGATCATCGCGGCGTTCTATACGAGCGAGCTGTCCTTCATTGCACTGGGTCTTGGCGTTGGCGGGCTTGCGGTTCTGCTCGGTATGAACCTGGCAGGCGTGCGCCGCACCGGTATGTACATCATTGTCGGCCTTATCCTCTGGGTCTGTGTCCTGAAATCCGGCGTGCATGCCACTTTGGCCGGTGTTGCCCTTGGCTTTGCAATTCCGATCAAACGGGACGCTGCGGGTACCTCGCCACTTATTCTGTTGAAGACAACCATAGCGCCATATGTGGCCTTCTTCGTGATGCCGGTCTTCGCGTTTGCGAATGCTGGCGTGCCTTTGGGTGGTTTGTCGTTGGCGGATCTGACTGCGCCTTTGACCCTGGCGATTGCGGCAGGACTTTTCGTAGGCAAACAGATCGGTGTCTTTGGCCTGGCCTGGGGGGCTGTGAAGCTCGGCCTGGCCCAACGTCCGGAAGGGGCGACGTTCACCCAGCTTTACGGCGTATCGCTACTGGCTGGTATCGGCTTCACCATGAGCCTGTTCATCGGGACCTTGGCGTTTTCAGATGTCGAACATCAGAACGCTGTGCGGTTGGGCGTGTTGGCCGGGTCGTTGATGTCGGGTCTTCTGGGGGCCGCGGTGCTAATGCTGGCCAGGCGCGTGGTTTCGCGCGGCGCGGCGCCGATCAGTCCTCTGGCTCAGTCGTAAACAGCAGCGGAAAGCCCGCTTCCTTACCTGCATCGGTGGCCTGGGTCGCTTTATCCTCGGCCACCTCTCGCGTGTAGACCGCGACCACGCATTTGCCTTGCTGATGCGCAGTCATCATTACGTGATAGGCGCGTTCAGGCCCCATGCCGAAGATCGCCTTCAGGATCAGAGTGACAAACTCGCGCGGCGTGAAATCGTCATTCAGCAAGATGACCTTGTGCATCTTCGGACGTTCGACCTTTGGTTTGGTCTTCGTCTTCGGCTTGGCAAGATCGGTGTCGCTCATCGGCTCGGCACATCATTCGCTGAGATGCCAATATATAGCTCGGTTGCCCGAATGTCTCGCAGACTGCGCCTCCATTTCGCCAAAAGTATCGCTAGGGTGAAAGACCGGGGCACTCAGCTTGGCATTAAGGGCCAAACTGGGTCTGTGAGCGACTATTTTGCTGCCGCCTTTTTGCTTGCGCGGTTGCGTGGGCTGGGCCACGATGTAGTGGCTCGAATTCCAAAGGAGACATCATCTCGTGCCAACTGCTGCCGCCGGGGACAATCCGTTGCCTGACGTTCTGGACGAGACCATTGTCGAGTTTGCCGACAATCGCCTGTTAATCGATCTTTGTGGTCAGTTCGATCGCAATTTGACACAGTTGGAACAAGGGTTCGGGCTTTCGATCCTGCGCCGCGGGAACCTTCTGACCATGCATGGGCCGGAAGATGGCCGCGAACAATGCCGTTTGGCGCTCGAGGCGATTTACGAACGGCTTGAGGATGGCCGCCCGGTCGAGCCTGCTGATATCGATGGTTTGATACGCATGGGTGTCCTGCCTGATGAAACGGTAGCCCCGACCGAACAGTTGGACATGTTCCCAAGCGGCAAGCTGGAGATTCGGACACGAAAGAAAACGATTTCGCCGCGCTCTCCGACGCAAAGCGCCTATGTCGCCGAACTCTTCAATAAGAACATGGTCTTCGGCATTGGCCCTGCTGGGACCGGCAAGACCTATCTGGCCGTGGCTGCCGCGGTCAGCATGTTCATGGATGGCCGGGTCGATAAAATCATCCTTTCCCGGCCGGCGGTCGAGGCGGGTGAGCGCCTGGGCTTCTTGCCAGGCACCGAAAAGGACAAAATGGATCCTTATATGCGGCCGCTCTATGACGCGTTGGGTGACATGTTGCCGGGCAAGCAAGTTGCAAAGCTGATGGAGGACGGCAAGATCGAGATCGCGCCGCTGGCCTTCATGCGCGGGCGCACGCTCAGCAATGCATTTGTGGTTCTGGACGAGGCTCAGAACACGACCGAAATGCAGATGAAGATGTTTCTGACCCGCATGGGTGAAGGCAGCCATATGGCGATCACAGGCGATCCCAGCCAGATAGATCTTCCGCGCGGGACAAGATCCGGCATGGTTCAGGCCGTCGAGATCCTGGGACGGATCAAAGAAATAGGGTTCATCCGTTTTACGGCTACGGACGTGGTGCGCCATCCACTGGTCGCAGCGATTGTCGAGGCTTATGATCAAAAGAGCTCCGTTTGACCGAAACACAGGTCGAACTGACCATCGAAGAGCCGGGTTGGGAGGTGGTACCGGACCTGGCGGGGGCCGCCACCACCGCAGCGACGCTTGCGCTTCAGGGGGCCGGCCTTTCACCAGCGGAATACTCGATTTCGGTTCTGGCTTGCTCGGATAGCCGGATTCAAGGTTTGAATACGGAGTTTCGAGATAAAGCAGCGCCGACAAACGTGCTGTCCTGGCCGGCGTATGATTTGGCACCTGCCGCGCCGGGTGAAGCACCGCCGACACCCCCGGACTCGCACTTTGACGGGCCAAATCCGATAGGAGATGTGGCCATTGCGCTGCAAACATGCATCCACGAGGCGAAAATCGCGGAAATTCCCTTGAAAAATCACGTCATACACCTGATTCTTCATGGGAGCCTGCATTTGTTGGGATTTGATCATGAAACCGACAAAGATGCTGCCAGAATGGAGGGGATTGAAAGCCAGGCATTGGCCAAGCTTGGGATCGCCGATCCTTATGCCCAGAGGAAGCGCGGACAACCCGTGTTCTGATTGAGAGAAGATGGACAAAGATCATAGTCCAGGGCCCTCGGAAGAGGGCGGTCCTGAGGACGAACCCAGCAGGCCGGAAGGCCTGAACACTGAACCGGAAGAGCCTCCATCATTCCTGGGCCGGCTGTTTGGCTGGTCTGGCAATGGCGTGGAGGTCGGTGAAGAGGCAGAGCCCGCGGATCGGCTCGGCTCGGCATTTCGGAATTCGTCTCCGGCTGAATTGGCCATGGTCAACAACATCCTGCGTCTCCGCGATCTTCGTGTCGAAGACGTGATGACGCCGCGTGCGGATGTCGTTGCAGTGGACGAGAACGCGGCCCTAGACGAGGTCATCGAGGCATCCGAAAGCGGCAGCCATTCGCGCCTTCCAGTATATCGCGAGACGCTGGATGACCCTATCGGCTTCGTGCACCTGAAAGACCTGGCACTGAACTATGGCTTTGCGCGCACGGGTGCGAAGGCCTTCCGGCTGACCGATCATATTCGGACTGCACTTTTTGTTCCGCCGTCGATGCGCATTGCGGCACTGCTGCAGAAAATGCAGGGCGAACGGGTCCATATGGCTCTGGTCATCGATGAGTTCGGCGGCGTCGATGGGCTGATCACCATCGAGGATTTGGTCGAACAGATTGTCGGGGACATCGAAGACGAACATGACCGCGAAGATGCTGCGGAATGGGTCGCCGAAGGCGATGGCACATGGCTGGTCCAGGCCCGTGCCGATATTCGAGCCTTTGAGCAGGACCAGGGCGTCATGCTGGTGCCTGAGGACTGGGACGAGGACGTCGATACCTTGGGCGGGCTGGTTTTCATGCTGGCGAACCGCGTGCCGACGCGGGGCGAGGTGATCGTGCATCCGGCGGGGTACGAGTTCGAAATCGTCGATGCTGAACCGCGCCGCATCAAGCGGATCCGTCTGAGACCCGGCAACGGATCATCCGGGCTTAGCCAGGCCGCCGAATAGGTGTGATCTTGCAATCTGGTCTCGCCTTTGCGTGACTTGACCGGACCTTCATTTGTCTGTTCGGTGCCCGCCAGTAGGGCGCAAGCAGCGGAATCGCCGCGTCCTCAACCGTCGCCTCTCCCTATGGGAGTGGATCAGCGAGAGGGACCGCCTTGAAGTCCGCCACATCCACCGAACCAGACACTTTGCCAAAGGGTTTTGCCGGTTGGTTTGCCGGACTGGGACGGTGGCACCGGCTTTTCCTGGCGTTTGCTGCCGGGGCCTTGATGACGGCGGGGCATCCGCCCATTGGGCTGCCTTGGGTGATGTTCGTCGCCTTGCCTTTGCTGGTGATGCTGGTGGCCCATGCGCCGACGGGCCGTGCCGCTGCCTGGATAGGGTGGGGCGCTGGCTTTGGCTATTTCACGACCGGGCTACACTGGATCGGCCATGCCTTCCTGGTGGACCCGGACCGGTTTGCCTGGTTGATGCCGCTGGGCGTGCTGTTCCTGCCTGCCGGGCTCGCGCTTTTTTGGATGCTGGGCTTCTGGGCTGCGAGGCGCCTTTGGCCGCGGAGCATCTTGGCCGCCGCGGGCATTCTGGCGATCGCGTGGACCCTGGTCGAGTTTGCCCGGGGTCACGTGCTGACAGGATTTCCCTGGGCTCTGCCTGGCTATGTCTGGGTAGACACCCCGGCCATGCAGGCCGCGGCGGTGGTTGGCCCCTATGGACTGACCGCCTTGACGCTGTGGCTGTGCGCATTGCCCGGCGTGGCCCTGATGGGAAGATCGCGGTGGGTTGCCGGCGCGGCCATAGCGGCTGGCGCAGGGATCTGGCTGGCGGGTGAGCTACGCTTGCCTGATATTGCGCAATGGTCCGACGACAGCCCCACTTTGCGCTTGGTGCAGCCGAATGCACCGCAACATCTCAAATGGAAATCCGGATACTACGAGGCGTTCTATCAGCGTGCTTTGGACTCCACGTCCGCGCCGCCGACCGGAGATATGGGACCGGTTGACATCGTGATCTGGCCGGAATCTGTCATCAATCTGATCCCCGAAGATCAGCCCGAGGTCGTAGCCCAAATCTCTGAAGCCGCTGGTGATGCGGTTGTGCTTGCAGGTGTTACTCATGGCGCGCGTGGCACGGAACGGATGCACTGGACCAATGCTTTTCTGCCGATATTGCCGGATGGCGCTCTGGGGGTTCGCTATGACAAACACCATCTAGTGCCGTTTGGCGAGTACCTTCCCTTTGAAGGTGTTCTGTCGGCACTGGGATTGCGCCAGTTTGCCATTCAAGGGGGATTTCATCGTGGCGTTGGGCCTCGGACGATAAAGATTGACGGCGTTCCGTCCTATTCTGCCCTGATCTGCTACGAGGCGATTTTTCCCCACGAAGTTGTCGGAGACGAGCGTCCGGAATGGTTGGTGCAGCCAACGAATGATGCTTGGTTCGGGTCCTACGCCGGACCGCAGCAACACTATGCGCAGGCGAAATTCCGAGCCGTTGAGCAGGGATTGCCACTGGTGCGTGCAGCGAATACAGGTATATCCGCTGTGGTTGATGCTTATGGACGAGAAGTTGTGTCAATCAAAATGCACAACTATTCGTATATTGATACAAAGTTGCCAAATGCGCTGCTTCCTACACCCTACAGTCGACTAAAGTCGGTGGCCCTTTTATTAGTGATTGCAATTATTGCAATTTCTTGCGTGATAATGAGTAAAATGCGTAGTTAAGATTGACTTCTTTTTTCCCAGCATCATAGCGTGGCTCATCTCTTGGGGGGGATCCAAGGGGGCAGAGCGAAGTACTTAGTGTGCAATCGGTGCAAGTTGATGCGTACCCGCAGCGAATTCGTTCGCGGGCATTCTAATGATGACTATAGCGAGCAAAGACTTGAAAGCCGCAGACGATATCGATGCACATGTTGGCAGCCGTGTACGGCTGCGACGGATGACCCTTAACATCAGTCAAGAGCAGTTGGGGGAGTCGCTGGGACTGACGTTTCAGCAGGTCCAGAAGTATGAAAAAGGACAGAACCGTATCGGCGCGGGGCGGCTTTACAAGATCGCTCAGATCCTATCGGTACCCGTCGAGTTCTTCTATGAAGGTCTGCCCGTCGCGGGAAGCCTGAACCCAGAGGATTCAGCGTCTGTCCGCAGCGCCGAGATCCAGCGCTTTCTCGCCTCGCCCGATGGTCATGCTCTGTCCCGCGCATTCCTCAAGATCCCAGATTCCGCAACCCGCCGACGGATCGTCGATCTGGTGAACACAATTGCGCAGGAAGGGTGACGCGTAGAAACGCGGCCATTGCTGTTTTTGAAACTCTGAAACTCTAAAGACCGGCCAGTTCAGCCGATCTGCACTGTTTTGAACCAAATCCAATCGCGCACAGATTGCCGTCCTAGAATTGGCAGTTTTGCGCAGATGTCACAAAGATTGACGCTGGCCTGGACACGTGCGAAAGGGGCGCGTCATTTCAGGCCACCAAGTCATGTGGCCCTGCGTAAGATCTGAGAGGAGCAGGCTCTGATGTCCCGCAACGACTATCTTTTCACCTCGGAGTCTGTATCCGAAGGCCATCCCGACAAGGTCTGCGATCAGATCTCGGACGCGATGATCGACATGATCCTGTCGCGTGAACCCGAAGCCCGCGTTGCGGTCGAAACCGCGGCCACGACTAACAAGGTCGTGCTTATGGGCGAGGTGAAAATCAGCGCTGATAATGCGGTACGGGATGAAGATTTCATCGAAGAAGCGCGCCAAACGATCAAGAAGATCGGCTACGAGCAAAAGGGCTTCCACTTCGCCAACTGCTCGATTGACTGCTACGTTCATGAACAAAGCTCGGACATCGCCCAGGGCGTTGATGCCGCCGATAACAAAGACGAAGGTGCGGGCGACCAGGGCATCATGTTCGGCTACGCCTGCAAGGAAACGCCCGAGCTTATGCCGGCGCCGATCCAGTACAGCCACAACATCCTGCGTTTGATGGCCGACGCCCGCCATTCAGGTGAAGCGCCGGAACTGGGACCGGATTCGAAGTCTCAGGTCACAATGGAATACCGCGATGGCAAGCCGGTCCGCGCGGACACGATCGTCGTCTCCACTCAGCACGTAGATGGACTTGAATCCGGCGATGTCCGCAAGATCGTCGAGCCTTATGTCCACAAAGCCCTTCCTGACGGACTGATCGATGCGAACACGGTTTGGCACGTCAACCCGACAGGGCGTTTTGTTATCGGCGGCCCTGACGGCGATGCAGGCCTGACGGGCCGTAAGATCATCGTGGACACCTATGGTGGCGCGGCCCCGCATGGTGGCGGTGCGTTTTCCGGCAAGGACCCAACCAAAGTTGACCGTTCTGCGGCCTATGCCGCCCGATATGTTGCCAAAAACGTCGTGGCTGCTGGCATGGCCGATCGTTGCTGCCTGCAGCTTTCCTATGCAATTGGCGTGTCCGAGCCGCTTTCGATCTATGTTGACACCTATGGAACTGGGCAGATCAGCGATGAGGCGATTGAAAAAGCCATTCGGGACAGCGTTAGCCTCACGCCCCGCGGTATTCGCAACATGCTCGGCCTGAATAAGCCGATCTATCAGCGCACTGCCGCCTATGGTCACTTTGGCCGCGAACCTGATGCCGATGGTGGTTTCTCTTGGGAAAGAACCGATCTTGCCGATACGCTGAAAGGCTCAGTCTAACGCGCACATGTCAGTCTTCCGGCCCCTTCATCTGGCCGGAAATACCGTGGGGTCTGGGGCAATGCCCCAGCCTCGGCCTGAAAGGCCGATCCTGTGACCACCCCTGACCGCAAAGATGGCGCGCCATGGCGCAACTTCTACGGTCGCCGACGTGGCAAGAAGCTGCGCAATCATCAGGCAGATCTCGTTGACACACGCCTCGCGGAGTTGGCCCCGCCTGGGGTGACTTGGGCTGACAATCCTGGGCGCGATCCCATAGACCTGGGCGCCCTCTTCCCTGGCAAAAAAGAGGTATGGTTGGAAATCGGCTTTGGCGGTGGAGAGCACATGCTTGCCCAGGCCCAGGCCAACCCTGAAATCGGGATCATTGGGGCGGAACCTTTCATCAACGGGGTGGCGAAACTGTTAGCGGCGATCGAGCAGGCAGGGGTCAGCAATGTTTCCGTCACCGATGCGGACGCCCGCGATGTCATGGATGTGCTGCCCGCGGCCAGCATCGCCCGGGTCTTTCTGCTTTATCCCGACCCCTGGCCCAAGACCAGGCACCACAAGCGCCGGTTTGTAAACCCGGCACAGTTGAACCAACTTGCCAAGGTCATGGCCCCGGGTGCCGATCTGCGGATTGCAACGGATATCAGTGACTATGTCCGCCACAGCCTTTTAATCCTGGGCCAGCACCCCGATTTTAGTTGGACCGCAGAACGCCCCAAAGACTGGCGCGAGCCATGGCCGGATTGGCCTGGTACGCGATATGAGGCGAAAGCCCTGCGCGAAGGGCGCAAACCCCACTATCTGGCGTTCAAGCGCTGTTAAGCCATTCACTTATATGACGAATATTGGGCAGGCCCTGCCCAACGTTCGCCCAAACGACTCACTATCTCTCTCTCCGACCCCGAACGAGCGAGGGGCGGGGTCCAAAGCCGACGCGTCGGGTTAGCGCGATCTGCTGCATTTGCGTTGAGTTGAGGTTTTACTACAGGTGAGTTGCTTGGATCGGGCCGGTCTCTCTGCGAGGGGGAGACCGGCGCGCTCGCTTTTGGGTGGACGTCATCAAAGGCTGGGCGGTATAGGCAGGCCGACACCATCCGGAGCCTCGCCTCATGTCCCACGCCGCAGACCCGCGTCCCTTGTCCGCCGGACCGGGTGGCCCTCTGAACGGAACAGCGATCGTTCCAGGTGACAAGTCTGTGTCGCACCGGGCGCTGATCCTGGGCGCGCTCAGCGTGGGGGAAACACGGATCACAGGATTATTGGAAGGCGAGGACGTCTTGGCCACCGCTGCGGCGATGCGGGCCTTTGGCGCGCAGGTCACTCAGGATGGTGACACTTGGTCGGTCTGGGGCGTCGGCACCGGCGGCCTTGCCGAACCCGAGGACGTGATCGATTGCGGCAATGCCGGCACCGGCGTCCGGCTGATCATGGGCATGATGGCGACCTGTCCTATCGCAGCAACTTTCACTGGCGATGCGTCGCTGCGACGCCGGCCAATGGGCCGCATTCTTGATCCACTGGCGATGTTCGGGGCCCAGGCCTCGGGTCGGGCAGGGGGCTTATTGCCGCTGACACTGACGGGGGCGGTGGACCCAGTTCCGGTGGAGTACACGCTGCCCGTAGCCTCGGCCCAGGTGAAATCCGCCGTTCTACTGGCAGGGCTGAATGCACCGGGCGAGACAGTTGTCGTCGAAGGGGAAGCTACCCGCGATCACACCGAACGCATGCTGCGTGGTTTCGGGGCCGAGGTCGAAATCGAAGAGACCCCCAGCGGCCGTAGCATCGTGCTGACTGGGCAACCGGAATTGGCGCCCCAGAAGATCGCCGTGCCGCGGGATCCGTCGTCGGCCGCCTTTCCGGTTGCCGCTGCACTTATGGTCCCTGGGTCCGAGGTTTTAATCCCGAACATCGGCCAGAACCCAACCCGCGATGGGCTCTACAGAACCCTGTCGGATATGGGCGCGGACATCACCCACGAGAACCCGCGGGAAGAAGGTGGCGAGCCGGTCGCCGATCTGCGCGTTTGCCATTCTGCGTTGAAGGGGATTGATGTCCCACCCGACAGGGCAGCAAGCATGATCGATGAGTATCCGGTCTTGGCCTGCCTTGCAGCCTTTGCGGAAGGCAGAACAGTCATGCGGGGCATTAAGGAACTCAGGGTCAAAGAATCCGACCGGATCGCCGCCGTGGTGTCGGGATTGCGCGCCAATGGAATCGAGGTTGAGGAATTCGAAGACGGGATGGTCGTGCAGGGCATGGGCGCGGACGGCGTACCTGGTGGCGGCAAGGTGGAAACACATTTGGACCACCGGATTGCAATGTCCTTCCTATGCCTCGGGATGGGTGCGAAGCATTCGGTCAAAGTCGATGATGCGTCACCTATCGCCACCAGTTTCCCGGATTTCCAGGACCTGATGTCGGGGTTGGGCGCAACTCTGACCAAGGTGAATAGGTGAGCACGCCGACCTAAGCGGTCACTCCGCCTCAATGAACGTACCTACTCTGCAGCAAGAGCGGGCACAGGGCCTTGTGCCGGTGTCCGTGCCGAGGCGTGTTCTTCGATCTGATTGTCTCCGCCGAGATAAGAGGCAACCCTGGGCCCGTTTTTGACCCGGCGTTGGCGGACAAAGAAATTCCAGATCTCGTGCATGCTGACGCGGCGACCCATGCGGGTATACCATTGCATGGCATGGCGCATGTCAGGGTCCGGATGCAGAAAGGTCCGCCACAGCGCCTTGGGCCGCAACTGCAGGCGCAACTCGATCAGCTTGACCCACAGAAAGACGCGCCATGCCGGAACGTTCCGGCATTCCAGCACGTGGTGCTTATAGTCCCAGAGACGCTGGTCCGTCTGGATCACCCGGCGGTGTTTCGAATCTTGAAAGAACGGCGTCCACCGGTGCGGGGTCGCGAAGACCGACATGATCTGGTCCGGATCATAGGCGATCAGCTGGCGCATGATATGCAGGTAATCGCGGTCGGTTTCTTCCTCGAATCCCACGGCGAAGGTGCAAAGCCCGATCATCCCATGAGCGCGTAGCAAGCGGATCGCCTGCTGATCCACCGAGGGTTCCGACCCTTTGCGGATCTTCGCCAAGGTGACTTCGTTCATTGCCTCCAGCCCCAGCAGAAAGCGCATCACCCCGGCTTTCTTATAGAGGTGCAGGATATCGGCATCCCGGACGATATCGCCGGCCCGAGTCGAACCGATCAGCATTACCGGGACATCCTCGGCGATCAGGGCTTCGAGGAATGCCTTCCACTGGCGTCGCGAAGAGGTTGGGTTTTCATCGGCAAAGTTAATCAACTCGACGCCGTGTTCCCGGTGTAGCCAGGCGATTTCTTCCGCCAGTTTCACTGGGTCGCGGTGCCGCCACTTGGTCCAGAACCCGCGCTGCCCGCAATAGGTGCAGAGGTGCGGACACCCCCTGGAAAATTGCAGGATCACCGATTTCTTACCGCCCCAGTATCCGTAATCGTTGAAGTCGATCAGCTCCCACCCGATGCGGTTGGCATCCAGGTCTTTGATCATCGGCGCGGGGCGCGTGGCTGTCGGCCCCGCTGGGCCGTGAAAGGCAATGCCTGGGATGGCATAGAGCGGCGTCTCGCTTTCCAAGGCACCGATCAGGCGGGGAGTGGTTTCCTCTCCCTCGCCCCGGACGATCACTTCGATCTCGGGGCATTGCGTTAGCACATCCTGCCAGTGATAGGTCGGGTAGACGCCGCCATAGATGATCTTCACATGGGCCATGGCGCGGCGCAGCACGCGGGCGATCCGCAGCACCGTCGGATGGGCCGAGGTCGACCCGGAATGCCCGATCAGGACGGCGTCGGGGTTTTGCACCCGTATGCGATCGACGATCTCAGCGATGTCCCAATTGGGTGGTTCAGCGTTGATCAGGCTGACGTCATGGCCCGCGTCTATCAGCGGGCCGCCCAGGCACAAGAGGCCAAAGGGCGGCAGGTTTTCCTTCGGGATGCGGCTACCGATGGCGGTGTGAGGCGGGTGGAGCAGAACAATTTTCATGCCCCGGAAATGTCAGATCAATGGAAGGGTGCAATATGGCCAGGGCCGATTGCTGAGGATCTGCACGGGAATTGAGGCGGGCCTAATCAGATGCGGACAGTACTGCGCCTGATATGCAAAGCGGCAGGCCGTGGGAAACAGCCTGCCGACAGGGAGAGGGGTTTAGATTCGTTTAGGCTGAGCGGGTTTTGCGTTGTGCGCCTTGGCGCGTTCCGATCGATCCGATCAAGGCGAACAGTGCAGCGAATGCTTCGCGGAAGGCTTCAGAGCGAAGCCTGCGTCCACGGCCAATGCCTTGGTCGATCTCATCTTGGGTCGGAATGCGTGGGGTGTTGGAGGTTTGAAGTGTCATGTCAGTTTCTCCTTCAATTCGGGGCCCGTCGTGGCTTGCTGTGAAGGAATATACGCCGTGCTTTGAAAATGATAATATAGCCAGATGTCCACTCACTCATGACTAAAAATCACGAATTGAATGAGTAACGGTAGTGATATGCATGTCTTCTCTGTCGTCGTGACAGCGGGCAGCTTCGCCGGGGCGGCAAAAACCCTGGGAATGACGCCCTCTGGGGTCAGCCGCCGCATAGGGCGTTTGGAAGAACGGCTGGGCGTTCGGCTGCTGAACCGCACGACACGACAACTCAGCATGACAGATGCCGGGGATCGGTATAATCAGCGTGCAGGGCAGATCCTAGCTGATATCGAAGAGGCCGAGCGGGAGGCGTCGGAATCCCAGGCCGCCCCCCGAGGCCGACTTCGGATCACGGCTGGGATGACCTATGGTTTCCACCGGTTGATGCCGTTGGTTCCGGACTTCTTGATGGAATACCCAGAAGTCGAGATCGACCTGATCCTGCTGGACCGGATGGTGGATCTGGTCGGCGAGGGGTTCGACATCGCGTTTCGCACCGGTGAAGCGCAGGATAGTTCCCTAATGGCGCGGCGCCTGCCGGATACAGAGTTTGTTACCTGCGCCTCGCCGGAATATTTGGCGCGGAATGGGACGCCCCAGGTTCCCTCGGACCTGACCAAGCACAACTGCCTGGTGCATCTGCTTACCTCTCGTCGTTTGGACAAGTGGCGGTTTAAGGGGGCGGGTGGCACTAAGGTCGTGGACGTTTCGGGCACCATGTCCTCCAGCAACCCGGATATGCTGATGCGATCTGCTATCAGACACCTAGGGATCGTGCACCTCAGTCGTATCCCCGCGGAGAACGCTTTGGCCGATGGCCGGCTGGTGCCGATCCTGACGGAATACGAAGGCGAGGACGTGCTGCCGGTGCGGATGCTTTACCCGTCCGCGCGTCAACTGTCGCCTAAAGTGCGGGCGTTCATCGACTTCACGGTCGAGCATTGGGGGGAGACGGATTGAGGTAGAATTTCAAGTGTCTTTTAAACTTCTAGGGCAATTCACCGCTTCATTCATGTATTTCCGCTTCTTTAACGATCCTGTCCATTTCAACTATCAATGACTCCAATTTCTCTGAGCCGACCTTATTCTTCGCGTCAGTCCATAAATCGGCAAATAAATTTACGCTCTCCCTATGCACTGCGCACTGCGGACGGTTCTTTTCATACAACTCAATTCCTTCGTCTGTTTCGACCCGTCCACCTTTGAAACACTCTGCATCGATGTCGCTGATTAGATCACATATTTTTTGCATTTCTTGAGGAAACTCTTGGCTGAAGTATTCAAACCCCAGCCATCCCGGGTAAATGTACCGACCACCATCGCCCAGGCTCTCGACCATTTGGCCAATCAAACTTTCGGGCGTGCAGTTCTGGTTCTCATAATAGGTTCTAGCAAACTGGATATCCTGTTCCCGGACCGCACCGCATAGAGACCGGGCCCACAAATCTGGTGCAGTGAGGAGCAGGCCGAGCGTAATCTGACTGGGCGCGTTGTCATACTTTGCCGCTTTGACATCGGGTCTGGGGACGATCGAATGTGGTAGATCCGGAGAATTCCAATAGCAGTGCTTAAACTCTGCCTTTGCCGGGCTGGACCCGCCAAGGGAAAACGCCACGCCAATAATTCCTGCGCAAAAGCATAGTGATGCGGCTTGTGCATTTGATTTTAAATAGCTCATCGAAATCTCCCCAAATATGTGCCGAAAATATCAAATCGCAGCGTCTGTCAGTGTCCTATGTCTTAGCACCAGCCATCACGCCCATGAAGACTTCCATGGATACGTTGCGCCCGCAGATGATGGTGGCGACCGGTTTGCCCGCGTAGTCACCGCCGGTCTTCAGGGCGGCGGCGACAGCCACCCCTGCCGCGCCTTCGATGATGTATCGTTCCTTGGCGGCGGTCTCGCGCATGGCCTCCGCGATTTCTTCTTCGGCCACCATGACATGGCGGTCGATCACCTGTTGGCAGATCGGGAAGGTGATCGCGCCTTCCTCGATCCCTCCGGCAGAGCCGTCTGACAGGGTGTCGGTCTCGGGCACGTCCCAGATCTCTCCCTTTTCGATGCAGCCGTGCATGGCGGTCGCGTTCGCAGGCCAGCAGCCGACGATGTCTACGCCGGGCCGCTTGACCTTCAGATACGAACCGATGCCGGAAATCAGCCCGCCGCCCCCGACGCAGACATAAACGGCGGCCAAATCCGGGCATTGGCGTTCCAGTTCCGCGCCGATGGTGCCCTGACCGGCGATGATGTCCAAATCGGAATAGGGCGAGACGAAGGTCACGCCCTGATCGGCTGCCGCCCGGCGTCCCGCCCGTTCGCATTCGACACCAGCGCCAGGAACCAGAACCGTCTTTGCCCCCATGCGTTCGATGTTGGTGCGTTTCAGCGACGAGACGCTTTCCGGCAGATAGACGGTTGCGGTCACACCCGCCAGACTGGCGGCAAGCGTTGTCGCCATGCCGTGATTGCCGGAAGAGGCCGTGATCACGCCTTGAGCACGTTGGTCATCATTCAAAGACAGCATCTTGTTCATCGCGCCGCGCAGCTTGAACGATCCCGTGGGTTGCAGATGCTCACCCTTCAAGACGACCTGTGCGCCAGTCTGTTCGCTGAACGGCCCGGCCAGATCCAGCGGCGTTTCCCGCGGACCGCCATCGATCGTTTTGATACGGGCGTCGGCGGCCAGGATGTTTTCAACAAGATCTGCCATTTCAAACTCTTCGTATCGGTTTTCTAGGGACGTGTTCGATTTTGCATATTGCACATTCGGGCGGGCGTATTTTCTGTTACCCGCCCACCACTTGCGGTCTTTGGTGATTAGGTACAACATTAAACTGAGAAGCGCGCGGATTGGCTATTAGCCTGGGCGCTGCGGTTTCATGATGGGTTGAGGGATTCTCTGCTTGCGTTTCACTGTTGCCATTGATGGGCCGGCTGCTGCGGGCAAGGGCACCATTGCAAAGGCAGTGGCAGAAAAGTTCGGTTTTGCCCATTTGGACACCGGACTTCTGTACCGTGCCGTCGGCAAACGGGCACTGAATATGGGCCGGGGCGTAATTGATGAAGGTGTCGCCGAATTGGTGGCGCGGGAGTTGACGGAAAACGATATCGATGAAGAGGGCTTGCGTACTGTGATGGTGGCGCGCGCGTCCTCGCGCGTGGCAGCGATGTCGGGTGTCCGCATGGCGCTCTTTGATTTTCAGGTCAAGTTTGCAGCGCGGGAGGGCGGCGCGGTTCTGGATGGCCGGGATATCGGCACGGTGATCTGCCCCGACGCGGATGTGAAGCTGTTCGTCACTGCGACGGATGAAGCCCGCGCCATGCGCCGATTCCGCGAGGTGACCGAGCGGGGCGAGAACACCACAATCGACCAGGTTGCAAAAGACCTGGCCGCCCGCGATGCCCGTGATGCCGGGCGCGATGATGCTCCTTTAAGGCAAGCGGAAGATGCACACTTGCTGGATACGACAGAATTGGATATAGACGCCGCCGTCGCCAAGGCGGCGGACATAATCGAGCAGGCACTGGGCTAGTTTTACTAAATCTCAACCCGGTGGCGCATAGCGCATCCGCCCATGACCAAACCACCAAGACCGCCGGATCCAACCGGTCGGCCTGAAAAAGCACTGTTAGGAGACTGAACATATGGCAGCTACGGCAGCTATGGAAGAATTCGAAGCCCTGCTTGCAGAAAGCTTCGAACATGACACCCCCGAAGAAGGCTCTGTTGTCAAAGGCACCGTGATCGCGGTGGAAAACGGCCAGGCCATTATTGATGTGGGCTTCAAGGTTGAAGGCCGCGTTGAACTGAAAGAATTTGCCGCACCAGGCCAACCCCCCGAAATCGCCGTAGGCGATACGGTAGAGGTGTTCTTGGAGCGGGTCGAAAACGCCAAGGGCGAGGCAATGATCAGCCGCGACAAAGCGCGGCGTGAAGAAGCCTGGGACCGTTTGGAAAAAGCCAACGACAAAGGCGAGCGCGTCGAAGGCGCGATCTTTGGCCGGGTCAAAGGTGGTTTCACCGTCGATCTGGGCGGAGCCGTGGCCTTCCTGCCGGGCAGCCAGATTGATGTGCGCCCCGTGCGCGATGTCGGTCCTCTGATGGGCATGGCGCAACCCTTCCAGATCCTGAAGATGGACCGCCGCCGTGGCAACATCGTGGTGTCCCGTCGGGCCATCCTTGAAGAATCCCGCGCCGAACAGCGCGCCGAAATCGTCGGCAAGTTGGCGGAAGGCGATGTCGTCGACGGTGTGGTCAAGAACGTCACCGATTACGGCGCATTCGTGGATCTGGGCGGCGTCGACGGTCTGTTGCACGTCACCGACATGGCATGGCGCCGGGTCAATCACCCCTCGGAAATCCTGTCGATTGGCGAAACCGTCAAAGTGCAGGTCGTCAAGGTCAACAAGGAAACCCAACGCATCAGCCTGGGCATGAAACAGCTGCAGGCCGATCCTTGGGACAGCGTGGGCGAAAAGTTCCCGCTGGGGTCCAAATTCACTGGCCGGGTCACGAATATCACCGACTACGGTGCGTTCGTCGAACTGGAGCCGGGTGTCGAAGGCCTTGTGCACGTCTCGGAAATGTCCTGGACGAAAAAGAACGTGCACCCGGGCAAAATCGTGTCCACTTCGCAAGAAGTCGAAGTCATGGTGCTGGATGTGGACAGCAACAAGCGCCGCGTCAGCTTGGGCCTGAAGCAATGCCAGGGCAATCCTTGGGACAACTTCGCAGAAGCCTTCCCGCAAGGGGCCGAGGTCGAGGGCGAGGTCAAGAACATCACCGAGTTTGGCCTGTTCATTGGCCTGGACGGCGATATCGACGGCATGGTTCACCTGTCCGACCTGGATTGGGACCGGTCCGGCGAAGATGCGATCCAGGACTACAAAAAGGGCGACATGGTCAAAGCTACCGTTCTGGATGTTGATATCGAGAAAGAACGGATCAGCCTGGGCATCAAGCAATTGGGTGGTGACAAGTTCGCCGACGCAACTTCGGGCGTGAAGCGCGGGGCGGCTGTGACGGTCGAGGTCACCAAGATCGAAGATGGCGGCATCGAAGTGGAGTACGAAGGCATGAAGGCCTTCATCCGTCGGTCAGATCTTTCGCGCGATCGTCAGGATCAGCGGCCTGACCGCTTCAATGTTGGCGATCGGGTCGATGCCAAGATCACCCAGATCGACAAGTCGCAGCGCCGATTGGGTCTGTCCATCAAAGCCCTGCAGATCGCCGAAGAGAAAGAGGCCGTGGAACAATACGGATCCTCGGACTCCGGCGCGTCACTCGGCGATATCCTCGGCGCAGCCTTGAAGAACCAAGGCGGCGACGAAGAATAGGCCTGGCGCCGCGGCATTGTGCCGGACTGAATAAGATACGCCGGGCCGGAGCGATCTGGCCCGGCGTTGACGTTTCGAACGGATTGCTTACGTGGTGAATGATCATCGGAGGCGAGCATGACCGCGACTGCAGACATGATCCTTGAAAAGCGCAAGGCCCGCAGGCGTCTGACGTTCTGGCGAGTGCTGGCGATCGTTGCAGTGGTGATTGCAATCATCGCGATTTTGCCAAGTTTCAGCGGCGGCATGGCTGGCCCGCATATCGCCCGTGTTTCAATAAACGGCGTCATCTTCCATGATGTCGATCGGGAAAAGCTTATCAATGACTTGGTGGATGACGACCAGGTCAAGGCAGTGGTTGTCGCCATTGACAGCCCTGGCGGCACGCTGGTCGGATCCGAGGCGCTTTATGACGGATTGCGCAAGGTCGCTGACAAAAAGCCGGTAGTTGCCGTGATGTCGGAACTGGCGGCATCGGGCGGGTATATGACGGCGATCGCGGCGGATCACATTGTTGCCCGGCGCAATACGCTAACCGGGTCGATCGGCGTCATTATGGAAGCGCCGAACTTCGCGGGACTTCTCGAGATGGTCGGTGTCGATGTGACCCGAATCAAAAGTGCGCCGCTGAAGGCCGAGCCTTCGCCAACCACGCGCCCGTCACCCGCGGCGATCGCCGCCACGCAGGACCTGATTGATGACGGGTTCGAATGGTTCAAGGGATTGGTGGCCGAGCGGCGGGATTTAAGCGGCAACGCTTTGGATCGCGTGACGGACGGCCGGGTATTTTCCGGTAATCTGGCGCTTGAGCTCGGTCTGATCGATGCGCTTGGAGATGAGCAGACCGCATTGGACTGGTTGCAGGAGGAACGCGAGATTGACGCGGACTTGAAGGTGCTGGACCGCAAATGGACCAAGGAGGCAAAACAGTGGCCCTGGTCGATGCTGGAGGACGTTTCCGTCGCATTTTCGCAACCCGAACGGATAATCCGCGTCTCTCCAAGGCTTTATGCTGTTTGGAATGCTCCGATTGGCGCTTATGGGCGTTGACGCCGTGCTGTCTGCGTGAGACCGTCTCACCCCTTACCGAGGGAAGAATCAATTACCAGTGGTTAAGCGGGGGGACTGCCATGATTAAGTCGGAACTCATTCAAAATATTGCAGAAGACAATCCCCATCTCTATCAGCGTGATGTCGAGCGTATCGTTTCGACCGTGTTCGAAGAGATTACGGCAGCGTTGTCCCGGGGTGACAGGGTCGAGTTGCGCGGATTTGGCGCCTTTTCGGTGAAGCACCGCGAAGGGAGAATGGGCCGTAATCCAAGAACGGGCGAACAGGTGCCGGTGCCGGCAAAGACCGTTCCGTTCTTCAAATCGGGCAAGGAGCTGCGCGAGCGTATGAACGCAGACTGACCTCCGGGCCCCAGAGCCGATAAGGAGTGGACATGCGCGCGATCAAGCTGGGCCTCGTCATCGTCATCGGGTTGGCGGCGATGATGATCATTGCAGCGAACTGGACCCCTGTAGACCTGAACCTTTTGCCGACGGCGATGGGTCTGGCGGGTCTGAGCTATCCTCAGGTTCCGCTGGCCTTGATAATCGTCGCGGCAGTGCTGGCGGGCTTTGTACTGGCGCAATTGCTAGAGCTGCTTAAAGGCGGCTCGATGCGGCGCAGATTGGACCAGAAGACCCGTGAGATTTCGCGCTTGCGCCAGGAAAACGCAAGGCTGACCGAGAAGACCGGCGACGAGGACGAAGATCTGCAGCAGTTGCTGGCAAGCTAGTCAACAGCCCACGGTCCAATATGACAGATGTGCGTGTTAAGATCTGCGGCGTAACGTCGGCCGAGGATGCTGCGGCTGCTGTGGCTGCAGGGTCGGATTATATCGGGCTCAATTTCTTCCCTCCGGCGTCGCGGTCGATTCGGATGGAACAAGCGGCGGCGGTATTGGCAGCCGTGCCGGATGGTGTGGAGCGTACGGCACTGTTCGTCGATCCGGACGATGTTTTGATCGGCCAAGTCGCAGACAACCTATCAGTCGGAAGCGCACTGCCCGAAAGAAATGCCTACACGCTTATCCAGCTTCATGGTCAGGAGCCGCCCGCGCGCGTCCTAGAGATCAAGGAGCGCACGGGCCTGCCCGCGATGAAGGTAGTCAGTGTTCGCGACGCAGGCGATCTGGCGGCGGTCGAAGCCTATTCAGAGGTCGCTGACCAGTTGCTGATCGATGCGAAAGCGCCCGAGGGCTCGAATATCCCTGGTGGACACGGTGTGCCCTTTGACTGGTCGCTATTGGCCGGACGGACTTGGTCTTTACCCTGGATGCTGGCGGGTGGACTGACGCCGGAAAATGTTGCCGAGGCAATTCGGCTTACCGGGGCGACACAGGTTGATGTCGCCTCGGGTGTCGAGGCCAGCCCCGGCGTGAAGGACCATAATAAGCTGAAGGCATTCGTTGCGGCGGCGAAGAGCTGAACTGTACCGCTTGTAAATGACTTTTTTCCCGCTGGGCTCCGACACCGTCTGTGCAGGAAGGACCCTTGCTACGGGAATCAACAGCGCCGGCTCGCCATCGAGAAGACGGATCGGGTATGTGTGAATTCTCCTGACCTTGCAGCGTGGGCATCGCAAATTGTAAGGCCGCTAGAATGACAGAGCAAACTACGTTTCGTGAGGCCATCCGCGCAGATGTTCCTGCGGTGGTTGCTCTCTTGCTGGATGACGCGCTCGGTACCACGCGGGAGATGTCTGAGCCGGATCTTTATTTTGGGGCTTTCGATGCCATGCAGGCCGAAGGTGGAAATACGTTGATCGTCGGCGAGCAGGAAGGAAGGATCATTGCGACCTATCAGTTGACCTTCATCAGCGGGCTGTCGCACCGGGCGACCCGACGGGCGCAAGTCGAAAGCGTTCGGGTTGCAACCCATCTGCGCGGCGAAGGAATAGGGACGCAAATGATGGCAGATGCAGAGGCCCGTGCCCGCGCCGCAGGATGCCGAATGATTCAGTTGACGACCCATGCCTCTAGAAATCGGGCGCGGACGTTCTATGACTCGCTGGACTTTACGCCCAGCCATGTCGGCTATAAGCGTATGCTCGACTGACCCGGCAGAACCGGATCGATCCTCGGAGGACGCCATGAACGAAGCAATGCCAAACAGTTTTCGCACCGGTCCGGATGAAAAAGGTCGATTTGGCCAATTCGGCGGCCGGTTCGTGTCCGAGACGTTGATGCCTCTGATCCTGGATCTGGAGGCGGAGTACGAAAAGGCAAAGGATGATCCGGCGTTCTGGGCGGAAATGGACGATCTCTGGAAGCACTATGTCGGGCGGCCCTCGCCTTTGTACTTCGCGCCGCGACTGACCGAGGAACTAGGTGGCGCCAAGATCTATCTGAAGCGCGATGAGCTGAATCATACCGGCGCGCATAAGATCAACAATGTGCTTGGCCAGATCCTGCTGGCGCGGCGCATGGGCAAGACCCGTATTATCGCAGAAACAGGTGCCGGGCAGCATGGGGTAGCGACTGCCACAGTCTGTGCCAGGTTTGGGCTGGAATGCATCGTCTTCATGGGCGCCCATGATGTCGAGCGCCAGAAGCCCAATGTGTTCCGCATGAAGCTGCTTGGTGCAAAGGTCGTGCCGGTGACCGCAGGGCGCGGTACCCTGAAGGATGCAATGAACGAGGCGCTGCGCGACTGGGTTACAAACGTGCGCAACACTTTCTACTGCATTGGCACGGTCGCGGGTCCGCACCCTTATCCCGCCATGGTTCGGGACTTCCAGTCGATTATCGGCAAAGAGGTCCGGATCCAGTTGAACGAGGCCGAAGGGTGCCTGCCGGATTCGGTTGTTGCCTGTATTGGCGGCGGGTCGAACGCCATGGGCCTGTTCCATCCGTTCCTGGACGACACGGACGTGCGGATCATTGGTGTCGAGGCTGGGGGCCACGGAGTTGATGACCGGATGGAGCACTGTGCATCCTTAACCGGGGGCCGCCCAGGGGTCCTGCATGGCAACCGCACCTACCTGCTGCAAGATGAAGACGGCCAGATTCTCGAGGGCCATTCGATCAGCGCCGGTTTGGATTATCCCGGTATTGGACCAGAGCATTCCTGGCTGAATGATATCGGCCGGGTCGAGTATGTCTCGGTCACGGATCAGGAAGCATTG
The DNA here is from genome assembly GCA_039028795.1 of Pseudomonadota bacterium. Classification (GTDB taxonomy): domain Bacteria; phylum Pseudomonadota; class Alphaproteobacteria; order Rhodobacterales; family Rhodobacteraceae; genus Thermohalobaculum. Next base: position 44,361 of record JBCCHJ010000015.1, read on the forward strand.
GATGCCTTCAAGCTCTCATGCCGCACCGAAGGTATCATTCCGGCCCTTGAACCCAGCCACGCTTTGGCGCATGTGGCAAAGATCGCGCCGGATCTGCCCAGCGATCACCTGATGGTCATGAATATGTGCGGTCGGGGCGACAAGGATATCTTCACCGTGGCGGAGGCGCTTGGTGAGGATATGTAGACCGGGTTTTCAACCCGGTTTGAAGCGAAGTGTTAACCGGCCCGGGGTTACAGGCCCTGCGGTTCGGATGGTGAAAGACAGGGAAACACAATGTCCGAGTTCAATATTGGCGATCTTGTGGTGCTGAAATCCGGATCGATGCGTATGTGTGTCGAAGGGATCGAAGGCGATACGATCTCTACCGTGTGGTGCAATGAAGGTGTCATTGGCCGCGATAACTTCAACATTGCATTGCTGAACAAATGGGAGTTCCGCGAAGATTCTGGCCCGCGCGGCGGTGATCGGGGTGGCCGCGACCGCCATTCCGGTGGTGGCAAGTCCTATGGCGGCGACCGCGAAGGTGGCGGCAAGCCCTTTGGCGGTTCGCGGGGTGGTCGCGGCAAGCGGCATGACGATGATGGTGGTGGACGCCGACATGATGATGACCGCCCCCGTAAAACCGGCTGGGACGGGAAGCCGCGGGATAAAAAGTTCTACCGTAAGGATGATTAAGACGGGCGGCTGCGCGCGCCCCTGGTAAGCCAGGGTGGATGGCAACATCTGTGTAGCCCACCCAGCCGCAGCACCGTTGGCGTTTAGAAAATCAGCCATTGCGGTTGTCGGCCTCTGTGAACCTGCTATCACCACGCTTAGTTTTTGAGGCCGAGTTTTCGGGAGGGATCATGTCACGAATCGACGCAAAATTTGCGGCTTTAAAGGCTGAGAACAAGGCGGCTTTCGTCTCTTACATAATGGCGGGCGATCCTAACTATGACACGTCGTTGGAGTTCGTGAAGGGTCTGCCGGGCGCTGGTGTCGACATCATCGAACTGGGTTTGCCGTTCACAGATCCGATGGCCGATGGCCCTTCGATCCAACTGGCCGGGCAGCGCGCTTTGGAAGGCGGTATGACCCTGGATAAGACGCTGCAGATGGCGCGGGACTTCCGGGCAGAGGACGACACAACGCCGATCATCATGATGGGCTACTACAACCCGATCTATTCAAAGGGTGTCACGGAATTTCTGTCCGATGCGAAGGAGGCGGGCATTGACGGCCTGATCGTCGTGGACCTGCCGCCAGAAGAAGATGATGAACTTTGCCTGCCTACCGTCGACGCCGGTATGCATTTCATACGTTTGGCGACGCCCACCACCGATGACAGGCGTTTGCCTGCAGTGTTGGAGAACACATCCGGCTTTGTTTACTACGTCTCGATCACCGGGATCACCGGGGCGGCCGAGGCTGTGGCCGGTGATGTTGGACCTGAGGTTGCCCGCATCAAACAGGCGACCGATTTGCCGGTCTGTGTCGGTTTCGGGGTTAAAACGCCTGAACGTTCGGCCGAGATCGCCCGGGTTGCCGATGGGGTGGTTGTCGGGTCGGCCATCGTCGATCAGATCGGGGATGGAAAATTGCCTTCGGATGTGCTGGATTTCGTCCGCGCGCTGGCTGAGGGGGCCCACGGCGCGCGGGGGTGATCCTTGCTTGCGCGGCCCTGGGGAACTTACCATGGCCATGCTGTCGTTCGACGATCAGAACGCGCTGTTCTATCTGCACACACCGCCCGCTCGGGATCACGCACCGACCTTTGTCTTCGTCAATGCGCTGACCGGCACAACCGATCATTGGGAGGCCGAGGTAGCACCGGCCTTGAGAGATCAAGGTTTCGGCACGCTGACCTATAATTTCCGGGGCCAGGCCGAGAGCACTTACAAAGCCGGTTTGGAACTGACCCCAGCGGTGATCGTCGAGGACATCGTCCGGCTCTGCGCAGAGGTGAAGCCCGCTAAGCCTGTGCTTGTGGGTCTTTCGATCGGTGGTCTTTTCGCCGCCCAGGCGATCCGCGATGGGGTCGATGCGGCCGGGCTGGTCTATCTGAACACATTGCGCGAAATTGGTCCCAGGATTGCTTGGGTGAACGAGTCCTTGGGCATGTTCGCCAGCAAAACCGGTGTCGGCGTCATGATGGCCGCCACATTCCCGATGCTGGTGAATCCGGAGTTTCTGGAAAACGCGAAGCCCAATATGTTGCCATTCCAGCTTTCGCCACTGCCGGACGATCATCCGCATGCGAACCTGATGCGGAACTCTTCCGCCGCAGATTGGGCATTTCCCTGGGACAGTCTCACCCTGCCTACTCTGAACATCACCGGCCACTGTGACCGGGTGTTCCTGGACGTCGACGTGGTCGACAAATGGTGCAGCAGAATGGCCGATGTTCGGCGGCTGGATTGGGATGATTGCGGACACCTGATCCCGTTGGAACGGCCTGATCGGCTTGCCGAGGCACTGGCGGAGTTCGGGGCTGAACTCTTGGGCTGAACTCCGGCACCGGGGTATGCTAATCTGCGCCCATGAACGGGATCAGGTGGTGCGCCGCTGTGCTGATGTTTTTGATGCATGCGGCCTGGGCGCAAGCGGATAGAGTGCGTGGCGTGGCCAAGTTGCTGGATGGGGACACAATTTCCATCGGCGGACAGGCCGTTCGGCTGCTGCATATCGATGCGCCGGAAACTGATCAGGTTTGCACCGACAACCGAGGCCGCGCCTATCTTTGCGGGAAAGAGGCCGCGGATTACCTGCGTAAACTGATGCGCGGCCGCGAAGTCACCTGCGCGGGCGCTGAATATGACCGATATGACCGTCTGCTGGGCATTTGCCGGACGCGACACGTCGACTTGAACCGCGAAATGGTCAACGCGGGTCTAGCGGTGCGATATAATCCCGAAACGTCGGCCTATCTGAAGGAGGAACTCGCTGCCGCAAAAGCGCCAAGGGGCGTTTGGCGCGGCACGTTCACCCAGCCCAAAGATCATCGTGCAGCCCGGTGGACTGTTGCAAAACAACAAGCACCAAAGGGCTGCCCAATCAAGGGCAACATCTCACAGAGAAACGGTGTCGAAGTGCGCATCTACCACACGCCTTGGTCGCGCTATTACGACAACACAAGGATCAATACCGGGAAAGGCGAACGCTGGTTCTGCAGCGAAGCGGAAGCGCTGGAGGCGGGGTGGCGCCCTCCTTATCGCTGATGATGTAAGGGCCAAACCTTGTTGCAACGGCACTGGCCTCCTTATATCTCGTGCAGCAGAAAAATCAGAGCAGGCGAGCCATGAACTGGATCACCGATTACGTTCCGTCAAAGATCAAGTCGATCTTCACGCGGCGCGACATGCCCGAAAACCTGTGGGCCAAGTGCGACCCTTGTGGCCAGATGTTATTCCATAGGGAGCTGACGGAAAACCTGAACGTTTGCCCAAGTTGCGGACACCACATGGCGATCGAACCAAGAGACCGTTTCAAGGCCCTGTTCGATGGAGGCGTCTTCGTGGAAATCGAAGTGCCAGAACCTTTGGCCGATCCGCTGCAATTCCGGGATCAAAAGCGATATTCCGAACGGATGCGCGATGCGCGCCGAAAGACCGGCGAAGAAGATGCCATGCTGGTGGTGCAGGGGCAGATCTTTGGCCTGGCAGCCGTCGCCGCTGGACAGAACTTCCAGTTCATGGGCGGCTCTATGGGGATGGCGGTTGGCAATGCCCTGTTGAAGGCGGCGGAGACTGCGCTGACCCATAACGCCCCCCTGATCGTCTTTGCCGCGGCAGGCGGTGCGCGGATGCAGGAAGGGATCCTAAGCCTGATGCAGATGCCGCGCAGCACAATCGCCGTACAGATGCTGCGCGAGGCCGGTCTACCCTTTGTCGTCGTGCTGACCCATCCGACAACCGGCGGTGTCACTGCTTCTTATGCCATGCTGGGCGATGTGCATCTGGCAGAGCCGGATGCGCTGATCTGCTTCGCAGGTCCTCGTGTGATTGAACAAACCATCCGTGAAGAACTGCCGGAAGGTTTTCAGCGATCGGAGTATTTGTTCGATCACGGGATGATCGACCGGGTTGTTGCTCGCGCAGATATGCGGGAGGAGCTTGGGCGTCTCCTGCGTCTTTTGATGGGGCAAGCACCCATCAAGCACGGCGATCTTATGCCGCCCCCGGTTGTTGCCGCCGAACCTGAAGTCGCGCCGGATGATGGCGGCGAAGAAACCGAGGCAGCAACGGAAGATCAGGCGTGAACCCTCAGTGAAAGATTCATCGACCAGCGACGTCATACTGGACCGTCTGCTGCAACTGCACCCAAAGGTTATCGATCTGGTATTGGACCGGGTCTGGCGGTTGCTGGCGGCGTTGGACAATCCGCATTTGGAAGTGCCTCCGGTGATCCACATCGCCGGGACGAACGGCAAAGGCTCGACCCTTTCGATGATTCGGGCGGGGTTAGAGGCAGCAGGACACCAGGTTCATGCCTATACCTCCCCGCATCTAGTTCGGTTCCACGAACGCATCCGCCTGGCAGGGGAACTGATCACCGAGGACGCCCTAGCCGATCTGCTGGAAGAATGCGAACAAGCCAATGATGGCGCGCCGATCACCTATTTCGAGATTACGACGGTTGCAGCACTTTTGGCCTTTTCCCGCGTGCCAGCAGATTACACATTGCTGGAGGTCGGACTGGGCGGCCGTCTGGATGCAACCAATGTTTTTGACCGTCCAGAGCTTTGCGTCATTACCCCGGTGTCTATCGACCATCAGCAGTTTCTGGGTGAAACTCTGGCAGAGATCGCTGCCGAGAAGGCCGGCATACTCAAGCCAGGCGTGCCCTGTGTCGTGGCCCGGCAATCTGACGCGGCACAAGAGGTTATCGAGGCCCGTGCAGCCGAAGTAGGCGCGCCGTTGTTGGTACATGGTCAGGACTGGGTCCTGCAGCCGGAACATGGCCGGGTGGTATTCCAGGATCAGCGAGCATTGCTGGACCTGGATCCTCCGTCCCTATTAGGCGCGCATCAGATCTCGAACGCTGGAACGGCGATCGCTGCGCTGCGTGCTTTGGGAATAGCGGACAAGGATGTTCAGTCTGGACTGACCGGCGCATCCTGGCCTGCCCGAATGCAAAGGCTTGGCGCTGGGCCGCTGGTCGAAGCATTGCCGGATGGTCATGAGTTATGGGTTGACGGCGGTCACAACGCCGCCGCCGGGGAAGCCATGGCAGCCGTCTTTGACGATTGGCGCGTGCAGGACACCCGGCCGGTGCATCTGATCGCGGGCATGTTGAACACGAAAGCGGCCTCGCAATATCTTCTGCCGTTGATCCCCAGGATTGAGAGCCTGCATGCCGTGGCAATCCCCGGAGCAGATGCGACATTTTCCGCGGAGGAATTGGCCGGGATCGCGTCCGATCAAGGTATTCGCGCGGTTGAAAGCGACACGGTCGAAGCAGCCCTGCACGAAATTTTGCGGGCGGACCGAAACCCAAAACGGATCGTGATTTGCGGATCGCTGTATCTGGCGGGATCGGTCATGGAAGAGAACGGCTGAAGATTTATTGCGCTGCCTTTTTGCGCACGATGTCGTATCTGCACTTTTTTAAATCATGCCCGACCATGAGACGGTTTGAGAAATTGGCCAGAATCGCATACATTTCATCGGCGCCTCTAGGGGAGACCCAATGCTGAAGCTTGCCACGGCCACGCAGCGCGCCCGCGAGGCGCTGATGCAGGCGCGGGTGGAACTTGATTCAGAAATCAGCACCTATCCGACGCCCATTTCCGGATGCGATGCGCAGTACAATCACCTACTGGCCGAACGTCGGCGCGTGCATTCGGCGCTTCAAGCCTTGGACGAAGACATCCACATTCCGACGCCAAGATCACCGTGATTGGGTTCTGACGGATTACCCGCATAGATAGCAAGAAATTCTGACTTAACCTTAAGTTGCTATTGCTTCGGCGAGTTGATTCTTCGTCGGAGATGTTGGATGCGCGCTCTGCATGTTGCTGCACTTGGTTTACTGTTTGCGGCATTTTCGTGGGGCGGGATCTCCGACGCAGATAGCAGAAGTGACTTTCAGCGCCCGCTGGAAATTCCATTCCCATCTGATGCGCCGTACAGCCCGCTGATCGCGACCTTGGGCAAGATGCTATACTTCGACCCGCGCATTTCAGGTGCCCAGAATATGAGCTGCGCCAGCTGCCACAATCCGTCCTTCGGATGGGAAGTTCCGGTCGAACGCGCGGTTGGTGCGCAGAACACCGAGCTGAAGCGTCATGCCCCTACGATCCTGAATCTAGCCTGGGTCGAACCGTTCTTTTGGGATGGCCGGGCCCGGACTTTGGAAGAACAGGCCCTTGGGCCGATCACTGCCGACGTGGAAATGAATGCACCCGTCGAGGACATTGTCGATCGATTGTCCGAGATCGATGTTTACCGTTACGGGTTTCAACGTGCATTTCCGGACGATGGCTTGTCTCAGGAAACAATTCTGACCGCGATTGCCACCTATGAACGCACTGTTGTTTCGGGATGGTCTCCGTTCGACCGTTGGGTTGAAGGCGAAGAGGACGCGATTTCCGATAGCGCGAAGCACGGTTTCGAACTGTTCGTCGGCAGGGCCCGTTGTGCGAGCTGCCACACCGGGTGGAACATGACCGACAATCAATTTCACGATATCGGATTGGCAACGGAAGATCTGGGCCGGGCGGAACAAGAGCCAGATAATGAGATGGCACGACATGCGTTTAAAACGCCGGGTCTGCGAAATATTGCCCATCGCAGCCCGTACGGGCACAACGGATCAGTCTATGATTTGGAAGAACTCATCAGGCACTACATGACGGGTGGAATTCAACGTCCATCATTGTCGCCAAATATGCAACCGTTGGATCTGAACGAATCCGAAGTAACTGATTTGATCGCATTTTTGAACACGCTGACAGCCGATGAAGCCGCTGTGCCGACACCCATCCTGCCAACTAATTGAGGTCAGCCATGACAATTAGAACAAAGCTGCTTTTGCTAATCGTCGGCTTGATCGCGCTGGGTGTTGGATCGGCCAGCTGGATTGGCATGTCAGCTTTGAAGTCAAAAACTGAAAGCACTGGCTTGATGGATGCCGCCTTTTCCTCGATCGACAAGGCCCGCATTTTGCAAGAACACTATGAAGAAGCAAACGCGATTGTGGACGAGGTGACCTCGATGGTGACGTTGCCTGATATGGATCAAGTGCATAGTAGTTTCGAGGACCGGGCGCACAGCATTGAAGCCGACATAGACGTCATCAAACAAATCTCGTTCAGTCCTGTTCTGTTCGATCAAGCCGTTGTCCTGGACAACGCTTTTGCGGCCTGGCGTAAGGACGCATCAAAAGTCCTTGGTCTCTTGCCGTCCGACCGTATTCCGACCCTTGAATTGATGAGCCGTCACCGAATGGCAATGATCGAAGCGACAAACGGGATGCTGAGCTTGGCCCAGTCAGAGGCGCAGCGCTTGTCGCAGGAGACCTATGCAAGTTTCCATAAAACTCTCCTCACCAACGCGGTACTGTGCGGGGTCCTGTTCCTCGCCGGCGGGGCTGCGGCGTTCTTTTGGGGTGTTGGGGTCTCACGCCGAATTCAGCTTCTGGCGGAACATTTGCGACAAGCTGCCTTTGGAGACCTGAATCAAAATTCTGTAGCACGCCAAAACGACGAAATCGGTGCTGCTGAAAAGGCTTTGGCGGATCTGACCGCAGCGTTGAAACTAAACGCTGACGCTGCCGATGAAATCGGAAAAGGCAATCTGACCGTTGAGATCAGACCCAGGTCCGAGGTCGATCGACTGAGCTATGCCCTGAAAAACATGGTCTCCAGACTTTCAGACGTCATCGCCCGCGCCCGGTACAATGCATCGGCGGTATCGAGCGACAGCGAGGGGCTGAAACGCACAGCCGATGCGCTGAAAGACGGCTCGAGACAGCAGTCCAGATCCGCCCATCAGGCTTCTGCCGCGGTGGAAGAGATGTCCGCGACGATTCTGATGACCCGCGATAATGCATCCGAGACTGAAAAGATCGCCGACCACTCTGCCACCGAAGCGATCCGGTCCGGGGCGGCCGTTCGAGATGCCGTCGATGCCATGAAGGACATTGCAGCAAAAATATCGATCGTTCAGGAAATTGCCCGGCAAACCGATCTTTTAGCCCTTAATGCAGCGGTAGAGGCAGCACGCGCCGGGGTCCATGGCAAAGGTTTTGCGGTCGTTGCGGCTGAGGTTCGAAAGCTTGCCGAGCGCAGCCAAACCGCGGCTTTGGAGATTTCGGAGCTTTCTGCGCGAACAGTCGAGGTTTCCGAACAAGCGGGTACAATGTTGGAAGTCGTTGTTCCCGATATCCGCAAAACTGCGGATTTGGTGCAGGAAATCTCGGTTGCCACACAAGAGCAAAGCATTGGATCCGACCAGATCATCGAGGCGCTTCGCCAATTGGATGATGTCATCAAACAGAATAGCAGTGCGTCTGAAACAACGGCTCACTCTGCAGGTGAATTGAGCGATCGGGCCAGTGAACTTCTGGAGGTCGTCGGCTTCTTCAAGGTCGGGCAACGCCAGGATCAATCAGCCGATCCAGATATAGTTAAGGAGGGTGAAGAGATTGCCAGCAATTTCACACCAGACGATGTGCCCGCCGCAGCTTGAGCGTCCTTAGAAGCAGAACCCCCTAGACCCGTTCCCGTTCATTGATCGTTCCATATGGCTGGTGTTCGCCCAATGCCTGGATCAAACGCTGTTCTAAAAGGTCAATTCCTTCGGTCATGCCGAAATCAGATTGTAGGCGGATGAAGGCAGCTTCGGCATGGGCTTCTCGGGTCGCTGGATCATAGATTAGATCGCCGATGACGCGCCCCAGTGCATCAGAATCCCCTGGCTCGACAAGCGTGCCATGAGTGCCGTCCGTGATGAATTCAGGGATTGCGGACACGGCGGTCGACAGGATCGGCAGCTTCTGCGACGCGGCTTCCATCAACACATTTGGCAATCCGTCGCGGTCGCCGTCACCGGCGATCTTAGAGGGCAAGACAAACAGATGCGCTTGACGCATCGCTTCTATCACTTGGGTCTGGTCCTGCTTACCTCGCCATTCAATCCGGTCGGAAAGGCCCAATGACAATGCCTGGCCTTCCAGCGTCCGGGCCAAATCCCCACCACCGATATGCACCAGCCGCCAATCCACCGAAGGCGGCAACATGCCCAATGCCTCAAGCAGATCATCATAGCCTTTCTTTTCCACGAGCCTGCCAACCGACAGCAATGTGAACGGTCGCGCGGCTGGACGCTGCGTCGGCGGTTCGGGAAAACGGGACAGGTCAAGCCCGTGATAAACCAGATCCACCGTCCCTCCGGCATCATCAAGGTCCTGCAGGTGCGCGGCACCGGATCCGGTACACGTCACGCCGAAATGCGCTGCTGCGATCTTCTCCTGCTTTTCCCAATCTGGGATTGTCCAGATGTCCTTCGCATGAGCGGAGAACCCCCAAGGCACGCCCCGGATCATCGCGGCGTATCGGGCGACAGACCCTGGTGTATGCAGAAAATGCGCATAAATAAGACTGGTCGAGGCAGGAAGTTCGGCCGCCAAGATCAATGCCTGGCCCCAGCGCCGTCCCCTGTTCGGCGTGCGGTCCCGAGCCCAATCCTGCCGCCACTGCCGGAATGCGGCTGCATAGCCCGGCATCCGCCGCGCCGAGCGCCACCCCCGGAAAAGACGCCCCGGCGCCTGGTAGAGGTATTCCGGCAAGTACCGCAGACCGGCAGAGATCTGGTCATGGATTGGATGGGTTCGGCCCCCATCATACGGCTGGCGCAACGACCAGATGTCGAATTGATGTCCACGGTTCTGAAGTTCCAACAGCTCTTGGGCGATGAAAGTCTCTGACAGGCGCGGATAGCCTTTCAACACCACCGCCATGGAGGGGCCGTCTGCCCCCGTCGGACGATCCATTATTCGCCGGCGGCAGACATCGCCGTGGGCGGTCGGTCCGCCAGGTCGGCGATGGTCTGCAACCCATCCATCAATCCGACGATCCGCGATTCCGACGGCCGGCGTTGATAGGCCAATGCCTTGATGGCTTCGGCCATGACTGCAGCACTGTCGCCATCGCGTTCCTGTAAGAGCATCCGGATCAGGCCCAATCGTTCGGCAGCAGCGGCGCGGATCACCTGTTCCCGCCGCGGCTGTGTGCGAGGTACAATGATGGCGGGCTTGTCCATGGATAAGATTTCGCAGAACGTATTGTAGCCACCCATTGCAACCACGCCCCGGGCCCCCGCCAGAAGTCGTTCAAATCTCGCATGGAAGCTGATTGCAGAAACGCGGTTGCTTAGGTCCGCGATGCGGTTGTCAAATTCGGCGCGCTTTGCGGCATTCATGAACGGGCCATAAACAATCAGCGCATGATGCCGCAGGGTCGGGTCTTGTTCGTAGGCCCGGATTACCCAATCCACTAATGCGGTGCCATCGCCCCCGCCACCTGTCGTGACAAGCACATAGGGCTCTTCTGGGATCTCTGCGGTGGTCTCTGCCGGCCAGTCCGGGGCTGTCCGGCGAAGATATCCAGTATAGCGGATGCGATCGGCGATTTCGGACGTCAGGCCTAGTCCAGACATCGGCTCGCAGATTGCGGGGATGCCGTAGATCCAAATCTCGTCATAGTAGCGCTTAATCGCCTCAACCGCACCCTTGCGTTCCCATTCCGCCGTCAGGGCATCCACGTCATCCAGCACATCCCGGATACCCAGGACGATGCGAGTTCTCCGCGCTTTCAGAGTTGCCAGTGTTTCCGCCAACTCATGCCGGAAGCCCCAAGGTTCTTTATCGACGATCACCAGATCAGGTGCGAACTCAGCGGCCGTGGCAGTGATGATCTTGCCGCGCAAATTGACCATGTCGTCAATAGACAGGCTAAGGTTCAGCGATGTGTAGCTTCCATCGGGCTGCTTAACGACCCCGGGCAGGCGAACGTGGTCGATCCGTTCGGCGAAATCGAAGCGTCCGGCGATCGGCGAGCCAGTTACAATCAGCGCGGAACGATCCACATGGCCTTCGGTCAAAGCGGTTGCAATCGTGCGCGAACGTCTTAGATGCCCCAGACCGAAAGTGTCGTGGCTGTACAGGAGAATTCGGAAATCAGCTGACGCTGATGCACGTGGTGTCGAGAGTGCCATGTGCGTCCTCGGTCGTGGTCGGTCCGCCAAGCTTGAGCCAAGCAGCCGGGCATGCTTAACCTGACTGCATGAAATGCACCAGTGAAACCAGCAAATTCGCTAAGTTGCGATTGAAATTGTGATGAAGAGAGTTTCTTCGTGAAGAATTGGCTTGGATTTGGCCGGAAAGCCGCCGCTAGGCTGGCGCACATTCGCGCGGTCTTCGCAATCTTTATCGTGTTGCTGTTAAGCACGACGCTGCAGACCGGCGTCGCGTCGGGGCAAGTGCTCAACTATGACAAATTGTTCGGGTCCAGCCAGCAGGAAACCGCCCCACAGCAATCCCGCCCTGTCCAGGCTCCAGACCGGTCTGACGATCCGACGATCGCTGATTACGGCGTCGTGGCAACAACTGCCGGCGACCCGATGCTCAGCCGAACCCGGCAGGCGATCAGTCTCTTCCGCGAACGGCTGAAGTCAATCGTAACCCGACTGCCGGGGTCCTGGCGCGAAATCAAAACAGCCTTGGCAGCGGCGAGCCCGACAGGACGTCCCGGGTATTTCATCGGTGTCGCTGTTTTCGCAGCGCTCTTGCTCACGATGGGCCGCGCCATCATGTGGATTGTTGCGGTTTATGTCACACGGCCGATCATGATCGGGCTGCAGTCCGTGCGCCGCACAGGCTATGCTGGCAAATTGCCGGTGCTGACTTATCGCCTGGTTTTCACCATCATACTGATGTCCATCACGGTCGCCATGGCGACCTTGATTGGCTTGCTATTTTACCAGGAACATGAAGAAACCCTGATTACGGTGATCGTCGTCTTCGGGTCCTATGCCATGGTCATGGTCGTTGACACGATCTGGCGTATGGCAGTTGCACCCTACCTGCCAGATGCACGGTTGCCAAAGATCACGGATACCGAGGCAAGATCGCTCTATGGCTGGCTTTCTATAACCACGGCATTCGCGATCGTCGGCATGGCGTTTTGCTTTTGGATGCAGGCGTTGGGCCTGTCGTCCGAGGTTCATACCGCGCTGACAGTCCTGGTTGCGCTGGGATCAACGTTGTTGCTGTTGGCCATGTTCCGGGTTCACCGGAAAACTATCTCGAAAATCATCCTGGCCGGGCGGACCCGGGAAACTGCGAGTTGGCTGACCGTTGCCGCAGTGTCGCTTTGGGCGCCTGTTCTGACGATCTACCTGCTTTTCACCTGGGGCGATTTCAGCAGACGCATGATTGTCGGCATCGAAGACAACCCATTGCGTTTGGCGGCGCCTTATCTGATCTTCATGCTAGGACTGATCGTCTACGTCGTTGCATCCTATGTGATCGAGCGGATTTTCGCCCGCAATCGCGAGATGCAGGCAATCAATGCAGAATTAGAGGCGCGGCGGCGCGAAGAGGAACAGGCCGAAACTGCCCGTCTGCATGAACAGATAACTGGGTCTGCCTCGGGCGCCGCTGACATTGATGACGACGGCGACGAAGAGTCCGGAGGGCCGCGCGTTGACGACATGCCCCAGCCGCAAATCCCCCGGGCGTCAATGCAGACGATGGAGGATCTGGCACGGCGCACGGCTTCGTTATTTGCAATTGGTGCAGTGGCCTATGCCCTGATCCGATTCTGGGGCGGCGCGACGATTTTCGAAGACTGGCCTGCTTTGAACCTGGTCCAGGACATCATTGATATCCTGTTGGTCGGATACATCGTCTTCCATGCCGTGCGGATCTGGATCGACCAGAAAATCGCCGATGAAGGCGGCGATGAAGAACCGGCCGGGCCTGGCGAAGGCGAAGGCGGCGGCGCCGGGGCGACACGGCTGGCGACATTGTTGCCGTTGTTCCGGAACTTCCTGTTGATCGTTATCGCGGTAACCGTGCTGCTGCTTATCGCGATAGAGGTGGGCATCAACGTTGCGCCGCTGTTCGCAGGTGCAGGTATTGTTGGCCTGGCGATCGGCTTTGGCGCGCAGACCCTGGTGCGTGATATCTTGTCGGGTGCTTTTTTCCTGATGGATGATGCGTTCCGAAAAGGCGAATACATCGATGTGGGCGAAGTGAAAGGCACGGTGGAGAAGATCTCGCTGAGATCCTTCCAGTTGCGCCACCACTTAGGCATGCTGCACACGATCCCATTTGGCGAGATCCAGCACTTGACGAATTTCTCGCGCGATTGGGTGATGATGAAGCTGCCCCTGCGCCTGACTTATGACACGGATGTCGAGCGCGTACGCAAGCTGATCAAAAAGCTAGGGCTGCGATTGCTTGAAGATCCCGAGATCGGCGAGAAATTCATTCAACCCGTGAAATCCCAGGGCGTTATCCAGATGGATGACAGCGCCATGATTGTGCGGATCAAGTTCATGACTTATCCGGGCGAACAATGGGTGCTGCGCAAGCGAATTTTCGCAGAAATTCGCGAACTGTTCGAGAAAGAAGGCATCAAGTTCGCCCACCGTGAAGTCACCGTGCGCATTCCAGATCTGGACGACCGCAAGGATCTGTCGGATGAGCAGATGCGCGCCGTCGGCGCCGCGGCTCGACGGGTCGGGGACCAGGTAGACGAGGAAATGCTGGAACCTGCAGCCGTGGGTGACACGCGTTAGCTTGGTCCTTCAGGCTCTGCCGCGCGCTACGGTGTATTTCTAGCAATGCGTAAAGTGACCTGGGATCGATTTGGAACGATCAGTCCAATACCGTTCCTTGGATGATTGGAAACCCACGCAGCAATTCATCTGACGTTTGAGCGCCCCGGCCTGCCCGTTGCAGCCGCAGCAGCCTCACCGCACCGTCACCGCAAGCTATCGTCAGGGTGTCGTCCAATGCCTGGCCCGATTGGCCTGCACCATTGACCGTCCGGCTCATTAACAGCTTCACGCGATCGCCATTGATTTGGCACCAAGCGCCAGGAAAGGGTGAAAGGCCACGTATCTGCCGGTCAATTTCCGCCGCGGGTCGGGTCCAATCGATCCGCGCCTCGGCCTTTTCGATTTTCGCAGCATAGGTGACTTCATCTTCGGATTGCGGCCGCGGTGTCAGGTCGGGCAGGTCCGCCAGGGTTTGGACAATCAGCTCTGCCCCCATTGCAGCCAGCCGGTCATGTAGTGTCGCCGCCGTATCGGTCGGGCTGATTGCTGTTCGGGCTTCTGCCAGAACTGGGCCTGTGTCCAGCCCTGCCTCCATCTGCATGATACCCACGCCAGTTTTGGCATCACCCGCCATGATCGCCCTTTGGATGGGCGCAGCCCCGCGCCAGCGCGGCAGCAGGCTCGCGTGGATATTCAGACAGCCATAGCGTGGCGCATCCAGTGCAACTGGGGGTAGGATCTGGCCGAAGGCGACAACCACAGCGATGTCTGCTTGGAGAGCTGCAAATTGGGCAATGACCTCTGGGTCGCGGAAGCTGAAAGGCGTGGCAACAGGGATCTCTGCTGCTTCGGCTGCCAGATGCACCGGTGACGGCCTCGGTTGCTTACCCCTACCCGCAGGACGTGGAGGCTGAGTGTAGACCTGAATGACATCGTGACCGGCAGATATCAGGGCCTTTAAAGCCGCAACTGAGAACTCCGGCGTGCCCATGAAGGCAATCCGCATCTTAGGCTCCGTTTCGTGCGCGTTTGCGCTGCGCCTTGCGGTGCTTTTCCAGCAGCCGTTTGCGTTTCAACGGGCTCAGGTGGTCGAAGAACAGCTTCCCATTCAGATGATCGATCTGATGCTGCACGCTAGCTGACCATAGGTCATCGAAGCGGCGGGTTACATCGGCACCGGTCTCATCCAGATATCTGACCTCTGCCCAAGCCGGGCGGGTCACTTGTTCCCATAACCCCGGCAGGTTTGGCGATCCTTCCTGGCCGATGCGCATCTCTTCCGCCAACGCAATCAGTTCCGGATTGGCCAAGCGCACTGCCTGGTCCTGCGTGTCCGAGCAATCCAGTACCGCCAGCCGCAGGCCAATGCCCAACTGCGGCGCAGCCAGCCCGACGCCGGGCATTGCATACATCGCGCCCAGCATTTCATCCCAGATTGCAAGGGTTTCTGACGTTACTGAAGACACGGGGTCTGCCACGCCTTCAAGGCAAGGATGCGGGTAGGGCACGAAGGGGCGTGGCGCCATTCAGTCCTCGCGCGCCAACTCGCGCTTCAGCTTTTTCATCTTGGTGTTGATACGCTGCCTTTTGAGGGTGCTGATGTGATCGATGAACAAAGTGCCGTTGAGATGATCAATTTCATGCTGCATGCACGTGGCCCAAAGGCCTGAAAAGTCGCGCTCGTGCTCTTTGCCATGCTGGTCCAGATAGCGCACGCGCACATCTGCAGGGCGTTCGACATCGCTGAACATACCGGGAAAGGACAGACAGCCTTCTTCCCGGACATTTATGTCGTCTGAACGCAGCAAAATCTCTGGGTTTATTACACAGGTTGGTTCCGGCGCCTGACCGCCTTCCTTGTCGGCGCAGTCCATGACCAGCATGCGAAGATTGACGCCGATCTGCGGCGCTGCCAACCCCAATCCCGGCGCATCATACATGGTTTCCAACATGTCATTGGCAAGAACGCGAATATCGTCGTCAATCTCAGTGACGGGGTCACAGATTTTACGCAAACGCGGGTCTGGGTGGATAAGGATAGGGCGTCTCATTGCCGGGCCAGTTAGGGCATCCCAAGGGTAAGGTCAACCAATCCAGGCCATTCATCAGGGTTTCAAGGCACGATAAGGTATTTGTTGCAATGTGAAGGAGGTTGTGGCCTTCAAGTCCCGACAGCCGCGCAAGGAGGACACCAGGGTGATTTGGATCGGACGCAGTTTGGGGATTCTGGGTCTGGTGGTTCTGATTACCGACGCGATGGGCTGGGCAGACGGCGGAGAGACGCGGTTCTCTGACATCGGTGAGTGGTGGTTCTGGGCGCATCCCGATAGCTTGCAACTGGCCCAACCAGCCCTAGAGCGCCACGTGGCGCCGTGGCTTTGGGATCCGGTTATGCTGACGGTTTTGTTGTGGCCGTTGGCGATTGTTCTGCTGGTATTGGCCGGGGCGTTTATCGGGTGGGCCAGGTGGCGGCGATTGCGGCGCGAGGGTTAGAACGCCCGGGCGAGTTGCCAATCAGAGGGTAGCGCTATCTTCCTTTTTTTACCTAAGAAAGGGCTGAAAAAGTGAAGATCGCAATCATCGGAACTGGAAATGTCGGCAGTGCCCTGGCGTATGGATTAGCTGGAAAGGGCTACGATCTAATCCTAGGAACGCGTTCTGTGGACTCAGCCAATGTCACCGAATTGGCTGAGAAAACTGGTGCCAAGGTCGACGACCCCGTTGCCGCGGCCGATATTGCTGACATTGTGATCCTTTCCTTGCCCTGGACCGTTGCTGAAGAGGCTGTACCCGCGCTGGGCGATCTTTCTGGTAAGATTGTTATCGACTGCATGAACCCGCTCGGCATGGTTGACGGCGCGCTTGGTCTGACGATTGGTCACAACAGATCGGGCGGCGAGATTGTGGCTACTTGGCTGCCCGGGGCCCTGGTGGTCAAAACACTCAATCAAGTCGGCGCCGAGATCATGGCGCGCAACGACCACCTGCCGTTGCGTCCGGTGATGTTCATGGCTGGTAACGACGCCCAGGCGAAAGAGGCAGTGTCAGCTATTCTGACCGCGTTAGGGTTTCAGCCGATGGATGCGGGCGACATCACCAAGTCCCGATTGCTGGAGCCATTCGGGATGGTCTGGATCAATCAGGCTCTGATGCAGGGTGCGGGCCGCGATTGGGCTTTTGCCGCGGCATCTGCATAGGTACCTCGATCGCGTTTCAAACTGCGAGCTTCTGCGCGGACGAAGCCTTCTGGGCTAAGCCGCCCTGCGTCCTGCCTTGGCCTGACTGCGGGCCTGGGCGCGGGGATCGCTGTCAAATAGCGCCGCCAGTTGTTCAGTGATTGCGCCTGCCAGTTGTTCTGCATCCGTGATGGTGACCGCGCGCTGGTAATACCGGGTGACATCATGGCCAATGCCAATCGCCAGCAATTCAACGGCGCGACGGCGTTCAATCATCGAGATCACATCGCGAAGGTGGCGTTCCAGATAGTTCGACGGGTTTACCGAAAGTGTCGAGTCATCCACCGGCGCGCCGTCCGAGATAACGACCAGGATTTTCCGCGCCTCGTGCCGCCGGTTCAGCCTGGTATAGGCCCATTCCAGGGCCTCGCCGTCGATGTTTTCCTTTAGTAGGCCTTCGCGCATCATCAGGCCCAGATTGTTGCGGGCACGGCGCATCGGCGCATCGGCATCTTTATAGATGATGTGGCGCAGGTCATTCAGCCTGCCCGGATTGGCAGGGCGCCCGTTGGACAACCAGTCTTCACGCGCTTCTCCGCCCTTCCAGGCGCGGGTGGTAAAGCCCAGGATCTCGACCTTGACCTGGCATCGTTCCAATGTTCGTGCCAGGATATCCGCCGAAATCGCCGCGATCGAAATAGGCCGGCCCCGCATCGATCCGGAATTGTCGATTAGCAGGCTGACCACCGTGTCGCGGAACTCTGTATCCTTTTCGACCTTGAACGACAGCGGCGTGGTTGGGTTCACCACAACACGGGCCAGTCGGCCGCAATCCAGCATGCCTTCTTCCAGGTCAAACTCCCAAGAACGGTTTTGTTGAGCCTGCAGACGGCGCTGCAGTTTATTGGCAAGCCGGCTGACGGCGCCTTTCAAGGGTTCGAGCTGCTTATCCAGGTATTCGCGCAGGCGCTGTAATTCTTCGGGTTCCGAAAGCTCCTCGGCATAGATCGTCTCGTCGAACTTTTGCGAATAGACTTTGTAATTCGGATCGGCGTCGCTGATCGGGCCCTGTTCGGGGCGATCCTGAGGCGGCATGTCCTCGTCCGCCTCCATGGCCTCCATCTCGTCCATGTCGACATCGCTGTCGTCCATAGAGACTTCCATCTGCTGCGACTCGTCTTGTTCGCCGCGCATATCGTCTGGCAGATATTCGTCGTCCTGGCTGTCGTCCTCACCGCCGTCATCGCCTTCGGACTGGTCATCCTGATCCTCTTCATCAGGATCGCCGTCCATGTCTTCGGGTTCTTCCTGGTCCGGATCGTCGCCAAGCTGGTCGCCGTATCCGAGCTCGTCAATGATCTGCCAGGATTGCTTGGCAAATTCGGTTTGATTTTCCAGCAGGCCGTCTATCCCTTCCAAGCCCTGATCCAGGTGACTGTCGAAGAAGCCTTGCCAAATCTCCACTAGGTTCTCGCAACCTTTGGGCAGATCGCGGCCCGTCGCGGCTTTGCGCAGCAGCATCGAGGCGGCATCCGACAACGGCGCGTCGGCGGTCGAGGTCATCCCCTCCCAGCCGTTTTTCTCAGCCAGGTTCTCCAGTCGTGCGTCCAGGTTATCGGCGACACCGGGCATGGCCTTGGCACCGATTGCCTCGCAACGGGCTGTCTCCAATGCATCGAAGATCTGCCGGGCAACTTCGCCCCGGGGCATGTACTTGGCATTGGTGTCGGCGTTGTGGAAGCGCTCGCGCAGCGCGAAGGCATCCGCCGTGCCCCGGGCCAGCTGTACCTCGGACTTCGTCATGCGGCGCGATACCTGCGGCAGGCGCACGCCAGTATTGGTCGCCCCTGGCGGATCTGCAGAATAGGTAACCTCGATCTCTTCGTGCCCGGCCAGGGCCCGCGTTGCCTCGCCCAGGGCTTTCTTAAAAGGATCGGCTGGATTGTCGTTCTTGGTGTTCATCTGGTCACCTTCCGGGTTGGCCCAACCCTTATCGCCTGTGGATGATCCGAGTCCAGACATGGTTATTGCTGAGGCGCTAGCGGAAGGCCACGTAGCGCGGGCCACGCGTCATTGGAGGGACCAAGCGTTAAGATTTCATCCGCAATCGCTGATCTGCAGTACTCTAGGTCAGCTTGCAGAATGTCCTGAAAATCGAGCCGGTCAGGCCCTTTGTCGGCGAATTCCTGTGTTTTGGCATACCGATGAGTCATCTCTGCCATCTCGGTCAAAGCATTCCGAACCGGGCCGGATTCAGAAGTAGTGGCTTCGGCAAAGCTGTCTTTGTCGATTGTCTGGCTGACGGCTTTCATCGCGAAATAGATCAAACCGCGCGGGTCGGAGGCGTTTGCCGCCTGCTCCGCATTCACGGTGGATGTGTAGACTAACGCCCCACAGCGCTGCATCCGGACCTTGGTGCTCAAATCCTCGGAAATCGGGATCCTAAGCGCGCCGGCCCAGCGTTCCATTTTGCTGGCGTGCAAGTCGAAAATTGCTTTGATATCAGATGCTAAGGCAGAAACGTCCTCTACGATAGGGCGGCACATCGCGACGTCCTCCGCCACGATGGTTGGAACGGTTCGTTCGTCTTTATGGGCTTCGATCTCTGTCCTGATGTTGAAGAAATAGCTGACTGTTGGGTTTTCGACCCGTTCGAATTGCTTCAGAATTTCCGGATACGGCGCGCCAAGATCCTTGATGATCATGTCGGCATTTGCTCCATCTGGAAACGCCAGTGCGATGGCCGTCCCAAACAACAGCTCTGCCGCACCATATTGCTGCACGGTTGCGATGGCAGAGTTGATCCTCTCCGGCAAGGCTTCGGGTCCAAAGCCCATCGGTGCCAAGGACAACGATGTGAACAAATCGGCACACCGAAGCAGCTTTTCATCCTGGGGCGTGGCATCAGAAATCTGCGCGGTATGCGGGAGAATGGCTTCGGCATCCTGTTCCGCCTCTAAGTCAGAAAGCCCCGCTGACCAGACAGACAATCCAAGAAGGCCAATCTGTAGGACAGATCGCATCGCATCAACCGCCGTTAGCACCCACATCCGCCAGGCTGATCTGCCCGATGGCGAGCCGCGCAAGGATGTCGACATGTACGTCCAGCGCGTCGATCACGCGGTATCCGGTATCCTGCCCGTCAAACGCCAGATTTAGGTCTGTGCCGCCCAAAATGACCGCCTCGGCGCCCCTTTCGGTAAGATCCTGGCCCGTCTTCAGAAACAGCGCGCGTTGTTCTTCGGTGCAGTGTCCGGCAACGGCCATATCGTTATAGGTCTGGCCGACGGTGTCGATGTCCTCGGGGGCAAGCGGGGTCGTCTTGTTCAGCGAGCCGTAAAATCCGGTCCGCATCACCACCCGGGTGCCTAGGATGCCGACTTTCGTCAGGCCTTCCCCGGCGAAGTAGTCATCCAATGGGGTGATGGCGGAGACGAGGGGCAGGGAGGACAGCTTCACCGTCTCTTCAAAACAGAAGTGCCCGCCGAGCGAGGTGATCGCCGCGCAGTCAGCGCCCGCGGCCTTTAGTAGATCGATCAGAGGCGCGTAGATCGCGGCTTGTTCGTCCCGCAGGTCATTGGTGTTTGTCCGCAGCAGATCCTGCACCTGAGCGTGGACGATGGTGCACTCCATCCGTCCGCCCATGGCCGTAACCGCCGTCGTCAGGCGTTGGTAGTAGACCAGGGTTGCCGCAACCCCGATGCCGCCGATCAGACCTATGTGCATTGTGATACCTCCAGCGCAGGAATGGTGCAGACAATCGATCTTACTGCAGACTTTCCGAGCGACGACATCGATGACGACAATTGTCGTTTAATTGTTCGCTAACCAGATAACATAGTTGTTTTCGGCGAGGAACATGGCGCCAACTGCACGGTCCGCCCCAGATCTGCGCAACAGTGCTTCCACCTGGCGTACAACTTCCGTGTTGCCAAAGACGTCGGTTGCAGTCGGTTTTTTGCAGGTGTTGGGGTTCGGCCCAATTCTCCGATCGTTCAGACCGGACCCGCTGGCCCGGAATCAAGGGCGTAGCCCGCCGGGCCTCGCCCGACCGCCCTACGGGAGGGCGAATTCTCATCCTTTTGCGCGAAGCTATGATCCTACAGGATGCGGCAGCCACAAAGCGACAGAGCACGAACGTTGGCGTCGCCCACCCTCGGTCGGGCAAGGCCAAGTACGCCCTTATCCGACACCACCCGGCTGGACCTGGGGATTTGGAATGACACCCCTGGCGCTTTGCTGATCAAACCTGAAGACCGGGTGCATGCTTTTCGTCGTAAACGGGCCGTCAGTCTTCGTAGGCGTCGTCGATTAGCCCATGCACGGCTTCATGCATGTGACTTTCTACTTTGGATGTGATGACGGAGTTGTTCTTCACAAACCCGATCCTTGGCAGGTAAGTCTCTCCGCCGACCTCAATGCCATTTTGATCGTGAATCATTGCAAAGTCGAAGAAGAAGCTCTCCATGACTTCTCTGGCGGTGTGGTACTTGATCCCAGAATTTTGCAAATGTTCGCCCAGGCAAAGCATCAGGCTGTACTGCCATTCCATCCAGAGCTTTTCATGCTCTTGCTCTGAGAAGTTTACATCCATGATGGGTTTCTCCGTGGTGTCATCCTCGCGACGGCGTGAATCTTGTTTGGTCGAGATGCCCGCCTGCGCGGGCATGACAGATGGGTTGGCACCCATCCTACTCGCTGATGGGTTGGCACCCATTCTACACATTCACTCGCTCAGTGTTTCCCTGAATCGCTTGAGTGGGTCATCTGGGTTCAGCACGGGCTGAAGAGCTTCAACCGTCTCATAAAAATAGGCGTTCATCTTCGATATTTCTCGCGCGCAATTTGCGAAGTCCTTAAGCATCACCGAGCCGTCGTGATCATTGGCTTGGATTGCGCTGCGCTCGTCTCGATAGTTTACGCCGTACCTTATCGACGCTTGGACAATCCGTTGCAGTCCGGATTTAAACTCATCCAAAATAGTGTCAGGATTGTGCGTTACATGCGCAATTGTTTCGTCGGTTACCGGGTCTGGAAACACCATCCGAAAGCCGCCCACCATTTGCGCCGTCTTCGCATATTCAATGTCAACGCTCTCGGCGAGAGTCCCAAGAACGCCATCGCGTTTGCCCAGATGGATGAGCGTTGCCATCCCGGCGTAGACCCCAGCACACCTAACAACGACCGTTTCGTCATCAGACCAGTTAGAAATGGGTTCGGAATATGGTTCGAGCGGTGCCTCATCCGAAGCAGACGCGGGAACAGTTAAGGCTGCGGAGCACAGGAGTGCGCCGAGCAGCCTCACAACCATCACCCCAAGCTGATGCTTGCAGCGCTTTCCGGCAGTTCCTCGCCAAAGCATTTCTGGTAGATCTCGGCCACCGTTTCGCGCTCTAGCTCGTCGCATTTGTTCAGGAAGGTCAGGCGGAAGCCAAAGCCATAGTCCTTGCCGAAAATCTCGGCATTCTGGGCCCAGGTGATCACCGACCGGGGCGAGAGCACGGTCGAGACGTCGCCATTCATGAATGCGTTCCGGATCAAGTTGGCGACGGTGACCATCTGGCCGATAATGTCTTCCCGGCCACCTTTGTATTCAGGACATTTAGACAGAACGATACCGACCTCGTCCTCGTGCGGCAGATAGTTCAGTGTCGTCACGATTGACCAGCGGTCCATCTGACCTTGGTTGATCTGCTGCGTCCCGTGATAGAGGCCGGTCGTATCCCCAAGGCCCACTGTGTTGGCCGTCGAGAAAATCCGAAAAGACGGGTGCGGGTGGATCACCTGATTTTGATCCAGCAGGGTCAGTTTACCATCCACCTCCAGCACGCGTTGGATCACGAACATCACGTCCGGGCGCCCGGCATCGTATTCGTCGAAGACAATCGCGGTCGGAGAGCGCAGAGCCCACGGTAGAATGCCTTCCTGAAACTCGGTGACCTGTACGCCGTCCTTCAGCTTGATCGCGTCCTTGCCGATCAGATCGATCCGGGAGATGTGGCTGTCCAGGTTCACCCGTACGCATTGCCAGTTCAGCTTCGCGGCGACCTGTTCGATATGGGTCGATTTACCCGTGCCGTGATAGCCCTGGATCATGACGCGGCGATTGTGGGCGAACCCAGCCAGGATCGCCATGGTAGTTTCAGGGTCAAACTGGTAGGTGTCATCGACATCCGGCACACGCTCGGACTTTTCGGCGAAACCCTTCACCATCATATCGGTGTCGATCCCGAAAAGATCGCGGACCGACAGGTCCACCGTCGGAGTTTCTGCCGCCGACATCGCGCCACCGTCTGCCATAGTTAATCCTCACTTTCGCACGACCGTCTGGACCATAGAGCGCGACATTGCAAGCGCAAGGGTAGCCAGCATCGCAGCATGCGACAATTACCGTTAAAAACTGATGATTTGCTTTAAATCACGCTGGAGGAAGTTTCAGTCGAAGAGCGCCGCGTGCCGTGCGGATATCGACGGATTTCCCCTTTTGCGTGGCCAAGAGTTGCCCGTCTTCAATCATGCCAGCCGCAGCCTCGTGGATTTCCGGCAACCTTGTGCGCCAATCGGCTGGGTCCAGCAGGCGCGCCGCTTCGGACGGGCAGATCGATGTGTCTGATCTGCGTCTGGCCAGCATGGCCTGGATCGCCTCTTGTGGGGTCATGGAAGGCTAAATAGGCGCTGGTCTGAGATGTGCCAGGGAGGGTTTGGGCGAGGCGATAGCGGATCTGGTTCGCGATACTGGAGGCAGTGCCGGTGACTTGCTGTAGACTGTGCGGCGCCAGCCCGGGCGGTTTGTGAGAGCTCTAAATCGCCTGCAGAAAGAATGTCCCCGAGACCAGAAACGATGCCGCCACGGCCCCCGCGGCAAGGGTTTTGTGACGGGGCGTCCAGGGCAGCCATTCCAGGGCCAGCAGGCGGAGGCCGCCAAAGAAGTGGACAGCCAAAAGAAACACCAGACCGAATTCTGCAAATTTGACCATCGGGTTGGCGGTCCAGGCCAGGGCGGCGTCCAGTGCAGCCTCGTTGAATGCCAGTGAGAGGACATAGAAATGCATTGGCAGGAACAAGGCCAGGGCCAGTCCCGATATCCGATGAAGGATGTAGGCATACCACAGTGGATGGGCGCGGTTGCGATAGGTCATCGCAGATAGGTCCCAGCCCAGTTTTTTGGGGACTGCGGATGGGCCGCACCCACAGCACCGCTTCCGCACCTACGCGTCACGGCCCCACCACCACTGCCGCCACCGCATATCCCCCCATGGACAGCAAGCCCCAAAAAGTTGCCCAGGAAAATCCGGTCAAAACGATACCATCCAGTCCCACCCACTCGCGGACGATGATGCGCAGGCCCAAAGCTGCGTGAACCGAAACCGCGACGACGAACGTGCCGTAGAACATAGCCCATGGGACCGAGCCCTGGGTGCGGCCCAGGATCTCGCCAGCCGAAAGACCGCCCTGGATCGCGTAGATCATCACGGCGATATGGCAGATCACCAGAGGTGCCATGATCAATGCGGTGATGCGTTGCAGAAGGTAGAGCCGGAACTCCATCAGCGTCCCCTGAACGCGCGCTTCATCGCCGTCCGTTTCAGGCCGGCAATAGAGGCCATCGGATTCAATTCATTAGGGCAGTACTGGGCGCAGGAGCCCATGGAGTGGCAGGACTGGCAGCCTCCGCTACCGGTGACCGCATCCAAAATGGCGTCCCGAGACCCATCCTTGGCGTCGTTCACCAGGGTCCAGGCCCGGTTCAGCGCCGCCGGGCCAAGGTAGTCCGGGTCCCCCGTGACGGTATCGCAGGCGGCGTAGCAGACCGCGCAATTGATACACTCGATCCCCGCATCAGCGTCGGCGCGACCCGGGCTTGAATGGGTGACCGGCTCGAACGGATCATGGCGGGTGGCGGTGCCGTGGTGCAGGCCGCCCGCCTGGGTCCATTTGTCGAAAAACGGGTCCATATTGGTGGCGAGGTCTTTGATGACGGGCAGATTGCGCAGGGGCGCGATCTTCAACCCGCCGCGGTCCATCACCCGGTCGACATGGGTTCGGCAGGTCCAGCGCGGTACGCCATTGACCATCATCCCGCAGGACCCGCACATCCCAACCCGGCAGGCGAACCGGTAAGACAGCGTGGGATCGGCGTTTTGCTGGATCCAGGCGACCACATCCAGAACGGTCTGGCTGTCATATTTGGGCACCTGGAAGGCTTGGTAGAACCCAGCTTCGTCGGCCCCGCCGCGCCAGACGGTTACCTGCATATGATCTTGTGCGGTCGTCAAAACGATCCTCTGTGCCTGAGATCTTATGTCCTATGCCCTTCGCCGCGGTCTGCCAAGGTGGGTTTCCGTCCTATGGTGCGGTCTGGCCAAGCAGCCAGTTCCGAAAGGCCGCAGTCAACGGGTCCAGGGGCCTGTCTGCGGGCCAGATCAGATAGTATCCGAATTCGGTGGTCACACTGTTTGGAAGCGGAGCGACAAGCTGACCCTCGGCCATCGGCTGATCGACCAAATGGCGCCAGCCCAGGGCCAATCCCTGGCCTGCTTTAGCGGCCTCGATGATCAGCGGGTAAGAATTGATCCTGAGAGGCTCGGCCTGGGCGATGCCATCGACGCCGATGGTGCTGAGCCAGCCCCGCCAGTTCATCCAATCCCATTGGACATCGTCGAGCTCCAGCAGTGGATGCTGGAGCAGCTGTTCTGCCTGGCTCAGCGGTCCGTGCCGGGTCAGGTAATAGGGCGCGCAAACGGGAAAGACCTCTTCCGGGAACAACAGCGCCGCCTGGCGGCCGGGCCAGTCACCCGCGCCGTGCAGGATCGCCAGCTCGATATCATCGGCCAGGCAATCGGTGGGATCATCCGAGGCTACGACGCGGACCGAGGTGTCCTGGTCCAACGTTCCCCGGAAGGCGTCGAGGCGCGGCATCAGCCACATTGCGGCGATGGATTGATCCGCCGCGATGGTCAGGCGGGCGCGACCCGGGCGGTGGCGGACGTCCTCGGTCGCCGCCGCAATCCGGCGCAATGCGGGCGAGGCGGCGTGCTGCAGCGTGCGCCCGGCCGTGGTCAACTGCACCCGGCGATTGGCCCGCACAAAAAGCGGGGTGCCGATATGATCCTCTAACTGGCGAATACGCTGACTGACTGCCGCCTGGGACAGGGCCAGTTCTTCGGCGGCACGGGTGAAGCTTTGATGCCGCGCGGCGGCCTCGAATGCGACCAGAGGATCGAGTGGCGGAAGGGTGCGTCTCAGCTTATCCATAAGCGTGCTTAATCTATTTTCCCTGAAATTTGCAGGTTTTCATGGTTTATCGCTGGTAATACATTCATTTGACATATCTATCAGCCGAGGCCCGCCATGAATGCTCCGCGCTTTCTCTGCCAGCCAGCCGACCAGCCTTTCCGGGCTGATCCAAAGCAATCCTTCACCTTGCCCGCGCGGTACTACACCGATGCGGGGATCTATCAGGACGAAAAGGCGGGGATCTTCTACCGGACCTGGCACTATGCAGGCCATGTAAGCCAGGTCGCCAAACCGGGCATGTACCTGACCACGCGCATTCACGAACAGAACGTTTTCGTTGCCAGGGGCCGAGACGGGGAACTGCGCGCCTTCTTCAATGTATGTGCCCACCGGGGGCATGAACTTCTGGAGGGCACAGGCCGAAAAAGCATGATCACCTGCCCCTATCACGCCTGGTCGTTCGACTTCGAAGGCCGGTTGGTCCGGGCCCGGAATTCCGAAAACGTCGCGGGGTTCAACAAGTGCGACTTCTCGCTGAAACAGGTTCGGGTCGAGGTCTTCTGCGGTCTGGTGATGATCAATCTGGATCCGGATGCCAAACCTTTCGCTGACGAGATGGCGGGGTTGGAAGACGAAATTCGCCAGTACCTGCCGCGCGTCGATGAATTAGCCTTCGCCCAGCGCGACACCTATGATGTCGACGCCAATTGGAAGGTCTTGGTCGACAATTTCCTGGAATGCTATCACTGTGCGCCGGCGCATCGGGATTTCGTCGATCTGGTGGACATGAACTCTTACCGGACGATCACCCATAAACGGTATTCCTCGCAATGCGCGGCGGCGCCCAGAACGACAAAGTCGAATGCGTTCGAGTTCGAGGTCGGCGATGTCGACTTCGGATATGCCGGGTTCTTCGTCTGGCCCAATTTCACGATCTGGATTTATCCCGGAGAGCCGAACATGTCGGTCCTGCAGATGAACCCATCGGCACCGGAGACCTGCCGCGAGTATCAGGACTGGTTCACCTTGGGCGGAGAGGTGACACCGCAATTGAAAGACGCCATCGATTATCAAAAGGACGTGCTGCAGCCCGAGGATATCGGGCTATGCGAAAGCGTGCAGCGGGGTTTGAAATCCTTGGGATACAACCAGGGCCGCTTCATCGTCGACGAAGGCCTGACGGAATTGTCCGAACACGCTGTGCACCACTTCCAGCGCATGGTTGCAGAGGCCTTGGGCGTCGATCTGGACGTCTGAAAGCTGGGGCTCTGCCCCAGACCCCGAGATATTTCTGGCCAGATGAAGGGGCTTGATCGATCAGGCCGCCTTCACCTCGACATTTGCGCCGTAATAGGCCTGCCCGACCGAGAACGGAAACGCGGTTAAAGCCGCGTCCGGTAGAACGGCATCACCCGAGGTCAACGCATTGAACCCAGGCCAGCCGTCCCGCATCCAGACCGCGCCATCGGGCATATTCCGGGTCACCTTGGCGCGTGCCTCGAAACTGCCGCGGTCGCTGCTGACGGTGATGGCGGCACCGTCTTTGATGCCGCGGGACGCAGCATCCGCCGGTGAGAGCCAAAGCAGTGGTGCCTCTTCCCGCGCCGCCAGATCCGGCAGGGCCCGGGCGTGGTCGTAAAAGGAATGAAAATGCGCGAAAGTTCGGCCCTGGGCCAGACTGAGCGGATAATCCGAGGCTTCCGGCTCGTCCGCTTCCGGTAGGGGCGGTAGGCCCATTTTCGCCGCCCGTTCCGAGTAGAATTCCACTTTTCCGGACGGTGTCTGGAACTTGCAGGTGGGATGGGCGACGTGGGAGATCTGTAATTCTGCCCTTCCGCCATCAGCCCGCATCTTCGCCACTGTGGCACGGCCTGTGCCTGCATGATCCAGCACGGCATCAATGGCGGCCGCCTGATCGGCCCATGGATAGGCATCCGCCACGCCAAGCCGTTCGGCCAGCCCCTGGTAGAGGGTGAAAAGTGGCTGGGCCTGCCCCGCCGCGGGCAAGATCTTTTCAGTCAGGTAGACATGGGTGTTCGTGGCTTTGACGCCGATTTCTTCCAGCCAGATCGTGCCTGGCAGCACGATATCGGCAACCTCGCGGATCGTCTGGTTCGGGAAGATATCATAGGCGACAACCAGATCCGTCTTCGCCAGCGCGTCACGCATGCGGTTTGTGTCCGGGAAAGACGACAGCATGTTCGAGCCAAGGGTCAGAACCACCTTTACGTCGCCGTCTTCCAGCGCTTGGGTGATCGCCTCCATCTGGTTCGGCACATAGGCCCCGTCCGGGCGGCGGTCCGCCGCCGAGATATCGGCAAATCCCGCCCCGTGGCTGCGCGCGCCATGGCGGGGACCAAACCCGGCCCCAGGCTTGCCGAAATTGCCGGTCAATCCGGGCAAGCAGGAAATCGCCCTGGCGGCCTGCCAAGTGTTGCCGCCTTTGTGCAGGGATGACCCGCCGATCACAATCATTGCCGGATCCGTCGTGGCGTAGGCCCGTGCCAGTGCCGTGATTTGATCGGCCGGGACGCCGGTGATCGAGGCCGCCCGGTCCGGGGTCCAACCTTTGACATGATCCGCCAGCGCCTCGAACCCGAGAGTGTGGTCAGCGATGAACGTCCGGTCCGCCAGCCCTTCACCGATGATCACATGCATCATCCCCAGCGCCAGCGCTGCGTCGGTGCCGGGCCGCAGCAGGATCCTGTCATGGGCCAGTGCCGATGCCTCGGTCCTGCGCACATCAATGGTGACCACCCGTGCCCCCCGCCGCCGCGCGGCGTGGATATGCAGCAGAGAGTTCGCCTGACTGACCGTGTTGGCACCCCAAAGCAGGATCATGTTCGAGTGCGCGCCCATATCCTCTTTGGTCGAGGTCTCCAGCGCCCCGGTCAGGCCCAGCCCGAACCCGCCCATGCCCCAGCAGATCATCGCAGGGTTCCAATGCTGGCAGCCATAGAGATTGGCGAAACGCTCCATCTGCCCGCGCTTCACGCCGACGCCGTAGTCGTTCGCAGCATTGCCGTGGCCCTGCCACAGGCCGACAGCCTCGCGCCCCACGGCTTGCATCGCGCTGGCGATCCGGTCCAAGGCCTGGTCCCATGTGATCTGCCGCCAGTCATTTGTCCCACGGTCACGCATCATCGGGGCCAAAAGGCGTTGTGCATTCCCGACAATCTGATGCGCCGCCATACCGCGCATGCAAAGATTGCCGCGGCTGTCGGGATTGTCCTGGTCGCCAGTGATCGAGATCAGCTGGTCGCCATCTACCTCGACCTTCATGCCGCACAAGGTCGGATGACAGTTCATCGGACACATGGTGGTGAACGTGCGGTACTCGGTCATGGCCGTCTCCTATCCGCGCAACGCTAGGTCTTCAGATGATAGCCCAATGCCTCGCAATTTGCAGACAAGGCGCGAGTGTACTCCATGACCCGCGCAGTTTCACGGGCAACCTCTTCGCCGTGACTGCGGGCCAGACAATGGAACATCGTATCGATGCCCAAAGTGACGCCGCCGCCCGTCAGGATGCCGTCATCTTCGACGATGGCGGCATGGGCTTTCGAGACATCCCCGGGCAAGAGATCGGCGGGAGGGGTTTCTCCGTCGAAGACTTCGTATTTCGTCGTGGCATTCCGGCCAGCCAGAACACCCGCCGCTGCCAGGATCATCGCGCCTGTGCAGATCGACGTCAGCCGTGCCGATGACGTCCGGATGTAGTCCAAGGTCGCTTTGTCCTTGGAGGCCTGGACCCAGCCTGGCCCGCCGGTGACAATCAAGTCCGCGAATTCAGGCGCATCGTCAATGCCGTAATCCGCCGACATGCGCATCCCGCTGGCACATGTGATGTTGCCCGCCGTTTTGGCGACACCGGCGAATTCCAAGTCCGGAGCGATGCGCTTTGCCATCGACAACACGCCATAAGTGGCCCCAATATCGATCGGCTCAACGCCGTCGTAGATCAAGATGCCGTACATCGCCTAGGACGCGGCGCGGTATGCGTCCAACCCGCCGGACCGCATGGTGCGGCCCATCAGGGGCGACCCGATGATTTCCTCTGCCTTGTTGGCCGCGGCGATCATCTTGTCCAGATCGATGCCGGTTTCGATGCCAAGCTCATTGCAGAGAAACACCGCATCCTCGGTGCAGACATTGCCCGCCGCCCGGGCTGAGCCATGCCCCGCGAACGGACAGCCGCCCAACCCGGCGAGCGAGCTGTCAAAGAGGTCCACGCCCAACTCTAGCGCGGCATAGAGGTTTGCGATCCCCATGCCGCGGGTGTCGTGGATATGCATCCCGATGCGGGCATCTGGTGCGATCTGGCGCACGCCCTCGATCATCCGCTTGACGCTGTCCGGCGTGCCCCAACCCATGGTGTCGGCGATGTAAAGCTCTGGCAGGCCGGCGTTCATCTCTTCACATGTTCTCACGCACCAATCGAAGATCCCCAGCACATGATCTTGCGGGATGTTGCCTTCCATGTTGCAGCCGAATGCGGCCATCACATAAGCCGAGCTCACCGGCAGTCCGTGGTCCTGATAAAGCTTGATCCAATCGCGCTGGCGGGCCTGCATATCGGCGGCAGAGCGATTGTTATTGTGCCAGGAAAACTTATCCGAGGCATAGAAGAACAAGCGCGCATCCAGGTGAATGCCGTCCACTGCGCTGGCGGCGTGAAAGCCTTTTTCGTTCAGCCAAAGCCCGGTGTAGGCGATCCCTGGTTTCTTGGTGATCAGGTCGAACAGGTCTGCCGTATCGGCCATTTGCGGCACGTATTTCGGGCTGACGAACGACCCGACCTGAATGGTCTTGACCCCGGTTTCGGAGATCATGTTGATCAGCTCGGCGCGTTCCTCGATCGGATAGATCGTCTTTTCGATCTGAAACCCTTCCCGCGGGCCTTCTTCGCGGAACTCGACGAATTTCGGGAAGCTCATGGCACGGTCTCCGATCGTCCGGGAACTTTCTGCTGGGCAGCTAACGCTATGCGATCCTTCAGAACAAGGCCACAGATTTCAGGCTTGCTGCCCGGTTCAGGCAGCCTATTGGTTGGAGCCTGACCCCTTCAGTCGATGCCTTGCCGAGAGCGATCATGGTCTGATCGTGGGATGATTTTAGTGGGCCGCTATCTCAGCATTGACGGCACAAGGGTTTTACCCAGGCCGCCCAAAACGCGGTAGTCTTCTACGGCAACCGCCATCAACATCGCCCCCTGATGCGCCGCCACATATGTCGATGCACGCCGTCGCTTTTCCGCAGTGGACAACCCGGATGGCAAGGCCTTGGCAACCCATTCGATGTTTGCCTCGAAAAACTTTTTCACCACCGCCTGCAGATCCTGGGGCAGTCCCGGGAGTTCGGATCCGAGCATGACGCACAAGCAAACCGCGCCATCGTGTTTCAGCGCTGCCTCGTAGACCGCGCTGAAAGCCGCCAGCCGGTCCTCTGGCCGTTCGGCTTTGTTGGATCTCAGATCCAACTGTTCGAAGATACGGGCTGAATACCGCTCGACCAAACTGATGGTCATCGCCTCTTTGGTCGGGAAGTGATAGTGAACGCTTGCGCTTTTGATGTTCACATCCGACGCAAGGTCGCGAAAACTCACGGAATTGTACCCACCACGGCGCATTCGCAGTTCTGCGGCATCCAACAATTTTTCAGCCGTTTTCATATCTGCCCTCGCACTCTGATTTGCGCTGTACTCGTCTACCTTAAGATAGATATATGCAAGATACTTTATGCCTTCAAATCTCGGACCTATGATGGACCCATGAGCGGTTTGCACATTCACCTGGATCCGGTTGGCGGTATCGCCGGCGATATGTTCGTGGCAGCGTTGCTGGACACGTGGCCAGACCTGGAGGGTCAGGTCACTGCCGCCGTGCGGTCGGCTGGATTGGACCCTGCGGTCTGCCTGTCCATCGACGGCCATAGCGACGGGACGTTGACCGGTCGGCGGTTTCATGTCGAGGCACCGCCCGCAGGCAAGTCGCATGGGCATTCGCATACCCATTGGTCCCAGATCCGAAGCATGCTTCTGGACAGCGCCCTGCCGGATCGCGTGACGACCCATGCAATCGGAATTTTTCAAGAATTGGCCCAGGCAGAGGCCCAGGTTCACGGAGAAGACGTCAATGATGTCGTTTTCCACGAAGTCGGCAATTGGGATTCTATCGCGGATATTGTTGCGGCAGCCGCGTTGATCGACGCGCTGGGTGCAAAAACCTGGTCGATCGGGTCACTGCCGATCGGGCGTGGCACCGTCAAGACTGCCCATGGCGATTTGCCGGTCCCGGCACCTGCGACTGTGCTGCTGCTGGAAGGCTTCGACTTCCGCGATGATGGCCGCTCGGGAGAGCGCGTCACGCCCACCGGGGCTGCCATCCTGCGTTACTTGATGCCGGCGCCGGGGATCGGCGCGCTGCCCCGCACGTTGCACGGCACGGGGTTCGGCTTTGGCACCAAGACCTTCGACGGTATGAGCAATGTTCTGCGAGTGCTGGCCTTCGACACCCGGCCGCTGGCACAGGAGGACACCGATACAATCGCCGTACTGCAGTTCGAGATTGATGATCAGACCGGAGAGGATCTGGCGGTTGCGTTGGAGGCCATCCGTGGAACCGAAGGCGTCATCGATGTCTCCCAGTCCGCAGTCCAGGGTAAGAAGAACCGTATGATGGCCAGCATTCAGGTTCTTGCGCATGCCCATGCGGTGGACCAGGTTTGCGAGGCTTGTTTTCGTCAGACCACGACCCTTGGCATCCGGACCCGGATCGAGACGCGCCGGATTTTGAACCGTCGTGAGGTTCCTGCCGCCCATGGAAGGGTCAAGATTGCTAACCGTCCCGGCGGGCGCACCGCCAAGACGGATATCGACGACGTGGCAGAACCGGGCAATGATCACCGGACCCGCGCAGCCTTAAGGGCTGCGTCTGAACAGGAAGCATTGGGCTCCGATGACTGAGACGACGCTGAACTTACGGCTGGAAGACGTTCTGGCCACCTGCGGTCCGGCGGCGGTGGCGGTATCCGGTGGGGTCGACAGCATGACCCTGGCCTATGTGGCGCATCTGGTGCTGGGTCGAGACGTCGAGATGTTCCACGCGGTGTCTCCGGCAGTGCCGCCGGTCGCAACGGAACGGGTGCGCCGCTATGCCGATCAGGAAGGCTGGACGTTACGGGTGCTTAATGCCGGTGAGTTCGGTGACGAGCGGTATTTGCTGAACCCTGCGAACCGCTGTTTTTTCTGCAAGTCGAACCTTTACGGGTCTTTGTCATCGGCCACGGATGCTCAATTGCTGTCCGGCACCAATATGGACGATTTGGGGGATTGGCGTCCCGGCCTGCAAGCCGCGAAAGATCGGGATGTGCGTCACCCGTTTGTCGAGGCGGGGCTGGCCAAATCTGACGTCAGGGCCCTTGCGCGCCGCCATGGTCTTGCCGATCTGGCCGAGCTGCCGTCGGCGCCCTGCTTGTCCAGCCGCGTGGAAACCGGCATCCGCATCAATGCCGATGCTCTGCGCAGTATTGATCGCACAGAATCGATGCTGCGCGATACGCTTTCGCCAGAGACCGCCAGGTGCCGGGTCCGCGGCAATGGGATTGTGATCGAGTTGGACCAGAACTGCCTGGACCGGTTGGATGCGATGGGCCGGGCCGGATTGATAGAAGAGATCCGGCAGATCTTCGACGGTCAGCCCGCGGCGGATGTTTCGTTCGCCCCATATCAGCGCGGCAGCACCTTCCTGCGCGAGACGCTGAATGAGCGCTGACGAAATCCGCCTGGACTTCCAACGCCCGGACCGCGTTGGCTTCGACGAAGCGATCCTGTGCGCGGGCAAGTCCCTGGCCCAGTTGGAAACCATCGTGGTGAAGACCGAAGCCGAAGGTGTCAGTTGCCTGATGACGCGGTTGCAGCCAGAGGTCTTCAGCGCCTTGCCCGACGCCCGCCAGGCGCAGATAGACTATGACCCTGTCTCTTGCACCGGATATTTCAACTGGACCGCACCTGACATGTCCGACGACCCACAGGTTGCTGTGGTTGCCGCGGGCAGCTCGGACATGCCACAGGCGCAAGAGGCGATCCGGACACTGACCTATTTCGGCATACCGACAAGATCCTTCATCGATGTCGGTGTTGCAGGGTTGTGGCGTCTGACCAGCAATCTGGAGGCCTTGCGCGAATTCCCGGTCTTGATCGCCGTCGCGGGCATGGACGGTGCGCTGCCCAGCGTGCTGGGCGGTCTTGTGCCTGGGCTGATCATCGTGTTGCCGACGTCAACGGGCTATGGCGCCTCGCGCGGTGGAGAGACGGCGCTGAATGCCGCCTTGGCGTCCTGTGCGCCCGGGCTTACCGTGGTCAATATCGACAATGGCTATGGCGCGGCCTGCGCCGCTTTGCGGGCCACGCGGATCGCGGCCCGCGGCAGGTGAAATGTCCCTAAGCTTCGGGCCACATCCAAGATGAGCGTTGAGGATATCGAGATCGCCATCATTGGCGCAGGTCTGTCGGGGCTTGCTGCCGGTTTGCAGCTGCAGAAGGCGGGGCGGGCGATCAAAATTCTGGAGGCGCGTCAACGGACCGGTGGGCGTATTCATTCGGCCCGTCAACCCGAAACAGGGGCGATTGTGGGGGATCTGGGCCCGACATGGGTCTGGCCCCCGTATCAGCCGGTGGTCCGGAAGTGGCTGGAGCGTCTGAATCTGAGTCTGTTCGATCAGTTCGAGGATGGCCAGGCCATCGTCGATGCCGGTCCGGGCCAGCCGCTTCAATTGGGTTTTGCACCCGGCCAGCAGGGCATTGCCCGGGTCCGGGGTTATTCCCAGGCTCTGATCCTGGCATTGGAGGCCGGTTTACCCGATGATGCTATCACGATCGACAGCCCGGTAACGGCTGTTGAAACGACAGGGTCCAGCCTGATCCTGGAGATCGGTGGGGCCCAGCCACGCCAGATCAGGGCGGACAAGGTCATTTGCGCCCTGCCGCCCCGTCTGGCGGTATCACAGATCACATGGCGACCGGGCCTGCCCCCAGCGTTGACCCAGGCAATGCAGTCAACGCCAACCTGGATGGCGTCACATGCCAAAGCCGTGGCGATTTTCGACCGGGCGCATTGGCGGGACAAAGGGATGTCGGGGCGCATCGTCGGCAGAACAGGACCGTTGGCCGAGGCGCACGACCACTCTGGCCCGGATGGCGTGCCCGCCGGGATCTTCGGCTTCATCGGCTGGCCGCATCAGATGCGGGCCGAGCATGCTGCACGCCTGAGCGAGTTGATCTCGACCCAGTTGGAACGGTGCTTCGGGGCGCTGCCAACCACCATTTGGATCGAGGACTGGGCCTGCGATCCATTCACGGCGACCCCAGATGACCTGCGGGGGCCCATGGAACACCCGACGGTTGGGCCATCCGTTTTGCGCGCTCCGCTGTTTGATGGCCGGCTGGTCTTTGCCGGGGCAGAAACCGCCTCGCAGAGCCCGGGATTGATCGAAGGCGCCTTGGTCTCGGCAGATCACGCTGCAGCGGTGATCTTGGCAGATGCGTCTTGAAGGAGGCGCGGGGCCTAAAGACCGGTACGCTTTTAGTTGGTATCCCTTAGCCCTGGTTCGATATGGCGACCAGACGGCGAAACTCGCTGAGCAGCGCATCGCTCGTCCGCTCCCCAACCAGCGTCTTTCGGGCCTTTCCCGCGCCGTCGAAGAGGATCAGCGTGACATGGCCCACGCCATGCTTGTCCGCAAAACGTTTGCCATCACCGTTGCGGATATTCGCGACCAGGTATTGCAGCTTGCCGTCCGGTATCTCTGCCAGCGCATCACGGGCTTCGCGTTGCAAAGACCGGCACCGGGAACATTGCGGATCGTGAATCTGCACGATCGTCGGCAATCCGTTGCCCAGTTTAGAAAGGTCTTGTTCGACAATATCTGCATAGACGCCGCTGCCGACATAGCCGATGCCGCCCAGGATGACGGCGCCGATGCCCGCCAGCATCGCGGTGCTTCTGATCATTTCGCGCCGCGTCGGTTTTGGGGCTGTCGCTGGACGCGCCGGTTTTCTTGCCGTCGTGTTGTAGGACTTGCGTTTATTTTTCTTACTCATCGCCTTCTCCTGTCCTCCAGGGACCTAAAGCGCCGCGCTGAAATTTTCAGCGTTCTGAAACATGGTATCTTTCGCATGCGTACCTTCGCCTGACAGGTGCGCTGCGGCCCGGATGATTTCATTGCACAGCACGGTAAAGACATTCCATGCCCCGACCGAATTGGCAGGCATCGTCAGGATCAGCGATGCGCCGACTGTTGCCAGGAAAGAGGACTGCCCAGGCGCGATGGTCACACTGTTGACAAGGATGATGCCGCCAAGGTCCATCACGGTGTCCTTCAACGCGGCGGCGTCGTTTTCATCATTGATGCCGTTGGCCAGGATGACGCGATTCTTCGTTGCGGCGGCCTCCAGGACCAGCCGAAGCAGCCTTCGGTCGTCGCCGATGATCCCCAGGTCATTGGCGCTGATCCAGGGTAAGTTCAGGGCCGACATCAGCATCGGCCGGACGGTGTCAAAGGACTGGCCGCGCTGCCGCTTCGTTCCCGGATCGATCAAATCGGTACCCAGGGACATCACGGCAACCGGAAGTTTCCGCCGCACCCAAACACTGGACATGCCCATCGCCGCCAAAAGACCGATCTTCAGCGGCGTCAAGATGGTGTCCGGGGGCAGGGCCGATGTTTCACCAGCCTCCCGGTTCTCGCAGACCTGGGCCGACAAGGCGGATGGAAGGGCATGGGACAAAACCGAGCGGAAGGCGGCGTTCTCGCAATCCTGGGCATCGTCATCGATTTTACCCACAAAAGGCAGTTCCACGGCTTCCGCCAGGACACGGCCATTGCCGATTGTAAGGGGCACTTGGGCTGATGGCATCGCCGTCTGTTCGCGTAGGAAATCAGAGGCAAAGCTCAGCGAAGTCGCGACATCCAGTCCATTGGTAATCCGGCTGTGGAACGTCGTTGCGTAGGGCGGCGTATGCTTGTTCATGAAGCAGTCCTTTGTCGAATTCCATGGCGAACCTGATCCGCGATTGCGGTGATTCCGGTGGCGTTGGGATTGCCGATCAAAGACAGCATCACGTCATTCTGCTGCCAGAAAGCGCCGCTGATGCCGGCCTCGGTCGCGACGATCAGATCGTCGTCTTCCTGGGGGATCGGCGTGTCCGGATTGACCCGTAGGTCTTCAGATCGGCAGATATAGAGGCACACCGTGCCGTCCGCTGTGTCGAAGTCGACCGCTGCAAATCGGCGCTCGGCCAACCAGCAGAGCCGTCCGCCCCGGGTCTTTAGCGGCTCCAGCATCGATAGCTTCGGCAGCTCGAACGGGACACGCGGTGCGAACCATGCGATGACCTCGGCCATATCGGCGGACTGAAAATCCAGTTGCCGATCCGCGGCCACCAATGTGTGGAAATCGCCGAACAACGTGGCCTGCAGATCATGCTGACCGCCCTGGCGAAATTGCTGGATCGCGACGACACCGCCCAGGCAGGCCGCCGTCGCGAGCCCGGCGCCTAAAACCAGGCGGCGATTGACCACCGGACGCCGGGCATTTCGGGCAACGCTTTCCTGACGCAGCCGGTCCACAAACGATCGTGGCGCAACGGTTTGGCGCTCCACCTGGCGCACCAGGTCGTTCAAGGCGCGCAGGTCCCGGACCCTGTCGCGGCAGGACGCGCAACCTTCCAGATGACACGCAATCTTTGCATGGTTTGCACCGTCCTGCTGGTCGATGAATGCTTCTAATTCCAGATCGTCAGGGCAATTGGTCATCAGCGGCCTCTGAGTTCTTGGGGGATACGGGATCACCGGTATCGACCAAATCGCGCAGCATACGCCTGGCGCGGTTCAGCCGGGACCGGACGGTGCCGACAGGGACGTCGGTGATAAATGCAATGTCTTCATAGCTGAGCCCTTCGACTACAGCCAAAGACAACGTCTGTGCCTCGTCCGGCGGCAATCGGCTGATCGAGGCATAGGCACGTTTCAACGCATCGGAAGATTCCAGCTGACGTTCGGGTGTCACCATTTGTGATCCCGCCACGTGGAGATGCTGGGCAATGTCTGTCTGGACCACCGGGTCGGATTGACGGCGTTGTTT
This sequence comes from Pseudomonadota bacterium, assembly GCA_039028795.1. Classification (GTDB taxonomy): domain Bacteria; phylum Pseudomonadota; class Alphaproteobacteria; order Rhodobacterales; family Rhodobacteraceae; genus Thermohalobaculum. The sequence goes on from JBCCHJ010000015.1 coordinate 82,685, forward strand.
GCGCAGCCGGTCGATGCAGAGGTTGCGCACGACCCTGAAAACCCAAGCCCGGCGTTGCCGGATCATCGAGATTGTTTCGGGTTGCGCCACCAGTCGCAGATAACAGTCGTGCAGTGCGTCCTCGGCATCTTGGGGGTCGCGCAGGATCTTTGTCGCATACCGGAAAAGAGCATCACGCTCGTCCCAGAATACCTCGATCAGATCCGTTTGCGGTGACATGCCGATCCCCTGCCTGGCTGCAGCACTGTCCTAACGACGCTGGGCCAACCAGAAAGTTCGTGGCCATCACAGCTTCGTGAACACTACGGAATTGGGCCAGATGGATCGAGTTGTTGGTTCTTCGGATATCGATCAAAGGGGCGCGGTTTGGCCGCTTTGTCCGGCCGTCCACAGGACCTTTTGCAAGGCTGCCAGCCGCAGAGGCTTGGAAAGATACCCGTCGACCGAGGCCAAGGCGGTGGCCGCGGCGCGGTCGTTCGGATCGATCGACCCCGACATGACATAGATTTTGGGCGCTCCGTTAAGTTGGCGCATGGTGTCATACCGCCGAAGAAACTCGAACCCGTCGATCCTTGGCAAATTGATGTCCAGCAAGATCAAAGTGATCAGACCATTCCGCAGGTTTTCGATGAAATCCAGCGCCTGCTCGGCATATGTGAACTCTGTTATCGCCGCACCGGGATCGATCTTCCTGATCAGCCGTCGATGGAAGAACAAGTCCTCTGGGCTGTCATCTATGACCAGGATCACTGGGCTTATCCGTCCGATGAGGCCTTGAGAGTGAAAACTACTGCTGTGCAGGGGCCGGAGGCATCTTCGATCCAGATCTTGCCGCCGAGTTGACCGACGATCCGATCGCACAGCGCCAGGCCTAACCCATTGCCTTCATAGTCCTTGTCGCTGTGCAAACGGGAAAACAGTTCGAAAACCTTTTCCCGGTCTTCGGGCGCGATACCGATGCCGTTGTCGGACACACGGATGGCGACAAAATCTGCATCGGTCGGCACCATATCAATTTTGATATCCGGCTTTGTACCCGGCGCCACATATTTCAAAGCATTGCCCAAAAGGTTCAGCATGACCCGGGAAATCAGACCGTGGGTGCCCAGCGCGCAGGGCATATCGCCGATCTTAATCTTGGCCTGGCTTTTGGCGATTATCGGCTGAAGATCCTCGACACAGGTTTCCCACAAGGCCTGCAGGTCGATCGGCTCCAGCGCATGTTCTTCGTCCTGCAGCCGGGCGTATTCCAGGACGCCAGAGATCCGCACCCCCATGCGCTTGGTCGCCGATGTCAGGAAATTCAGCACCTTCTTCGAATCTTGTGTCAGGTCCTGGTTCAATTCCTCTTTCAACACATCGACGCTGTTCGAAATTGTGTTCATCGGTTGCAACAAGTCATGGGCGGCGATGAAGGCAAAACGGCGGACCTCTTCCGCCCGGCGGCGCACGTCCTCTTCGCGGCGCTTCAGCGAAGTCACATCGATATGTACGCCCATCATTCGCAGGGGTGCGCCGTCGTCAGCCCATTCAACAACCCGGCCGCGCCGTATGACCCAGACGATAGAGCCGTTCTTATGCAGACAGCGTACTTCCTGATCGTAGGACGCGGTTTCGTGTCCGGCGACATGTGCTTCAAATCTTTGCTGAACGGCGGGTAGGTCATCGGGATGGATCAGGCCTGTCCATGCATCGGGTGCGTCTAAGAGTTCGCGTTCCGCATATCCCAGCATCGACTTGAAGCTCGGGCTGAGATTCGCATGGCCGTCCACGATGCGCCAGTCCCAGTAGCCGGAGCTTTCGCTTTCCAGCATGCCTTCCAGCAGATCGCGTTGCGAGCGCAGCTCAGCTTCCAGCGACTTGATATTCGTCACATCGAACAGCGTCAGAACCGCACCTTCGATTTCTTCGGTGTTGCTGCGGAACGGGCGTACATGGGCGATGGCCCAGCAGCCATCGTCGGTCTGAACTTCGTATGTCGATGTATCGCCTGACTCGCTTGTCCGTCTGGCAGCATCCAGGAGGCGCACGTAATCGCCAGTGCGCAGGCGCGATGAAAAGTTTTTCAGCGGGCGCCCGATGTCATGGGTCTGAAGCTCGACATAGCGCGAAAAGCCGCTGGTGAACCGGCGGATCTTAAGCTGCGCATCCAGCAACACCTTGCCTACCCGATTATCATCTAGAAGGTTCTGGATATCCGTATATGCGGCTTCTATTTGCGAGATACGTTCGACATTCTCTGCATTGACCGTGTGTAGCTCTTCGTTGACGCTTTGTACTTCTTCGTTGTTGGCCTGCAGTTCCTCGTTGGCGGCCTGCAGTTCCTCGTTCGAGGCCTGAAGTTCTTCATTCGCAGCGCCCAGATCTTCGAAGGAAGAGGCCAGCATTTCATGAGCAGTTGCCAGCTCTGCCTCTAGCTTCAGCACGTAAGATTGATCCGCCGCAGACCAGTCCCGCGCCTCTTTTTCTGCCGAACTCTCCATCAGTGCGATGGGCTTGCTGTTGTGCAACGTGATGGCGAAGGCGCGGCCATAGCTTTCCCAAGCGATTTCGTCGCAATGCACATCGATCCGGCGCAAATGGGTTTCGTCGGTGAATTTCACCTGGGTTTCAGGATTGTCGTTTCCGCTGCTGGCCCGGCGCAGCACAAGGGCAATTGCAGCACGCATCCGTTCGTCCACCAGATCCAGCAGGTTCGCTGTAAAGGCGTCATCCGGGAGGCTGAGAAATGCCCGGTAGTTCCCGAAGGTTTCGATCACCTGCCCGCCTTCGTCAGCAATAATGACGCAGGCATCAACCCGGTCCAAAACGCCGCGGAACAGGCCGGACATACGGTCGTCGGACTTTTTGCGCAGGGCCGGCAGTTTCTGGCCCTTTGGCTTTGGTTGGCCAAAGGAAAGCCCGATCTCGTTCACAAAGCCGATCCTGGCCCGTTCGCGGCCTAGGTTCTTGAAGATCCTGGTACGTTCAGCCGCTGGGGCAAACACCGAATCTGACCTGGCCACGGTTTCCGCGGCCCCAAGGAAGAGATGCCCGTCGGGTTTCAGCGAAAACGAAAAGATCGTCAGCAATTTGCTTTGCAGTTCCGGCGTTAGATAGATCAATAGGTTCCGGCAGATAACCAGCTCGGTATTGATGAATGGCATGTGGTCAACAACGTTGTGTTGACTGAACATGATCTTGTTTTTGATCTTTTCCGAAATTTTGATCGTGCCGCCCGCTGCCGTCAGAAAGTTCGGCGAGTGGTATTCTTCTGGGATCTCATCCAACGCGCTTTCAGGATAAATCCCATCGCGTGCAATCCGAATGGACTCCTCTTTGATGTCTGTGGCGATGATCCGAATGTCGCGCAGGATACCGTGATCCTGCCGCCACTTTTCCAGCATCATCGCGATAGAGTACGCCTCTTCCCCGGTGGAGCAGCCGACGCTCCATACCTTGACGGGCTCGTCTTCGGTTTCGTCCGCGAAAATTTCTGGAACAATATTCTGTTCCAGGACTTTCCAGGCTGGCCGGTCACGGAAGAAATTGGTGACACCAACCAGAAACTCACGGTGCAGCAGCGGCACCTCGGTTTGATGAGTTTCAATATACTCCAGATACTGTTGCAGGCTATCGCATCCGCTGAGCGCGACACGGCGTGCAATACGGCGTTTGAGCGTCGGCTCCTTGTAGTTTGTAAAGTCGATTTCAGCGTATTCGCTGACCAGGCGCAGAAGCCGCTGGAACAGGTTTTCATCCGCCGTAAACAGGGAATTGACGTTTCGCACCCCGCTTTGACGCATTTCCAGATAGCGCAGGATCTCTTTGATCATCGCCTCTGGCGCTATTGTCAGATCGACAATGCCGGTCGCAAGGGCGGCGTGCGGCATACCATCGAAATTCGCGGTCTCGGGTGATTGCACGATGATGAAGCCGCCATGGTCTTTAATCGACCGTAAACCTCGGCTGCCATCGCTACCCGTGCCTGAGAGGACAATTGCAACAGCGCGGTCACCTGCGGCTTCGGCCAAGGACGTGAAGAAAAGGTCGATGGGTAAATTAAGCTTTGGCCGCGGTGTCGGGTCGACCAGCGAGAACTGCATTTTTGGGCCACTAGATGTCGCAGGGGCGCCGGGGTCCGTTCTTTTGATGACGACGTTCGCCCGTGGCGGGATCAGATAGATATGCCTTGGTTCGACCGTCACCCCGTCTTCGACTTCCACAACGTTGTGGGATGTCTCCCGACCCAGGATTTCCGACATCACTGATTTGTAGTCGGGCGATATATGCTGGATGATCACCAGGGTATGCGGAAAATCGGCGGGTATCTGCGAAATGAATTGCCGGATCGCATCCAGGCCACCCGCCGATGCACCGATGCCGATGATATAGAATCCGTCATCTGGCGTGTTAGAGGGGCCAATTTCCCGATCTGCGGGCAGGACCAACGGTACCTCTTCGGCTTCGGTCGTCACGTGATCGCTTTCTTCGGTCATCTCAACCTCTGAACATCTGCAGGCGCGGTTGCCATCCGTGTTTTGGGCCTGACACCAAACGACAAAAGGGGCACGCGGCCGCCTTGGGCCGCTGCCGAAGAGTGGTTTCCAAATGTCACCGAAATACCCCCCTGGATGTCTTCCTCTCTTTGCGGTGGCTTGAAAGATCTGTCCAAGCCGTGCGGTCAATCTCCGATCACGAAACGCAGTACACGGTGTCTGGTGGACTCAGGCAACCGATCTTTCAGCACGCGGTGTGCGTTCTGATCCTTGCCCCAGCGCCGCATCGACGGCTTTCAAAAGGGACGCCATATCGAATGGCTTTCGCAGGATATCGCTGACCCAATCGGTTCGGATCGACTTGATAATGCGGGGATGTTCCATTGCCCGTGCACCAGTGACTGCGATGATCGGTATGTTCTTACCGGTCAATCCCGTTCTGATCCGCCGGATCAAAGTTGTACCGCCATCCGGAAATGGAGTGCCTTGCTTGCGGACCACGATATCCGTGACGACCAGGTCGAACTTCCTTTCGCAGAACTTTTTGTACGCTTCGCTGGCGTCCAAGGTGGTCACGACTGCGTGCCCTCTACGGGTCAACATATATCTCAGCAGTTCAAGCTGCTGCTCGTCGTCTTCCATCACAAGGATGTTTGCCATCTATTACCTCTATGTTTGGCGATGCGAGGGCCCAACTCACGTGTCCACAGGATACTGTCGAAACCCTGAGAAGCGGCGGCAATATTCCAATCGATGGTTAACGAATGGTAACCACGCGGTTGAACTGCGCGGAATTGTCTAAATTTTTTAATAAATTTTGTGTGCTCACGAGGCGCATGGCGATCGGCCAGGCGAATGAAAATACGGGCAGTCGATCGGGGTGGCAGCAAGAGGTCGACTATCGACTTCAATCGGCCTCGCGGTTGAAAGTCTTTCGATGGAAAAACAGAAAAACTGTTTCTTGCCCGCAGATCAGCCTATCCTGATCCGTATGAAACTGCGAGTTTTCGTCAGATGAATACCGGGAACTGCAAACCTTTATCTATCCTGATCATTGCGACACCGGACTTTAATCTGGCGACAACGACCGCGTTTATCGACCCTTTCCGGGCGGCAAACTATCTTGAAGGCCGAATGCTGTTTCGCTGGCAAATCGTCTCGCAAACAGGCGAGAACCTGACTGCAAGCAACGGGATTTCCGTCGAAACCACAGCGATCTCGCAGACGACGTTACCGGCCGATATCGTGATAGTTTCGTCAAGTTGGGCGCCAGAGCTGCACTCGTCAAATACCTTGCGTGCATTTCTGATCCGTGCTGCGCGTTCGGGGTGCGATATCGGCGGCCTGGATACCGGGGCCTTCATTCTGGCTGATGCAGGATTATTATCCGGGCGCCGCGCGACCGTGCACTATGAGCACATCGATGCATTGATCGAGCTTCATCCGGATGTCGAAGTCACCGAAGATCTTTTCGTTATCGACAACCGACGTTTGAGCTGCTGCGGCGGGACAGCATCGGCGGATCTGGCGTTGCAGATTCTGCGAGATCGACTTGGAGAGACCGTTGCGAACTCCGCTGCGAGATATGTCTTCCATCAGTCGATGCGCTCTGAAGGCATGCCGCAACTGCCGACGCTGGTGGAACCGTTGGGCCACGCTGTTCCAGACGCCGTGCGCAACGCAATACGCCTGATGGAGGCGCATTTGGAGGATCCGATACCAATTCCAGAGATTGGCGGGCGTACAGGCATCTCGCAGCGCCAACTCAACCGGCTGTTCGCGCGCCATTTGGGCAAATCAACCGCACTCTATTACCGCGATATCCGGCTTGACCGGGCGCGCGGCCTGGTAACCCAGACCGAGATGCCGCTGACCGAAGTTGCCATTGCGTCCGGCTTTCGCAGCCAGGTCACCTTCAGCCGGGCATATCGGGACCGTTTTGGCCTGCCGCCAAGTCGGGACAGGACCGAGGGACGCGTTCCTTTCGAATTTCGGGCTTGGCCAATGCACCGTTATACATCGGACGTAATGTCCAAATCCGATTGATTTATGGCCAATAATGCAAAATTTGACCAATCGAATTCCCGGAATTTTTGGTAAGTTCAAAGCAAGACTCATCTTCGGAGTTCGCCATGACGCTTACGATTTCGCCTGATGACCTGGCCAAAATTCGCCGCGGCTATCATGCCGACCCGGCAAGGTCATGGTCACTCGCGGCAGAGGCCTATACCGAGGATCAGTGGTACCGCGCCGATTTGGACGCCGTGTTTGCCCGGACATGGCAATGGGTCTGTCATGTCGAAAAATTGCGGGAGAAAGGATCATTCCTTACCGTTGAGATCGCTGGACGCCCCATTGCCGTCGTGCGGGATCGCGACGGCGTTCTGCGCGCCTTCTACAATGTCTGCAAACACCGGGCACACGAACTTCTAAAGGGTGAGGGCCGAACCACCCGGATCATGTGTCCCTATCACGCTTGGGTCTATGATTTGACCGGGCAACTGCGCCGCGCGCCAGAGACGGAAAATCTTGCCGGATTTGACACGAAAGAGATCTGCCTGGATGCCGTTCAGGTCGAGGAATTTTGCGGTTTCATTTATGTAAATCTCGACCCGGACGCCGCGCCGCTTGCGGTACAATCAGGCGATCTTGCCGCTGAAATCCTGCATTGGGCGCCAGATGTCAGCCAACTGACCTTCGGCCACCGGCTGACCTATGACATCAGATCTAACTGGAAGAACGTCGTCGATAACTTTCTGGAGTGTTATCACTGCCCTACGGCGCACAAAGACTTTTGCACACTGGTCGACATGGACACCTACAAGGTGACGACCCATGGCATCTATTCTTCCCATATGGCGGATGCCGGGACCAGCGAGAACGCGGCATACGACGTGTCGAACGCAACTGTGCGAACCCATGCAGTGTGGTGGCTGTGGCCGACGACCTGCCTAATGCGGTATCCTGGGCGGTCCTCGATGATCGTGCTGAACATCATCCCGGCAGGTCCGAACCGCACGTTGGAGACATACGATTTCTTCCTGGAAACACCGGAACCCGACGACATGGAATTGGAGGCAATCCGCTATCTGGACGAGGTCCTTCAGGTCGAAGACATCTCGCTGGTCGAAAGCGTGCAGCGCGGCATGGAAACCCCGGCCTTTAGCCAAGGTCGAATCGTCCATGATCCTGATGGGTCCGGGAAGTCCGAACACGCCGTGCACCACTTCCACGGACTGGTCCTGGATGCATATGCGGGCGCCGCATGAGCGGACGATTGGCAGGCAAAACCGCCTTCGTCACCGGTGGCTGCGGAGGGATCGGGCGCGCGATCTGCGAGCGCTTTGCCCGGGAAGGCGCCCAGGCCATGGCGGCAGATATCGCAGAGTGGCCAGACGCGCCAGACGGCGTGCGGGTCGTGCAATATGACGTTACGTCAGAGGATGCGGCCAAGGACGGCATGGCCCGGATCGCGCAGCATTGGGGCCATCTGGACATTCTGGTCAACGCGGCGGGCATCGAGATCGAGAAGACAATCGAGGACACATCGTTGGACGAATGGCGCCGATCATTCGCCGTGAATGTCGATGGTATGTTCCTGACCTCGAAATATGCGCTGCCGCTGCTGCGGAAGTCCTCAGGCGCTTCGGTCATCAATTTCGGATCCTATGACGGGTTTATCGCTGATCCTGGACTGGCGGCCTATTGCGCCACAAAAGGCGCGGTGCACGCCCTGACGCGCGCCCTGGCCTGTGACCACGGACCCGAAGGCATCAGGGTCAATGCGATCTGCCCCGGCTATGTCGATACTCCAATGCTGCAATCTTTCTTCTCGGGCGAGGGATCGGGCGGTGAGGGCGGGACGATTGAAAGCCTGCAACAAGCGGTACGCGATGTGCACCCGACGCGGACATATGGCACCCCAGAGGATGTGGCCAATCTGGTAACATGGCTGGCCTCGGATGAGGCGCGCTATGCCTCTGGGCAGCTATGGGTGTTGGACGGTGGCCTTTCGGCGCAAGTTCAGCAGATGAAGCTCTGATGCTGTCTGGAAAGACAGTCATTGTGACAGGCGGACGCCAGGGCATCGGCCGCGCGATTGTCGACGCCTTCCTGGACGAGGGCGCGGCGGTGATCACCTGCGGGCGGGGTCACGCCGAGATCCCAGGGGTTGTTTGGGTCCAGGCAGATGTCTCTGATGCGCGGGACGCGGTTCGGTTGATTGGATCGGGACCTGTGGACATTCTGGTCAACAATGCCGGGGTTCAGGTGGAAAAGACCGTTGTAGGCACGACAGATGCTGACTGGGATGCGGTGGTCGGTACGAACTGCAAAGGCGTCTTCAATTGCTGCCGCGCGGCGATACCAATCATGGGAGAAGGCGGATCGATCATCAACATCGGCTCGATCTCGGGAAACGTCGCCGATCCATCCATGGCGCTCTACAATGCTTCGAAAGCTTTTGTGCACGGTCTGACCCGATCCATTGCCGTCGACCATGGCCCAAAAATCCGCTGCAACGCCATTTGCCCTGGCTGGATCGAAACGGGCATGCTGGACGCGGGTTTTGATCTAGCCACTGATCCCGCGTCGGCAAAGGCTGACGCCTTAGCCCGCCATGCCGTGCGCCGGTTTGGCCGGCCTGAGGACGTCGCATCTTTGGCGGTGTGGCTGGCCTCGGACGAGGCCGGATTCGTCACAGGCCAGATGTTCACGGTCGATGGCGGCATGACGGCGGCGTCGCCGCTGCAGCCTGGGCTGTTTTAGACGTCGTTCCCAGGCTTGACCACCAATCCATCTTATTGAAAGTGTCGAGCACGAGGGCGTGACGACAGGCTGAGGGTGGTATGGTATCAAACAAACTGTCGGGCTTGACGGCCACCGAAGCAATCAAGGGCCTGCGCGAAGGTCAGTTCAGCCGCGTGGACCTGGTGAAGGCGGCGATTGCCCGGATTGAGGCCGTGGATGGTCAGATCAATGCCCTTCCGATCCGATGCTTCGATCGGGCGCTAGACCGAGCGGCCACGTTGGATACCGACCCCACTGCGTCAGAGCTGCCGTTGGCAGGACTGCCGATTGCAGTGAAAGATTACAACGATGTGGGCGGGGTCAGAACCACCTATGGGTCGCCGATATTCGCTGACAACATTCCTGAACGATCAGACGCGACGATCAGCCGATTGGAGGCCAACGGTGCGATTCCGATTGCCAAATCCAATGTCCCGGAATGGGCGGGCGGACATACGTTCAACCCGGTGCTTGGTCTGACCCGCAACCCCTGGAATACGGCCCGAAGCGCGGGTGGGTCATCTGGCGGGTCCGCCGCTGCTTTGGCCAGTGGACAGGTCTGGCTGGCCACTGGGAACGACCTGGGTGGCAGCCTGCGAACGCCGGCCGGGTTTAACGGGGTGGTGGGACTGCGACCCAGCCCTGGCGTTGTTCCAAGGGGCACGCGTCTGCAATCCTTCGACACGCTTTGGGTCGAAGGCCCGATGGGCCGGTGCGTTCAGGATGTGGCGCTGATGCTGGATGCGGGCTCGGGCAGCCACGCGGACGACCCATTGGCCTTTGATAGCATTGGTACTTTTGCCGAGGCTGCCGAAACGCCTGCGCCCCCGGCGTGCGCTGCCTTTAGCCCAGACCTGGGTGTTGTGCCGATGTCCAAGGCGATCGCAAAGATCACGTCGGCGGCGGCCGGGCAGTTGGCCGCGGCCGGGGTTGAAATGACCAATGAGATTCCGGACTTTTCTGGTGCGTTCGACGCTTTCCAAACGCTGCGCGCAGTTCTGTTGGGGACCATGATGGGCCGTATGCTGGAGACCCATCGTGACCAGATCAACCCGGACATCGTAACAAACATTGAAAAGGGTTTCGACGTCTCACCAGAACAAATCTTCACGGCCGAGCGCACTCGTTGGGGATTGGCGCAGCACATGACGCGGTTCTTTGAGACCCATGATGTTTTGATCTGTCCAACATGCTCCGTGTCGCCTTTCCCGGTCGAACGGCCATATGTGACCGAAATCGATGGCCAGGAATGCGAAACTTACATCGATTGGTTCGCAATCACTTTTCTGCTGACCCTGACGGCGTGCCCGGTGATCAGTCTGCCATGCGGTTTCACGAACGAGGGACTGCCAGTGGGGCTGCAATTGGTGGGGCCGCCGCGCGGAGAAGCAAAGCTGCTGCGGATCGCAAGGTGGGCGGAAGCTCAGTTCGGGATTGCAGAGATGTTGCCTATCGATCCGAGGCACGAATAAGATTGAGCTTACCGGATTTCGCTGCGCTGAGAGCAGCGACTTGCAAGTGATCTGGGCCGGCACCTCGGGTGGCACTTAATGGTTTGATGAGGACATGATGGAACACGAGACTGCCGTCGGCCAGCTTCCGGAAATCATCTATCTCGAAGGCATGCTCTATTCACTGTACACGACGCCCTTAGCGCCGTGGCTCAACAATCAGAGCCCGCCCGTTGTTTTTGATCGGCGAACATCGACCTGCGAACGGGGTTACGTCGGGAAATGGAGCGTCGAGAACGATGCTCTTTCGTTGATCGGGCTCTACGCGTGGCGGGATGGCCGGTACACCAGCGTCCGAAAGCTATTCGATGACCGAAATCAGGTGCTGGCGGACTGGTATACTGGCCCCTTGATCATCCAACCGACCACAGAATCCGTGCGTGAAGGCGAATATCCCAAATCCAAGACTCTGTTTGTCGAGGCAGGGCACATCACGCAATCATCGTCAATCAACGCATGAGCGAATGGCTCAGGTAGAGTGCGCCGCATCGGCCTCGATCGCATTGATCAAAGGTTGGCATCCAAACACCACCGCAGGATGCCTTTTTGGACGTGAAGGCGGTTTTCAGCCTCGTCGAAGACCACGGATTGCGGACCATCGAAGACCTCAGAGGTCACCTCTTCTTCGCGATGCGCCGGCAGGCAATGCATGAATATCGCATCATCCTTAGCTTCATCCATAAGCCGGCCATCGACCTGATACGGCTTTAGCTGATTGTGACGGCGGTCGCGGGCGCTGATGTCATCATGCATGGAGAGCCAGGTGTCTGCGACCACGAGGTCCGCGCCTTGGACCGCATTCACGGGATCACGGTCAATGGTCAGGTGATCGCCAGCATTCGCCACGACGCCCGGATCAGGATCCAGGGTCTCTGGCCCTGAAAACACCAACTCGAAGTCGAAGGCCTTTGCCGCATGGGCGAAAGAGGCAAAGACATTGTTGCCGTCCCCGGTCCACACCACTTTTGCGCCTTTGATCGAGCCCTTCTTTTCCTCGTAGGTCATGACATCCGCCATGATCTGACAGGGATGGCTGGAATTGGTCAGGCCGTTGATCACCGGAACCGAGGCCGCATCAGCAAGTTCATCCAGAGTTTCCTGCTGGAAGGTGCGGATCATGATGGCATCGACATAGCGCGACAGAACCCGCGCCGTGTCGCCCACAGTTTCTCCATGCCCCAGTTGCAGTTCGGACCCGGACAGCACCATGGTCTGGCCGCCCATCTGCCGCACGCCCACATCGAAAGAGATTCGCGTTCGGGTCGAGGGTTTTTCAAAGATCAGTGCAACGATGCGGTCCTTGAAGGGTTGCTCCGCATCGGGTGTCAGTTTGGGCAGGCCCTGGCGGGCCTGCTTAAGACGGAGGGATTCGTCCAGAATCCCCCGCAAATCGGTGGTTGGAATCTGATCCAGATCCAGAAAATGCCGGGACATGGGTCCTAGCCTTTAAGCGTATGGCACACGGCGTCGAGCCGGCCGACAGCGTCGTTCAGCTCTTCATCCGTGACGTTCAGCGGCGGCAGAATGCGCATGACATTGGCCCCGGCTGGAACGGACAGCAGCTTTTGGCCATAGGCTGCGTTCACAGCATCACCCACAGGGGTAGATGCCGCGAAACGAACACCCAGCATCAGGCCTTCACCACGAACTTCCTCAATCAGATCGGAATGCGTATCTGCCAAGTCTGCAAGACGTTGTCGCAGATACCCGGCTTTGCGCTTGACCTCGTCCAGGAAACCGGGCGCCAGAACTTCGTTCAGCACTGCATTCGCGACAGCGCAACCCATCGGGTTACCGCCATATGTCGATCCGTGGGTGCCAGGGACCATGCCTTGAGCCGCGTTCTCCGTTGCCAGACAGGCGCCAATGGGGAAGCCCCCGCCGATGCCTTTGGCGATGCCCATGATGTCAGGGGTGATCCCGGTCTGTTCATGGGCAAACAAGGTCCCTGTCCGACCAACGCCGCACTGGATTTCATCCAGGATCATCAACAGACCGGCATCGTCACAGAGCGCACGGACATCGCGGATAAACTGTGGACTGAAGGGCCGAATGCCGCCTTCACCCTGAACCGGTTCCAGCATCACAGCTGCGGTGTGAGGTCCGACAGCGGCTTTGACGGCGTCCATGTCCTCAAAGGCCACGATATCAAAGCCATCCAGCATCGGGCCAAAACCGTCCACCAGCTTGCCATTCGACGCGGCCGATGAAATCGTGGCAATCGTCCGGCCGTGAAAGCAGCCTTCGAAGGTGATGATGCGATGGCGGTCTTCACCCTTCGCAGACCAGTACTTGCGGGCCATTTTGATGCACAATTCCATCGCCTCAGCGCCCGAGTTCGAAAAGAAAACGGTGTCAGCGAAGGTGTGGTCCACCAGTTTTTGCGCCAGCTCTTCCTGGTTCGGAATGTTGTAAAGGTTCGAGGTATGCCAGAGTCGTCGCGCCTGTGCTTCCAAAGCTTCCACAAGCTTCGGATGGGCATGGCCAAGGCAGTTGACGGCGATCCCTGCGCCGAAATCGAGAAACTTCTCGCCTTCGTCGTTGATCAGCCAGCTTCCTTCACCCCGCTCGAATGAGAGCGGTGCCCGTGCATATGTTGGCATTACGGGCGCGATCACGGTTCTTGTCCTTTCTGTTTGTCCAAAAGCAAAACCGCCCCGACGGCAGTTGGCCCCGGGGCGATCAGCGCGTTATGATGGATAAGGTTAGTTGAGTCAAATCAATGAGCCTGAAAATGAGGTACCGGCTTCCCGCTTTGGTTGTGATGCTTGTCGCGCGTAGGCGGCAATGTGTGACTGCATAAAACTGAAACGGCAATCGATTTTCGGCAGCGAAGGCATTCTGCTGGCGACACTCGGATGCAGTCGATCGAGATGTCTCGAAACACGTCGCTCGCTTGTTGATCCCAGGCGCTCCCTGTTGCCGCGAATAACCGCTTAGTGAACTCGCGTGAGTTCAATCATGCCGTGCGTGGCCTACATTGCATCTGAAATCATGCCACGGAGCTTCAGAATGACCAGGATCATAGGGTTGATTGCGATCGCCACGTTTCTTGCGGCTTGTGCGGGCGCACCAGGCCCAGCCGAAAGCAGGTTAGACAAGAAAGGAAGCTTCAAAAATGACGGCTTTACTCGTTCCCATAACGATCGCGGTGGACCGTAAATCTAAGGCCACGCAGCGCATTAGGTGAGAGAGGAAGATGATCATGAAAACGCTCTTAGCTCTGTTTGCCGCAACGCTTTTGGTAGCCGGTTGTGCGTCAGGTGGGCCGGACTCGGCTGGCACGTCATTCGGGAAGCCAACGGATAAAAAAGCCAAATCTCAATTGGATCGGTGACGCCGAGCCAGCCACTCTATGGTTTCAACCTGTATCCGGTTGCCAACCACCGCCAGCACACCGTCCACAGCACAGCGCATACGGCCAGGGTTATCGCGAAGCCGACCCAGGGGCTGGAATCGCTGACCCCCAAGGCGCCATAGCGGAACCCGTCGATCAGGTAAAAGAAAGGGTTGGCGCGGCTGACCGCTTGAAATGTGTCGGGCAATGCTGTGATCGAATAGAAGGTGCCGGAAAGGAAGCTGAGCGGCGTGATTACGAAATTCGTGATTGCGGACATCTGGTCGAACCGCTGTGCATGAATTGCCGCCATAAGGCCGAGCAGGGCCATCATCACCGAACCCGCAAGCGCAAACCAAGCCATCCATAGCGGATTGACGGGCCACACCCCGGCCCACGGAAAGATCACGATCATCACGGTCAGTGCGCAGGCGCTCCCGCGCACGACGCCGCCAACCACATATCCCGTCAGAATTTCGCCCGGGCTGAGCGGCGGCATCAATGTGTCGACGATGTTGCCCTGAATTTTCGAGATCATCAGCGAGGACGACGTGTTCGCGAACGCATTCTGGATGACGACCATCATCAGAATGCCGGGCGCCAGGAATTGTTCGAAGGGCAGCCCCTGAATTTCACTGCGCCGCGATCCGAACGCCACTGTGAAAACCACCATGAACAGGATCGAAGTCATGACAGGCGCCAGGACCGTCTGGCTCCAAACGTTCAAAAAACGCCGGACTTCGCGAACAATCAGGGTCCAAAGACCAAGCCAATTAACGCTTCCGAAACGCCTCTGGCCCATGGCCGGGTGGTGGATGTCGTTTTGCATGGGGTCCAATGTCTCAGATTCGCGTGACCGGCTTGTATCGTCATGATGGGTGACTATGATAGAGGCAACCGCCTGACTAGCCAGCATGGGCTTAGTCTTAGGCAGAACTCTACCCCAGCCGAGGAGTTGGATATGTCGTGGACCGATGAACGGGTCGAGAAGCTGAAAGAGCTGTGGTCGGATGGTATGAGCGCCAGCCAGATTGCAAAAGTCCTGGGTGGCGTCACCAGAAATGCCGTGATCGGGAAAGTTCACCGATTGGGTCTTTCAAACCGCGGACCCGCCGTATCCGGCGGCGATGACGGAAAAGCGGCAGAGCCCGCCAAGCCGAAAGTTGCATCGGCGCCTAAGGCAGCGCCCGCCAAGAAAGATCCCGGATCCCCCCCCCCCCCCCCCAGCCCCCCGGGGCAAAGGGGGCCCCCCCGGTTTAATGGGTGGGGCCCCCCCCCCCCCCCCCCGGGCCCC
>JBCCHJ010000016.1:0-89049 GCA_039028795.1 Pseudomonadota bacterium
CACAAAGTCACAGCAAAGGAGATTGTAAGCGCTCCAGATTCAATCATTATTGAATCCACTGAATACAAATACATTGTTCCGATTGATTATTTTGGCAGAATTATAAATAAGCAAAATAATAATATAAAAAATGGATCTCTAAAAAATAACGGTTCAATAGTTTTCCGTTTATCAGAAAATACATCCAGTAATTCTCAAAAAACAAGTCGCGTCAGTGCATCATTTTCATTTTGCTCGTCAACAGGCCTACCAATTCCCGAGGATCGATATGAGGTATTTTCTCACCGGCCATGTGTTCCTGGGGAGACTGTAATTGACTCAAGTTTCATCGTTGATTTCAAGCTGTTTTCTGATTCTGGATTACTATACATTAAAAATGTTCCAGGTTTCCAAAATTACATTGATATTGATAAAGGTGAGTTTCGAAAAAGCAAAACCGAATACTTGAGTGAATTTTCAGGCGAATTTTATCATTGGTTTGTCTATCGTGGAGATGACTTTTCGGCCAATCTTAGGTGTAATCCATATTTAGGTCGATTGGCTCCACGGAATCCGAAGTGTACAGGCTTGATCTGGGACAAAGAGTTAGACTTTATTTATTCTGTTGGATTTCCTTCAGATCAGGGTAGGAAAGAAAGTGATCATCGTTGGAAAAGAGTCGCAAGACTCATCAGTGGTTTGCTGACAACTTGGCGAATAGGTAAGGATTGATCATGGGCGAGAACTTCATCCCGATTTCTCAGACTGACCTGCAGAGCATACAATCGATTCTGAATTCTGGAGAACGCTTGTACCGTGCCTATGATATCGCGCTGAAATATGTGCCAAACTCTAGCGATCAGAGATTTTTTTGGTTTCAAGAGGCATCCAAAATAAACAGATTTTCTAATGGTTTCACGGTGCCGGCAGACGATAATTTGGCAAGCACATATATCGTCGCTCACTCAAACTTTGGACTAGCGCTTGATAGTAATCCAAAGGATATGCGCACAACTTCGAATGGTATAGCGACTGAAGTTATCGGTCACATTCTTTCTGGCGGTGGAATACAGCCGCTGGATGCCATGCTACGCGCTGATGTTTTTCGCGCCTTGCAAGTTGGCGAGCAAAGCCCAGGAGGCTGGGGGGGAGCTTTCTACTATTGGGACCTGGAAATCGATCTATCACCTCTTGGATACAGCGGATCTACTCTGGGTGAAATCATCTCATCGAACCCTGTAGACTACGAGAAGTTTATTGCTTCTTCTGCTGTTGCAACTCTTGCGGTGCTTGAACAGGAGCTCGCTGGAGTAACCTCGTTTGCTGAAGTCTGGAAAGTGCTGGAAACCGGTGCAACGGCGGCTGTTCCATTCGAAGTCAAGCAAGAAATCGCTTTACGTGTCGTTGACGCTTTAAACACTGGGCAAGTCTTTGCTGACTTCTCTAGTTTTGGAGTATGGAACTCATCGACGGGTGTTTACCAAGATTGGGTGTACGATCCCGTTTCAGATGAGTTTTATTGGGATGTCCCACGGGGTACCGCCGGTGGTGGCGAGAGAATTCAAGCTTCAGGGGAATTAGAGCAAGGTCTTAGAGAACGATTGCGGTATAGATTATCAGCCGAAGAGAAAGACCTGGATTATGTCGACGAGGTACTCGATAAGATTCGACTGAAACCAGAACTCTGCTTCCTTGCAGGAACACCAGTTTCCCGCGCCGATGGCACGCCTACAAACATCGAGGATGTCCGCATCGGCGACATGGTCACGGCCTACGACAGAGATGGCAATCTGGTGCCGGGGCGTGTGTCCGCCGTGCACTGCAACCAAGTAGACCACATTTTGGACGTGCATGGCCTGATGGTCACGCCAGGTCACGTAACGCTCTGCGGCGACGGTCCTTACGCGAACAAACACGTGCCGATCATCGATATTCTGCGCACGGACGGTGCCCTGGTCCGGGAGGACGGCACGAAAGTCCGTGCAGCGACGGGTTCGCAGCTTGGCGATCCAGACGATCACATGGTTTGGGCAATCACCGGCGAAACTCAGGCCGATGGATCGACCAAGGTTCTGGACAAGGGTCAGATCAGACTGGGCACGCGGGTTATCCTGTCCGACGGGGCCGATGTCTCGGTCGGCGAGTTGATCACCCGAGCCGGTGGCCAGGTCAACGACAAGGGCTTAATTGTGCACGAGGCCGGCGGCACGAACATGCCGTTCGTCTGGGTCTTCGGCGATCGCCTGCCAAGGCCAGAGGATTACGTGCTGCAGCGATCGGGCCTAAGCCTGATGGATCTTTACGATGGCGCAGGACGACCGACCTCGGACCTTTCGATGCATCAGTGATCAGGACTGCCCAGGTGCATAACTACAGCAGAAAGATAAAAACACGTTACGACGATGTGAGCGACAGAGCCTGGATAAATATGATCAGAATTCATATATACCTTGATAAATGGTAAGAAATAAAATCAATATGATGCGTATTTTAATTTTCATATTATTTCGTCCAGAATTTATATTCTTATCAATAACTACCGCAGCCTTTCTATTTGACTACATTGTAAATGACAGCACATCAAATGTGAAAGGTATAATAGTAGTTTATGCAGTTGTTGGTTCTTGGGTATTTTTTCTGATTGGTTCTTATTTTTTTTACAAGATTAAGTCGGCTTCACTAGCGAAAGACGGCACACTTGAGAACGATAGAGATGAGAATCACGAATGAACTTCTAACAGCAGGGAGAGAGTTACATGGGTGAGATTTCACCATGGAACATAAGTCTGTCATTAGGGCTAAAGCACCCGGCACCAGGGAAGCAGCAACTAAATGCCCCTTTGAACCAACTGCCGCCTTGGCTCACCAAAAGGATTGGGTCAGCCTCTCACAGCGTAAGGCATGAAATAAGTCTTGGTACTTTCAACTATACAGGCA
This sequence comes from Pseudomonadota bacterium, assembly GCA_039028795.1. Classification (GTDB taxonomy): domain Bacteria; phylum Pseudomonadota; class Alphaproteobacteria; order Rhodobacterales; family Rhodobacteraceae; genus Thermohalobaculum. Next base: position 2,917 of record JBCCHJ010000016.1, read on the forward strand.
CCAATACAATTTCTGTTGGAAACCTAGAACTTGTTGGCGCGATCGTGAATGTTGATGGAACCACTAGTGAAATCGATGTAAAGATCGGCGGTCTCAAGTATGATGCGGCCGCTAGCAAGTATGTTGGAATTGTTGTTGGTGGAACGATTACAACAGACGGAGTAGTCAGCGGCCGGCTGGGTTTTGGCAATAAGGACTACAATATTTATGTGGAGATAACGCCGGGATTTCGTGATCTGGGGTTCTTGGAAGCCGGTATATACGATAACGGAAATAGTGGATCGCACCCTGGGTATTGGTCGGATACGGGTTTTCAATATGCGCCTGGTGAAAGTCCCTTTGAGTTGTTTGCATCAGGTGCCGTTGAGACTGTGGAGGAACTAATTGAGCATTATTTTGGGTCTGATGAGCCTGACATTAGTACTCTTCCGCCACAGTTCTGCTTCCTCGCAGGGACACAAGTTTCCCGCGCCGATGGCACGCCTACAAACATCGAGGATGTCCGCATCGGCGACATGGTCACGGCCTACGACAGAGATGGCAATCTGGTGCCGGGGCGTGTATCCGCCGTTCATCGCAACCAAGTAGATCACATTTTGGACGTGCATGGCCTGATGGTCACGCCAGGTCACGTGACGCTTTGCGGTGATGGTCCTTACGCGAACAAACACGTGCCGATCATCGATATCCTGCGCACGGACGGTACCCTGGTCCGGGAGGACGGCACGAAGGTTCGCGCAGCGACGGGTTCGCAGCTTGGCGATCCGGATGATCACATGGTTTGGGCAATCACCGGCGAAACTCAGGCCGATGGATCGACCAAGGTTCTGGACAAGGGCCAGATCAGGCTGGGCACCCGGGTTATCCTGTCCGACGGGGCCGATGTCTCGGTCGGCGAGTTGATCGCCCGAGCCGGTGGCCAGGTCAACGACAAGGGCTTCATTGTGCGCGAGGCTGGCGGCACGAACATGCCGTTCGTCTGGGTCTTCGGCGATCGCCTGCCAAGGCCAGAGGATTACGTGCTGCAGCGATCAGGCCTGAGCCTGATGGATCTTTACGATAGCGCAGGACGACCGACCTCGGACCTTTCGATGCATCAGTGATCAGGACTGCGCGACGCTGAACACGCAGCCCTGGACGACATCCCAGCGGTAGGTCGTTGGATCGCATTCGAAGATCTCTTGCAGGTCCGCCTGAAAGCCGGCGCGCTCGATCTGAGTTAGGTAGGCGTCCGGATTATGTTCATCGGGACTGTCGTACCCATACTCCAGCTTCTTCTGGGTTTGCTCTGGCGTGCGGTGCGGCCCGTGCCACGTCATCTTCACGAACCGTCCCCCTGGACGAAGGGACTGCCGGAACGCGGCGAGCAATTGGTCAAGACCTTGGTCATGAAACGTGCCGACAAAGCCCGTCGCGATGATGCAATCGAACGAGTTTTGATGTTGTGGCAGCCATTCGAGGATATCCGCACAATAGACCTCGCATTCGGTTTGCAAGCGCATGGCGGCTTCTTTGGCCTCGAGGAAGCGGGGGTCGGTCGCGGTGTTTAGATAGTCGACCGTTGCCGGGCCATAGTCCACGCCCACATATCGTTCCGGTACCTCGCCAAAGCGGAGCAGCCAATCATAGAACTGCGGCCCGCAACCTGGATTGAGCACTGTTTTGCCGGTCACGTTGCCCAGAAAGCGGTCCATAAACGACGTCACATCGGGAAAGCCATCCCATCTGGCCACATCCATGGCATAGTATTCACGGACGTATTCAAAGGGCGCGTCGGTCACCGGAGTTCGTCCTTTTCAATGATCAAGAATGGGAAGTCATATCTGATTGGTCCATTGGCAGGGACATGCCTGATGGATCTGGCAATCGCAGGGTCCAGATCAACGTACGGATAGATCCGGGACGCCTCTGCAAGTGGGGAACGCGCGATCAGTCGTGCCTTTGGCGCCATCTGCTCCAGCACCTTGCTGACCAGATCGGATTTCTTCTGCGGTACGTCTGGCCGCGTTTCGACACCCACCAGGAAGGCAAAGATCACGGTGTCGAAGGCTGCAATGTCCGGGAACGAGAGAACATCCCCATCGATGATGTGGACACGATCAGCCGAGCCGTTCTTGGCCACAAAACTCCGCGCAATTTCGTTCGCGGCCAAGTTGCGGTCCAAGCACGTTATGCGGCAATCCAGCTTTGTTGTCAGCGCAAGTGCGGTGGTTGGGAATGCGCCTGACCCCACGAACAAAAACCGGCGTCCCACCACCACTGAATCGAAGAATGCCGCGGGCAGGTTCGCTGTTTTGTTACGGATATGATCGCGAATACTATCTACGGGATTGTCCGAGCATAGTGCAGCGAGCGCCAGATCGGTTTCGTAGATCTCCTCGAATACGGCCCTCGCACGATAGAGTGCGTCTTGTTGCCCGTCAGGAAGATGCCCGTCCGGTTCTGATCCTGTGCTGCAAGTCGCTTCCAAGCGTGCGTAGGCGTTTTGCACGATTGACAGCAAGTGGTGGTCGATCTGGTTTGACCATGTTTCCCAGATACGATGCAGCGGGCGATCGCCCGCTTGCCGATAGATCGCCCGCAGATCCCTGGCGTGGTTGTGCAATCGTTCTGCATGGCGAAGGATCACTTCGAGCGGTTCGCGAACGGTTTCCAAGTTTAAATTCAAAAAGCTATCCCCGGCCGAATAAAGTGCATGCGGCGCGTTCGTTCGCTTATGGCGCAGCAACAGTCAATATGGCATCTTCGAATTTGAAGCCTGACATGATGAGACTTTGGGATGGAAACGAGACTGGAAGATCTGCTGCGACCGGATGCGATCAAGGGGCGATGCCTTGTGATGTGGTCCGGGGGTCTGGATTCCACCTGGACGCTCTACACTTTGCTGCGCAAGACGAAACTGGAGATCTATACCCATCACGTGAACAAGAAATCGCGGACCGACGATGGGCACGAGATCAGCCACAGTCTGGACTATGAGCGGCAGGCCATTCGGCGGTTACAGCCTTGGATGGCCGAGAATGTCAGGGGTTTTGAGCATTCCGAGAGTTTCACAGACCTGACAGCCTTCACAACTTTCGCGCGTGATATGGTGACAGGTGTGTTTTTTGCGGCTCAGGCGGCCAGGTCCTGGGGGTTTACAGCCAGAGACTACATTTTCATGGGTTCAAACGGAGACGAGGACGAGACGAATTCGACCGAAGAACATCAGGTGGTTCGTGCCGAATACAACATGATTTCTTATCGGTACGTGCTCCAGTCCGTTTTCGAGTCCGACAGGACGCCAGAGATCACTTGGATAACACCGGCGCCTTCTCGATTAGAGGAAGTCACTTCCTTACCCAAGGACGTGGTGGAACGAACCGCATGTTGCCGTAACCCAAAACCCAATGAGTCCAACGGATTTGTGCCGTGTAAGACCTGCAAGACATGTGTTTCGCTTGCGCGCCATCTTCCCGAATACGCGTAAGGGAAACTGCGGACAGCGCTTGGTTGCCTCGTCTTAGATCGTCGCTAGAGCCATCGAACACAATTTCAAGGCTGAGCAATTTGAGTCTTGCGTCGCTCACGGTTTTTTGTCTTAGTTTGAAATGTTGGGACGTGTGGGAATTCGCAAGTTTCGTGGTCGCACTGCGCGATTAGGGGAAGTCTTTAAGCGAACCGACGCGCGCACTGGTGGACCGTCGTGTCTGCTGTGAGTTCCGTAGTTTTAGTAGCGTTAAAATTGTAAAAGTACCGATTGGAGCCTTACGGCATGGCCGAAGATAGTGACTACAACAATAGAATTGGAACTATGGATATCCCTGTCTTTGAAGCCCCAAAACTTGAACCAGAATTTCTGAAGCGCGAAGCCTATTTCGAAGGCTTGGCTCAGCAATTTCTTGGGGAAAGTCCATCACGGGTCGAAGCATATTTCGCATGTCAGTCTTTGAAGGGCGCTGAAGCGCAGGAAACCTGCAAATTGAAGTTGTTGCGGCCGTTTCTGGACCAAGAGAGTGTCGCGCTTTCACCGGTCGAGGAAATTAGCTTTCTGGGTGCCGTCAATACATTCCTGAACGATTACATCACACGAGAGACCGGTGATGACTGATTTCTTCCTAGAGAATACCAGTCTGAACACCGTCCTTGGGCGGACGACTTTTCAAAACCAGGGGAATGCATCAGGTTTTTCTCCGACATCGTCGGTGATTTTACCGGATGCCAACATCCTTATGAACGCGGCGAAGTCCGGAAATCTTGACCTTTTGCTGCAATCCGGCCGTGCGATAGTGATCACGACGGAAGTCAGAACCGAACTTATCCAGAAGCTCGACAAAGTTGATTTTACTGTGTTTCCCGATGCGGCGGACACTGTTGAATGGATCAATGTCAATTCGAAGCGCGTTCTGCCAAACGGTGTAAGGGCAGTCACGGAATGGGATGCGTCGCAGCTGGGTTTTAAGCTTTTTGACGTCTACCCAAAGAGCAGTGCCGGTGAGAATTCCATGAAGCGATTTGCGCGTTTCTACGGCCGCACCGGAGGGTCGGCAGGTGCGTTGGATATTCTGACACTATCCGAAGATACTAAAAGCGGTGTCGGCGTGGGCCAGGCGGTGACTGGTGCCGCGAACCTTGGCCAGGACATGGTTGCCTACGCGGGATCGCTGGTCTCGCAAGGGGCAATCACGCCGACCGAGTTTTTCGCCTATATTGACCGGTCTGCTAAAAATCATAACGACGCAATTACAGATCTGCAGAGCGCTCAGACGGTTCGCATTCCACTGTTCGAACTGGATCCAGAGCTGCAATACAGCTTCGGGGACAGCAAAATCACGGCGCGAATTGTGCCGGACGACAATATTGGGTTCTTGGAATTGGACCGGTCCGGGACGTCCAGGTTTGTTTTGAACAATGGCGAAATCGTCGAGTTCAACAATTCCGAGAACTATGGGATCGTCTATGAAGATGGACCCGAATTCAGCATCAGAAGACGGGTTCTGGGACGTCGGGTCAAGATTGAGCTCTTTGATCTCGATGACGCCGAGATTGTGAAAGATCCCGTCGCGGATCGCTTCTGCTTCGCTGCTGGCACAGGCGTTAGGATCGCGTCAGGCGAAGAGGTGCCGATCGAAGAAATCTCTGCCGGGGACTTTGTTCTGGCATTCGATCCGTCGGAGCACATAGGTCCTTTGAAGGCGAAGGAAGTCACGCAGAAGCATCTGAACTCTGCCGAGCATCTGATTGATGTCGCGGGTTTGCGTGTCACGCCGGGGCATGTATTTTTGTGCGGCGACGGTCCAAACGAGGGTCAGTTTGAGCCTTTGATGGACATCTTGCTGCGCGATGGGGCTTTGGTGCGGGATGATGGTGTCCATGTGCGGCCGTCGATCGATGCTACGGTCGGTTCGGACGCGGACCGGATTGTCCACGTCGTCTATCGGACATCGGTGAAGGCGGAACTGCAAGAGGCAGTGCTTCGTGCAGGCACGCGGATCGTCGTCAAGGATGACGAGGTGACCGTTGCCGAAATTCTTGAGCAGGCAGGGTTTGCGCTGACTGAGGACGGCTATGTCGAAAAAGAAGGCGTCCCAAAGGCACCTTTGCATTGGTTTGGAAAGCCGCCCAACCCGGCGGATTACATCCTGGCAAAGTCAGGGCTATCGCTGGATGAGCTCTATCAGGTGGTTGATGGCGTTACGCGTCTCAAGTCCGGAGAAGTAGTGCATTGACCAAGCCCACCAAAGGTCGACCGGACCTTCCCAAATCAGAGTCCCGAAAGCCCGAAGCGATGATCAGCCGCGAGCGGGAGTTTCTGCCGGCTGCGATCGAGATTATGGAAACCCCGCCCAGTCCAACGGCGCGGATCTTTAGCATAGCGGTTTGTGTCTTTCTGAGTTTGGCGATGCTGTGGGCGTGGTTCGGCAGGATCGAGATCCACGCGGTTGCCCAGGGCCGAATTGTACCAAGCGGTAAGGTCAAACCCGTGCAGCCACTGGAATCCGCAGCCGTGCGGGCCATTCACGTTGCAGCCGGAGATCATGTTAACGCAGGTGACCTGCTGATCGAATTGGATCCGACAGAGGATGCTGCAACCCGGGTGCAAATCGAGCGTGAGCTCGAGGCAGCCGTCGTAAATGCAACGCGGCTGCGAACCGAAATGAGTGCCGCCAACGCGGATGACCCCGATTCAGTGATCAAACAAGTTACCTGGCCGCTGGATGATGAGATTTATCGGCGCGAGTCCTTGGTTTTGCAGGCCTCCATCGCTCGAATGCAGGCCGAAAGTGCAAGCATCGACGCCCGCATCGCACAGCAACGCTCGACGCAACAGCGTGTTACCGCATCGGTCGATGAACGGTTGAACCTGGTGAAGGTCCTGAAAGAACGCATGGCCCAGCAGGAAAGATTGGCCAAACGAGGCGTCGCTGCCCGGACAGAAACGTTGCAGATCGCAGGCGCGCTCCACGAAGCGCAAGCTGAACTGGAAAACGAACGCGGTGCCATTGCGGAAGCGGACGCGGCAATCGCAGCGCTGAATAAGAACAAGGTCGAAGTGAAGAGCCAGTTCGTGGCAGAGCGCGCAGAACAACTCGCCGAACTTGAGCGCCGCATCGACGGCCTCAGCCAGGATCTGATCAAAGCAATCGCCCGCGAAGAACGCAGGCAAATTGCTGCGCCTGTTTCCGGCACCGTGCAGCAATTGGCGGTTGCCTCGGTCGGCCAGGTGGTAACAACCGGTCAGCAAATGATGATCATTGTGCCCGATGGCGTCGGCTTGGAGGTCGAGGCCATGATTTTGAACAAAGACATGGGCTTTGTCGAAGTTGGCCAAGACGCCGTCGTGAAGGTCGAGGCCTTTCCATATACCAAGTATGGAACGCTTCCCGGGGAAATCCGCCTTATCTCGAATGATGCGGTCAGCGCTGGCCAGTCACCCGATGCACCCGTTGCGAGCCCGGTTGATCCTGGCACGGCCGACCCACGCGGAAACACCGGTGGTGGTTTGGTTTTTCCAGCCATGGTCGCGCTGGGAAGTAATGTCATTTTCGCCGATGGCAGAGAGATATCCATGACGCCGGGCATGGGTGTTACGGTCGAGGTCAAGACCGGTGAACGGCGGGTCATCGAATATTTGCTTACGCCCCTGCTGAGATATCGCGAAGAGGCGCTGAGGGAACGATGACCGAGCACTCGACCCTCATCACCGAGCGCGACGCATCGGATCCCAAGTCGATGGTCATCCGGCGTGCCCCGAGAAAGCGCAAGAGTTTGGTTTTGTGGTCCGGAGGCTTATCGTCGACCTGGGCAGTCTGGCGTCTGCTTGCCGAAGATACCGATGAGATCCTCTTGCACCACGTCCACTACCGGTCGCGAACAGCAGACGGCACAAAGATCTCCAGGCTGATCGAAACTGAGGAAGCCGCTGTGCGGCGTGCCCACCAATGGATCAGCGAGACGCATCGACCCCTCGCATACTCGGACAGCGTTATCGACGGAACCGGCTTTTCGAATGGTGCGGATACGCTGACCAATGTTATTTTTGCCGGCGCCCAAGCGGCAATGACCTGGGGCCTGCAATCACACGATCGAATCGTGATTGGGGCCCATCAGATCACGTCCGATGCGCTTAATGATCAACGGGCCCGGCTGCGCGGTATCTTGCATGTCAACTTGCTGAAGGCGGTGATGCAGACGGAGAAGCCACCCGCGTTAACGCCGCTTGGTCTTCACCGTAGCAAATCCGCTCAGGCACAGGACTTAGCCGGCGGTCTGAGAGAATGCGTCGCCTATTGTGAAACACCGATGTCGACCTCTGAAAAGAAAATCCGGCCCTGCGGCCAGTGTCCATCCTGCTTAGCTGTCTTTTCGACGTCTAAAGATGACGTCGCAAGAGAAAGCGATCTGATCCACTGATCTCATGGGGCGAATGAAAACATGGCAGCACGCCATACTGAAAAGAAAAGTAGAAACTAAATGACGTTCGATCCTAACCAAGGCGCACAGCCGACACCACAAAATGCCCCGCAAGGCCAGGAAAAGGTCAACGCCCTGGGTCATGCGGTTTGGCTGATGACACATTCAGCGATCCACAAGCATCTATTCATGACGGACGCGGAATGGTTAATCGTGCCAGCGGTTAGCCTGGGACAGTACAAGCTGTGGCACAACAATGGGCTACCCTATGGCTTCGCCAGTTGGGCCTATCTGGGTGAAGACGCCGAGGCGCGTATCCGTGAAGGCATCCGCAGGATCACACCGGTTGACTGGAAGTCCGGAGAGAAACTGTGGCTGATGGATTTCATCGCGCCATTCGGCGGCCAACAGGAAATGCTGCAAGAGCTGCGTGCTGCACATAACAATGCACCGATGAAGTCACTGCAACCGGGCCCGGACGGGAAACTGGCGGTCATGGAGTGGTGACGACGGCATAGATTTCGTGCCGAATACTGATTTTTGGGGAGATTTGAGATGATGCAACTCGGACTGGCTGGACAGCCCACTGCGCATAACTCGTTGTTTGATATCGGCTTGTTGCAACACGCGTCTCCGGCAACGGCAGTCAGTTCTTTTGCGCCGATCACGACGGCAGAGCAGCCATCTACGTCTGTCTCTTCCGAACCTGGCCAATTTGCGGCGGATGCCCCAACCGCTGTGATTGGGCTTGGCGAAAAGACCGATGATACCGCCTTCCTTGCGTTTGATGCAGCAACAGGAAAGCTGACATTCAAGTCTCAGGATGAACTTCGATCGGAAGACCTGATTGACTATGGCGAGCTGATTTCCGGGCTGCGCAAGCGTAGCCGGAAAACCGGCAAGCATACCGTCTACAACCTGACGGTTGAGGATTACCACACTTACATCGCAGGCGGATATCGGGTCCACAATACGTCGATATTCGTACCCCAGGGTGCTCTTGGGGCGATTGGTAACGCAATCGGCGGACAGCTTGCCACGCTATTTGGCGTTGACGACTTTGCTAAAGGACTGGTGCTGAATTCCGCTGGCAGCGCTGTCCTCAGCTACTTTGGCGATTTGATCGATCCCCGCGTTACCACGGTCACTGCGGCTCAGGGACTCGGCGGCGCTGCGGCCCACATTGGTGGACGTTTTGTGTTCAACCTCGTCTCGGCCGTCGGCGGGTACTTTGGTGGGCGCTTGTTCGCTGAGCTTGGTGAAGCACTTGGTCTCGGTGAGTTTGGTACCGGACTCGTCTCATCAATCGGAAGCTATACCGGAGGATATCTTGTATCCTTAGGATTTGATGCAGCTTTTGGGACGTCCTTAGCCGGTCAGTTCAATCCAGGCACTGCTATCGGTGGCTTCATCGGAAGTTACTTCGCCTACAAGGTTCTTGGGGACAACTTCAGTCCTGTCGGTGCTCAGATTGGCGGCGCGATAGGTTCATTAGCGGCGACCTTTGCGACCTCGGCGGCAGTATCTGCAATTGTTGGACCTGTTACCACGGTTGCGTCAGCATTTGCCGCAACAGGCGTCGGTATCGTAGTTGCCGCGGTCTTGGTGTTCCTCGGTACTGTGTTGGGCGGTCTTTTAGGCCGCAAACCGGTGCCCTGGGCGCTCACGGAAATCGAGTTCGGTCGACGGGAGACCGAAGAAGCGTTTTATGTCGGTGGGACGACCAGCGACGATGGCGGGAATACGGCCCTGTCGCAGAACATGGCAGGCACAGCGGTTGAGGCGCTCAACTCGATCGTCGGAGCGGTCGGCGGCACAATTCTCGCGACCGCGGATGGTGCGTTCTCGCTGGGTCATCGCAAATCGCAGAACCAGGTCGTCGGAAACGGTGCGACCTACTACTTCAATGACCCGACAGAGGCGGTGAACTTCGGGGTCCGCGGTGTCCTTAATCTGACCTCGATCGAAGGTGGAGACATCTATCAAAAACGTGCTCTGGCAGTGGTGACGTCGGCGAACTCTCCTGTCGATATCGAAACTACGGAAGAGCTGCGTGAGGCCCTGGGGGCTGCGGCCACTTTCGGTGTACGCGAGGACAATCAGGTACTAACCGATGCAGTCTTCGAGGAACTCGGTTTTTCGGCACGGGCGCGGTATGAAGACGCGCTCGCCCAAGCGGAAGAGCTTGGCATAGACGGCGCTTACGGTTCGTTCAATTCGGACACCTATCGCCGTGACGACCCGGACGGCGGGTATGTCCGCGGTGTCACCCGGCAGCTGGATACCGTCCGATTGACTTATTCCGGTGGCGGCGGAGAGGGCGGCGGAGGCTCCACGCCCGTTGGTTATGTGAATACAACCACCAATGAAGCCTATGATATCGTTCACCGCGTAGAAGATGGACAGGATATACTAGATGTTCCAGATTCGATAACACACGGCACAATCCGCGTTTGGCGCTCTGGTACGTCGCTGGTCGTCGAAGCGGGTGGCGATCCTTCCTCTCTGGTCAGCAATGTTGCTGGCGGAGAAGTTCGGCTGATCATAAAGAACTGGTCCCTAGAACGTAACGGAGTTTATTGGGAACAGTTCGACCGGATCAGGTTTGCCGATGGTACCGAATTTGATCTGTCCAGCATCAACGGCGATTCTGGATGGTCCGGCGGTTCGACAACGTTGACGGCGGTCAATACAGTCCTGACCTCGGGCATTCGAAGCGCCCTTGGGATTTCTGCCGCCAATAATGCCTTTGCAGATGTCGAGCTTGGCGAGCGGATTGCCTCGGCAACGGACGAGAACGGCAATGTCAGTCTCAATGACTTCCGAAACAATGGTGCGGCGTCTCAGTGGACGCTCTATGATATCGACTTCCAGCAAAAGGGAACCTACGCCAATTCGAACAATGTCATCACTGCTGATGCGGATGAAGATCTGCTGACCGCAGGCGGCGGGAACGACACCTACAGAATTGGTCTGAATGGCGGCTCGGATGTTATCTTCGATAGCCGGTTGAGCTTTACCAACGACACTATCAGCGTCACCAGCCCCTACAAACGAGGCCAGACAACCACCAGCACCACTTGGGTGCCTGGCGGCGGCGGCGGTGAAGGCGGTGGTGGAGGTTCCTGGCGGACCACAACATCCTATTCAGTCGTAAATGGATCAACCACCGGAACCAGTCGGCAATTGGTTTCCGTTGATGAAATTGATGCAGGTACGACCGACACCGTGGAGTTCACGGGTGGCATCCGTGCTGAAGATCTCGTGTTCCAGATGTCAGGCGACGATCTGGTCATCGGGATACGTCAGGCCGATGACCCGTGGGGTGGTTTGGCATCGCTTGAAAACCAGGTGACGATCAGAGATTGGCGCGATGAAGACAACCGTATCGAGCGTATCACGTTCGCAGGCGGCTCAACGGTTCTGACTGCAGAAGATATCGTAAGTCGTTACATCCAAGACGCGAATACGGAAGCGGTCTTTGTCTTGGATCTGCAGGCCGATGGGATTGAAACTGGATCGCCGGGCCAGACCAATGTTTTGTTTGATATCGATGGCGATGGATATCTGGAGCGAACCGCTTGGTTGACCGGCGGCGACGGTTTCTTAGCGCTTGACCGGAACCGAGATGGCGTCATCAACGATGCCTCGGAACTGTTCTCGGCCTGGGACGGTTCGTATACTGGTGCATTCGCATCACTTAGCTCACTGGACACGAACAACGATGGCCAGATCAGCTCGCTTGATGTTGGGTTCACTGACCTGCGGGTTTGGCTTGATCTGAATTCTGATGGAACGACAGGGATCGGTGAGCTCAACCAACTGCACCGGTTTGGAATTGAGTCAATTCAGCTTGGTGGTGAGATTAACTTCGAAAACACCGAAGCTGACAGCTCGGTGATCGGAGTCCAGATCGATGGTGCGCGCTTGGTTCGAGAGCTTTCCGTCGATCAACTTGGCCTTATCGGAAATGCCGAAGGTGCCGGCTATGGTGTGACGTTCGAGAACAGCAATGGTGGTGTGCGGATCGGTGAGAGCGGGCTGGAATTCCAGGCCGGGAGTGCCTTGATCGCGCTGAGATCCGATACAGAAGGCCAAGGCGTCACAGAAACGGTCACGACGGAGGCAAGTTACACAGCCACGAACGAGAACGATCAAGTCACGGTCAGCCTTTCGGCGGGCCAAACTGCGATCGTCTCGGGTCTCGGTGGCGATGACCAGCTGACGGGCGGCGCCGGTGATGATGTACTGATTGGCGGTGCTGGAGCCGATATCATGTACGGCGGCGCTGGCGACGATGCAATTTCCATTGACGCTGATGATAATCTTACCGCGCAGCGGGGCGGCAGTGGCTCTGACCTTCTGATCGTTGAACGAGAAGACGCAGTTGGCAGCCACACAAGTCTGTTCAGCCTGGCTTCGATCCAGTTCGAGCGGATCACCTCTGGCTTTGGCGATGATGGAATTCGGGGCGGCGCGAATGGCACGTCTTACGAGCTGTCTGGTGGATATGGCGATGACAGCCTTCTTGGCGCGAACCTGGCGGATTCGATTAATGGAGATACGGGGGACGACACCCTGGATGGCGCCGGCGGGAACGACAGCGTTTTTGGCGGATCCGGGGCGGACGTCATTCTAGGAAGCGCTGGCGCCGACTTGAATGATGGTGGGTCTGGTATTGATACCGTCGACTACAGTCAGTCTGGAACCGCCGCTGTCACGGTCAATCTGGAGACCGGGACAGGGTCCGGAGGCCATGCCGCTGGCGATACGTTCCATTCCATCGAAAAGGTGATCGGAACAACGTCGGCCGATATCCTGACCGGTTCCAGATCAAGCGAGACGCTGATCGGCCTAGGTGGCGGCGACACCATCGACGGCGGGGATGGAACCGACACGGTTGATTATAGCGACTCTTCGGCTGCGGTGAACGTGAACCTTACGCGTACTGTTCAGTATGGCGGAGATGCGAACCAAGATCACCTGACAAATATCGAGGACATTGTCGGTTCGAACGCCAACGATGTCCTCACTGGCGATGGCAACAACAACCGGATTGTCGGTGGAGCAGGCAATGACGAACTCAGAGGGTCAAATGGTGACGACATCCTTGAGGGTGGCGAAGGCAATGATTCCCTATACGGCGGAGGCAATGACGACACCCTGATCGGTGGTGCAGGCAACGACAGGTTGGAAGGTCATGGCGGTGCGGACGTCTACCGGTTCGGGTTCAATACCGGCTCTGACACAGTTACGGACACAGGCGGCACGACGACCTTGGTGTTTGAAGATGGCATAGCCGCCCACAGCCTGCTGATGACCCAATCCGGGCAGGATCTTTTGATCAGCGCGATTGGCGGATCCACAAGCGTTCGCGTGACATCGTACTTTGCGAACCCTTCCCGCTATTCCGTGACATTGCAGGATGGCACCGATGTTCCGGTCGTTCTGGGCGATGTGGACCGCTGGCGCGGCAACACAGGTAACAATACCCGCCACCTGGGAAGCAGCACGGAAACCAACGATGTCTTCATCGGAGGACAGGGCAACGACAATATGCGAGCTGCGGGCGGCGACGACACTTATGTCTATAACCGCGGTGATGGCTTCGACACCATCTACGATTATGGCTCTCAAACGCAGACCGTAACCACCACCACCGGTGGGGGGGAAGGTTCTCAAACTACAACCACGACGACAACCATCACGACCAGCGGCGATGACACTGTATTCTTAGGCAATGATATCGCCTCGGAAGATGTTCGCCTTCAACGATCCGGCAACAACCTGATCATCCTGATCATGCCAAAAGGACATGAGGGATCTGACCCAGCAGATGCTGAAGGCAAGATCACGATCCAAAGTCATTTCCAAGGAGAAGCATATCGGGTCGAGCATATCGTGTTCGGCACTGGAGACAGCTGGCATTGGGCGCGTGAGGTTGAGGACGGTGTTATCGTCAACGATTTCCTGGCCAATCTAGGCACGGATCTCGCCGAAACGTTTGAAGCCCCAACCACAGCCGAAACGACGACAGTCTATGTCGGCGGTGGTGGCGAAGGTCAGCAGAACACGACCACCTACACAACCTTTGTGCCATCAGAACAGCCTGTGTACCGGAACGGACGCGGAGGCGATGACACCATTTACGGTGCCAATGGGGACGACAACCTGATCGGCGGCGATGGTATCGACAGGCTGTATGGTGGTAATGGCGATGACATCATTTCCGGCGGGGCTGCGTCTGACTATGCCTATGGTGGCGCAGGAAACGATACATATGCCGTCGCTGAAGGCGACGGATATCTGCTGATCTCTGACTCCGACGGATATGACCGGGTGCTCTTTGGCGAAGGCATTCTGCCCGAACATGTTGGGATTATCCGCGAAGGCCGTCACCTGCGTGTCTTCATCGATCCAAATGGTGACGTAACCTGGGGCGGGCGCAGAGAAAGCGTACGGCTGGTCAACGTATTCGACGCAAACGGCGGTTTCGACCGCACAGTTGTCGAAGAATTCGTCTTTGCCACTGGCGCTGCTCTGACCATCGACCAGTTGATGAGCTCGTTTGGCGATGATCGCTCGACCGTACCGGACGACATCGTCTGGAACTACGGGCCTCTCACCGGTGTTGACCTCAAGGCCGGGAACGACACCGCCGACCTCAGCGACCAGGACGACATCGTCAATGGTGGCGGCGGAAACGATACGCTACGTGGAAACGAAGGTTTCGATGACCTCCGGGGCGATGCTGGCAATGACCGGCTCTACGGCGGGCTGGACCGTGACCGACTGGTTGGCGGTGCCAACAACGACATCCTGGAAGGCGGCCGTGGAAGCGACCTTTATGTCTTCGAAAATGGGTTTGGCCGGGATACGATCCGAGACAAAGCATCGACGATCGAGATAGTCCGTGAACAACAGGTTGTCGTCGTTCAAGGTGGCGGTGAAGGCGGGGGCTACACGACCACATATACAGTCGAGAACGAGGTGAACACGCCCGTTCAGGCCGGCTTGAATGACGTGATCGAGTTTGGCGAAGGGATAACCCTGGACAATCTCGCATTCGAATACATCGCTGCAGACGACACGATGTATATCGGCATTCGCGGCTCTCAGGCACCAACGACATCCGTCAAAGACTACACGAACCGGATCGCGGTCCAGAATTGGTCAACGCAGGTCGACGGCGATTATTCGAACCGTATTGAAACCATCCGGTTCCATGACGGTCTGGAAGTCAGCATAGGCAACTTCGGTGTTGCCAATATCTTCGGAAATGTTGACGCCAATGGCCTGCTTGACCTGGGGCCTGGCGTCACAATCCATAACCTCTCAACCAGCGGTGAAATCGCCTCCGTCATTGACGGGGATGGATACATCACACCGCAAGGTAACAGCCTGCGGCGAGTATATGGATACAACGCCGACGACTTGTTGATTGGTGGATTGGGCAGTGACTACCTCTATGGCCGAAATGGTGACGATACCATCACGGGCGGCCCGGGCCGGGACTATCTCCACGGCGCATATGGGGACGATTTATTGATAGGGTCTTTCCAGACGGGAACACCGGATTCATTCGTCGGCAGTGTCGGACAAGACACGTATCGTTTCCTTGCCGGACAGTCGGCTTATATCTACGAAGCAGCGAACAATGCGGTCAGTTCGACGCAAACCGATGTGGACACCATCGAGTTGCCTGACATCGAACGTTGGGATCAGTTGTCCTTTACTGCAAATGCATCGCATCTTTATATCGACACGCATGATCTGGAAGGCACAAAGACAGGTGATATTAATGCTTACCATCACATAGTCGGGCTCCATTCGAACAATCACGACTATTCGGTCGAGCGTATCGAGATTGGCGATGGCAGTTCGATCAGCATCGACGATGTCGTTCAGATCACTGGAGAGGTCACGGCCGCAGACGCGGTATCGGCAGCGCATCGCTCTGCAACGGTTGATCAACTGTTCATCGCCGACGGTGCCAATCAAAGGATCTACACACCTGGCTCCAGTACGATACGCGACGTCGTTTTCGCCGGTGGCGGCGATGACTACATCTGGACCTATGGTGGCGACGATGTCTTGGTCGGCGGTGCAGGGAATGATTTCTTGCGACCGGACGCGGGCCGGGACAGCGTCTATGGCGGTGATGGCATTGATACGGTCGATTACTACGCAAACAATGGCGAAGGCGTAACGGTCAACCTGATCACCGGTCTGGGTTCTGGAGGTATCGCAGACGGCGATGTGCTCGACGGGGTCGAACGAGTTTATTCGACCCAAAGTAACGACCGCTTGATCGGCGATGAAAACGACAATTATTTCATTGGCCGGCGTGGCGGCGATGTCCTGATCGGCAATGGCGGTAATGACATTCTGCGTGGCGACTCAAATGCGACCGATACGGGCTATGAAGACGTCCTGATCGGCGGCACAGGGAATGATAATCTGCAGGGCAATAAGGGCGCTGATAGATATCTCTTCCAAGCCGGTGATGGGGTCGATGTAGTCGCGGACTACGGCGATACGTCGGGATCTATTCTGGACACCATTGCCTTCACGGATCTTCGTGATCTCTCGGCGCTGACATTCTCGGATGGCGGCGGAGATAACTTGCGAATCCACTATGGCGATGGCGATCAGATAACCGTTGTCGACGGCCAGCTTGCCAGTTCGACAACTCGGGTCGAGCAAATCGAGACAGCCGATGGACGGACTTTCTCTTTCGAAGCGGTTAGATTGCTGACCGCTGGGGCTGGCTGGCAAGGTGGCGCCGCGACCGGAGATTTGATTGCAGGCGGAGCAGGTGCAAACAGCCTTCGCGGCGATGGCGGCGATGACCTGATCTTTGGCGGTAGCGACAATGACCGGCTGATGGGAGACGCAGGCAACGATGTTCTCGTCGGAGGTCTTGGTAACGACCGGCTGGCCATTAACTCTGGCACTGACCTTGCCATTGGCGGCACAGGATCGGACACTTACGAAGTCAGCAGCTCTGGCCGGGCATTGATCGAGGACAACGGACAAGTTGCGAGCGGAGAAAACGATCGCCTGCACATCCTGACAAGCGGTGACACGGTCGGAAATGTATTGCTTGAACTGTCGAACGGCGGACGCGATCTGACGGTGACCAGAAGCAATACGACACTCGCAACTGTGCGCGATTACTTCACCGAGTCAGGCCACGTGGAGGAAATACAAGTTGGATCTGGTGCGGTGAATGACCTTTCGCGAGCCACCGCAGCGCTTGCTTCTTACATGTCGCAGTTCGAGGTTGAACGTGCTTCTGTGTCGAGCTTGATTGCGCATGCTGACCAAGAGGGAATCGAAGCACCAAATCTGACGAGTTCGCTGTAAAGACGCCGCCTGGAAAGCTAAGTGGATCGGGCAAGCTGCTGTTCCGTGCGCAAATGGTGTGATGTCTCGAACTCGGGTCTTGATCTGAAGGGCGGTGTTTCCGGCCATCAAGGTCCTTATGGGTCTTCTCGGGCAGCGGATGTCTAACTATTGGGTCGATACTTCGATCGTTCCTGGCGGAACACCATCCTGAATGATCCGGTAGGCCTCGATATGGCGTTCAACACAAAGGTCGTTTCCCCTTGCACCATGTGCAATCAACGCAATGCACCCAAAGAGGTCGATCAGCCTATATCGAGCAGCGCCGCAGGAATACCCCGGTCAGATCAGGTCCGACTGGCCTCGTAGACTTGCAGGTGTGTCAACGCGATCTTCAGATACGGCGTTTCGATACCGTGGCTGGCGGCCCGGCGGATCATATCGCCGATGACGTGGTCCGCCTCGGTCGGGTTGCCCGATCGCAGATCGTGCAGCATGGACGGCGACATCGAGCCTGACCGGTCGCTGAACCATGCGCGATTGTCTTCGAGTTCGGCGTCCGTCAATCCATACCCTTCAGCAACGGCGACCAAGGCGCATTCTTCCAGCAAGCTGACCAGGACATCTGCGCCATGGTCCGTTCGCGCGATCTCGCCGATCGTGCCGCGCAAAAGGCACCCTCCGGCCGCCAGCGCGCACAGCATGACCCATTTCGTCCAAAGCGCCTGTATCGGCGCGTCGGATCTGTCCGCGGTGATGCCAGCTTCGGCGAGCGCCGTGACCAGTTTATCTACCAGAGGAATCGTTGCGCCCTGCCCCGGGCGCGGGCCGACTGTGATGCCGGCCAGCCGCCCATTGTGTTTGACGACGCCCTCTGGGGTCAGTTCTGCCGGGATGCGGGCCACGCCCGACCAAACGGTGGCGTCCTGGAACCGGGCATCGATTTTCTCCAAATGCGCAAGGCCGTTTAACAAGGGCATCACCACGGTGCCTTCGCGCACATGCGGTGCGATGGCATCCAGTGCACCATCCAATCCATAGGCCTTTGACGTCAGAATGATGATGTCGAACGGATCCGCTTGTTCGCCAGCCAGCAAGGTTTTCACCGGGATCGTCGCATCGCCGTTGGGGCTTTCGATCCTAAGCCCGTCGGCCAGTTGGCTGGCCCGCCCTTCACGAACCAGGAAGGTGACATCCGCACCGTGTTGGGTCAGGCGCCCGCCAAAGTATCCGCCAACGCCACCCGCGCCGAGGAAGAGAATACGCATGCCTTGTTCCTTCGCAGGTCTGCTCACGTGTCAGTGACCTTAAGGACATCGCTGATATTGGCAATGACATGATCCGCCCCGGCGGCGCGCAGGGCCTTATCATGCCCAGACGGACAATGGCTGCCGCCGGTAAAACCCAGTGCGGTCATACCAGCGGCCTTAGCCGCGCAGACACCAGCAGTGCTGTCTTCCACGACCAGGCATCGCGCCGGGGCTATTGCGTGTTGGTCTGCAGCGTAAAGAAATATGTCGGGATGTGGTTTGCCGCGCTCAACCAGAGCAACCGAATAAATGTGCGGGTAGAGCACGTCGAAGAGATCGGTTTCCACCAATCCCAGTGCCAGCTTTGATGGTGCGGAGCTGGAGGCTACGCACTTGGGCAAGTCCAGACGTTGCAGCATATCGACGACGCCGGGGATCGGTTGCAGCTCTGTGCGGTAGAGCGTTGTGATATGGTCTAATACCTGGTCTTTGAATTCTGCGGGAAGGGCTTGCCCCCAATCATCTTCAATCGTGGCATACATCGCGTCGTGCGGCACGCCTGCGAAGCGTTTGGCCACCTCCTCGGTCGTGATTGGATAACCCGCTTCCGTTAGCATCTGGGCATCGGCCCCACAGGCCAGATGCTCGCTGTCGATCAGGACACCATCACAATCGAAGATGACCAGATCGAAGGATGGGTTGGCACCCATCCTACTTCCCGGCCCAGTTCGGCAATCGCCGGTCGTGGGTGGCAGCGACGCCTTCCTTGAAGTCCTCGGTCTTGCGCAGCCAGGTCTGTTCGATCAGTTCGTGATCGGTTTGGGCTTTGACGGCATCGGCCAGGCCTTTGCGCAGCGTGTCGCGGGTCGAGGCCAGCGCCAGTGGAGAGTTGATGGCGATCTCTCGCGCCAGGTCCCATGCCTTTTGGCGCACCGTATCCTGCGTGGCGAAGTCATCCAGCAGACCCCATTCCAGGGCCTCTTCCCCCTTCAGGCGCCGCGCCGTCAGGCAGAGCAGCGAGGCCTTTTGGTGGCCCAAGATACGCGGCAGCGTGTGCGTCAGGCCGAACCCGGGGTGAAAACCCAGCCGGGTGAAATTCGCCGCCATGCGGGTTTCGGGGCATCCAACCCGGAAGTCAGCGGACATCGCCAGGCCCAACCCGCCGCCGATGGCCGCGCCCTGGATCGAGGCAACGACCGGGGTTTTGCAGGAAAAGACCCGGACGGCCTCCATATAGAGGTGATCGATGCCCAGCTTGTTGACCGAGCCTTCGACCGACCCGTCCGCCTGCACCGTCGATCCGTCCCCGAAGTTGGCGCCTGCGCAGAACGACTTGCCGTTTGCGCACAGCACGATCGCGCGCACAGATGGATCTTGATCGATCGCCTCATAAATGTCGGCGATTTGCCGGATCAGTGCGAAATCAAAAAAGTTGTGCGGCGGGCGCTGGATTTCGACGGTCGCAACGAAATCCTTGGTCTCGACCGTCAGTTCGGGGGCGTCATAGGGCATGTAAGGTCTCCGATCAGGGATGGGGTGGCACCCATCCTACGGGGTGGACAAACTCATGGGTGAAACTCCACAAAGCAATCGATCAGATAGCTGACCCAAGCATTCAGCACCGTTGTCGTGCCGCCGAATTCTTTGTGGAACAAGCGAAACGTTTGATAGTTTGCGCAAGTGGCGAAGCGGAAGTCTGCGTATAGCCGCGCATGGTGGAAGTCTTTCTCTGCCCAGTCTGGACCATATCTTCTGTCAAGTTCCAATTGCACCGCCCAATTCAGACCCTTGATGCAAGTGTTCAACGGCATGAAAGCACGAATTTCACAATGGGTGACCACAAGATCCCTGACCAGGCCATCCCGTTCCTTAGCCTCTGGTAACGGAGTCTGCGTGTTCGCGGCTTGGCCGGGTTGATTGGCCAGCATTAACGCCAGTAAAGGAATGGCGATCCAGCGTCTCATCGGCGTCACCGCATCCCCAATCCTCGCGCGATGATGCCGCGCAGGATCTCGGTTGTGCCGCCTTGGATGGTCAGCTTTGGGGCCACTAGGGACGCGAACTCGATCAGGTCATCAAAGTCCCGTTCGTTGGACGGACCTGGCTCGGCAAATGCCCCGAGCGTTCGAGCCGTGGCAGGCAGGTCCTGTTCCCACTTGGTACCGACATCCTTGACGATAGAGCTTTCCAGCACCGGCTCTTTGCCTTCATGCAACATTCCGGCGACGCTGACGGACATGCGTCGCAGCGTGTGGAGTTGTGCAACCAAACGACCCAAGCCTTCCGCCCCGCGAGCGTCGGGTTTATCGCCCAACTCCCGCGTCAGGGCGACCAGCACATAGAAGGTTTCTAGGAAGCGTTCAGGGCCTGAGCGTTCATAGGCGAGTTCAGCCGTAGCCTGTTTCCACGCCCCGTCGATTTCGCCCAGCACATGGTCGGCGGGCAGCATGACGTCCTCGAACAGCACCTCGTTGAAATCGGTCATGCCGGGCATGGCGGCGATTGGATTAACCGTGATCCCAGGGGTGTCGACCGGGACCAGGAACTGGGTCAACCCGTGGCGGCGGTTTTCCTTCGTCGGCGGAGAGGTGCGCAGCACAGCGATCATGTAGTCAGCCCGATGGGCATTCGAGGTCCAGATCTTCCGGCCGTTGACCCGGTACTGATCACCTTCTTTGACCGCCTTGGTGGACGCGGCGAAAAGGTCCGAGCCAGAGTTCGGCTCGGACATACCGATGGCAAAGCAAAGCTCCCCACGGCAAATCTTTGGCAGGATCTCTTCTTTCAATGCGTCGGTGCCGTATTTCAGGATCACCGGGCCTGATTGTCGGTCGGCGACGAAATGGCACCATGTCGGCGCCGTCACAGCACGCATTTCCTCTGTCACGACATAGCGATCCAGGTGCGTACGCTCTTGCCCACCATATTGCTTTGGCCAGGTCATGCCGATCCAACCTTTGGCGCCGACGCGTTTGGAAAACTCGCGGTCAAAGGCATCATTGCGCAGGCCCTGGTTCGGATCGAACGTGCCGCGGGCGACCTCTTCGGCCAAGAAGGCACGGACATCGGTCCGCAGGTCTTCCGTTTCGGACGGCAGACGTTTCTGATCAAAGCGGATAGCGGTTTGCATTCAGTTGCCTTTCGCGTGACGGTCGGCGTGAACCTGGCCCTATTCAGGGTCTTCGGCTGCGAAGATTACCCCGACACGATTACGGACATCGCCGAAAAAGTCGATGGGAAGCACCTCGACAGCGGTGCGGAGTACAGTACGGCTATCCGGACGGTTCTTTTCCGGGATCTGTGCCCAGGTAACATCGTCGATCTCTTTTTCATGAGACCGGCGCGCGTAGTAGGTGCCGAACCGATCCCGGTCCGGATAGTCATCATAGTCGACGCCGATGCCAGACAGCATATCCAGCATCTGGCCCTGGTTCTTGCCGTCGAGGTCCTGATGCGGAAAATGCGCCCGCGCGACCATCGAGACTGCGTTCTTCCTGCAATCCAAAGCCCGCCACATCAGGATATTGGCAGCCTCTGATCGGTTAGGGACTTGCCAGACCCGGGCATCGAAAGCGGCGAGGTTTTTGTCCCCTACTATGCGGTTGAACTTGGCAGAAGCGAGGGATGCCAGCACCGAGCTGAGCTTTTGCACCCGTCCGTCGAAGAACGATCCCTGCCCCTCGTCCGCCTGGAGGATCAAGCTGATCTCATCCGACTGAACATAGCCGATCCGGGCCTGGGATTCTTCGACAAGGAACGCACAGGTTTCACGCATGGCGTTGGAGATGCGGGGATCAAAGGGCCGCTTATAGCCCTTTGTAAACTTGGAAAAGCCGCGGCCATCGATCCGCACCGCAATGGGCAGCATTGGGTCCAGACGGCGCTGTGCCTCGACGGCCTCATAGGCCTTCATGCGATCGCCAAGTTCGTCCTTCGAGGCCATCATCGCGTTGTTATCATTGGCCAAAGCTGTTCGGCCCCTTTGGCCGCAATATGGGTGCCCAGACGGACAGCCCAATCGCTTTCGGTGCCAAAGTCATTGCGCCAGCCGAACATGCGTCGGGTGAACATTTGCAGCGTGTAGTCCTGGGTCCAACCGATGGCGCCATGGGCCTGGTGGGCGATGCCAGCGCCTTTTTCCACCGCCTCGCCGCAACGGATCTTGGCAGCGGCCACTTCCAAGAATGCCGCTTCGGTCAGGTGGTTTTCAGTCGACAGCGTATCGGCGGCAGAGCCAGACGCTGTAAGCGCTGCTGCGACCTCTCCTGCAAGAATCGCCAGGTTCTGCTGTACGGCCTGGAATTTACCGATCTTGCGGCCGAAGGCTTCCCGCTCGCCAGTGTAGTCCGTGGTCATCGACAAAGCGGTTTCCAACGCACCCGTCATCTGGCAGGCCCGGGCCACGGCGCCAATACGTTCGACGGCGGCGGCCCCACCGGGCATATCTGCCATGATCTGGGGGGTTGCACCGTCAAAAGTGACATCGGCCCGATGATCGCCCATATCGGCGGCACGAGGCGTGATCACCACGTCGCCCGGCATGAAGGTCATCAACTGATCCGCGACGATCACCACCAACGCCCCAGCCCCGGCGGCATGGGGTATGGCGCGTGCGGCTCCTGTGACCTTTGCATTCGTCAAGGTCAGCCGATCGCGCGCGCGGACCGGCAGGATGGCCAGCGGCCCCTTGGGCACGTCCAACCCAGCCTCGGCCATGGCCCAGCCTGCGATCAGGGTTTCCGCCAGCGCGACTGGGCAGGCGTATTGCCCTGCGATGCGCAGAATCTCGAACCCAGCCGCCAGAGACACCCCTGCCCCGCCCTTGTTTTCAGGGACCCAGGCGCGGGTCAGGCCAGCCTCTTCCAGGGCTTGCCAAAGCGGGACCAGATGGGCCTCGTCCTTTGCCGCATTCACCGTCTGCGGATCCGCCAGATCAGCTAGAATCCGTGCCGTTGCTTCGACGATCATGCTCTGTTCGTCAGTGTCGCTCACCGTGGTCCTCCTGGCTATTCGGTTAGCCAAATTGGCTAAAGCCGTAAAGGCATCGCCCC
Source organism: Pseudomonadota bacterium (assembly GCA_039028795.1). Taxonomy (GTDB): domain Bacteria; phylum Pseudomonadota; class Alphaproteobacteria; order Rhodobacterales; family Rhodobacteraceae; genus Thermohalobaculum. Next base: position 26,459 of record JBCCHJ010000016.1, read on the forward strand.
GCACGTCCTCCGTCGATCACGAGAGAGATGATAACCGCCAGGGCTTGGCAGACCCCTGTCTTTCGGGTGACCATAGAAATCTTGCACATGCGGGATAAATTTGAAGGAACGCAATCTGCCGCTTTCTGCGCCCCGTTCATTGGCCTTGGCCATCGCCCCGCTGGCGATTGCAGAGACCCTGTTTTGGGCGGCATATTACTATTCGTTCCCTGGGCTTCTGCCAGCATGGGAGGCGGATCTTGGTTGGTCCCGGTCAGAGATCGCCGGAGCCTTTACCGCGGCGCTGATCCTAACCGGCGTCTTGGCCCCACAAGCCGGGCGGCTGATCGACCGAGGCCTTGCGAAGACGACCTTTGTCGGCGCGGGCATTGCCGGTGCAGCGCTTTTGATTGCGCTCTCGATGGTGCAAGAGCTTTGGCAATTCTGGGCGATCTGGCTGTGCCTGGGCGTGATCAACGCGGCCTGTCTTTATGAAGCCTGCTTTGCGATCATCACGGTCACCGTCGGCGCACAGGCCAAGAAGGCGATCACTGTCACCACGCTTTATGCAGGGTTCGCCGGCACCATCAGCTTTCCATCGGCCTACGCATTGACCGAGTGGATGGGCTGGCGCGGGGCAGTCATAACTGCAGGGGCGCTGATGTTGGCGGTAGCGATCCCGCTCGCCCTGCTGGGGTTCAGATGGATCGAGGCACACCGTGCCCCTGCCGCAGAAACCCCGCAAGGCACCGGTGGGGAAGGCCGCGCGGCGCTGCGCAATCCGGTCTTTTGGTATATTGCGATCGCCTTTTCGACGATCGGCATCGTCCACGGTATGATCATCAGCCATATCCGCCCGATCCTGGATGATCGGGACGTTGCCACTGCCCTGGCTGTCTTCATCGCCAGCATGTTCGGACCGATGCAGGTTCTGGGACGCGTCCTGATGGTGACCTTGGGCAAAGGCCTTTCAACGATTTTCCAAGGCATTTTGTGCTTTTGCGGGATCGCGGGGGGATTGGCGCTGCTGTATTTGGCCCGGATGGAGCCGTGGTTGGCACTGGTCTTCGTCGTACCCTATGGCGCATCTTATGGCGTTGTCTCCATTGTGCGCCCGGTTCTGACGGCCGAGTATCTGGGCCGCGCCGGGTTCGGTGTGATTTCCGGCATGTTGGGCGCACCCTACATGCTGGGCTTTGCTGCCGGTCCCACCCTGGCCGCCCTGATCTGGGGGGCGGCAGGGTATGATGTTGTGATCATGTTCGGGTTCGTGCTGACGTTGACCGGGCTGGGGCTGACCCTGCTGGCCAGGCAGTAGATTAACGTCGTTAATCCTCGCAAAGAGGCCAAAGCATGTATGGATACCTAATTACGGTTTTGATGGCCGCGGCACTCGCGTCCTGCGCGGCACCTGCATCCGCGAAAGTCCTGGAACCAGGTGTCTATTGCGATAACGAGCGGCTTGAAAAGGAACTTGCTGTCGCTGAGAAAACAGCTGAACAGGGGAACCTTCACGCCGGACTCCATCAAATGCGGCGCATTAAGGACGCAATTTCCGCGTTGCAAAAAATGGAGAAAGACGAGGCGACACTGGAACAATTGGCTATGGCGCAACGGCGTTTTGAAGCCGTAGTCAAAGAGTTCTCCAGATTATACGGACTGTCCAAAACTAGGCCTCGAAAGACTTTGCTGATTGACCCCAGATGCCTGAGATCCCCAAGTTGAGTCGTCGGCAGGTCCCAGAAAAAGAACCGATCTGTTCTCGGGTATGGTGGGCGCATCCTACATGCTGGGCTTTGCCGCGGGGTCCATCCTGGCAGCTCTGATCTGGGAGACGGCGGGGTACCATGTTGTGATCACATTGGGGTTCGTGCTGACATTGACCGGGCTGGGGTTGATCCTGCTAGCCGAGTAAGCAGCGACGCAGTAAACTAACGCATCAATTAGTTGGTGCAGGCGTGAGTCGGATGAACAGCAGAATTGCTTTAGGAACTATATTTTTGTTTGTTCCTCCTTTGTTTTTTGTTGATAATTCAAGTATTGGCGAGCTTCCTGATGACGCTAAGCCTTATAAAACTCAATACAGAAAGCCATTTTTATTTTGCCAAAACGAGGAATTTCAGAAGCTCCGAGATGCTCTTGCGGTTGACAGATTTGAATTCGAACTTCGCCGTGGAGTCGCCAAAGCGAACTTAGCCATAAGCTCTCTAGAAAAGTTTAGGCAAGATCAAACGGTTACAGAGCAGTTAGAGACTTTGCGCGAAGAACGTGACGCGCTGAAAGCACTTCTGGACCCTAAGACCCGAATAAAGGCTTACAATCATCTATTAAAAGAACGATCGACGCATTGGCTTGCAATCAAATCACTGAGAGACGAGCCTGACAGCAAAGAAAAACAAGAAGAATTGGATGCGTTAGAAAGAAAGATAAACTCAGCGCATCGAAAGTTGCATGGGATTGATCAACTCAGAGGCCGTCTGCACCAGTCGGACGATCGCGACCTCCGATGTTGGCGTTTTATCAGTCCGGCCGATCCCCAGCCAACGTGATGCGCCACATCTCGCGGCGATGGCCGTCATAGTCATTAATCGCGCAGTGTTGCGATGACCGGTTATCCCAGATCACCAACGTTCCCGGTGCCCATCGGACCCGGGCGGTGAATTCCGGCTGGATCTGATGGGTGAAAAGGAAGTCCAACATCCCAACGCTTTCCGTCGCGGTCCAGCCATCGAAATGGGTTGTGTGCGACCGGTTCACATAAAGCGCCTTTCTGCCGGTTTCCGGGTGGGTCCGGATGACCGGATGCAGGGCCGTCATTGTATCATCCTTACCGGTGCCCTTCATCGAGCCTGTGGCCAAATGTGCACCGCGCAGTTGCGACGCGTTCTTTGCGGAACTCGAGACCCCTTTCAAGCCGCCCAGCAGCGTCTGCATCCCTTCGGACAGCGCCGCATGAGCCCTGTATTGGCAGGCGAAAATGGTATCGCCGCCAACCTGGGGTGTCTCGACACAATAGAGCATCGTCGCCTTGGGCGGGTCAGGTTTGTAGGTGGTATCGGAATGCCACATGCCGCCGAAATTCGAAGTCTGGTGCGGCTCTTTGGCGATAATGGTGATTTCGGGGTGGCCTTCGATGCCCTTAGCAAAGGGGTATGGCACCGGGTCGCCGAACTTGGCGGCAACGGCTTTGTAGGCGGCGGGGCTTAATGTCTGGTCCCGAAACACCAGGACCTGGTAATCCAGAAATGCCTGGTGGACGGCGGTAAAGCCCTGATCGTCCAAGGCGGTCAAATCCAGTCCGGTAACCTCCGCACCCAAAGCTCCGGCCAGCGGTTTGATCTCTGCGCCTGATATCATCCCATCCATGATAGCCGGGCCCTCTGCCTGCCGCCCCTTGCCTGGGGCACTTCGCGGCGTAGACTACAGGGCAAAGCCATCCGGTCAAACCGGCGGCGACAGACATCAGGGAGTGGATGGTATGCCCCACAAGCCCGCGTCCAGCGCGCTGGACCACATCCGTGTTTTGGACCTGACCCGTGTACGGTCCGGGCCGACCTGCGTGCGTCAGCTCGCCGATTGGGGCGCGGATGCGATCAAGATCGAGATGCCCGCGGCATTGGAGGCCGATGGCGCCTTGGGTGCAGGGCGGGCAACGTCGGATTTCCAGAACCTACACCGGAACAAGCGGTCCCTGACGCTGAATCTGAAAGACCCGTCGGGCAAAGCCGTCTTCATGAAGCTGCTCGAGACCGCCGATGTGGTCGTCGAAAACTTCCGCCCCGATGTGAAAACCCGCCTTGGGATCGACTATGACGCCTTGGCCGCAGTGAACCCGCGGATCATCTTGGCGAGCATTTCCGGATTTGGGCAGGACGGGCCCTATGCGAAGCGCCCAGGCTTTGATCAGATCGCCCAAGGTATGGGGGGACTGATGTCCATCACCGGCGAGCCCGGGCGCGGCCCAATGCGTGTGGGCATCCCCGTGGCGGATCTGACGGCGGGACACTTCACCGCTCAGGCGATCCTGATCGCGCTGCTGGAGCGGGAGAAATCCGGCAAGGGCCAATGGGTGCAGTCTTCTCTGCTGCAGGCCCAGATCGCCATGTTGGACTTTCAAGCGACGCGCTGGCTGATCGACCAGGAAACGCCGCCTCAGGCCGGCAATGATCACCCGACCTCTATGCCGACGGGCCGGTTTACCACGACCGATGGGTCGATCAACATCGCGGTTTCTGGCAAGGTGACGTGGGAGCGGTTCGCCCATGCCTGCGGCAAATCGGAATGGATTGACGACGCACGTTTCAAAACCGGCCAGAACCGGCACGAAAGCCGCGCCGACCTGAATGCGGAAATCCAGGCCGTGATCGGCACCAACACCTCGAAGCACTGGGTCGATCTGATGAACGAAGCCGGGTGTCCTTGCGGCCCTGTCTACACAATCGATGAGACGTTTGACGACCCGCAGGTGCAGCATCTGGGGATGGCAGCAGATATCGACACGCTTCCATTCGGCCAGACGCAAATGGTGGCGCAACCAATCAAGATGTCCCGCACGAACACCTCGATGGCCGCACACCCGCCGGATCGCGGAGAGCATACCGATGAGTTGCTGACGGAAGCCGGGTACTCAGCGGAAGACATTGCCCAGATGCGCACAAACAATGTGGTTTGAATTCCATCTAGGATACAGAACGGCGATCCGAGCCTGGGAGGCCCTCCACACCATGCACGGCGTATAAGATAAATAGGATACACACTATGACCGACAAAATGCTCATGCGCCGGGATGGCGCGATCGGCCACATGATTTTCAATCAGCCGGAAAAGCGGAACGCGGTCAGCCTGTCCATGTGGGAACGCGCGCGGGAGATCCTGGACGACTTCGAGCAAGACCCAGAGATCCGCGTCGTCGTGTTGTCGGGCGCCGGGGGCAAATCGTTCGTGTCTGGCGCCGATATCTCCGAGTTTGAATCCCAGCGCGGCACCGCCGAGGCGCAGCAGCACTACAATACCCAAACCGCCCAGGTCTATGATCGGATAGAGGCCTTCCCAATACCCACCATCGCTATGATCAACGGTTTCTGCATCGGCGGCGGCCTGAACTTGGCCTGTAATTGCGACATCCGAATTTGCTCGGACGATCTGCAGATCGCCATGCCTGCCGCGAAACTCGCGCTGGGATACCCGTTCCCGGCCATCAAGCGTTTGGCCAATGTTGTCGGCATCGCCAATGCGCGCCACCTGATGTTCACGGCCCAACGCATGAATGCAGACTGGGCGCTGAATGCCGGCTTCGCTCAGCAAATCGTGCCCAAGGCCGATCTGGAACAAACTGTCACCGACTATGCAAATACCATCGCAGCAAACGCGCCGATGACGGTAGCGGCAATGAAGTTTATCTCGACGCAGGTGCTTGCCGATCCGGGTGACCGCGATCTTGACAGGTGTACCCAGATGGTGGCCGACTGTTTCGCGTCCGAGGACTTCAAAGAAGGCCGCCGCGCCTTCATGGAAAAGCGCAAACCACAGTTTCAGGGAAAGTAGGACGGGGCCGTCCTGCGAGGGTACCGAATGAACAAGTACGCCACCTTTCAAGGCCGGATCGAGGACGCTCGTTTCGTCACGGGCAAAGGGTATTATGCGACGGATCTGAAAGCCGAGGGTATGGTCCACGGTGCCGTCGCCCGGTCTCAGGTTGCGCACGGTCAGATCACCGCCATCGATATTGCTGCAGCAGAAGATTTCCCGGGCGTGCTGGCGGTCATCACTTCAGAGGATCTGACGGTCGACGGCCCCACGCATATGCCCTGTGGCCCGAACTTGCCGATGACCAATGGCGAGCCTGCCTTCCAGGCCGCGCGCCCGATCCTGGCGGTCGATCGGGTCCGTCATGTTGGCCAGGCCGTTGTGTTCGTGGTGGCGGAAACCGAGGCCGCCGCACGCGATGCCGCCGCGCTGATCGAGATCGAGGTTGACGAGATTGACGCTGTGACCGAAGCCATCGATGCCCAGGCAGAGGGCGCGCCGGTGATCCACCCAGAAGTGCCCGACAATATTGCCTATGTCTGGAGCCGCGGTGACCATGATGCGGCGCAGGCCGCCATTGATGCGGCACCGCGCAAGGTTTCGCTGGCCTCGCATGTCAGCCGGATCGCCGTGCATTCCATGGAGCCCCGGGCGGCGTTAGCCGAGATCGTCGATGGCCGGATCTATCTGCAAAGCTGCTCACAATCGCCACACGCGATCAAGGGTCAGATCGCTGCGATCTTCGGGGAGGAACCCGCGAATGTAAGGGTGAAGACCCATGACGTCGGCGGGTCGTTCGGCATGAAGATCGCTGCTTACTTGGAAGACGTGCTCTGTGTGTACGCAGCGAAGAAACTAGGCCGTCCTGTGAAGTGGGTTTCGGACCGGTCCGAAGCCGCGTTGGTCGATGATCATGGCCGCGACATGCGGTTCGACGGTACTTTGGCTTTCGACGATAACGGTGCTCTGCTGGGCTTGCGCGTCCATTGGGACATCAATATCGGTGCATTTCTGCAAGGCAGATCTCTGGGCGGTCTTGGCAATCTGGGCGGGATTTCCGGACCCTATCGCATCGGCCCGACCGCAGCGGATGCCCATGGCTGCTACACCAACACCCATACCACCGGGCCTTACCGGGGCGCCGGGCGGCCGGAAGCGACCTATTGCATTGAACGCCTGATGGATCTGGCCGCCCATGATCTGGGGGTCGATCCCTTCGAGTTTCGCCGCCGCAATCTGGTGCCGCCCAGTGCCATGCCTTGGGATACGGGCTTTATGTTCGAATATGATTGCGGCGAGTTCGAAGCCAATATGATCCAGGCAGCCAAGAGGTCCGATTTGAAAGGCTTCCCTGCCCGGCGCGAGGCTGCAAAGGCACGCGGAAAGCTACGCGGGCTGGGCATTGCCAATCCGATCGAGGTTGCGGGCGGGCCCTTCACCAAGCCCGGCGGCGATCATTGCCGGATCACAGTGACCGAGGATGGCGGCGCGATCATCCAGCCCGGCGCAATGTCGGTAGGTCAAGGGCTGGAGACCGCGTTCTCTGACATGGTATCCGCCAAGCTCAACATCCCAAGGGAAAAAATCGCGTACCTTCAGGGTGACACTGATGATCTGCCCGGTGGACGCGGATCCGGTGGATCATCCTCGGCCCCGGTCGGCGGATCGGTGCTGGTCGTGACCATGGACAAGGTGATCGAAAAAGGCCGCGATATGGCGTCCGAGATGTTAGAGACCGCCCCCGCAGATATCGAGTTCGATGCCGGCGAATACCGAGTCGTCGGCACAGACCGGCGCGTCACCCTGCCAGAGGTTGCGCGCGCCGCCGCAGAACGCGAGGAAACGCTGGATGGTCAAGGACATTTCGTGCCCACGAAGGTGACCTTTCCGAATGGCTGTCATATCTGCGAGGTGGAGATCGACCCGGAAACCGGTGTCCTGGCCATCGAGCGTTATACGGTGGTCGAAGACGTCGGCCGCGTGCTGAATGCCACCTTGTTGTCGGGGCAGATGCATGGTGGGATCGCCATGGGCGTCGGACAGACGCTGCTGGAGCGCATGTTCTACGAGCCCGGCACCGCCCAACCCCTAACGGGCAGTTTCATGGACTATGCCATGCCACGCGCGGACATGCTGCCGGACATGAACTTTACCCATCGCGAGGTACCCACAAAGGTCAACCCGACAGGTGCCAAAGGCGTGGGCGAGGCCGGATCCGTAGGCGCCCTGGCCGCATCGATGAACGCAGTGATCGACGCCCTGCGCCCGCTGGGCGTGACTCATATGGAGATGCCCTGCACCCCTGAACGGGTTTGGGCGGCGATACAAGCAGCCCGACCTTAGAGCTTTGAAAATTCGCACAAGCATGTTCCAGGGTGATGGAATGATGTGCAAGCTTGTGCATTAACCAGGTCTGATCAGACCTGGTCAAACATTCACAAGGATTTTCCCCCGACATTCACGAAGGGGAAAATCATCATGATTGCTGCCGCTGCTCAGTTATCTTCACGAAGACTTCCTACACCCAGTTTTTTTGCAACCTTGGCCGGGATGTGGGTGGCGACACTACTGGTCATCGCCGCCGCGATCACGGTTCTATCCGCACGCGATATTGCCATGCGTATGGACCAAGAGAAGATCACCACCGCCGAGGAGACGATGGCGCTGATCGCAACCCTGGCCGCCGACATGGGAGGTCAAAAACCGCATGAGTTCGTCTCGCAAATGGTTACATCCGGCCAGTTCCAGCGCATCGGCGTCTACTGCACCAAACAAAAGGTCAATGTCGAAGGCACGCCAAACGGGCTGGTCAAAACCAAGGGCGCGCCGACGATCGCTGCCTCGGCGATCGACAGGGGCGCCCAGGTGGTGACTAAGAACCCAGACTCGATCACCGTGGCCCGGCCGCTATTCAAGCCGGATGGCCGGTTGAGCGGTGCCGTCTACATCACGGTGGATCGGACCGAGTTTCGGCAGGTCTTCAACTCGTTAATGTCCGATCTCGCGCCGATTGTTGCCACCGTGGCGGCGGCGGGCATTGCGATCGCCTTGCTGTTGGCGAAGAAACTAAGCGCCCCGATTTCCCACCTGACGTCGGCGGCATCCCGCATCGCCCGCGGCGCGCTGGAAACAAAAATCAAAAGCCGTGGTCCGTTAGAGTTTCGCAGGCTGTCTGCGAGTGTCTCGACAATGGTCGATCACCTGCGCTCTAGCCTGCGCGAGATCAACCGTCTGGCCTTTGTCGATACCGTCACACGCCTGCCAAACCGCGCTGATTTTCTGAAGCGCGGCAGCGAGGCCGTGCATGAACACCGCCGTTTGCCTGGAAGCCAGATCGGCGTTCTGTTCGTCGATCTGGATGGTTTCAAGGCCATCAACGACACACATGGGCATGATATAGGCGACAAGGTCTTGCGCCACTTTGCATTGGAACTTAGCAAAACGCTTCGGGAGACTGATGGCATGTTGAATTCGCGATCAGATCGGTTTGACACAGCAAGCCTGCCCGCCCGACTTGGCGGCGACGAATTCACTGTATTGTTGACGGGTCTGCACGAACCGACCGGCGCGGATTGTGTGGCGAAGCGGATCTTGCAAATCGTCGAGAAGCCGTTCGAGATTGACGGGATCACGCTGACGATGGGCGCAAGCATCGGCGTTGCTGTGTCAGAGGCGCAAGGCGCGGAATTCGAACGGCTGCTGTCAGAGGCGGATGCCGCAATGTATGATGTCAAACGTGCTGGCAAGAATAACTTCAAGCGCGTGAACCTATAGGCGTCTTTAAAGAACCCTTCCGGTCCGGTCATCGACATGCAGCGCGCATGTTGGTGGCCGGTCTTAGTCTCCGGTTCTTTTGAGGACTTGACGCACCACCGCGCACCCGCCCATTTTGCCTGGGAACGGGTCCGGCGGTCGGGCCTTCGAAAGATCAAAGAGGCCCATGATGCTGCTCGATGTCCGCACCTACAAATGCCATCCCGGCACGATCAACGCTCATCTGGAACTTTACGAACGGATGGGCAAGCCACCGCAATTCCGGTGCCTGGGAACCCCGCTTTGCTATCTGAAGACCGAAACCGGCGACCCCAATGAATACGTCCATATCTGGGTGTACGAAAACGCTGGGGATCGCGAGGCAAAGCGCGCGAAGCTGTGGTCTGACGAAGAATGGTTGGCCTATACGCGGGCCTCGGCAGAACTGGGGGCTTTGGCGTCCCAGTCCAACAAGCTTATGACCCCGGTTGATTTCTGCCCGCTGAAAACAGGTCAGTGACAGCTGTTCTTATTCTGCCTATGGTTGCGATACCGCGTGTTGCGAGCAACCTCAGGGAGGAAATGAGATGGCAGATAGTGTCTACAAGGTCATTGAACTGGTCGGCACAAGCACAGAGTCGTGGGAAAAGGCAGCCTCTGCCGCAGTGGATCGGGCGGGTGAGAGCCTGCGCGACTTGCGCATCGCCGAGGTCGTCGCCCAGGACATGATCATCGAGAACAATAAAGTCACTGCCTTCCGTTCAAAGGTGAAGATCTCCTTCAAGTACGAAGGCGGAGCTTAATCCCGGTTCCGGCGCCAGGCGCGATGAGCGCTTGGCCCACCCGGAAGCAGCGTGAGCATGATAGAGGCACAGATCAGCGCAAGTGCCAGCAGCTTCTGCCAGGTCGCAGGATCGCCCAGCAGGATGATCGAGGAACTGACTGCCACCACTGGGGCCAGCAACGTAGCCAACGCTGCGACTGATGCCGGCAGGTGCCCGACCAGCGACGTCCAGACCGCATAGGCGATCAGCATCGGGCAAAGGATGTGCCAGGCCATCAGGGCAGTGACCAGTGGAGACGGCCATGGCACGGACCAAGGCGCCTCGATTGCCAATGCAAAGGGCCAGCACAGGATACCAGAGGGCAGTAGAAACCAGACGGCCTGGGCCATCGGCGTTATTGACCAGGTCCGGGCTTTGGTGGCGACGATCCCCAGCGCCCAAGCTGTTGCCGAGGCCGCCATGAGAAGCGGGCCCAGCGGATTGGCGATCAGGTGATCCAGGTTCTCTGAGGCCATCACCCCAATCCCGGTCATCCCTATAATCAGCGCCAGCAGGCGGCCCATCCCAAGCCGTTCCTTCAAAAAAATGACCGAGAACAGGGCCGTCAGCGCGGGCATGATGTAGGCGATGATTGCGGCCTTCGAGGTCTCCGTCAGCAACTGACCGAATGTGACCAGCACATTGAAGGCAAAGACCGTCAGCAGACCGGCCATCAGAAGGGGCCAAAGCTCGCCCTGCTGGGGTCTCAGCCTATGTCCCGATATCCAGACCACGAGGGTGAGCAACGCGCCAGCGGCCGTCAGCGCAACCGCGCGGATTGTGAAGGGTGGGATCTCGGTCAACAGTGTTTTTACGGCAGGCCAGTTAAGCCCCCAGAATAGACCGATCAGACCGACGATGATCCAGGTTTGCGTGCGGCTCATCCCAGGGCGCCGGCAACGGCTGCGCCAAATGATTTGGTACCAAGCGTGCCGCCCAGATCAGCCGTACGCGACGCCGGGTCGGCAAGGACCCGGTCTACACAAATCCGGATCGCCTCGGCGGCTTTGGCCAAGTCATTTCGATCATGGCGCGCGCCCAACCAATCCAGAAGCATTGCAGCAGATAGGATCAGTGAGGTGGGATTGGCCTTGTCGTGGCCTGCTATATCAGGCGCTGACCCGTGTTGCGCCTGGGCTGCACAAAGATCATCCCCAGCCATGATCGCCCCCGAAAGCCCCAGCGAACCTGAAAGTTCCCCGGCCAGGTCCGAAAGGATGTCCCCGTACATGTTGCCAGTGACAATAACGTCAAACTCTTGCGGCCTTCGTACCAAATGGGCGCACATCGCATCGATCAGAACAGGTTCGATCGTGACTTCGGGAAAGTCCTTTCCAACTGTTTCGACAGCTTCCAGAAACAGACCATCGCCCATCTTCAGCACATTTGCCTTGTGAACAGGGGTAAGGTGTTTCTTCCTGGTCATTGCCAGTTCGAACGCGCGACGCGCGATCCGCTCGCAGGCCCGACGCGTGACCTTGCGCATCGAGATCACCATATCAGGATCGGGCATCAATTCGGCATGGCCTTGGTGCATATTGCGGTCCGAGTAATGTCCCTCGGTTACCTCGCGGACAATGACCAGATCAAACATGCCACCCTTGGCTGGAATACCGGGGGGTGTCCGCGCAGGCCGGATATTGGCATAGAGGTCGAAGTTCGTCCGGGTGAACGCCGAAAAATTGATGCCTCCCTGCTCCGGCGGCGGATAGTCTGCAGCCTGGTTCGGGCCCAGGATCACACCGTGATACCTGGGGAAGCGTTCGATCAGATCATTGCGGAAGGTCGAGCCGAATTTTTCCAAACTTTCGAAACCGACAATGTCCATTGAAAAGTTCAGAGCCAAGCCGAAATTTGCGTTGACGCGGTCCAGCACCCTCATCGTTGCATCTGTGATTTCGGGCCCGATGCCATCGCCAGGCAGAACAAGGATATCCATATGCGGGCTCCGTCAATGCTTGACCAAAGCTTAGGCGTGACGTCTGCTTAGGCGCAACTCTTCAAGGTGCCCGATGGACGTCATCGACCGTTTTGCAGATTTCGCGGCGCACATAGCGCCGCCCGAGGCGGCACTTGCGGCGGCGCGGCTTTGCCTGTTGGACTGGTACGGTGCGGCGATTGCCGGTTCAGGCGAAATGCCGGCGGCGGCCCTGCGCCGCGTATTGCCGGGAGATGGACCATCCCGGTTGATCCCGGACGGCGCCGGCAGAGATCCCCGAACCGCGGCATTGATCAACGGCACGGCATCCCACATCGTCGAAGTCGACGACATCTACCGGCCAGGGCTTTATCACCCCGGCGTCGTGACCATTCCGGCGGCCTTGGCTTTGGCCGAGACCGAGAACGCAAGCGCCGGTCACATGTTGCGCGGGATCATTGCAGGCTATGAGGTTGGAAACCGCATCGCCCAGGCCATCAATCCCGCGCACTACCGACATTGGCATACAACCGGGACGGTCGGACATTTCGGAGCCGCAACGGCCGGGGCGACTGTGCTGGGCCTGAACGCTGATCAGACGGCCCATGCCCTGGCCACAGCTGCGACCATGGCCGCAGGACTGCGCCATGCTTTTTCGTCGGATGCGATGTCCAAACCATTGCATGCAGGGCGTGCGGCGGAGGCCGGGGTTCTATGTGCTTTGGCAGCCCGGCATGGTGCAACCGGCGTTCGCAGCATCCTGAATGCGGATTCTGGTTTCATCGCCGCCATGGCCGATGAAGTGAATTGGGCTATAGCGCTGGAGGATCTGGGCACGGATTGGACGATTTGCAATACGACGCCGAAGGCCCATGCTTGTTGCGGTCACAATTTTGCGGCTTTGGACGCGGTTCGGCACTTGGTGCAAATGCACGCGGTCGAAGCCGAAGATATTCAGGTCATCGACGTCGCGACCTATCGCGCCGCCCTTGAAATTTGTGGCAATCCTGACCCAAGAAGCGCCGCCGAGGGGCGTTTCTCGCTGCCCTGGTGCGCTGCTGTGATGGCTGTTGAGGGTTCGGTCACACCGGCCGCCTTCTCAGATGACAGTCTTGGCGACAAGCGCATCCGCGACCTGGCAGGACGCGTCGCGCTGATGATCGACGAAGAGGCCGAGGCAAAATTCCCGAACGCCCGGTCCGCAACAGTGATTCTGCACTTGAAGGACGGCCGAAACGTCAAGCAGCACCGCCCTACACGGAAAGGTGATCCGGACGATCCACTCAGCGATACCGATCTGATTTCAAAGTTCAGTGCTTTAAGCACCCCTGTGATTGGTCAATCAGCAGCCGATAGCTTGGCAAACAGCATCTTGAATTTGTCGCTCGAGGATTCTACGCATGGGCTGCGTGTTCGTGATTTGAGTGACTAACGTATTGGTTGTATGAGGTTTCTTTAGGCCATTATCGAGGCTGCATTGTCCGACCAAAAGACCGATGTACGCCCGGCCCAAATCGGGAACCGATGGCTGAATAGCTGGACCGATCTTCCAGGTAATGTTCGTGGCGGGCTGCTCTATATCGCCGGACTCGCTGTTTTTGCCGTCGTCATCGCGCTGATCAAGCTTGCAGGTGAGGGCTTGCACGTTACTCAGATCCTGCTCGTCCGGCAGGCGACAATGGTGCTGATCGCCGTGCCCGTTATCGTCGTCGGATTGCCGGACTCATTGCGGACAACGCGTCCAATGTTGCAGTTCAGCCGAATCGTCTTCGCGTTTTTGGCGATGGTACTCGGGTTTTCGTCGCTGATTCATTTGGGACTGGCCGAGACGATCATCATCTCGTTCTCGAAGGCGTTTTTCACAACCCTGCTCGCAATTTTCCTGCTGAATGAAATTGTCCGGCGATCTCGATGGGTTGCCCTGGTTCTGGGGTTCGCTGGGGTCTTGGTCGTGGTTTGGCCGGAGCAGGGTCAAAGCGTCGGAATTTGGCATCTCGCCGCGATGGGCAGTGCGATATGCGTGGCGGTCGTGACCGTATATGTCCGCATCCTGGCTCAAGTCGATAAACCAGTATCGATCTTGACTTATCAGGCCTTGGGTGTCGGCATACTGATGCTGCCATTCGCAATATGGAATTGGCAGGCGCCGACGATCTACGAGTGGGGGCTGCTTGCCTGCATCGGGGCGCTTTCAGTGGTGGCCCAGTATTTGAACATCCTGGCCATGAAGTATGGTGAGGCCAGCGCCATCGCACCGTTGGAATACACGCTTTTGGTGTTTGGCACGGCGTTGGGATGGTGGCTGTTCACGGAATGGCCGGATCTTCAGGACTGGATCGGTGCGGCAATTATCGTTGGTTCTGCGATTTACGTTCTTGGGCGCGAACGTAAGTCTAAACCCAAGACATAAGGCGCGGGTCGCGGGTCCTTGCCGTCAACGGTTCTGTCCTTCCAGCGCAGCCATCACAGCGTCAGTGATCTCTTGTGTCGTCGCCGTGCCACCAAGATCTCTGGGCCGCGGCTCCCCGGCTTCGGTGACACGCTCAATCGCCGTCAGGATCGCCCGGGCTGCCGCGGCTTCGCCCAGATGATCGAGCATCATCGACGCTGACCAAAAGCTGCCAATCGGGTTGGCAGTCCCCTGCCCCATGATGTCGAACGCACTGCCGTGAATGGGTTCGAACATGGACGGAAACAACCGTTCCGGATTCAGATTGGCCGTTGGCGCAAGACCGAGCGATCCGGTCAAGCCTGCTGCCAGGTCCGATAGGATGTCGGCATGCAAGTTGGTCGCCACCACTGTGTCGATCTGATCAGGGTGCAGAACCATACGGGTTGTCATGGCGTCGACGAGCACGCGCTCCGTTTTAACATCCGGGTAGTCAGGCCGTATCACGTGGAAGACATCGTCCCACATCACCATCCCATAGCGCTGCGCGTTTGACTTTGTCACAAGCGTTAGATGTTTGGCCGGACGGCTTCGGGCCAATTCGAATGCAAAGCGTTGGATCCGTTCAACACCCGACCGGGTGAAGACGGCGACATCCATGCCAACCTCGTGGCTGTGTCCCTGATGGGCCCGCCCGCCCGCGCCTGCATATTCGCCTTCCGAATTTTCGCGCACGATCACCCAGTCCAGATCACCAGGGCCGATGCCACGCAGCGGACTTTCCAGGCCAGGCAATACCCGTGCAGGCCGGACATTGGCGTATTGGTCAAAGGGCTGGCAGATCGCAAGGCGCAGACCCCAAAGGCTTGTATGGTCCGGCACCCGGGGGTCCCCCGCCGAGCCGAAATAAATCGCATCGAAGGGCCGCAACTGATCCAATCCGTCTTCCGGTATCATTCGGCCGGTTGCCAGATAGCGTTCAGAACCCCAATCAAAGCCGGTCACGTCCAGCGCAAAACCTTCGCGGTCTGCGACGGCCTTTAGTATCTGCAAGCCTGCAGCTATTACTTCTGTGCCGATCCCGTCGCCCGGGATCGACGCAATTTTATAGGTCTTCATTAGATCCCTTTTTCTTGGTGCTTAAGCCGTCGGAGCTGCCGAGATGACCTCTAAGAAAATTGCCAGCGTTGCGACCAGCCCTGCTAGGAAGGCCAATGTCCGAACAAACGGAATGCCCAGCCAAAAGACCGCTGCATGGGCGAGACGTGCGAAGAAATACACCATGGCCCACATCGCGGTCGTCTCATTTGCGACCCCGGCAATGTGTGCGATCAACACCACGGCAGCGAACGGTACCAGGCTTTCCACCGCGTTGAGGTGGGCACGATCGCAGCGCTTGATCCAGGCCGGCATGTCCGGCTTGCTTGGATCTTGATACGTCTTTGCGTTCGGGAACTCGACCACCAGGGATCGGCCCACGATGTAAGGCAGCCAAAGCAGCGCCGTCAGCGCAGCGGTATATGCCAGCCATGTAAGATCAGGTGTCATTTTGCATCTCCCCAGTTTTTGACTCACACAACGGAAATGTATTGCTCAGAGCTAACAGTGCTTAACAGCCCAATGCATCTGCAATGCCGCCTATGTGATCGGTTATTATATCCCAGGGTCCTGTCGCCTCGAAATCCGCCTTCTGATCAGGGCCGTATTCATAGGGGCGATTGATATAGGCGGTTCCCATACCATGGCTTTGCGCAGCTTCCAGATCATCGTTATGCGCTGCGCACATCATCACTTCGCTGGTTTGCAAGCCCAGAGCCTGGCAGGCGCCCAAATAGGCTTTGGGATCGCGCTTATACGCCCGGGTCACATCCGAGGACATGATCAGATCCCAAGGGATGCCCGCACGTTTGGCCATATTGGTCAACAGCACTGTCGATCCGTTCGATAGTGGGCCAATTATGAACTTTTGGCCGAGCCGTCTGAGCCCCGGCACCGAATCCGGCCAGGGATCCAGCTGATGCCAGATCAGGTTCAGCGCAACACGGTCGTCTTCATCGAAATGCGGGGCAATTTCGAAATCTTCAAGGATCACCTCCAGGCGTTCCCGGTGGATCACGTCAATGGGCGTCCAGGGCCTTGCCCCGGCAATCACAGGGGCCATGCCAGGCCGATATCCGGCCCGCCAAGAACGCGCAAAAGCGTCGCCGTCAATCGGGTCCAAGCCCTTTTGCGTAAGGACATGTTCGATCCGCCGCGCCACTGAGCCGCGCCAATCGACGACAGTACCAAACGTATCAAAGAGCAGAGCTTTTGGAGCGAGGGTCATCGGCACTTTCCTGTCACGACTGTGCAGCGCGGCTATTGGCATCCGGCAGATTTTCTTGCGCTAATAATCTGCGCCGTGTCATTGAATTCGTGGATCGACGTAATCTTGCCGTCCTCGACCTCCCAGAAATCAGCAATCACGGTTTCAATAACCTCGCCGGTTTGGGGGATCCTGATGCGCAACCTTTGGCGAGACGCTGCTTTCTTACCGGTCGCGATCAAGTCCAAAAGCTCGTAAGCCTCGATCTCGAATTCCGAGTTGATCTGGATAAGGGCCGTTTGCAGTTCGTCAATTTCACGGCAATCGAACTCCCACATTCCGGTTCCTTTGACAGACTGGTTGTGAAAACAAACATCCCTGCTGCAGAGGCTTAAAGCCCCTTGCAGGTCTTTCGCTGCATAGGCGGCAATCGCGGCGCGGACCGTCTCTTCGGTCGTCATATCGGCAGCCTTTCGGTCAATTCTTTTGCAGCCCTTCATCGATCCAAACCCAGGGTCGATCGACTTGGTCGCGTTTCTGGAAGTCCGAAATCTGTTCGGCATATTGCGCCGTTAGGCCAAGGTCATCCTGCCCGGCCATTAACCCCCGGCGGCGCAGGGCATCAATCTCGAACGGGACTGGCTTGCCGTTCGGCGGCACGACAACCTGGCGATCCAAGTCAACGGTGAATGGGGCCTCAGGTTGGGTCCGGGCGATCGCGGCAAAACCATCGATCACCTCTTCCGGCAGCACGACCGGCAGCGTTCCGTTCTGGTAGCAGTTGTTGCGAAAGATGCCGCCGAAGCTGGGCGCGATGACGGCACGCACACCGATGCAGTTCAGCGCCCAGACCGCCCCTTCACGGGAAGATCCGCAGCCAAAGTTGCGCCCAGCCAGCAGAATCGGCGCCGAGCGAAAGGCGTCTTGGTTCAAAACGAAGTCTGGCTGCTCTGCTCCGTCCGGTCTGAAGCGCCACGCTTCGAACGCATAAGGCGCAAGCTGATCGCGGCCGAAATCGGACAACCTCTCGATCCGGATGATGACATCGGTGTCCACATTCGCGGCCATCAGGGGCGCGGCGGGACCGGAGATTGAGATGAAAGGCTGCACCTAGGTATCCATCAGCTTACGGACATCGGTGATACATCCGGTCACCGCTGCCGCAGCGGCCATGGTGGGACTGGCCAGATGCGTCCGCGCCTGCGGTCCTTGGCGTCCAACGAAATTGCGGTTGGTTGTGCTGATTGCGCGCTTGCCAGGGGCGACAACTTCGCCGTTGGCGGCAACGCATTGCGAACAGCCGGGCTCGCGCCACTGGAAACCTGCGGCTTCGAAGACCCGATCCAGTCCTTCTGCTTCTGCCTGTCTTTTCACGGATTGTGATCCTGGCACGACCCAGGCGCTGACGCCGTCTGCCACTTTGCGGCCATCGGCGATTTTGGCAGCATGTCGAAGATCCGAGATCCGCGAATTGGTACAGGACCCGATGAACACATGATCCACCGCCGTGCCTTCCAAAGGCGCGCCCGGCGTCAGGCCAATATAATCCAAAGCCGCTTCCCAAGCCGTCTTTTGCGCCGTGTCGGCAGCATCAGCCGGGTCAGGCACCCGGTCCACAACCCCTGCGACATGTTCTGGCGAGGTGCCCCAAGTGATTTGCGGGGCGATTAGGCCCGTATCTACAACGATCTCCGTATCAAAGATGGCCTCTTCATCTGTTGGCAGACCGCGCCATGTCGCTATGGCCCGATCCCAAATCACCCCTTTCGGTGCAAACGGACGGCCTGCCAGATAGCTGAAGGTCGTGTCATCCGGCGCGATCATGCCCATCTTCGCCCCGCATTCGATGGACATGTTGCAGATCGTCAGGCGGCCCTCGATATCCAGTGCCTCTATGGCAGGCCCAGCATATTCCAGCGCATGGCCATCGCCCCCCGCCGCCCCGATCTGACCGATAAGATGCAGGATCATATCCTTCGGTGTCACCCCGGCCCCCAAGGCCCCATCGAAGCGCACGCGCATCCGTTTCGGCTTCGCCTGAACGATGGTCTGCGTCGCCAGCACATGCAGAAGTTCCGTAGACCCAATCCCAAAGGCAATCGCCCCCACCGCGCCTTGAGTCGAGGTGTGCGAATCCCCGCACGTGATCATGAGGCCCGGCAGGGTCAGCCCCAGCTCTGGGCCGATGACGTGGACGATCCCCTGCTCTGGGTCATTCACGTCGAAGTACCGGATGCCCGCCGCCTCGGCCCGTTGCCGGAAGATCGGAGCCAGTCGCGCGCTGATATCTGTCGAGGTCGCGTGCCGCCCGGGCGCAGAGGAAATCGCGTGATCCGGCACCGCGACGTTCAGGGAAGGCGAGCGCACGGAAAGCCCCCGTGCCTCCAGATCCGCCAGCGCTTTGCCGCCGGAAAGGTCATGCAACAGGTTTCGATCGACATGCAAAAGCTGGTAGCCATCGCCCATTTCGGCGACAACATGGCTGTCCCAGACTTTGTCGAACAGTGTTCTCTGCACGTCGGAATTCCCTTGATCTGCCTTTTTAAATAGCGCGGCAGACCGGGGAACTCCACAACCAAGGGTCATGGCGACCCTAAGGCCGTTTTTCCTTGCACCGCCACGTCTAGATGAATGATCTAGGCTGAAATCCTGCGCCAAATCTCAAAGCCAAAATAAAATCCAGTAGCAAACGCTACAGACTGGAATTTTCCTTGGGCCTACCCTCAGCGCTGCTTAGGGGAGCTTGGGGTAGAAACTATGAGTAGCGTGTTTGAGTTCTTTGCTGGGATGAGCGCCCTGACATTCGCGGGCATTCTCTCCGGTGTTCTGAGTACATTTGCGTACCTCCCCTATATTATCGACACGCTTGCACGTCGGACGAGACCCCAGCGGGCGTCTTGGCTGATCTGGTCAGTTCTAGGATCTATCGCGTTCTTCAGCCAAGTGTTTGAAGGTGCGAGTGAATCGCTCTGGTTTGCGAGCGTTCAGGTGTCGGGCACCATCATCGTGTTCCTCCTGTCCATCATCATCGGCGTTGGCAGTTACCTCAACCGCAGTGACTATTTCGTCCTGCTCGCAGCGGCTGTCGGTCTGGTCCTTTGGTACTACACAGACACCGCCGTCTATGCCCTGGCGATCACCATTTCGATCAGCCTACTGGGCGGTACGGTAACGATCATCAAAGCGTTTCAAGACCCTGAAAGCGAGACCATGTCGACATGGGCGATTTCCGGTGTCGCCTCGGTCTTCGCGATCATCGCCGTCGGCAAACCCGACTTGGTGCTGTTGGCCTATCCGCTCTATCTCTTCACGCTGAACGGCGCGATCGTCATGGCGATGACCCTGGGCCGCCTTAAAGGCCAGCGCACAGCTACCGCTGGAGTACCAGCTTAAGCTTAGCCGTGGTTCGGCCGGTTCGAGCCGCTCACAATGCGGTCAGAACCATGTTACAATTGTGGGCCGGATTGCGGTCAGACCCTATCTATTGCTGAACAGAGCAATGGACAGGAGCACATCCCATGCGTCTTCTGAAAGCGATCATGTTTTCTTTAACGGTCCTGGTCGCCGCCCCGTTCGCTATCGGCCAGGCCGAGGCGAAAGAACCTGTTTATCAGTCCTATTTCGGCAGCGTCGCCATCGACGGAACGGACACAGTTGCGTATTTCACTGAAGGTCGCCCGGTCGAGGGCAGTTCCGACATTACCTACGACTGGAACGGCGCGACCTGGCGGTTCTCGACAGAAGCGAATCGCGATGCCTTCGCAGCCAATCCAGAAAAGTACGCGCCGCAATATGGCGGTTATTGCGCCTGGGCGGTCAGCCAGGGCTACACTGCCTCGACGGTTCCTGAGGCCTGGAAGATTGTCGATGGCAAGCTCTATCTGAACTACTCCGTCGGAATTCAAAACCAGTGGGAACAGGATATCCCTGGCAACATTGCCTCGGGTGACCAGAACTGGCCCAAAGTTCTGAACTGAGCCGATTGTTTGGGGCCTCCGCGCGGTGGCCCCAAATCCCCGCTTCCAAAAGCCTCGGATGTAAGTTTCAGGAGTGTTTCGTTCTAGACTTAATGCTTCAAAACACGCTTTCGCGCGCTTTGATCACCTGAGAGACGAACGCATTGGTCGGGACGGACAGCTTGAACGCCTCTGCCTCACGCACGATCGCACCGTTGATGGCATCGATCTCACCACGTTTGCGGGCCGTGTGATCCTGAGCCATGGACGGGCGCGAATTGGGGATCTTCTCGCCAAACGCCCGGACATAAGCGACCGGATCCTCGATATCGACTCCGATGCCCTTGGCGCGGGCCACCTCATAGGCCTCGATGGCGCATCCTGCGGAAATGGCCGAGGCATGCTCGTCCGCCAGGATTTCCCCCAAAGTCAGATCCAGGATCGTTGCCGGTCCGGAATAGGCGCAGTTGCAGACCAGCTTTTCCCAGACCATTTTATGGATGTCGTCAAAGGTCAGAACCTTAAAGCCAGAGGAGGTCCAGATATCCGCGATGCGCGCGGTCCTGTCGGTCAGCCCGCCCTGGTATTCGCCGATACGAACAAACTCCATCCCATTGTGATGGGCATGTCCCGGCCCCTTCATCGACGCCCCGAAGCCGCCGACGACACCTATTGAAACCCGCTCTGCACCTAGTTCTTGCGCTGCGATATCTGGCCCGCCTAGTCCGTTCTGAATCGACAAAACTGCGGTGTCGTCGCTGATCAAGGATCTGGCAGCATCGACGGCTGCTGATACGCCATCCAACTTGGTCGCAATGATGACCAAGTCAGCATCTCCGGCCTCCGCAGCATTACTGGTGGCGTTGACTTTCACGGTTCGGTCGCCACTGGCGCCTTCGACCCTCAAACCATTGGCGTGCATTGCAGCCACGTGCTCCGCCCAGGCATCCACTGCCCAGACATCGTGCCCTGCATCGGCCATCAGCGCAGCATAGACCGAACCCATGGCGCCCGTGCCTATTATCACGATCTTTGCGGGATCTGTTGTCGTCATGCCATCCTCCGTTGGTTGGACGCAGTCTGACATCCCGGAAAACCCCGCTCAACCCGTTCTTGCGGCGGCGCTTGCAACAAAGACATGCGGCGCTAGGCTGAAACCACCATGACGAACATCGGTGACAAAGTGACCTTGGCGGCCTTTCTGGCGACCGTCGATGAAAGGATCAACGCCGATACCTGCGCGGCTTTGGAGGCTATGCAGGCACGGCTCACAGAAATAAAGGCGGCGTTGCTGACCGAGCCAGAGATCCTGGCACAAGTCGACAAGCTGGCCACGACCCTGCCTCCGGATTTGGCAGGGTCCGGGTTTTCCGAACGTCAAACCGCCGCGCGAATCGCGACAGATTTGATCGAGGATCTCAAGGAACGCTGGATCGCCGCAGAGAACCCGCCGCTGGTGGACCAGATCGACAAACACTTCAAAGAACTGACCCTGAATCTCGCGCAATTACAGCGGCCAGATCGCCCAAGGCTGCGCACGATTGCAAGCCAGATGGATCGTTTGGCCATGGCCGGCATCGCCTTAGAGGGGGTCGAGAAACGATACATGCCTTGGGCTATTGGGGCTTTGGTGTTGTTCGCAATCGGTATCGTCTTATTCTTCAGCCCATCCCTGCTGGACCAAGTGCCAGCGTTGAAAAGCTTCACGACGATTTTCATCTGTCTTGGCGCGTTGCCGGCCGTCGGGGCGCATTTTGCCTTCACCATCCGCCCGAGAACCCAGGCCGACAAGGAAATCGACGCCCTAAACAAAGAACACTTTCTACCCCATGGCGGGCTCTACTTTCCGGCTGGCGAACATCCGGCGTCGGTCGTGCTGATAGACTGGCAACCGCCAGAGCCTGAAGGGCCAAGCCATTTGGACGACCCGCGCAAGCGCCGCGACCCGAGAGATCCAGCCTGGTAGCCGAGGGTCTGGACAGCCAGACCAGGCCAGGTAGTCTGGTTCTATCTTACCGCTGTCCACGAGCCCATCATGCCAACCGTTCTTATCCAAGGCGCGATCGCCGCCTCTCGTATCGATCTGATGCGCCGATTTGCACCCCCGGATTGGCAGATAACATGCTGGAACCCAGGAAAGGATAACCCGGAGGCTTTTCCGGATATGGCAAGGGCCGCCGATGTTATTGTTGGCGGCGCACCTCCGGTGCCGTGGGGCGACGTCCCGAACCTGAAGCTTTTTCAAATCCCCTGGACCGGCTTTGACTTCACGGCCCCGGAAAAGATGCCTAGGGGCGTGCCCGTCGCCAATACTTACGAGCATGAGACTGCAATCGCAGAATACGTTCTGCTGGGCATGCTGGAATGGCAGATCGGTCTGCGCCACCTGGATGCCGATATCCGCGCCAATGGCTGGAACGGGTACGGACCCGGGCGTGCGCCAGTCCATGGCGAGCTTCTGGGCAAGACCTTGGGCATCGTCGGCTATGGCCATATCGGGGTGGAGACGGCCCGCCGCGCCAACGCCTTCGGCATGCGCTGCATCGGCATTCGCCGCTCGGAACAGATCTGCCCGCCCGAGCTGAATTGGCTGGGTCAAGGGAACCGGCTAGACGATCTGTTGGCGGAATCGGACTTTGTTCTGATCGCCTGCGATATGAATGAAGATACGATGGGGATGATCAATCGGGAACGCTTTGTCGCCATGAAGCCGACAGGCGTCATCATCAATGTCGCCCGCGGAAAGATCGTCGACGAAGATGCGATGTTTGACGCCCTGACGACAGGGCAGATTGGCGGGGCGATCATCGACACCTGGTACAATTATGGCGACGGAACCTGGCCGTCGAACCACCCGTTCCAGGATCTGGACAATGTAATCCTGTCCGCGCACCGATCCGCCGTGACCGAAGAAATGCACGAACGCAGGTGGCAGTTCATCGCAGACAACTGTGCGCGTATCGGCAGAGGCGACGCGCCGCAGAACGTGGTCTTCATCGGGACCGGCACATAGGTTTCATTTAGATCTGCGGGCCAGCGAGATCTGCCCTCGAACTCTCGAGGTAGTCTGGCAATATGAAGCGGAGATGTCAGGGGGCATACTCTAAGGCGTACCGGCACGTGTATTGCAAACTCGGAACATGATTTGATCTCTTTGGGCGATCTGCTCCGATGACCTGGCCAATCCGTCAGCCTAGGATGCCGCAAAAAGACGAGGGATAGAATGCTGGACGAAGGCACGGTTAACCTGACACACACCACAGCAGATCGTGGCTGGATCGCGCATTTGGAGATCGATCACGCCCGGCGCCGGAACGCCATTGGCCCGGCGGTGATCGCTGCGTTGCAAGACCGGTGCGCTGAAATCTCAAGCGATCCCAACCTGCGCGCCGTGACATTGCAAGGCGCGGGAGGCCTGTTCGCCGCCGGCGCCAATGTAAAAGTCATGGCAGAGTTGGATCCGGAAAGCGCCCGCGGGTTCATCACCTCGCTTCACCACGCCATCGACGCAGTTCGCCGCCTGCCGGTGCCGGTCATCGCCGTTTTGCAAGGTCACTGCTACGGCGCTGCGATGGAACTGGCCGCGGCCTGCGACATGCGCATTGCCGATACTTCGCTAATCGCCGGCATGCCCGAGGTGCGGGTGGGTCTTCCGTCGGTGATCGAGGCCTGCCTTTTGCCCCGCCTGATCGGATGGGGCCGAACTTCGGAATTACTGCTGACGGGGCGCGACGTGAACGCCCTGGAATGCCGCGACATCGGGTTTGTTGAACGGGTTGCGGTCGCGGAGAAATTGCAGGCCAACCTGCAGGATTGGCTGGACGCGATTATGGCCTCGGCCCCGGGCGCCGTGCGCGCGCAAAAGCGCGTGATGCAAGGGTGGGAGCGAGATTTGTCCGCAGGGATCGAGGCTTCGATTGCGGCCTTCGCTGCATCTTTTGAAACGGACGAACCCCGACAGTACCTGCCCAGCGCACGGGGTGAGTGATGCGCGTAGTCCGTAGCTTTTTGTTCGCCCCGGGCAATCATCCCCGCAAGGTGGAAAAGGTCTTCAGTGCCGGGGCCGATGCAGTGATCCTGGACTTGGAAGACGCGGTGGCAGTGGCGGAGAAATCTGCGACTCGTGCAGTGGTGGTTCAGGCCATGCAGCCCGCGCGGTCTTGTTTGGGCTATATCCGGATCAACGCATTGGACACGGTATGGGCGTTCGAGGATCTCGAAGCCGTGGTCACGCCCGGTGTTGATGGCATTGTGGTACCGAAGATCGAAAGCCCGGAAGCCCTGGCCACCACAGAGTGGGTGATCACCGCACTAGAGCGAAAGCGTGGTTTGCCCGAGGGAGGCATCGACGTTTTGCCCATCATCGAGACCGGCAAGGGTGTGGCCACCGTTCGGGATATCGCCAAGGCCGCCCGCCGCACGCGATGGCTCAGCTTCGGCGCAGGCGATTACACCGCCGATATGGGGTTGGACTTGACCCGAGACGAGGCCGAGTGCGCCCATGCCCGCGCCGAAATCGCCGTAGCATCACGCGCAGCCCGTCTAGAGCCGCCCATCGACACGGTCTGGACCCGTTTGGATGATCCAGAGGGTTTGGCGGCGACCGCCCAAACCGTCAAAGCCATGGGGTTTCAGGGAAAACTCTGTATTCATCCCAATCAGATCGACGCGGTGCATCAGGTTTTCACTCCGGATGCAGAAACCATCGCCCAAGCGCAGAGAATCGTCGACGCATTCGATCGTGCAGAAGCCGAGGGTTCCGCCTCGATCCAGGTCGATGGGCTCTTCGTCGACTATCCCATCGTCCAGCGGGCGCAGCGCACGCTGGCGACCGCCAAAGCAGCGGGGGCACTATGATGCCCAATCTGGTGATCTTCGATTGCTATGGCGTGCTGGTCGACAGCGAGCCGATCACCAATCGTCTGATGGCAGAAGAGATGACGGCCCACGGCCTACCGATGCAGACCCATGAGGCGATTGAACTTTTCGTCGGTGGTACGATCAAAAGCGTCTACCAGAAGGCAACCGAGATGGGTGCCAGATTGCCGGATGACTGGGTAGACGGCTTCTATGGCAGAATGGTTGGAGTCTTAGCTGCCGAGGTAGAAGTGATCCCAGGTGTTGAAGATGTCTTGAACCGGCTCGATCAGGTCAGGATCCCTTATTGTGTCGCCTCGAACGGACCGATGCGAAAGATGGAGGTCACACTGACTCGCACTGGGTTATGGGACCGACTGGAGGGCCGGATCCACTCGGCCCATGATGTAGGTGTGGTCAAACCCGACCCGGGTCTGTTCCTGCATGCGGCTCAAACCCATGGCGTGGCCCCGGCGG
Source organism: Pseudomonadota bacterium (assembly GCA_039028795.1). Taxonomy (GTDB): domain Bacteria; phylum Pseudomonadota; class Alphaproteobacteria; order Rhodobacterales; family Rhodobacteraceae; genus Thermohalobaculum. The sequence continues at coordinate 52,443 of JBCCHJ010000016.1, forward strand.
ACTGCGTGGTCATCGAGGACAGTGCCAGCGGCACCCGGGCCGCGAAAGCCGCCGGTATGCCGTGCTTTGGCTATACCGCTGACACGCCCGCTACGAAGCTGACCGCGGAAGGGGCAACGCCGTTTGACAGCATGGCGGATCTGGAGTCACTCTTGGGCCTCGATGAATAGGGGGGTGCAATGACCGCAGATCTGATCCTGACCGGCGGACGTGTGGTCGATCCGTCGCAGAACATCGACCGGATCACCGAGGTTGCGTTCGAAGATGGCAAGGTCAGCGCAATCGGGGATGCCCTGCCCCGCAGCCCAGAAACCGATATCCGCGACGTGTCAGGCCAGATCATCACCCCCGGTCTGATCGATATGCATACGCATGTCTATTGGGGCGGCACCTCGCTCGGTATCGATGCCGAAGACTTCTGCCGTACCTCTGCCGTTACCACGGCCATCGATACCGGCAGCGCCGGCCCGGGTAACTTCCCTGGCTTTCGCAAACATGTCATCGAACAGTCAGCCGTCCGCATCTTGGCCTATCTGCATGTCAGTCATGCCGGGATCTGGGGGTTTTCGCAAAACGTCATGGTTGGCGAATCCGAGGACATCCGCCTGATGGACCCCCGTGCCGCCGCCGTAGTCGCGGATGCGAACCGCGATGTGATCGTGGGTATTAAGATACGGCTCGGCCGCCATGCCTCGGGCATTCAGGGGATGGCACCCTTCGACTACGCCCGCCAGACGGCCGAGGAAGTCGGCATGCCAATGATGGTCCACATCGATGAGCCCCCACCATCCTATGAAGAGGTCCTGGCGGCACTGCGCCCCGGGGATGTCCTGACCCATTGTTTCCGACCCTTTCCCAACACACCTGCCACGGCGCAGGGCACAGTGAAACAAGCAGTGCTGGACGCCCGCGACAGGGGCGTGCTGTTCGATGTCGGCCATGGCATGGGGTCATTCAGCTTTAAAACGGCACGGGCCATGCTGGCCAACGGGTTTCTGCCCGATACGATCAGTTCGGACGTCCATGCCTTGTGCATCGACGGCCCGGCTTTCGATCAGGTCACCACCCTGTCGAAGTTTTTGTGCATGGGGCTTGATCTGCCAACGGTCATCAAGCTGAGCACTGAGAACGCCGGTATGGCATTGAAACGCCCGGAATTGGGGACGTTGAAACCTGGTGCTGCCGGTGACGCCTCGATCCTGTCAGTAGATGAAGGCGCGTATACCTACACGGACGTGATGGGCGAAACCATAGATGGCGACCGCAGGATCAATGCGCGCGGTGCGGTCATCGCCGGACGCTGGTGGCATCCGGCCTGATTTTGCAGACTGAAAGGTCTTACGAGTCGACTGTGACCTTCACGCATCCGCCAGCTGTCGAAGAGTATGTGTATCCATCAGCGCACGACATCTTCTTTGCGCCGCAGGCATAGGCCGCCGATCCCATAGCGAAAAGGCTGATCGCAATTGCGATGAAAACCGTCTTCATGACAAATCTCCTGTTCAGGCTACAAGGCGATCATAGTCGAAGGTCGGACGAATTGCTAATGGCTGCACAATAATTGCGAACAAGACCAATCATGCGCCCATTGGTTCCTACTATGATGCACTTCGAGAAAACCTGCTTCGCCTTGCACTCACGGAAAGTGACACGGGCCATATTTTTGGTTCGGTAGCACACACTTACGGGAAGAACCCGGCGAGTTCCAAAGAACCGATGTGCCAACTTCCGACGTCAATCAGTGCGGCCTGAAGTTCGTTTGAGCGCGAAACCGGCGGCCTGAAGTTCGTTTGAGCGCGAAACCGCAAGCTGGGTTCGTGACGCGGCTAGCGGCACATAGAGAGCATCTGGACCGGTGCCGTAGGCGAGGAATCACCACTAATGTTCATGGAGCAGATCTGAAACTGATTTCGGAAAACCTGTCCGGCTTGATCCATATCAAGCCGATTGCCTCGTACCTGCGATACCGTGTTCAAGTTCTGCGGATCCATTCGGACCACGAAGATGACGGTGCAAGCAACAGAGACAATGCGTAATTGGTCAGGACCGGCCCTACTCAGTTTTGGGTTCAGACCGTTCTTCCTGTCCGCCGCTATTTGGGCGGTTGCTGCGATGACCCTCTGGATTGGGATGCTAACGGCATCTTTCGAGATCCCGATCGCGTTCGATCCTGCCTCATGGCACGCGCATGAATTTCTCTTCGGCTATCTCGGGGCCGTTTTGGGGGGCTTCCTTTTGACGGCGATTCCGAATTGGACCGGCCGACCGCCTCTTGTCGGATGGCCATTGGCGGGGCTTTGGGCGCTCTGGGCGCTGGGGCGGGCTGCCATGGCGACCAGCGAGATTTGGCCTCCGGTTTGGCTGGCGGTTGCGGATTTGTCGTTCTTCGTCGTTCTTGCTTACATCGCGCTGCGGGAAATCATTGCGGGCCGAAACTGGCGCAATCTGATAATATTCGCGATGCTAACCGCGTTCATCGTGGCGAATGTCCTTTTCCATGTAGAAATGTACAGGGATGGATATGCAGCGTCGGGAACGGGGCTGCGGCTGGGCGTCGCCGCCGTGATGATGATGATTTCGGTCGTTGGCGGGCGGATCATTCCGCAGTTCACGCGGAATTGGCTGATCAAACACAACAGAACGCCGCTGCCACCGCCACCAATGCAGATGTTCGACAAGATTTGCCTTCTGGTCTGGCTCTTGGCGCTCGCCAGCTGGGTTGTTTGGCCAGAGCACTTGGGCTCGGCTTACGCAATGTTAGCGGCAGGCATCCTCCATCTCGCGCGGCTCGGCCGCTGGCAGGGATGGCACACTGGCGCGGAGCCCTTAGTTTGGATCTTGCACGTCGGCTATGGCTTCTTGCCCATCGGTGCACTTCTGATGGCGTCATCAACCTTCCTGGAAGACGCGACCTGGACGGTCGCGGCGCAGCACGTCTGGATGGCCGGCGGGATTGGGGCCATGACCTTGGCGGTGATGACGCGTGCGATCTTGGGGCATACGAACCGGCCTCTGCATGCCGGAACTGGCGCCATGGTTATCTATCTCTCGCTGATCGGATCAGTGCTATCGCGCCTGGCAGTCGCCTTCGTGCCAGACCTTGCGCATCCGCTCTACATGATCTCGGCTGGCACTTGGTTCGTCGCCTTCCTTGGCTTCGTAGTCCTCTACGGCCCGTTCGTCTTTCGACCGAGTCTTCCTGATACATAATGGCAGAATGGGGCGAATTCGGCCTCGCATTAGGCCTATTCTTCGTAACACACATAGTGCCTTTGCGCCCATCCGTACGCACACCTGTCACCGCAAAGATCGGGGCCTTGAGCTTCGGACTGGGCTACTCGATCCTTTCGATCGCCGTGCTCGCATGGCTGATAGTGGCCGCAGGCCGCGCACCCTACATCGAACTTTGGCCACGCTATGAATGGCAGACCTGGGGCCCAGTCATCGCCATGTTTGCCGTTTGCATGATCCTAGGTTTTGCGCTTGGACGCCCCAATCCCCTGTCTTTCGGGGGTGCGCGGAACGACCATTTCGACCCGAAGCGACCTGGAGTGATCGCATGGACAAGGCACCCGGTACTTGCTGCACTGATGTTGTGGTCTTTCGCGCACATGCTTCCAAACGGCGACTTGGCGCACGCCATTTTGTTTAGCTTGTTCGGAGGTTTCTCGATTCTTGGTGGATACCAGATCGATCGCCGCAAGCGTCGTGAGATGGGCGACGCAGAATGGCAGGCGTTGGTGAATGTAAGCCGCAGCAACGGATTTGCAGGTTGGGGAAGCGGAAAAGATATAGTCCTTCGGGGACTGGCAACGGTTGGCGTTTACACCCTGCTGATCGTACTCCACCCGATTGTTCTCGGTGTATCACCATTGCCCTGAGCCGCTTTCAAGCAACGGCTTTTCTACGGTCATATTATCCGCACACTCCGGTGTCCGACTACGCGCAGTTTTCAAGCCCCCAAATCGAACGACCTCTTCGTCCACCTCAGCGACATCAAACGATTGATGGATGAACGTCCACTTGAGTGCATCGCTAAAACTTCAAAAAAAGCGGTCCCGAAAGACCGCTTTAAATTCAATGAGGTGGGGTGCTTTATGCACCCCAAATTAAGTCAGACGTCCAGCCAGGCGAATTCAGGGAACTCGTAGCCGCCTGTCGGGCCAATCGGGTGCTTGACCACGCCCTTAAGCACCTTGGCTTTCGCATCCATATAGTTGTTGTGGGTCGGGATCACCCAACCGCCTTCGTCGTGGATCAGCGTCTGCATTTCGCAGAACTGCTCTTTCCGGCGGGCCGGATCGGTCTCGCCCGCCGACATCTTCAGCAGCTCTCCCATCCGCGGATTGTTCCATCGCGTGTCATTCCAAGGTGCATCCGGGGCAAAGGCCACCGACAGCATGGCGTGGGCCGTCGGGCGCATCAGCCAGGTCACAACGTTCACCGGCTTCTTCAGCCAGATTGCGCCCCAGTAGCCGTCATTCGGCACCTTCTTAACGTTCAAATTGAACCCGACTTTCGAGGCTTCGCGCTGCATCAACAGCACTGTTTCCTCGATGCCGATATTGACCGGTGCGACAAAGACTTCTGCTGTGTCGATGCCGGACTTGTTGAAGTGGAACTTCGCCTTGTCAGGATCATAGGCCCGGATCGGCAGGTCCGTGCAATGCTCGGGATAGGCCGCGCTGATCGGGTGATCATTGCCGACCGTGCCGTGCCCTTTCAGGATCGATTTCACCACACGCTCGCGGTTCAGAAGGTGCTTCATGCCCAGGACGAAGTCATCATTGGCGCCCGGCTGCTGGTCTTTCATGCAACAGATGCCGTTATACTGGTTCGTCGGCGTCGACATCAGCTCGGCCCGATCGCTGGCCTCCAATTGCGGCAGCGTTTTCGGATCGACGCTGACCATCATATGGACATCGCCTGCCAGTACAGCGTTCAGACGGGCGGTGCCGTCAGTTATTGCAAAGACCTCCATCGCGTCCAGTAGCGCAGGCTCGGCCCAGTAATCTTCATTGCGCTTGTGAACAGACCGGACACCCGGCTTGAACTCTTCCAGCGTGAACGGCCCAGTCCCGGTGGGCATGGCAAACTCGGACGTGCCGTCTTTGATAATCTTGAACTGATAGATGCCCATCAGCGCGGCGATGTCGGCATTCGGATAGTTCAGCACGCATTTCACGGTGTATTCGTCGACCCGAACCCATTCCTTGACGGCGGTCAGATATGACTTCGCGTTCGAGGCCGAGTCCTCGCCCATATGACGGGACATCGTGTACATCACATCGTCGGCAGTGAACTTGCTGCCGTCGTGGAATCGAACATCCTTTCGCAGCTTGAAGGTCCATTCGGTGACGTCATCACTGGCCTCGAAGGACTCGGCCAGTTCCGGCACCGGCTCCATGTTCTCGTTGAGGCGGATCAGGCTGTTATAGATGATCCTGCCGCGCAGATAGTCGATACCCGAGGTGAAGGCGATGGGATCCAACGTGTCCGACGGCCCGTGTAGGTTGCCGGCATAGCGCATCGTGCCGCCCTTCTTCGGCGTCGCGGCGACTGCCTCGGCGGCACCTGAAAAGATAGCACCGGCCGATGCAATCGTCGCGCCCGAGGCCATCAACCAGGCCATCACATCGCGGCGCGATGCACCCCGTTTTATCTCGCGGCAGATGGCTTCCTGATCGAAGGTCGAGATATCGTCGTAAGTCGTAATCCCTGGGTTGGGATCATCAATAGACTTGGTCATTTCGGCTCTCCCTGATTGTTCTTGTTAAATTTGATACTCAAAAATCTGCACACGGCCAGAAATTTCGCGTTATGCGGGAAATATAAAGGGCGCTGGATTTGGCCCGGATTTGCGCGCAAACGCCAATAAATCGGGCTTAAGATGTTTATGCGAGCCCCAGATCAGCGCCCCATTCCGGCATCTCGCCAGTCATGCGATACCTGATCAGCGGCAGTGCCTCGCGGCCCCAGAACATCTCGTCCCGCCAGATAAACCAGGGGACGCCGAAGACGCCCTTGGCTTCGGTTTCTGTGCGCAACCGGTCATGATCTGCCCGGCCTTCAACGGCCATCCAGTCAGGAAATCCTGTAATGTCGATCCCCGCACCCGCCATCGCATCCGCCAAAATTGTAGGTGTTTCGACATCCAATTCCCGCCGCCAAAATAGTGGGAAGATCGCGTTCAGGTACTCCTCAGTCATCCCCTGTCGCCGGGCCCATAAGAGGCCCATCGATGCATAGGATGTATCGCGGATCTTCGGATGCCCGCGAATGGTCAGGCCGCGCAAATTGGCATAGCGGCGCACATCCATATAGCTGTACTTCACGCGTCGCCACTGATGCGCCGTCCTCTCTTCACGGATTACGTTGCCAGCAGCATCCAATTCCGCATCACCCAGATAATCCGGGATATCCAAGGTGTAAGGCAACCAGTCAACGTCGACGCCCACCTTGGCCGCCAGGTTCAAGGTCGGCGCCAGCGCCAGATAGGCGTAAGGCGATTTGATATCCGTGTAGGCGATAAGTTTCTCGATCATAGGCAAGGCTCCATTTCCACGGCCAGCCTGGATATCCTTAGGGTCCGCTTAAGACGAACCATTCGTACCATCCGGTTCGTCAGGTTCCAGCCAGAAGATGTCGTCAACGGATTGCTCCAGCAATCGGGCCAGTTTCAAAGCCAGAACTACGGACGGGACGAACACGCCGCGTTCGACCGTGTTGACCGTCTTGCGGGAAACCGAAGCGAGTTCTGCCAATTCCGCCTGGGTCAGACCCCGCGCGGTCCGCACCTCTCGCAGCCGGTTTCCAAGCGCACCGCCTGATCTGGCCGTCAGTCGCCCGATCGCCATTCCAGCCAAACCAAAGAAACACTGTAGGTCAGAGGCACTGCAATCATGATCAAAAGCGCGACGTAGAGCCCCGAAAGGGCGAACACCTTCAGTGCGAGCAATCCAACCAAACCGGCTGCAAAGGCACCGACGACCACACAAGCCCAATATCCGGCACGATGCGTGTTTACTGCCCAAAGCTCGTCCTTGAATGTGGATGGCCCTGCCTTTGATGGCAGCATCGTCGCGGGATATCCCAAGACACCCCCCACAAAACCGCTGACTAAAACGCCCAATACCGCCAACCAACTTACAGAGTACGGAATGCCTGGCAGCAGAGCGACGATCAGGCAGAAAGCCATCACCGCGAAGGCAAGCCAGGACATAAGCGTGCTGTACCGCCATAAGATGCGGGGATCTTCGGCTTTCCTTGCGAGCCGGGGATGCCAAACAAGCACACCAGCGCTGAACATTGCTGCTCCGAAGATACCACCAAAGGCCGCCGCTCCCCAACCCGCGGGAACAAATTGGTACCAGGCCCAGGCCGACAGCGCCAAAGCAATCGAGACACCGATAGTACACTGATGTCGACGCCGTTGCTGGGGAGTCAATTGATACAATCTCTCCATTTCAAACTCCCTTAATGGCCAAGCAGCATAGCGATTCCGCCATGTAACCTCAAGGTATCTTTTGTAACTCCAAGGTTACGTACAGGCGTACCTTTCCAAGTACAGCGCTGCTAAGCGAAAGGTTCCATCACCGCAGCGTCGAAGCTGGGACGCGCACGCATGCGGGCCCACCAAGCATCGGCGCGGGGACGCCGCCCAGCCTGATCCGGAGCGATTTCCAACAGCCGAACAACATAGGGTGCCGCCGCGATATCAGCCAAGCTGTGATGGTCGCCGACCAGCCAGTCACGGCTTTGCAGCCGAACTTCGATCCGATCCATCATATTCGTCAGAACCGCCAGCGCAGCATCCAATTCAGCCTTTGAAAAGGGCTCTCGGGCCATGCGCCGCCATGTGGCCCGGCGTTCTTCGGTTGGGATGACCGACAGGCGATCTTCCAGTTCTGCATCCGACCATTCCCGCGCGAACGGATGGAACAGCTGCATCCAATTGTGCTTTTGCACGGCGGGCAGGCAATGATCATCGATATACTTAGCCCAAAGGCGTAAATCATGACGTTCATGCGGCTTTACCGGCATTAGCGGCGGGTCTGGAAACGTCTCATCCAACCATTCGTTGATGAAATTGCTCTCGACCAAAGGCTGCCCGTCCACCAGCAAAGCCGGGACAATACCGGATGGGTTCAGCGCCTTGTACCAGTCCTGATGATGCTCGAACTGGGCGAGATCCACCGGGCAGCTTTCATAGGTGACAGCTTTTTTGGCCAGGGCCAGCCGCACCTTACGTGAGGCAGATGAGACCCAGGAATGATAGAGCTTCAGTTCCATCTAGGACTGGGCGATGGGCACGCACATTTCTGCTTCGTCGGAATAGTGTTCGCCTTCATGGCATTCTTCCCAACATGCTGAAGCGGGTGCTGCCAACAAAGCCGAGCTGGCCAGTAGTACGTGAAGACTCTTCCCATGCTCACTCCTTTCGCGCGTGCGCCATCGGGGCACCACCTTAAAAAGCCATGTCCGGCGAAAATCATTTTCTCATCCGCCTGCCTTCGTGGCCTGCTCTACCCAGCGCGCAGTGCGCAACAGCGGGCCATCTGCGCCACGCGGACCGGTAAGCTGAACGCCCATCGGCAACCCGTCAATTTCCAATAGCGGCAGGTTCACGCACGGCGTCCCTGCATATGTCCAGAAAGCATTGAAAACCGGGTCGCCTGTCCAGTCCAACCCTTTCGGAGCAGGCCCAGTTGACGACAGGCAAAGAACCGCATCATAGGTTGCGTAGATCTCGTCCAAACCGGCTGCCAATACATCACGTTGAACGATGGCCTCGCGATAGGCAGCCTCGTTCATGGTCCGTCCTCTCGCGACCGACTCGCGCAGACTTTCGCTCATCAAATCGCCATGCTGATCCGCCAGTGGGCCATAGTGCTTGGCGTGGCCATATTGCTGCAGGATGTTCTGATTGCTCCACGCCTCGGTCATCCAATCCGGCATGTCGACTTCAGTGCAATCCGCACCAAGACCATGCGCGAAATCCTGCAAGGCGGATTGCGCGGCCGTGTCTGCCTGATCCCATTTCGCTCCACGCATAAAGGCAATTTTCGGACGATTGGGCGGATCGGACATCGCAATCTTTCGCAATGGCGCGCGTGATCGGGCAATTGCCTGCGGATCGGCATGGTCTCGCATCATCATCTGCTCGGTTATCAGCGCGACATCTTCGATCGACCGTCCATAGGTTCCGACCGTGTCTAGCCAATCCGCCTGCACGATCACGCCCGACCGCGCAACCAGACCGAAGGTCGGCTTTAGCGCGTGAATGCCACAAAAGCTGGCGGGCCGGATCACGGAACCGCCGGTCTGCGTTCCCAAGGCCAAGGGCACCTGCCCGTCCCGTACGGCAGCCGCAGAACCAGAAGAAGAGCCCCCGGGTGTGTGGTCAGGATTTACCGGGTTCTTGGTCTTTCCCGGCGTCCGCACGGCCAGTTCTGTCGTCACGGTCTTACCCAGAATTATGGCCCCCGCATCGCGGAGCTGACTGACGCACATGGCATCTTGATTCGTCCGGCGGCCCTCGTGGCCGCGATAGCCATTCTGCGTCGGAAAATCCCGGGTTTCGATGATATCCTTGATCCCGACCGGTACACCATGCAACGGCCCGACACCGTGTCCCCGCGCCAAAACCTTATCGGCCGACCGGGCCTGGTCCAGCGCCGCTTCGGGCTCTAACCAGATCCATGAACCGACATCTTCATCCCGCGATGCAATGCGATCGAGGCAGGACTGAACCAGCTCCTCAGACGTGATTTCACCGATTGCAATCTTTTCTGCGGCCTCTGCCGCCCCAAGTTGCCAGAGATCCATGAGTGCCTCCCCTCGCACATCAGTTTAGGGGGTACCCTAGATCAAACTGTGCCTGAGGGAAGTCAGAGAGCCATCAAATTACGTTCTGGATCAGACAGCGAAGGGCCTAGCGCGCCGCGGCCCCGACCGCGGCGCAAATGTCATCGATTACGCCCTCCAGGACCACTGGGTTTTCCGCCTCGCCCATCACGCGGATCATCGGCTCGGTACCCGAGGCCCGGATGACCAGTCGACCGGTCGCGCCCAAGCGTTCTTCGCCAGCTGTGATGGCGGCGCGGACCGAGGTGTCTTCCAAAGGTTTCGATGCCTGATCGAACCTTACATTCTTCAAAACCTGCGGCAACGGATCGAACATCTGGCACAAGGACGAGGCTGGTGTTTCCTCTTCGACCAAAGCCGACAGCACCTGCAACCCGGCCAAAAGGCCGTCCCCAGTGGTGACGTGATCCGTCATCACGATATGGCCGGACTGTTCGCCGCCAAGGTTGTAGCCGCTTGCGCGCATCGCCTCTACGACGTAGCGATCGCCAACCTTGGTGCGCAGCATGTGGATGTCTTCTTCGGCCAGGAAGCGTTCCAGGCCGAGATTGGACATCACAGTGGTGACCAGGGTGTCGTGCGCCAGCTTACCGGTCTTGGCCCAGCGTGAGGCGATCAGGGCCATGATCTGGTCGCCGTCGATGACCTGACCTTTTTCATCAATGATGTGAACACGGTCAGCATCCCCATCCAAGGCAATGCCCAAATCAGCGCTTTGTTCGACCACAGTCTTTTGGCACAATTCCGGATGGGTCGAGCCACAGTCCAGGTTGATATTCTCACCGTTCGGGCTGACGCCGATCGGGATGACTTCGGCACCCAATTCCCACAAAACTTCGGGCGCAGTTCTGTAAGCCGCGCCATTCGCACAATCGATGACAATCTTCAGGTCGTTCAGTCCGCGCCTGCGCGGAAAACTGGCCTTGGCGAACTCAATGTAGCGCCCGCGGCCATCCTCCATACGTTGGGCACTGCCGATCTTTGAGGGTTCCGCCAAGTCCGGGTCCATCTCGATACTTGCTTCAATCTCGGCCTCATCCTGATCCGAAAGCTTGAATCCATCAGGCCCGAACAGCTTGATCCCATTGTCTTCGAATGGATTGTGGCTGGCTGAAATCATCACGCCGACATCGGCCCGCAGCGAGCGTGTCAACATGCCGACGGCCGGCGTCGGCACTGGGCCCAGGAACAGCACGTCCATGCCAACGGACAAAAACCCCGAGGCCAGCGCGTTTTCCAACATGTAACCGGATCTTCGCGTATCTTTACCGATGACAACGGAATGGCGGTGATCGCCATTGGTGAACCGCCGGCCTGCCGCCGCGCCGAGTTTCATCGCGACTTCGGCGGTCATCGGATAGGTATTCGCGCGTCCTCTGACGCCGTCCGTTCCAAATAGTTTTCTTGTCATGCGTCCTCCCCGGAAACGCCTTTCCAAACACTGACCGCTTGAACGGTCTGCTCGACATCGTGCACACGAAGGATTTGAACACCCTGATCAAGTCCGGCCAGACCAGCAGCGATTGACCCCCACGATCGCTTCGCGGCCTGCTTTTCCCCAGACAATGTCCCGATGAACCCTTTTCGTGACACGCCCAACATCACTGCGCATCCCAAACTTTGAAAGAGCGATAAATGTCGCAAAACCTCCAGATTGTGCTGCAGCGTCTTTCCAAAACCTATGCCCGGGTCGATGATGATCCGATCCCGGGATATCCCTGCACTTACCGCATGCTTCACCCGATCTTCCAAAAAGTCGTAAACATCCAGAACAACGTTCTCATAAACGGGATTGGCCTGCATTGTCTCTGGCGTTCCCTGCGCGTGCATCAAACAGACCGATGCCGCCAAGCGCGCAACGACGGTGCTGTTTTCATCATGGGTTAACGCAGAAACATCATTGAACAGTCGGGCACCGGCGGAAATTGCCGCGCGGGCAACGCTTGCTTTTCGGGTGTCGATGGAAATCGGAACCGGGCATTTCGCAGAGATCAGCCCCTCGATGACCGGAATGACCCGGTCCATTTCGTCGCTGCTTGAGACGTATTCTGCGCCGGGACGGGTCGATTCCCCGCCCACATCCAAAATGTCAGCCCCTTGTTCGGCCAGAGCCAGACCATGTTCAACTGCATCTGATGCGGTTAGCAACCGTCCTCCGTCCGAGAAACTGTCGGGCGTGACATTGACGATGCCCATGACAAGCGGCCATTTTGCAGAGCCACTAAAATGCGATGACCTCGGGTTGGTTATCGTCTTTAGGACAGCTTCGGCTTCGGGAAACAGTCCCAAAACAGCCTCGATCGGCAGAATCGGTCCCGAGCCTTCCCTGCCGAGCACCTGGATCTGCGAGAACCACGGCCCGTTCGCTCCAATACGCCGTCCACCGGGATGCGCGACGCGATCAGGCAATGGCCTGAAGTAGCGCTTTGTCTCAGCCGTATTCATGCGCGGGTCCTAGCGCAGCACACGCGGTCAAGCAATGCAAATATTTACATTTTATATTTGTGTAATTATTAGTGATAAGATTTTTATTGTGAAATTAAATAATAGACACAAAATACACGTGACTCGCGCATGCATGCAGGAGGCACGAAATGCCAAAGACATTTCACCCCAAAGTCCTGACGGCAAACGACCTTATCAACGGAAACTCGGTCTTTCTGACGCCGGAGGGTTGGAGCGACAGAATCGCCGACGCCATGACCGCCTTGACCCCGGATCAGGCGTCAGATCTGGAAGCATTGGGCAGTCGCGGTGTAGATCAGAATGATGTCGTGGGCCCCTATCTTGTCGATGTTTCCCTGGACTCTGACGCACCAGTGCCCCTGACCCGGCGCGAGCGGATCCGTGCCGCGGGCCGGCCGTCGATCGCCTTCATCGAAGCGCCAAAGGTCGGACAAGCAGCTTAGAAAAGGATCATGCGATGTATCGCTATGATGAATTCGACCACCGTTTCGTGGCCGAGCGGACATCTGAGTTCCGTGGCCAGGTACAGCGTCGCCTTGAAGGCAGCCTGACCGAGGACGAATTCAAGCCATTGCGTCTGATGAACGGGCTCTATCTGCAGCTGCATGCGTACATGCTGCGGGTGGCCATCCCCTATGGCACGCTGAACAGCCGCCAGATGCGGATGCTGGCCCATATCGCAGAGACCTGGGATAAGGGCTATGGCCACTTCACCACGCGTCAGAACATCCAATTCAACTGGCCAAAGCTAAAGGATGTGCCGGATATCCTGGACGCATTGGCTTCGGTCGAGATGCACGCAATCCAGACCAGCGGGAACTGCATTCGGAACACGACCTCCGACCCTCTGTCAGCGGTCGCGCCGGAAGAAATCGAAGACCCACGTGTCACGGCAGAGCTGATCCGCCAGTGGTCCTCGCTGCACCCGGAGTTCACCTTCCTGGGCCGGAAGTTCAAGATTGCCGTGACAGCCTCGGACCAGGACCGGGTCGCCCTGAAACTGCACGATATTGGCGTCCAGATTGTTCAGAAGGACGGACGAACCGGATATCGCGTCCTGGTCGGCGGCGGTATGGGCCGCACGCCGATGGTTGCCAAGGAACTACGCGGCTTCCTGCCGCGCGAGGATCTGCTGCCCTACCTGGAAGCATCCATGCGCGTCTACAATCTGCACGGGCGGAGGGACAACAAGTATAAGGCGCGGATCAAGATCCTGGTGCACGAAATCGAGATTGACGCATTCCGCGACCAGGTGGAGGCGGAATTCGTCCAGATGGATCGCTCTGCGGTTGCTGCGCCGTCAGAGGAAGTTGATCGGATTATTGCCTATTTCGTGCCTCCGACCCTTCCGCCACAGGCCGAAGACAACGCGGCCATTGCGCGGATGCGCAAAGTGGATCCCGAATTTGACGCCTGGATGCGGCGCAATATTCATATCCACAAGCGGCCAGGCTATCGCGCGGTAACGATCTCTTTGAAACCGATCGGCGGCGTTCCAGGCGATGCAACTGCCGAGCAAATGCGCGCCATGGCAGATCTGGCAAAATCCTATGCCAATGACGAATTGCGCGTGACACATGAACAGAACATCGTTCTGCCGCATGTCGCCGTGGGCGATCTTTATCAGATCTATCGCGGTCTGGCGGCGATTGGCCTGGATGCGCCAAACAAAGGCCTGGTCACAGACATCATTGCCTGCCCGGGGCTTGATTACTGCGGGCTGGCGACAGCACGGTCGATCCCGGTGGCGCAGGCTATCTCGACCCGTTTGGCGGACCGGCAGGAGGAAATCGGCCCGTTGCAGGTCAAAATCTCTGGCTGCATCAATGCCTGCGGGCACCATCACGTCGGCCATATCGGGATCCTGGGCCTCGATAAGGCAGGGACTGAAAGTTATCAGATCACGTTGGGCGGCGATGCCACGGAAACCGCGGCACTGGGCGAACGCACCGGTCCGGGGTTTGGCTATGACGAGGTACCGGTCGTCGTTGAAAAGCTCGTCGACACTTACCTCGACAAACGCGAGGCGAAAGAAACCTTTCTGCAGACCTATCGCCGGGTCGGCATGGAACCCTTCAAGGAGGCTCTTTATGCTGCTTGATGCATCTGGTCCCATCGTGGACCACTGGACCAATCTGGATGATCCGGAATTCGAAATTCAGCAGGACGGTCAGGTAATCGTTCCGCTCCATCGGCTGGGACAAGCGCTGGAGCGCCGCGCGGCCACTGGTGTTCTAATCCCAAATGATGCGGATCTGGAAGAGTTAAAGCCATTCTTCAACCGGTTGGATCTGATCGCGGTCGACTTTCCCAGCTTTGCCGATGGGCGCGGCTTCTCAATCGCGGTCCGGTTGCGGGACCTGGGGTACCGGGGTCGCCTGCGCGCCCACGGACCAGTGATCGCGGATCAGTTCGCCTATCTGCTGGATTGCGGCTTCGACGAGGCCTGGGTGCCTGACGCGGTGGCGGATCGTCAGCCTGCAGAACAATGGCTCGCCCAACTCGGCAAGATCACGCATGTCTATCAGCGCGGGCGGCCAGGGCAGCGGTCCATCCTGGATCAACGTCGCGACGCAAGGGTTTCGGCCGGATAGCGGCGACCCCCGGTTTCTGCCAACGGTCTTTCGCCAGAGACAGTACGGAACCCTACGATGCAATCTGCACCGTCAACGTCTGCTCCCCGGTTGGGTCCAACCGGTAATGCCGAGGTGCTGAACCGCACGCACGCAGGTCATACCGCCGAAGACTTGCTGAGCGATATGATAAAACGCGAATACCGCAATGAAATCGCTTTGGTTTCGTCCTTCGGCGCAGATGCCGTAGTTCTACTGAGAATGGTCAGCAAGATTGCACCGGACCTGCCGGTGCTGTTTCTGGAAACCGGCATGTTGTTCCCGGAAACACTGGCCTACCAGCAGCAGTTGGCGGAAGAGCTGGGCCTGACTGACGTCCGTCTGATCAAACCGGATCATCAGGATCTGGAGATGCTGGATCCGGATGCAAGCTTGCACCAAGAGAACAACGACGGGTGCTGTTACCTGCGCAAAACTCTGCCACTGCGCCGGGCGCTAGAACCCTTTGCAGCCTCGATCACCGGACGCAAACGCCATCAGGCTGCGACCCGGGCAGAATTACCATTGTTCGAGCCTGAAGGACAAAGGCTAAAGATCAACCCACTCATCAATTGGACGCCGGATCAGGTGCACGCCTACATCCGGGACAACAACCTTCCGCGCCACCCCCTGGTTGATCGCGGCTTTCCATCGATCGGCTGCGCGCCCTGCACGACCCCGGTCGCCCCGGGCGAAGACCCACGCGCCGGACGTTGGCGCGGCCAGGACAAAATCGAGTGCGGCATCCACTTTGATGGCGCAAAGTGGCGACCGCAGAAACGCGAAAATCGTATCAGCAAAGCCTTTCAGTAGCCCCCAGGGCGCTCTGCCCCATCTAGCACCGCCTTCACAAGCTCAAAGGTGTTTTGTGCCTACGCAGGATCCCCCGGCGCGCGTTCACGCCACCACGTGATAGCAGACCACTTTTCGCCTTGCTCGACCGGCGTCCCGGCATGCAGCGAAAGGTTTGACATGAACCGGCTGCCCGCCCCGGTATTGGCAAAGATCAGCAGTCGCCCCTGCTGCGGGTCGACGGACAGGTTCAGGTTTGGAAATTCCGTCGTGCCGCCATTTTCGACATCGTTCAGATAGACCATCGTCGAAAAAAGCCGCTGACCGCCTTGCTGTTCATAAAGGGCCGCACGGTCCTCGCCATCTTCCAGGAACAATCCATCGTGGTGAGGCTTGAACTCTTGTCCGGCACCATAGTGCAGAACCTGCATCTCTTCCGCATGCGAAACTGGTATTCTGAGCAGCATACCAAGCGTCATCAGGAACTTGGTCACAACCGGTGTCTGGTCCGCGGAGACGACCGTCGTTGAATTGGTTCGGCTTTCCGACTCGAAAACCTCGCCATCCTTGCCCACGACCCTGGATCGTCTCAAGTCACCGGACGCAGCCTCGATCAATGCTTCGCATTCTTGCGCCGACAGGAAATCATCTACCGTCACGATCAGTGGATTGATGTTCAAAATGCGCTGGTTGAACGATCCGAATAGGAGCATTTTATCAACGCCTTATGCGTCTTCCTCTTCATCGCCCTGATCGGCGATCCAGGCAACCGAGACGACCTTTTCGTCCTTCGCCGTGTTGAAGACCCGCACTCCGCCTGCAGACCGGGACCGGAAGGAAATGCCCCCAACCGGACAGCGGATCGATTGGCCCGCGTCGGTGACCAGCATGATCTGATCGTCGATTTCTACCGGGAAGGACGCCACGACGCGCCCGCCACGCAGGCCCTTGTCGATCGCTTGGACGCCCTGTCCGCCGCGTCCCCGAATTGGATAGTCGTGCGATGAGGACAGCTTGCCCGACCCGCCTTCTGTGATCGTCAGGATAAGGTCTTCGGACGCTGACATCTCGGAATAGCGTTCCTGGCTAAGACCGATATCGGCGACGGCTTCTTCCTCGTCGTCATCCTCTGCATCGTCCTCGGTCGCACCGGCAACTGCACGGCGCATTTTCAGGTACGCAACGCGTTCTTCCGAGCTGGCTTCGAAGTGCCGGATGACGGACATCGAGACGACCTCGTCGCCACTGGCAAGTTTGATCCCTCGAACCCCGGTGGATCCGCGCCCTGCGAAGACCCGCACAGCGGTTGTCGAGAACCGGATCGCCTTGCCTGCCGCAGTCACCAGCATGAAGTCGTCGTTTTCATCGCAGATCCGCGCGCCGATCAGGCGGGTGTCTGACCCTTCCTCGAACTTCATGGCAATCTTGCCGTTGCGCATGACATTCGTGAAATCGGACAGGCGATTGCGCCGGACGTCCCCTTCCGACGTTGCAAAGACAATCTGAAGGTTGTCCCAATCGTCCTCTGCCGCGTCCACAGGCATCATCGCGGCGATAGAGACCCCTGCCCCGACCGGAAGCACATTGACCAAGGCCTTGCCTCGGGCATTGCGCCCAGCCAGAGGCAGACGCCAGGTCTTCAGCTTATAGACGATGCCGTTGGTCATGAAGATCAGGATCGGCGTGTGCGTGTTGGCAACGAACAGGCGCGTGACGAAGTCCTCGTCCTTGGTCGCCATGCCCGCCAGGCCCTTGCCGCCGCGTTTTTGTTCGCGGAACTCGGTCAGCGGAGTGCGTTTGATGTAACCGCCATGCGTGACCGTGACGACCATATCTTCCTGTTCGATCAGGTCTTCGTCTTCCAGATCACCGTCATGTTCAACAATTTCAGTCTTGCGCGGGGTCGCGAATTCTTCCTTCACGGCGCGCAGTTCGTCCGAGATGATCGCCATAATCCGTTCGCGGGATCGCAGGATATCCAGATAGTCCTTGATCTCGTCGGCCAGGACTTTCAACTCTTCGCCAATTTCCTTCACGCCCATCGCGGTCAGGCGTTGCAACCGCAGGTCCAGGATCGCGCGGGCTTGGACATCGGAAAGGTTATAGGTCCCGTCCTCGTTTATCGTATGGCCAGGATCATCGATCAGGCGGATGTAATCCGCGATGGCTTCCGCGGACCAACGCCGGTCTTTCAGCCGCGCCCGCGCCTCGGCAGCATCGGCCGAGGACCGGATGGTCTGCACGACCTCGTCCGCATTCTCCACCGCTACGGCCAGACCGCACAACACATGCGCGCGTTCGCGGGCTTTGTTCAGCAAGTACTTTGTGCGCCGGGCAACGACCTCTTCACGGAAGGCGATGAAGGACTGAAAAAACATCTTCAGATCCAGTTGCTCCGGCCGTCCGGCGTTCAGAGCAAGAAGATTGCATCCAAATGAAGTTTGCAGCGCAGTAAAGCGATACAATTGGTTCAGCACGACATCCGGCGTTGCATCGCGCTTCAACTCGACCACTACCCGGACGCCGTGCCGATCGGATTCGTCCTGAACGTGGGCGATACCCTCGATCTTCTTCTCGCGGGACACCTCCGCGATCCGCTCTACCAAGGTCGATTTGTTCACCTGATAGGGGATCTCATCAACGATGATGGCGAAGCGGTCCTTGCGGATTTCCTCGACGTGGGTCTTGGCCCGAATAATTACCGAACCGCGACCGGTGTGATAGGCCTTATAGGCCCCGGACCGGCCGAGGATAATCCCACCTGTGGGGAAGTCAGGTGCGGGCACGTGCTCCATCAGATCGGCGATGGTCAGTTCCGGGTCTTCGATCAGCGCCAGGGTCGCATCGATCACCTCACCCAGATTGTGGGTCGGAATGTTCGTCGCCATCCCCACAGCGATGCCTTGTGTGCCGTTGACCAATAGGTTCGGAAAGCGGGCGGGCAAGACTGTGGGTTCGTCAAACTCCTGGGAATAGTTTTTCTGGAAATCGACCGTATCCCGCTCGATATCCTCCAACAGCATTGTGGCTACCTTGGCCATGCGCACTTCCGTGTAGCGCATGGCAGCAGGGGCATCCCCGTCCATGGACCCGAAATTCCCTTGGCCATCGGCTAGCATGACGCGCATGGAAAAGTCCTGCGCCATGCGCACCAATGCATCATAGATCGCGCTGTCGCCATGAGGGTGGTACTTACCCATGACATCGCCGACCAGGCGCGCGGACTTCTTGTAGGGCTTGTTGTAGTCATAGCCCCCTTCGTGCATCCCGAACAAAATACGTCGGTGCACAGGCTTCAGACCATCACGCAGATCGGGAATCGCGCGGCTGACGATCACGCTCATCGCGTAATCCAGATAGCTGCGCTTCATCTCCTCTTCGACGGTTATGGTCGGCCCATCATGGGGCTGGCGTTCCGGCAGATCGCCGCCGTCTTCGCCGTCCGGCCCGTCGCTGATATCGTCGTCGCTCAAAGGGGTGCTCCGGCCCGATTCCGGGCATTCATCCAGGTATCATATCTTATAGAATGCAGGCCGGGTCAGAGCAACCCGAACCGAGCCCATTCAGACCCCCTAAACCACATTTTATGGGGTATGGCAGCTCCAAAACCCACGAAATCTAGGTGTTTTCCTCGTTTGACCGCTTTCCGCGCCCGAGGCGCCGATGACAACATCAGTTTTCCCAGGGAACGCCTCCTGCGAAACCGAAATATTGCGTCTTCGCCATATGCGCCGCATCGACCGGCAACATCTGACCGCTGACGGCACGCGCGGCATCAGAGCAGAGGAAATGCGCCACCTCAGCAATGTCCGAGGGCTCAACCAAGATGCCCAAGGCGTTCGAGTCGCGGATCACTTCGGGATCGCGTTCACCACTCTCGATGCGGGCCTTGATAGCCGGCGTCATCACATAGGTCGGTGCCATTCCGTTTACCCGGACGCCAAACCGGCCGAGTTCGACCGCCAGCATCTCCGTCAGCCGCAGGATCGCAGTTTTCGACGGGCAGTATGCCGGTAGCGGTAGTGGAACATAGGAATTGATCGATCCCAGCGTCACGATGGCGCCATGGCCCTGGCTGGACATCTCTCGCCCAACTGCGCGGCATGTGTTGACTGTGCCGTTATAGTTCACCTGCCAAAGCCGGTCATGAGCCTCGGCATCCATGCCCATGATTGTGGACGGCGTCTCTAGAATTCCGGCAGCCGCGACGCAAGCATCGATCCGGCCCCAGTCTCGGGCAACACCGCTGACGGCGTCTTCCAATGCACCGGAATTCGCGACATCGACTTCGATGAACCGCGCGCCGGTGCCAAGGTCCTTGGCGACACCGGCCCCTTGGTCTCCGTTCACGTCCAGGATTGCAACGCGCATGCCATCGGCGGCAAAGCGTCGGGCACAAGCCTCTCCAATCCCGCTGGCCCCACCTGTCACCAAGGCAACTTTTTCGGTCATACGGCACCTCCTTCCCGGTCTTCATAAGTGAAGCTGAATGCTGTTTCCGTAGTGTGAATCCGTCCAGTCGATGGGCCTGGAAAATGTGACGACAGCACCAGATGATTCTGCTCGACGCAGGCCTCCAGCACTCGGCGACGCGAAGCAACGGAATCCTCAGGTGTGATATCCCGGACATAAGACCAATGCGGATACGCGCATTGCGCGGGCGAATGCAGCAGATCGCCCCACATGATGGCATTCTCTTGGCCGCTTTGCAGGTGGATCGCCACGTGGCCCGAGGTATGACCAGGCGTCGGTTCCAACCAGATACCGTCCTCAATCTGGTGGTCCATATCGACCAATTCGGCTTGGCCCGCCGCGATCACGGGCAGAACGCTGTCCTGATAGATCTCTTCTTCATGGGTTTTGCAGTGATCAACCTCATCACGCGCGAAGATGTACTTGGCGTTCGGAAAGGTCGGCACCCAGCGCCCGTCGATCAGTTGGGTGTTCCACCCAGCGTGATCGGGATGCAGGTGCGTACACAGCACATGGGTTACTTGTTCCGGCGTCACACCTGCCTGGCCCAGGCGATCGAACCAACCACGGTCCGTCAGCCGATGCCACATCGGAATGCGCTGGTTGTTCTTGTCGCAGCCGATGCAGGTGTCCAACAGGATGGTGTGGTGAGGCGTCCGCACCAGATAGGATTGAATGTCGACGATTATCCGTGTTTCATCATCAACGCACCAGGGTTGCAGGTCAGGCAGCAACCCTTCAATTTCGTCTTGCGTGGCCAGTGGAAACATCTTTTCCAAACGTCGGAAGTGGCAGCGCATCTCCACAATCCGCCGGATCTCGAACTCCCCGACCCTGAATGGCGGCGGCAATGGGACATCGGTGAACATTTTCATGGATTGTCTCTTGTCGTTCTAGTCTGCACGTCAAAGCCGTTCCTCATCAAATACCGGCCACAACCTCTGCTATGTGAGCCCTCGTTGCAGTGGCGGCTTCCTCCGCATGCGTGAACGGTCCCATGTGTCCGGCGCCTTTCAATTTAAGGCGCTTCACGTCTGGACGAACAGAAGCAAAGTGACCGCATATCGCGTTCATCACTGCGTGCGTGCGGCTGCCTTCGACCAACAGCGTCGGCACAGCCGGTTCCGCTAGATCTTCAAGTTTGCCATCAGGCGTCAACCGCTCGCCCCATTCGAAATATAGACGCGGCCCGCCTTTGCGCATCATATCTTGAACCTTCGCAGGCAAGGAAGCCCAGGCACCTTCCGCCCCTGCCCATCCATCCACGAAGTTACTCAACGCGCCTTCTAGATCCCCCGCATCCACCAAGCCACGATATCCGTCCGCCATTTGCCTCGGCCAAGCGTGCAGCGGATCATCAACATCGTGCAAAACATCAAAGAACACTGGTTCGAACAACGTTAGGCTCTGCAGACGAACTGCATGCGCCTGAAGCGCCTTCCAACTGAACAAGCATCCACCGGAATGGCCGACAAAGTGGATCGGTTCAGAGATATGCTCGATCACCGCCGCAATCGCCGCGACATCGACATCGCTCGTCCAGACTCGCCCAAGAGGATAGGGATCGCTGTCGCCCATCCCCGGCAGATCGACCGCAATTTTTCGATAACCGGGCCCAAGAAACTCGGAAAACCGCCGCCATTGTGCGCTACCGCCGCATGATCCGTGAACCAGCAAGACAACAGTGCCATCCCCTTCGTCCGTGAAATGCAGCCTGTCTCCGTTCACGATAAGGTTCGGCATGATGCCTCGCTGGACCTTTAGGGACCTATAGGTTGGCTCGGCGGCACCGTCAGGTCGCAGGTTTCCGGATCGTCGGGATGGCGCGGGTAATAGTCCATCACCAGCGGATCGTGGCCGGGCACAATATGGTCGGGGCTTTCAGCCATCCGGATCATCTTGTCGTGGCTGTCGCAGTATTCCGGGATGTGCTGCAGGATGCTGAACGGGTTCCGCTTCCAGACATTGTCATAGAAATGCGCGCAGTCCGAAGCAACGAAGACCCGCCCCCGCTTCGTGTTCACCTGCACGGACATCTGGCCGTGCGAATGCCCAGGCAGCAGGTGCACAGTGATACCGGGGGCGATTTCCTCGTCCCCGTCGATATAGCGCACGCGCTCTTTGAAATTGAGCTGGATCAGGTCACAGACATGATCGGCCTCGTAGGGCCGCCGCACAGCGGGATACCGCATATAGCGCGAGGTCGCAAAGGCGACCTCTTTGTCCTGGATCAGGAACTCGGCATTAGGGAACAGACCAAAATTTCCGGCGTGGTCATAGTGCAGATGCGTGACGATGACGGTGTCGATATCCTCAGCCTTGGTTCCGATGGCCGCGATCGCCTCGTCGGGTAGGCGGTCTATCTTGCGGCCGCGTTTTGCGCCGCATTCGTGGTCGAAGCCACAGTCCACCATTATGTTGCGCCCATTTCCGCGGATCAGCCAGACAAAGTAATCCAGGCGCCGCTGCGCGGTGTGCGGATCGTTCGGGTCTTCCAGAATGGTCGCGTAGGATCCGGGGATGTTCACGCCACCATAGCGCAGGGCATAAACTTCATATTCGGGCGGGGATTGGCAGGCACTCATTCCGCGAACCTTTCGTTGAGTTCGTTCCATTGTTCTGTGCCGATGATGAATTCCCGGTCTTTGAATGTCACCATCTGATCTTGCAAGACACTGGAGTCGCCGTCTTGCGCGATGGCTTGAAGGGTGCGCTGCATCGCATGGATCGCCGCCCTTTGCAGGTCCGACGGCACGATTACCAACTGGTAGCCCCACGCCTTCAGGTCCGCCAACGGCACCATGGGTGTCTTCCCGCCCGCAAACATGTTGATCAGCTTAGGCGCCTGGATCAGGTGGCCGATTTCCTTGATCTGATCCACGGTCTGCGGGGCTTCAAAGAAGATCACATCAGCCCCGGCTTGCGCGTAGGCATTGCAACGGTCGATGGTGGCGTCAAAGCCCTCCACCGCCAACCCGTCAGACCTGGCGATCAGGATCAGGTCCTCACCTGCCACGTCCTTCACAGCCTTCAGCTTCTGGCAGAATTCGTGGGTCGAGACGATGGACTTGTCGTCATAGTGGCCGCACTTCTTTGGGAAGGTCTGATCTTCCAGGTGGATTGCGGCGACGCCTGCCCGCATGAAATGCTTCACCGCCCGGCGTGCATTCAAGGCATTCCCATAGCCCGTATCAGCATCGGCGATAACCGGGATATCCACGGCATCGCAGATCTGCTCCATTCGGTCCGCGCACTCCCCGGCGGTGAAAAGGCCGAGGTCCGGCATCCCTGCTCCGCGCGAAATCGCGCCACCAGAGGCGTAGGCGATTTGAAACCCGGCTTGTTCGATCAGCCGGGCCGAAAGGCCGTCAAAGCAGCCGGGCGCAACGAAAATGTCGCCAGATGCCAGCATCTCTCGCAGCGTCTCTGTTCGGGTCATTGCGGCCTCCGCTCAATAGGGCCGCATGGTCAGCACTTGCGCGATGTAAAAGCAAGCTGCGCGGTTGCATCGGCAACCGCATGCTGGATATTCAGGCCAAATCTTCGGGCAGCGTACAATTTCTCTCGATCATCGCGTCCCGCATGATGCCCTGACGCTGATCAAAGTCCAGCAGATCGTCCTTGATCTTGACCAGCTTTGCGTATTCTTCATCCAATTGATCGCAGTTCTGGGTGGCCAGGCTGCCTTCCCATGCCCGCAGTTTTTGCAGGCGTTCGGTCTCTGCCATCACGGCGATGCGAATAAAGGTCGAACAGCCCGACAGAAGCAGAACTCCGCCGATCGCCACGACAAACGGCAGACGCCCAAGATGCGTCATGGATGACCTCCGAGAAAACCGGGGCAATATAATTGAGATGCACGCTATAGGCGAATTCTGAAACAATTATGGCATAAGATCGGTGTTCTTCTTATCGCGTCGTCGCATAGACGATGCCTTCCATCAGCGTCCGCGCTGTGCGGTAGACCGAGGCGCTGATCGCGTGTGGTGTTTTCTCAGAAAGATCGACCTCAGCCATGGCGGGTACGACGCCAGAAGGTGTGCCGATGCGCAACGGCTGGCCGTCTGGCACCTGGCGGGCGGCCTCAGCCACCACCGTCCCTGGGATGCGCGCCGCCACGGCTGTGCACATCGCCCCGGTAAGTGGGATCGCCAGATGCGGCTTGCCCATCGAGATCATGCGGACCTGGATGTCGCAGTCCCCAGCTTTCAGGGTTTCACCAGACAGCATCGCGCAATCCGCAGGCGGACCGACTATGGCGATCTTCGGTGCGCTAGCCGCACCCCGGAAAACAGGATGCGGATACGCCCATTCATCCCAATCACGCCCTGCCCAAAGCCTGATCTCCTCAAGTAATCCCAGTGCCGGGCCGTTCTCGGAAAGATCACTTGGCAATTCTTGCGCTGTGCAACCCAGCTCACGCGCATCCATAAAAACGCAGGGATTTGCGGCATCGACAAACGAAATGCGGAAGGGTCCACGCTCAAGGTCAAGGCTTTTCGCAGGCTCGCCAGTGGGCAAAATCGTGGTCGTTCGTGCCCCGCCGGGATCCAGGAAATCCAACCGGATGGCACTGCCCTGCCCGGCGACGCCCGCGATGACCTGATCGCCTGTAATGGCGGCGCGACCGTCCCGGACCGTCAGATGACAATCGATCCGCTTCGCGGTGTTCTCATTGAACATGCGCACGGTCGCAGGCCCATCGGGCACCTGCACCAAGCCTTGATCCACGGCAAAGGCACCGACCGCCGCCGACAGGTTCCCGCAGTTCGAGGCGTAATCGACGCGCGCGGACGCCACATCGATCTGGCCGAACAGGTAATCGACATCAACCCCGGCTCGCTCCGACCGGCGCACCATCATGCCTTTGGACAGCGACGAAATCCCGCCGCCCATGCCATCCAACTGCCGTCCATAAGGATCAGGCGAACCGATAGCTGCACAAAGGAACCCGTCGCGTTCGCCCGGATCGGACGGCAGGTCTTCCCACCGAAAGAACATTCCCTTGGATGTGCCGCCGCGCATAAAGGTGCACTTTATGCCCGTCTGCTCCATCAGGCGGTCTCCGCATTGGCCAGGGCCGCATGGCGTCCGCCGATCCTGCCGAACACCGCCCCGCGCAGGACCGAAGTCGCCCCGGTATAGGTGCCGTGGTAGAGCCCCATCGTCTCCCCCGCCGCATAGAGCCCTGGGATCGGGTCACCCTGAACATTCAACACCCTAGCCTTGGCATCGCAACGCAGTCCGCCAAAGGTGAAGCAGTTCCCTGTGATGATCGGAAACGCATAGAAGGGCGGCTTCACCACAGGGCGTGACCAGTTCGACTTCCTGGGCTGCCCGCTCGGCGAGGCCCGCAAGCCGTCCAGCTCCAACGGTTTGAAGTCACCATCCGGGCACGCCATGTTGAACGCGTCGACCTCGTCCATCAGCCCTTCTGCGTCGATCCCGCAGGCAGCCGCCAACTCTTCCAACGTTTCGGCCTCGACAGGCGGTTGGTCTGACCGGACAGAAACCCGCCAATTCGGCACGTCCTCGATCCCGGCGTCGAACACCGCCCAGGCGATGCCGCCGGGCTGGGTCTGCACGATCCGGGTGATGCCTTCATAGGTGGCATCCACCGTCGCCGGGGCTTCATCGACAAAACGCCGACCATCCCGGTTCACCAGCATCCCATAGTTGAAGACCAGGACGATTGGTTCTTCGCGCCCTGACCGGGGGTCCAATGGCTCAGCATGGATCGCGCCGAAGTCACCCGCAGTCGCCGCACCCGCGGCCAGCCCCATGCGGATGCCCTCGCCCCTATTGTAGTACCCGCCCCGGGCGACAGGGCGCAGATAGCGCGCCGAAGGCCCCAGGTAGTGGGTCAGCATCTCAGGGTTCCCTTCGAACCCGCCACAGGCCAGCATGATCAACCGACTATGAACGACCTCTCTCCGATTGCGCGGGCCGATGATCGACAGGCCATGGGGCGACCCCATTTCCAGGCCAATGGCAGCGGTTTCATACCGGATTTCGATACCCAATCTGTTCGCTGCGTCGGTCAGCGCCTCGACCAGCGCCAAACCGCCGCCGGTCGGCCCCATCCGCGGCGTACAGGTCGTGATGAAATAGGTTGGCTGGAAATCGAACACCACGCCATGGCTCTTTAACCAGGCAATGGTCGACGGAACGGCACCGGCGAACTCGGCAATCACATCCGGATCTGTAATCCCCAACGTCCGCAGGATCCGAGGTTGATCCTCAAAGTCACGGGCCAGATCGGCAGTGACCAGAGGGTCCAGGTGATGTCCGGCATTGGCTGCAAAATGGCTTTCGAAATCGTCGGCCACAGCCTCTTCCGACTTCAGCCGCATCAACGCATCTGTCCAGCGGGTATTGCCGCCATGGTCACCGAACGGTGCGCGTTCCAACAGCAAAACGCGGGCGCCAGATTCGGCCGCAGACACCGCTGCCGACAGCCCTGCAATCCCGTGCCCGACGACAATCACGTCCCATTCATCTGATTTTGTGATGTGTGCCATCACGCACATTGCCTCCCTGCTCTCTGAACGCTAAGCCTGAGAACACGGCTGTCAATCGGCAGGCGGATTTCATGGGAGCTGCGATGGCCTTCGATCACCCATTCTATTTCCTGCGCCATGGCGAGACGACCTGGAACGCCGCCGGACAGACCCAGGGCCAGTTGAACTCACCATTATCGGATCGGGGAAAAGAACAGGCCGAAATCGCTGCGGTTGCCCTCAAAGACGAGCCCATCGCTAGGATCATCGCCTCGCCTTTGGACCGGGCGCTGCACACGGCCCAAGCCGTCGCACGCGCCAAGGGTATCGAGGTCACAACGGACCCTGATCTGATGGAATGCCATCTCGGCGATCACCAGGGACAGCCGCATGGCCCCTTCCTGCCGGCCTATTTTCGGGGAGAACACGATCCCCCGAATGGCGAAACATTCCCAGAGTTCTGCAACCGGGTTTGGGCCGCGATGCAGCGCGCCGTTGCACTGGGACCGAACACACTGATCGTCGCCCATGGCGGGCTTTGGATCGCCGCACGCACGTTCGTGGCTGTGGATCCGGATCTAAGGCGCATGCCGAACGCCCTACCGCTGCATGTGGAGCCGAAACCAGAACTTTGGGAGCATCGGATCATTGGCGGGGTCGAACCCGCGTCGATTCCAAGCCAGGCCTTCTGACTGAACCCTGCGGGTCACCCAACCGGCATCCGGAATTCGTTCCTTCACCCAGCCCCAGCCACTGCGAACATGATCGCGGTATGCGTCGCGCCCAGGCATCGAACTTTTGCCAGAGCGCGCGATAGATCACCTAGGGGGCAGCCACGCGTAATGAACAGCTGCGGAACTGACCGGCATTTGCCTCTTTGCCTTTGGTTCTGAAGGAATTGAAACACTGCGATCATCATCGTGTTACAATCGAAACTGAATAATCCTCGCTGTGAATTGGTGATTTAATGTATATAACCCAACCAGTGTGTGAATAGGAGAACCCAGATGAGCCTGCGTATCAACGATACCGCCCCGGACTTCACAGCCGACACCACCGACGGGCCGATCAGCTTCCATGACTGGATCGGCGACGGTTATGCGGTTCTGTTCAGTCACCCAAAGGATTTCACGCCGGTCTGCACGACAGAGCTGGGCGTGGTCGCGGGCATGAAGGACGAATTCGCGAAGCGGAATTGCAAAATCCTCGGGATTTCCGTCGATCCCGTGGAAAGCCATGTCAAATGGAAGGCCGATATAGAAAGCGTGTCTGGAAACCCGGTATCCTACCCGATGATCGGTGATCCTGATCTTTCTGTCGCAAAGCTCTATGACATGTTGCCCGCGTCGGCAGGGGATACCTCGGAAGGCCGGACACCGGCGGACAATGCAACGGTCCGCACTGTCTTCGTCATTGGCCCGGATAAGAAGATCAAACTGAGCCTTTCGTATCCGATGACGACCGGGCGCAACTTTGATGAGTTGCTGCGGTCAATAGATTCCATTCAATTGACCGCCAACCATAAGGTCGCAACGCCTGCGAACTGGAAGCATGGCGAGGATGTGATCATCACGCCGGCGGTTTCGGACGAAGAGGCAACCGAACGTTTCGGCGAGTTCGAGAAAGTCCTGCCTTACCTGCGCAAAACTTCCCAGCCTGGGTGAGAGCACCGGTAGACCGGGTCTCAGACCCGGCTGCTTCATAAACGTGTCAGACCGGGTCTGAGGACCCGGTCTACACAACGCCTCAGCCGAGGCGTCCGTGGCAATGCTTGTACTTCTTGCCAGACCCGCACGGACAGGGCGCGTTCCTACCGATCTTGCCCCAGGTTGAGGCATCATTCGGATCAATCTCTGCCACCGCAATACCTGCCGAGATAGTTTGCTTTTGCGGCTCTACCGGTTCAGGATCCGCGCCGGCCATTGCAGCCGCGCCGATGGCCTGCGCCGCCGCTTGGGCTTCGGCTGCGGCCTCCATCTGGGCCTGCATTTTGACCTCTAGCTCTTCCATCATTCTCTGGCGTTCAGCCATCTCTTCTTCGGTCATTGGCCGCATGTGGCCCAACTGCTTGGTCACATCCAGCCGCAACTGAGTCAGCAAACCTTCGAACAAACGGAAAGCTTCGGATTTATATTCGTTCAATGGATCGCGTTGCGCATAGCCACGAAGACCGATCACAGACCGCAAATGATCCAGCATCACCAGATGCTCGCGCCAATGCCCGTCCAGCACCTGAAGCAGCAGCGACTTTTCAACGTTCCTCAGATCTTCAGACCCGACCTTTTCTTCTTTTTCCGAGTAGAGCCGATCAGTTTCGTCATAGAGCCGTTCGCGGATGTTTTCGTCATCCACACCTTCTTCATCGGCCCAAGCCTTGATCGGGAATTCGTGCCCAAGCATTTCGAAGGCTTCGGTTTCCAGCGCCTCGGTCTCCCACTGATCGGCGTAAGCCCGCTTCGGCATGTGCGTGTCGACCATGTCATCGATGACCTGATGGCGCATATCCCTGACAGACTCGCTTAGATCCGCAGCTTCCATGAATTCCCGGCGCTGTTCGAAGATCGCCTTGCGCTGATCGTTCATAACGTCGTCGAACTTCAGCAGGTTCTTACGGATGTCGAAGTTGCGCGCCTCGACCTTTCCTTGCGCCTTTTCGATGGCCTTGTTCACCCAGGGGTGGATGATCGGCTCGCCCTCTTTCAAGCCCAGCCGCTGCAGCATGCCATCGATCCGGTCCGACCCGAAGATCCGCATCAAATCGTCCTGCAGGCTGAGGAAGAACGAGGATCGGCCCGGATCGCCCTGCCGCCCTGACCGGCCGCGAAGCTGGTTGTCGATCCGACGGCTTTCATGTCGTTCCGAGGCGATGACCCAAAGCCCGCCTGCCTCCAGCGCCTTGATGCGGCCGGCTTCAACTTCGTCGTCAATGCGTTTGGATGCCGATGTGATGTCGTCCTCGTTCAGCATGCCCTGGGTTTCTTGGGCAACGCGGAACTCGGCATTGCCGCCCAGCTTAATGTCCGTGCCGCGGCCCGCCATATTGGTGGCGATCGTAACGGCACCGGGCACCCCTGCCTGGGCGACGATATATGCCTCTTGCTCGTGATGCCGGGCGTTCAGAATGCGGTGTTCGATACCCTTCTTCTTCTTAGCCAGGTCTTCCAGGTAAACTGCGGTATCCTCCAGACCCTGGATGATGTCGTCTTCCCGTCCGGGCTTATAAAGCTCTTTTTGTCCGCGCAGCATGCCGGACACATGGACCAGGAATTTTGTGTCGGACAACTGGCTCGCTAGGGACTCGGACCCTTCGATCGACGTCGTGCCGACCAGGATCGGCTGGCCGCGCCGCTGGCCATCGGCGATGGCACCGACAATGGCTGCGTCCTTTTCCATATTCGTGCGGAAGACCTGATCGTCGTCATCAACCCGCGCGATCGGCATATTGGTGGGAACCTCAACAACGTCGAGGCCGTAAATGTCCAGAAACTCGGCCTGTTCGGTCAGCGCGGTGCCGGTCATGCCGGCCAGCTTGTCATAAAGCCGGAAATAGTTCTGGAACGTGACCGAGGCCAAGGTGACGTTCTCTGGCTCGATATTTGCGCCTTCCTTCGCCTCAAGGGCCTGATGCAGACCTTCGCTGAAACGGCGCCCTTCCATCATCCGCCCGGTGAACTCATCGATGATGATCACCTTGTTGTTCTTGACGATGTAGTCCTTGTCCTTGGTGAACAGCTTATGGGCACGCAGGGCCTGGTTCACATGGTGGACATGGCTGACATTCTGCGGGTCATAAAGGCTGGCGTCTTCCTCGATCAGGCCCTTGGATATCAGCGATTGCTCGACGAATTCGTTGCCCTCTTCGGTCAGGACAACCGTGCGCTGCTTTTCGTCCAGTTCGAAATGCTCGTCGCCGAGTTCAGGAATGACCTTGTCGATAGAGGTGTACATCTCTGTCTGATCCTGGACGGGGCCAGAGATGATCAGCGGCGTGCGCGCCTCGTCGATCAGGATACTGTCGACCTCGTCCACAATGGCGAAGCGGTGATGGCGCTGCGCCATTTCATCCAGCGTGAACTTCATATTGTCGCGCAGGTAGTCGAAGCCCAGCTCGTTATTCGTGGCGTAGGTTACGTCACAGGCGTAGGCTGCCTTGCGGGACGGATCGTCCATGCCCGGCACGACCACGCCGACCGTCAGCCCCAGAAACTTGTAGATGGCCCCCATCCATTCGGCATCGCGATTTGCCAGATAGTCGTTCACGGTGACGACATGGACGCCCTTGCCTTCCAAGGCATTCAGGTAGACCGGCATCGTAGCGACCAGCGTCTTGCCCTCGCCCGTCTTCATCTCGGCGATCGAGCCCTGGTGCAGGACCAGTCCGCCAATGATCTGAACATCGAAGGGCCGCATGCCCAGCGACCGCTTGGACGCCTCGCGCACAACCGCGAAGGCCTCCGGCAACAGATCATCCAGGCTTTCCCCCTGCCCGAGACGCCCGCGGAATTCGTCGGTCTTGGCCTTCAGATCCTCGTCCGACAGCGCTTCCAACTCTGCTTCCAGCGCATTGACCGCATCTACGGTGCGTTGCGCCGATTTGACCTTGCGGTCATTGCGGGTGCCGAACATCTTTTTGGCAACATTGCCAAGTCCCAACATGGGCGTCTCCTTCGGCCGAACGGACCATGGACCCGTGGCACCACAGCGTCGGCGGAAAAATTCTGTGCGGCGCTTGCTGAGCCTCGTTTCAGGCCCTAAAGATAGCAACCCGCCGCACTCCTGTTCGGCGAGAGATGTATTGAGGGCCACCCACACTGTCAACGGCGGCCCGTCAGTCTTTCTTTGGGAGGGAACAATTTGCGGTGTTCAACCCAATTTATCGCCGTTCAAGGGCTGATTTTGGGGTTTTGTCTGCTCTTTGGACGCAGCATCGCGGGTGAGGCCTGGGCGCAGTCCGCCACCGAGGCCGCAGACGCGGCAATCAACGCAGAGACGATCGTTGCGGTAGTCGATGAAAAGCCGATCACGCTTGGCGAGTTGATCGTGGTCCGTCAAACGCTTCCCGAGGCGTTTCAGATCCTGCCGGACGAGGTTCTTCTAAACTCGCTGATCCAGATGGTGATTGACGAACAGATCCTGGCAAACGCCGCAGAAGCCGCAAATCTACAACGCAGCAAACGCGCCAAGTTCGCCCTGAAGAACACCACAAGGGGCGTTTTGGCGGACGCCTTTGTCGCAGAATCGGTGCAGTCCGGCGTCACGGAAGACCGCATTGCTGCGATCTATGCCGAAACCTACGTCAATGCGGACCCGATCGCTCAGATACGGGCGGCACATATTCTGGTCGATGACCAGGTTCTGGCGCAGGATTTGCGGGGCAGGCTCGATGAAGGCGTCGATTTTTCCACTCTGGCTGCAGAGTTCGGGACCGATCTGACCAGCACGCGCGGTGGGGACCTGGGCTGGCAGGAAACCGGCGATCTTTTGCCCGCATTTGCCGAGGCGGTGGCGGACATGGAACCGGGTCAGATCAACGGCCCGATAAGATCGCCCTTCGGGTGGCACATCATTCGGCTGGACGCACGCCGTATCAAGCCGGTGCCGACACTTGATGACATGCGCGAAACCCTGCGCAAGAATCTTGAAACCGAAGTCCGCAAAGCCGCCGTGTCAGACGCGCGCCAGGCCGCAAGCATTAAGATTCTCACCGAGTCATTACCCGCAGGCGCCATTCGTAACGACGCCTTGATCCTGCCCTGACCCACGCCGACAACAGCCAAACCTGGGGAAAATCCAATGTCCGATGATCACAATGCTCTGATCGTTGAAAAGCGTGCGCAGATCGCTGATCTCGAGGCAGAGATCGCAGACCACCTCAGCGCGTTGGGCCAGGACCCTGGCGTTTCTCCGTTCGCGCCAGCGCGTTTCCCTGATTTGCCCCAAGTTCCCGGCGTCAGGTTTTCTGCGGCCGCGGCCGGGGTTCGGTACACCACCGGCAGGCTGGACGTGATGCTGGCAGATTTGTCGCCTGGCACCGTCTTTGCGGGCACGTTCACGAAATCAGCGACCCGGGCAGCCCCAGTGTTGTGGTGTCAGGGCCGAATCGCCGCACAGGACGCGGACGAAGGCGCAACTCAGGCCATCGTGGTCAACGCAGGCAACGCCAACGCTTTTACCGGGGGGCATGGTCAGGCCTCGGTTGACCAGGTCATGCAGGCGACCGGCGCAGTGCTCGGCATCCCGGCGACGAACTGCTTCATGGCCTCGACAGGTGTCATTGGCGAACCGCTGCCGCCAGAACGCATCACCTCGAAGCTTGAAGAGCTGAAGGCGGGGCTGTCCCCGGACAGCATTGAAAACGCGGCCCGGGCGATCATGACCACGGACACCTTTCCGAAAGGCGCCTCGGCGGTGGCCGACATCGGCGGCACAAAGGTCACAATCACCGGCATCGCCAAGGGATCCGGGATGATCGCCCCGGATATGGCAACGATGCTGGTCTTTGTCTTCACCGATGCTGCGATAGATCAGCCGGTGCTGCAGGAGATGGTCAGCGAACTCACCGATCAAAGCTTCAACGCGATCACCGTCGACAGCGACACATCGACTTCGGACACGCTGTTGGTCGCAGCGACCGGCGCTGCCGAAAATGAACGGATCTCCTCGCGCGATGACCCAGGCTGCGGGGCGCTGCGCACAGCGCTTGGTAGCGTTATGACCGATCTGGCACATCAGGTGGTGAAGGATGGCGAAGGCGCCTCAAAATTCGCGGCCATCACTGTTAGCGGTGCGGCCGATGATGGCGCGGCACGGCGCATCGGCCTCGCCATCGCGAACTCCCCTTTGGTGAAAACCGCCCTGGCAGGCGAGGACCCGAACTGGGGCCGCATCGTCATGGCTGTGGGCAAATCGGGCGAGGCCGCCGACCGGGACAAGCTATCGATCACCTTCGGCGATATCATGGTGGCCGAAAACGGCTGGGTCGCGGACAGCTACACCGAAGAAGCCGGGGCCACATACATGCAGCGCGCGGAACTCGACATAGGCGTCGATGTCGGCGTCGGCGATGGACGCGCAACGGTCTGGACCTGCGATCTGACCCATCAATACATCACCATCAACGCGGACTATCGGTCTTGAAGATCATTCTGGTTGCCGCAGTTGCCCTGATTGACCGGGATGGACGGGTCCTGCTGGCCCAACGCCCTGAAGGCAAATCCATGGCGGGGCTCTGGGAATTCCCGGGGGGAAAAGTCGAACCCGGCGAGACACCCGAAGCCTGTCTGATTAGGGAACTGGATGAAGAACTTGGCATAAACACCTGGGAAAGCTGCCTTGCGCCCCTAACCTTTGCCTCGCACACCTATGAGGATTTCCACCTTTTGATGCCGCTCTTCGCCTGCCGTAAATGGGAAGGTGTCGTTCAGGGCCGCGAAGGCCAGGCATTGGCATGGGCGACAAAGGCGCGGCTGCCAGACTACCCGATGCCGTCTGCCGATATTCCCCTGATCCCGATCCTGCAGGATTGGCTGTAGCCGCGGCTCTCGCGCAAACGTGACACGTTGAAAGGGACAGACCCCGATCCTGCATCGTATCACCGGTGCAGAGACAGGAGTCGCGGATGTTCAGATTTGTCGTCGCTCTGGTGTTAACAGCGCTCACCACGACCATGGCGTTTGCTGATGCCGGTCGCTGGCAACGCGCCTGGCCCAATACCGATTTCACCAAGATGTCGGTCAATCCGTTCGAGATCTTTTCCGGCGGTCCACCCAAGGACGGCATTCCGGCGATCACCGGCCCAACCATGAAACCGGTCGCCGCGGAAGATGAAATCGACGATCGTGAACCGGTGATGAGCGTCGCCCTGGATGGCCAAACCCCGCGCGCCTATCCGATCCGTTATCTGATGTGGCATGAGATCGTGAATGACCGCATTGGCGACGTGCCGGTTGCCGTCACCTTTTGCCCGCTCTGCAATTCCGGTCTGGTCTTTGATCTGCGTATGGATGGGCAGGAACTGGAATTGGGCGTCTCCGGCATGCTTCGCCACTCGGACATGATCATGTATGACCGGCAAACCGAAAGCTGGTGGCAACAATTCACCGGAGAGGCGATCGCCGGCGATATGCTGGGCAAGACGCTGACACCACTACCCGCCTTGCTGGAAAGCTGGGCTGCCTTCAAATCCCGGCACCCGGATGGCCTGGTCATGGCCGAGCCAACCGGTCACTCCCGGTCTTATGGCTCCAATCCCTATCGCAGCTATGACACCGGCACGCCGTTCCTCTATCGCGGCGAAAACCCGCCGCATGACATCCACCCCCTGACCCGGGTGATCCGCGTCGATGACAAAGCTTGGCCGCTGATCCGCGTGCGCCAGGCAGGACGCCTGGAAGAAGCCGACCTGATCCTGACATGGACGGAAGGCCAGGCCTCGGCGCTTGACGACAAAAACATCGCCGAGGGGCGCGAGGTCGGCAACGTCGTCGTCACGTCGCCCGACGGGACGCCCGTGGTCTTCGAGGTGGTCTTTGCCTTCGCCTTCCATGCCTTCACTCCGGACGGGGAATGGATGCTGGGCGCGCAATGATACTACTGGCCCGGGCCTTGGCGACCGCGATGGCCCTGACACCCGGGCTTGTCCCCGCCGAAGTTCTGGAAATTCCCCGCTGCGACGGCGCGCTGGCGTGCGAAATCACAGACGCCCCGCCCAACCCGGTCATGCCGGATCCGGACAATGGCAAGCTGCTGGTTTGGAACGAACGTCAGAACATCATCCTGAAGGAAGATCTGGTGCTGGATCGGGTGGCGGACCCCGGATCACCCTTTGTCGCGCGCCGGGACGATGGGCGATATGTGATCCGCGCCGGAACCTTGGTCTCCAGCCACTACCTGCAATGGGACCCCTCTTGGGAAAGCGCAGACTTCGTGTCTGCGACCATCAAGCTGGACCAACCTATCTTCGGGTTCATCATCGGTGACCAGAACCTCTTTGACAGCGATGCGCAACTGGGCCTGCCCGGGATAGATTATAGCGACTTCTGGCTTCGCGGGCTTGAAGACGAAGACTGGACCCGCATGCGCGATGACGAGGTCGATATCAGTTGGTGGGCCAGCAGCCCCGGCGACTGGACCCGGCTGATCACGGCGGGTGCGCTGATCGGTGCTGCGGACCCAGCCAGTGCACAAACACCGCGACGTTAAAAGGCCAAACCTCGTTAATCCGATAGTTGAGATGCCGCCCCTTTTGCCCATTGCTGTTGGGCGTTCGGACAGGCATTTTGCGCGCCGAAACAAAAATGCGCGGCAGGGAATCGGCATGCTTGAGAAAAGAGACTTCTACATTGATGGCGCTTGGGTTGCGCCCCAGGCGGGAACGGATTGTCAGGTCATAGATCCGGCGACAGAAAATCCCTGTGCGGTGATCTCGCTGGGCGGTCAGGCCGACACCGACGCCGCCGTCGAAGCTGCCCGCCGGGCCTTTCCGGGATGGGCGTCGACGCCGCTCACCGACCGCATTGCGTTGGTGGAACGCATCCTCGAGTGTTACAACGCCCGGGCCGAAGACCTGAGCCAGGCCATGAGCCTGGAAATGGGCGCACCTATTGACCTCTCGCGGGAGCAGCAGACCCCGCTGGGCACGTCGCATATCAAAGCCTTCTTGCGCGCTGCCAAGAACTTCACGTTGCAGGAACCCCTTGGCCCTCATGCACCGACAACCCAGATCCGCCATGAACCCATTGGCGTCTGCGGACTGATTACCCCTTGGAACTGGCCGATGAACCAAGTCACGCTGAAGGCAATCCCGGCTCTGCTGGCGGGATGCACCGCGATCTTGAAGCCATCCGAGGTCTCTCCACTGTCGTCCATCCTGTTTGCCGAGATCCTGGACGAGGCAGG
>JBCCHJ010000017.1:0-84721 GCA_039028795.1 Pseudomonadota bacterium
AAGAGCGACCTGGTTCGGGTGGATCGCCCATTTGCCGACGCACCCCAGGGTGCGCGCCCGCAAGGCCTGGGCGCGGAACCCGTCCGGGTCTGAGAAATTGCCAAATGGTCCGTCCACCGGCAACAACCCGTGCTTGCGGCAGGCGGCGACCATGCGCACGATCGGCCAATGCCAAGGATCATTGTAGTGGATCGCGCGCTCGGTGCCGGGCTCGCCGATTTCCAGCGCATAATAGCTGTCCTGCTCTCCGCCGATTCCAGTGACCTGCATGCCCATAGAAGCGGCGTAATCAGCGACGCCAAAACTCATGGACTGCATGCGCGGGCTTACAGCGGCGATCTCATCAACATTGGCGGCGCCTTGCGCAGTTTCGATGATCACTTCGAAGCCGATCTTTTTAGACTTGCCGGCCTTTTGTTCGGCTGCTGAAACAACTGCATCCACTGCATAGATGTCGCGTTCATTCCCGGCCTTGGGGATCATGATCAGGTCCATGCGATCGCCGGTGCGTTCGATCAGGTTGGTAACGTCATCGACCCAATACTGCGTGTCCAATCCGTTGATCCGGACCGAAACGGTCTTGCTTCCGAAGTCCAGGGTATTCAGTGCCTCGATTATGTTCTCACGGGCCTGCGCTTTGTCGGCAGGTGCGACTGCGTCTTCCAGATCCAGGTTGATCACATCCGCCGCACTTACGGCCATCTTGGGAAAGATCTGCGGGCGAGAGCCCGGGCCGAACAATTGGCAGCGGTTGGGACGGCTTGGGGCGGCGGGCTGGACGGCGAAGCTCATCAGGCATCTCCTGCGCAATAAAGTTGCGCGCTAAATACGGGGGCTGGCATGGCGAGGTCAACCGCAGGCCAATGCGGCACTTTTGCAGTGCAGCAAAGACTTGGCCATAGACCCGGTTCGATCACCCGGTCTACGATTGTGCCCCAAGGCCATGTTCCGTTGGCTTGGTATCTCGGAAGGAGCCCATTCCATGACTACAACCGTGTCGCACTTGCTGTGTCAGGGGCTGATCAATGCCGGGGTGGACAAGCTTTATTGTTTGCCGGGGGTGCAGAACGACGACTTCTTCAATGTCTTGGTCGATCATACAGCATTGGAACCGGTCGTTGCCCGCCACGAACAGGCCTGTTCCTACATGGCAACCGGTGCGGCGCTGGCGTCCGGGCGCCCGCAGGCCTATTGCACCGTGCCGGGGCAGGGGGTTTTGAACGCGGCCGCGGGACATTCCACTGCCTTTGCAACCTCGGCCCGCGTCTTTGCTTTGCTGGGACAGAACAAGTCCGACTTCATCGGCCGCATGCATGGCCAATTGCATGAATTGCCCAATCAGATGGCGGTGGTCGATCAATTGTCGAAACACGCCGTCGGGTTGCGGGACTCTGCCACGGCGGGGGATGCGGTTGCCCAAGCCATGCACGCGTTTCAAAGCGGCCATCCCGCCCCGGTGACCGTGGAATGCCCGCTGGATTTGTGGTTGGCCCAGGCGGACCAGCCGGAGGTATCAGAGCCGACATTCCCTGGGGTTGATCCAGATGCCATCAACCAGGCCGCGGAACTGCTGGCAGCCTCGAAGACTCCGATCATCTGCCTTGGTGGCGGGGCGCATGACGCGCCCGAAGCAATCTCGGAAATCGCAGGAATGCTGGGCGCACCGGTATCTGCGCTGCGTCAGGGCAAGGGCGCCTATGACGAACGCGGGGAATGGTACGCCTGCAGCCCGGTCGCGCACCAGTTTTGGAGATCCGCCGATGTTGTTCTGGGCATTGGCACCAGATTCATGTGGCATGAAATGGTCTGGGGCGCGGATGACGATCTGAAGCTGATACAGATCAATGCCGATCCGGACGAGGTGAACCGACGTGGTCAGATCACCGTCCCGATAAACGCCATGGCGGAACATGCGCTGCCCCTTTTGATCGACACCTTGGGCCGGCGATTGGGCAAGCGTGAAGATCGGCGTGACCAGATCGCAGAGATGAACAATGCCTTCCGGCAGGAGCTTCGCGAAAACCTGCAGCCGCAGGACGCAGAACTGCGGGTCATTCGCGAAGTACTGGGTGAAGATGGCATCTTCGTCGATGATCTGACCCAAGTCGCATACTCTGCCCGGTACGCTTTCCCGGTTTACAAACCCCGCGGTTATGTCTGCGCGGGGTATGCGGGCACTTTGGGTTGGGGCGTGCCCGCAGGTATCGGCGCAAAGCTTGCGATGCCGGACCGGCGGGTGCTGGTTGTTCAAGGGGATGGCGGATTCTTGTACGGTGCTGCAGAATTGGCAACCGCCGTGAAGTACAATGTGCCGGTGGTTGTGCTGGTCTACAACGACAGCGCTTACGGGAACGTCAAGCGCATCCAGGAACAAAGGTTCGGGCATAACCGGACAATCGCCTCGGACCTGGTCAACCCGGATATCGTGCAATTCGCGGACAGCTTTGGTTGCTTTGCTATCCGGGCGGAGAAAAGTGCCGAAGGCTTGCGCGTGGCTTTGGATGCTGCTTTTGCGGCCGGTGGTCCTGCGGTCGTCGAAATGCCGGTGGAAGAGATCTACGCCTCGCCGTGGAAGCACATCTTTTTGCCGACCGTACGCGGACCCAAGTTGCCACCCTTGCTGAGTGTCGACTAGGATTTTGGAAACCAGCTGGGGCTTCGCCCCAGACCCCAAGATATTTTTGGCCAGATGAAATGGACGGCAAAATGAACCAGTCAAAAAAACACGCAGGCGCCGTCTTGGTCGATTGCCTGCGGGCACAGAATGTGCGGCGGATCTTTGCGGTACCGGGTGAAAGCTATCTGGCGGCATTGGATGGACTGCACGACGCGAATGATGTCGAACTGGTGCTGACCCGTCACGAAGGCGGAGCAGCATTCATGGCGGAAGCCCATGGCAAGCTGACCGGGCAGCCCGGTATCGCGATGGTGACGCGGGGGCCTGGGGCGACCAATGCCTCGATCGGCGTTCATACAGCGATGCAGGACAGTTCGCCGATGATCCTGTTCGTCGGTCAGATCGCGACCTGGATGCGGGATCGCGAAGCGTTTCAAGAGATCGACTATCGCGCATTCTTCGGGCCAATCGCGAAATGGGCGGTGGAAGTGGACGACGCCGCGCGTTTGCCAGAGATTGTCAGCCGGGCATTTTCGGTGGCTCAGTCCGGGCGTCCCGGACCCGTCGTGGTTGCTTTGCCAGAGGACATGCTGTCCGGATTCTGCGATGCGGGGGCGGGCGCCGAGGTCCGCGTATCGCGCCCGGCACCGGACGCCGCCGCAGTTGATGAAGCAGTTGATCTGCTGTCCCAGGCACAGCGTCCATTGGTCCTGGCCGGTGGCGGCGGCTGGGACGATGCCGCGCGGGCCGATCTGAAGATGTTTGCGGAACGGAACGGACTGCCGGTCGCCTGCGTTTTCCGGTTCCAGGACCTGATGGACAATCACTCGGATTGCTATGTCGGCGATGCAGGCGTCGGCATGGCGCCGCATATGAAGCGCCTCTTGGCAGAGGCCGACGTGATCCTTGCGCTCGGGCCCCGGTTTGGCGAGGCAACGACCGATGGTTACACGCTGTTTCAGGCACCAGACCCGGTGCAGTCGCTAATACATGTCCATGCCTCGGATGCGGAACTGGGTAAGATCTATCAGGCCAAGCTGCCGATCCACGCCCATCCCGGGGCATTCCTGCGGGCCGTCTCTGATGTGACGCTGCCAGGGTCCGACGCGCGGGCAACATGGACCGCCGAGGGGCGTTCAGGGTATTTGGCCACCCATGATCTTCCGCCCCAGCCCGGGGCTTTGGACATGGGCGCGGTGATGCGGCATATGCAGGGTGTGCTGCCCCAGGATGCGATTTTGACGAATGGGGCGGGCAATTTCGCGATTTGGCCGAACAAGCTTTTTAAGTTTGGTCCAAATCAACGTCTGCTGGGGCCGCAGTCCGGGGCGATGGGTTCGGGCGTGCCTGCCGCCGTTGCAGCCAAGGCGGAGTTCAGGGATCGCACAGTGGTTTGCTTTGCCGGGGATGGCGACTTCCAGATGACTGGGATGGAACTGGGCGCGGCGCTTCAGGCGGGGTGCCAGCCGATTGTGCTGATCCTGAACAATGGAATGTACGGCACGATCCGCATGCACCAAGAGCGGGAGTATCCGCACCGCGTTGCGGGAACCCAGATCGCCAATCCGGACTTTGTCCAATTGGCGATGTCGTTTGGATATCATGCGGAACGCGTGGAACGAACGGAAGAGTTTGCTGATGCTTTCGCGCGCGCCCAGGCATCGGCAAACGGCGCGGTGCTGGAGTTGATGATCGATCCGGAGGCGATCACGCCAGGCCGGACAATGGCTCAAATCCGGGGGAGTTGAACCAGGATGATCCAACCTTTGCACCAGGCCATGATGAGCATCGGTGATGTGACGCTGAATGTGCGCCGTCAAGGTGACCCTGCCAACCCGATGATCCTGTTCCTGCACGGGTTCCCGGAATACTCGGGGATGTGGGCCCGGCTGATGGAGATGCTGTCCGACCGGTTCTTCTGCGTCGCGCCTGATCAGCGGGGCTATGCCACATCTTCGAAACCCGAAGGGGTGGAAAACTATGCGGCGGGCAAGATTGCCGGAGACGCGATCGGCCTGATTGAACAGCTTTCGCCGGAGCAGCCCGTATACCTGGTCGGACACGACTGGGGCGCGTCGGTTGCCTATGCCGCGGCGATCATGCGCCCTGATCTTTTGCAGGGGCTGATCATCGTGAATGGCGTCCATGCCGGGCCGTTCCAGCACGCGTTGCTGACCGACCCGGCGCAGGTGCAAGCCAGCCAGTACATGCACAAGCTACGGGCGCCCGAGGCGGAGGGCAGGTTTTCCGCGGATGGGTTCGCGCTGTTGTTCAAAATGTTTGCTGCTTTTTCGGATCTGTCATGGATGACCGAAGACGAGCGGCAGAGTTACGTGGAGGCCTGGAGCCCGCCGGGCGCACTGACCGGTATGCTGAACTGGTACCGTGCCTCGCCGGTCTATGTCCCGACCCCGGGCGAGGATACATTGGCCCGGGAAAATCCGTTCAGCGATACCGCGAAATTGCGCGTGCGGCCCCGGCATCTTTTGATTTGGGGTCAGCGGGACGCGGCTTTGCTACCGTCCTGCTATGCTCGATTGGGGGAATACTGTGACGATCTGAAGGTCGTCGAGATCGCAGATGCCGACCACTGGGTCGTCAATGCGAAGCCGGATCTAGTCGCAGAGACAATCCGATCCTTCATCGATGGGCAAGTTTCCTAGCCGCCGTCTGAAACGACCTTGTTTCGGCCCGTATGTTTTGCTTCGTAGAGCATCTTATCAGCGCGGGCGATCAACGACGAGACGTTGTCATCGAGACGTAATTCTGCGACGCCGAATGATGCAGTGATCTTGCCCAAATCCTGGTTAGTATCGCGCAGGACCATTTTTTTGCGCTCTAACTGGCGACGAATTTTGTTGGCCAGCGCCTTCGCGCCGTTGGCGGATGTATCCGGCAGGATGATCGAAAATTCTTCGCCGCCATAGCGCACGGGAATGTCCCGTCCCTTCACGTTGTCTGCAAGCATCTTGCCAAGCACGCGCAGTACGGCATCGCCGGCGGGATGTCCGAAATTGTCATTTACGCTCTTGAAGTGGTCGACATCGACCATGACCAAAGACAAGACGCTTTGGGTATCTTGGGCCGCAGCGATTTCCTTCGGAAGCTGCGAATCAAAATGCCGACGATTGTGCAGGCGCGTCAAAGCATCCTGGAAACCTGCTTCCCGTGCTTTGGCCAACTGCTCCCGCATTTCGCGGATGCTGGACTGGGACGTTTCGAGGCTGTCCGCGAGCTTCCGCGATTCTTCCCGCGACTTTTCATTTTCCGATAACAGCTTTTCGATCGTGCGGCGCAGCGCCTGCGGCGATGTCGATGTGGTCAGATCGTCATTGGCGGAATCCAATGAGGAAGAATAATCAGCATTCCTTTTGAGATGCGATTCGACCATTTCCAGAACGTCGCTGAGTTCTGAATCCAGCTTTTCATTGGTGGCTTCCTGATGTTCCCGAAGTGCTTCGGGATAGGAAAACAGATCGCAGTGAATGCCGTAAATTTGGTGCAGGTCTAAAATGCCATTCGTCGATGCCGCTTCGTCGATGCGTTCTATGATCTCAAGTGGTTTTCTACAGGCATAGGCATAGAAAATTTCATACGCCTCCGGGACCGGGGGCGTCTTGTACTGCTGCATCATATCGAAAGTTTCGACGGCCATCCGCATGGCAGCGTCATAACCCACGTCTTTAGGCATGCCGCGCGCTGCGTTCTTCGCTGGATTAGCTGATTGATCTGCTTGCATCGAAGTCTGAAAACCCGGTCGAAAAGCCATCTGTCAGGAAGACTGGACGAAAAACAAAAACATCTTCCTAACCCGGCACCACAATTTCTGCGTCCGTTCTGATTTTCCATAAATTCTCAACCAGTGCGTGTATTTAACTAGAATCTCGCTTAAAAG
Organism: Pseudomonadota bacterium; assembly: GCA_039028795.1. Classification (GTDB taxonomy): domain Bacteria; phylum Pseudomonadota; class Alphaproteobacteria; order Rhodobacterales; family Rhodobacteraceae; genus Thermohalobaculum. Next base: position 6,513 of record JBCCHJ010000017.1, read on the forward strand.
TACGTGCCTTCAATAGTTTCGATAGCACGGGATGCTGGCCGATGCGCCGGGCCGCAGGGTTATCCTCGGCCGTTGACCGGCTCTTCGTCCAATCGGGATTGCCGGGGTCAAAGCGGTCCGTTAATTCACGCTTAAGCAGATGGCGGAGCGCAGAATGACAGAGATGCGGATAGTCGAACACGGCGATGGCGGCGGCCCAGAGGTTTTGCAAGTGGGGCGCCGTCCGATTCCGCAGCCGGGTGCAGACGAAGTGTTGATCAAAGTTGCGGCCGCCGGTGTGAACGGGCCTGACTTGAAGCAGCGCGCCGGAAACTATCCTCCGCCGAGGGGTGCTTCTGATCTGATCGGCCTGGAAGTCTCTGGTCATATCGAGGCCGTCGGCAATGACGTTACGGACTTGTCCGCTGGGGACCCTGTCTGTGCGCTGACCAATGGCGGCGGCTATGCCGAATATGTCGCTGTTCCCTCTGGGCAGGTCCTGCCGGTCCCGGCTGGTGTTGATCTGATCGATGCTGCCGGGCTGTGTGAAACGTTCTTCACCGTTTGGTCGAATGTCTGGTTCGGCCACGACGTTCCCGCAGGTGGTACGATGTTGGTGCATGGCGGCGGCGGCGGCATCGGCTCGACCGCGGTGCAGTTGGGTGCGGCCTTTGGCCTGCGAGTCTTTGCGACGGCGGGGGCCGAGGCCAGCATCAAGTTGGCCGCAGACATGGGCGCAGAGCGGGTCATCAACTATCGCGAGGAAGATTTTGTCGACATCGTCACGTCGGCAGGCGGCGCTGACATCATCATCGATTTCTTAGGCGGCCCCTACACCGCGCGCAATTTGAAATGTACGCGCATGGACACACGGATCATTCAACTGGCCTTCGATCTTGGTCCCAAAGCTGAAATCAACCTGATTCCATTCCTGGTGAAGCGGGTCAGCCTGACCGGTGCTGCGCTGCGCCCGCGTTCGCCAGAATTCAAGGCTGCGGTTGCGCGGGATCTGCGGGACAGCGTCTGGCCCATGTTTGCGCAGGACAATCTGCGCACGGTGACCTATCGAGCGCTGCCGATGGAAGAGGCAGCCGATGCCCACCGGATCTTGGAGGCCGGCGGCCATCCTGGAAAGGTCTTGCTAACCATGTGACGCAACCAGCGCCTGCTCAGTTGCCCGTTCTGGCCCGGCCAAGCCAGGTCAGCTCGCTTTCCGTGAGGTCACCGTCTCCGGCATCCGGCAGACCAGGCGGGGCGTTTGCCAGAAGGCGCACCAAGCGCGTGCGCGACTCGGGCAAATCCTGGATGTCATAGGCATCGCAGACCCAATGTTTCAGAAAATAGCCGGTCATCCGCAAAGCTTCCCGGACATCACCGATTTGCGGTTTGCGGGCTCCTAGCAAAAACGAGGGCAAAGGCAGCATCCTGTCGGCAAATGGTGCACCTGCGGTGCGGCAGACCGCCCTTCCAGATCGCGGGGATACGAAGGTCAGATCCTCGGTCGCCCCGGTCGACGCGCATCGGCTTAGATCCAGGCCAAACCCAAGAATTTCCAGCAACTTCAGCTCCCACTGGGCATAGCGATACGGCCAGAATCGGTCCTGTTGCGCCAGGGCGTCCACAACATCCAAGGTCGAGGAATACATCTGCTTGTTAGGTTCCCGCTCCGGCAGGAATTGTACCAGAAGGGCACTGACAACATTCAGGCAAGCCAGCGACACACGATCCGTCATGATCGTCGCTGCACGCGAGCGGATCAGATCAACCTTGTAATTCCCCAGATGTTCGGCAAGCCGGGCATTCCATTCCAGGGACAGTTGCGCACCGGGTTGCAACAGGGCCGAGACAGAATTGGACGCACCACCGCGCACGAGACCTGCATGGCGCCCATGTTCAGCGCTCAAAGCCTCGATTACGGCGTTCTTTTCTCCGTGACGGCGCACCCACAAAAGGATGCCCTCGTCGCGCCACTCCATCCACGGCACTCCTTGCCTATAGCCCCGACTGGCAAGCTCGGAACAGAATTACCGGGCAGCACGCCGCCTTGGCAAGACGGGCGCTGACAGGAATCGTCCTGGCGGGCAAATCGGAGCCCCACGGTAGCATTTTAAGATTTCTTGCTTTCCCGAGTGTGAAATATCCTGAAAGGGCGACCAGAGTCTTCAGACAGGTGCAAATTTACGGCATCCGACCATCAGACGGCGCATCGCGGACAGCCGCCGCTTACGCTCGTCGGCGTCGATGCGTTTTGGTTTCCGGGCGTCCTGAACGCCCGGTATGTGATCCAGATCATTAATCAACTCGCTTATCTGATCACGGGTATCCCAAAGCCGTTCAGTCCCGAGGTCCGGGCAGACGAACTCTTCCAGCAACATGGTCACAAGATCCAAAGAACGTTGGACATCGGCCAAGGATCCATTCTGCGCGCCCATCAGCAAGGATGGTACTGGTCTTAACCTGTCCAGGAAGGCACCGGCTTCCTGGCGGGACACGACCTTGCCGGATCGCGGTGAAATGTAAATTGCCTCACCGTGCCGATAGTCGGATCTGCATCTTCGAAATCGGCGCATGTATCCCAGCGCCTCAAGCAGCGCGATTTCCCAATGAACGAAATGAATTGGCCAGCGCGGGTCTTCAATCTCCATGGCTTGGACGATGCAGGTACTGGCGGAGAAAAGACTTTGATACGGCTCGTTTGGTGGAACCATATCTGTAATGGTTTCATTCAGGTGCCGCACGATCAGAATCGCTGGATCATCATTGCGCTCAGAGGTGACGCCATGGGCGACGTCGTTAATTTGCACGTCCACAAGACCGGCTATACCCGAGATCTTACCAGTGATCTCCAACTCGCAGCCAGGCAGCAATAGCTGAATGTCGGACCGGTCCAGTTTCAAGCTGCAGGTTCGAAGGCCATGACTTCGCGTCAGCAGATTCAGCAAAAGTTCCGAGGCCGATTTCTTAGCGACGCTCAGCATTAAGGCAGTATCAGACCACATATTCGTCTCACCTTAGCCGCACCCCGAACGAAACATGCCAAAAAACGAATAATCGCCGGTGAAACGATGTCCTTAACAACCGGTGAAGCATGCCGATTTTTTGGTTGGAGTTAGCGCAAATTGATCGCGGCTTAGGTCGCATCGCAGCATTATCGGTGACTGAGGTTTCACGGAAGGCGCAGTTGGTGCAATGGCTCAGGTCAGGCCTTCGTGGTCCAGCAAGTGCCTGCCCTTCGGATCTTCGACCTCAATAACCCAGAGATCCCGATCGAACCGGCGCTGATTTGCAATTGCCTCGTCAACATCGCGTTCACTTTCGGAGTCTTTCGCGCAATCCCAGATCCGTGCGCCATCACCATCATACGTCCGGGTGAAAAGGCTGGCTTTCCCGTCCATTGTGGCCAGTTTGATCGCAATGGCGCCCGCCGTGGCGTCCCCTTTGTGGGCGATATGGGCGAAGATACCTTCGCCCTGCAGCCGTGCCAAATAAGCAGCAATCCAGAATTCCGATGTTAGACCGCCCGCCATTTACGACCCATCCGAATAGTCCAGGCCGATCTGCGAATACCGTTCCGGTTCTTCCTGCCAATTCGGCCGGGCCTTTACCGTCAGGAAAAGGTGCGCCGGTCGATCCAGCAGAGCCGTCAGCTCTTTGCGGGCTTCCGCGCCGATGGCTTTGATCGTCTCTCCGCGCTTGCCCAAAACGATGCCCTTGTGGCCGTCGCGGACCACATAGATCACCTGCTCCACACGGACAGAGCCATCCTTGCGCTCTTCCCAGGTCTCGGTCTCGACGGTCAGTTGATAGGGCAGTTCCTGATGCAGCCGCAGCGTCAGCTTTTCGCGGGTGATTTCCGCTGCGATCTGGCGCAGAGGTGCATCGGCGATCTGGTCTTCCGGATAGTGCCACGGGCCTGTTGGCACGTTGCTGGCCAGCCACGTCCGCAAATCCGCGACACCGTCCCCGTTTTCTGCCGAAATCAGAAAGACCTCGGCAAAGCTTCGGCGCTGGGACAGATCCGCTACCAGGGCCAGCAGAGTTTCGCGTTTCACCCTGTCGATCTTGTTGATTGCCAACGCAACCGGCCGGTTCTGGGTGTGGGCCTCCAGGCTTTCCAGGATACGCTCGACGCCGTCTGTCACGCCGTGATGCGCCTCGACCATCAACACGGTGATGTCGGCATCCTCGGCACCTGCCCAGGCCGAGGCAACCATGGCCCGGTCCAACCGTCTGCGCGGCTGGAAAAGCCCGGGCGTATCGACAAAGACCAGTTGCGCCGACCCTTCCAGGGCGATCCCACGAATGCGCGACCGCGTCGTCTGAACCTTATGCGTCACAATCGAAACTTTCGCGCCGACCATTCGGTTCAGCAGCGTCGACTTGCCGGCATTCGGCTCGCCGATCAGGGCGACAAAACCACAGCGTTCCGGGACGGCGTCAGTCATCTTCACCCAGTTTCTCTAATAGAGCCTCTGCGGCGGCCTGTTCCGCCTGCTTTTTGGAACCTGCCTTACCGGTTGCCGATATACCGTTTTCCAGGCTGGCCTTGATCACGAATTTGGGTGCGTGATCCGGCCCAGAGCGTCCGACCATGTCATAGGACGGCAGCGCCAAGCCCCGGCCTTGCGCCCATTCCTGGATCGCGGTTTTCGGATCGGTCGGCGCCTGGTCCACTGCATCGACCCGATTGTTCCATTCCGCTTGGATGAACGCGCTTGCCGCCTCCATCCCGCCATCCAGATAAAGCGCTGCAATCACCGCCTCCATGGCATCGGCCAGGATTGCTGCCTTGCGTCGCCCGCCCGATGTGCTTTCGGACCGGCCGAGATGCAGGTACTGGCCCAATCCGATACCTTCTGCCACCTCGGCCAAGGTTTCACGACGGACGAGGGCGTTGAACCTGGGTGCCAGGTCCCCCTCCTGAGCATCCGGGTAGGCATCCATCAAGGTCTGCGCGATCACCAATCCCAGCACCCGGTCGCCAAGGAACTCCAACCGTTGATTGTCGGGCCGCGAAGGTGACGAGGCCGATGGATGCGTCAGGCCCTGCTGCAACAGGCCCGGGTTCTTAAACTGATGACCAAGGGCAATCTCCAGCGCACGGTTCGAGTGGTTGGTCATTCGGCATCCAGCCGTTTGAAGAACCGGTCCCAGCGCGGCGCACTTGTGTCAGGGTCGTTCGAGGTGTGGATCAGCCAGGCTTTGTATTTGACTTTATCAACGGGCACCGCGCCGAGCGATGGAAACCTACTGTCGACAGAGTTGTCGCGATTGTCGCCCATGACGAAGACGTGGCGCTCTGGAACATTGAAGACTTGGGTATTGTCAGCCTGCGTTTGCCCAAGGTCCAATACGCGATAGCTGACCCCATCTGTCAGCTGTTCATTCCACTGGCTAACGCGGCAGGGCTGATCTGGATCTGCGTTGTTCAAACAGGATGCTCTTCCAAATCCACGTTCTGCAGATGGCATTTCGAAGTCTTCAACCTGACGCAGCTCCAACCCGGTTCCGTTCAGGTGCACTTCGCCATCGATCATTTGCACGGTGTCGCCTGCTAAACCTATCACCCGTTTAATGTAGTCGGTGCCGGGTTGCTGTGGATGTTCGAAGACGACTATCTCGCCCCGTTTGGGCCTTTGATCCATCGGTTCGGTAAGTACCACATCACCGGTCATCAGCGCTGGCTGCATCGAAGACGCCGTGATGGCATAGAAATCACCACCAGTGACCCGGCTCAACACCAGAGGCAGCGCGCCGGCAACGATGACAATGGCGATCAGGATACCGCAGGCGATCCAAGCCCAAAATCCGATTTTTTTGCCGCCGCTACTCAATGGACTTGAAGAATCTGGCCCAGCGCCATTCCCAGAACTCCCAGAAAGCACCGGCAGAAGACAGTGCGATCACATCGGCCCGGCCGATCAGGTTTTCCATGGGAACCTGTCCCACCGAAGGGAAGCGACCGTCAACCGAGTTGTCCCGATTGTCGCCCAAAAACAGGATATGATCGTCGAGCACTTCGATCACGTCTGTATTGTCATACCGGGTGCGCCCCAACTCCAGGATCGAATGCCTGCGCCCGCCGGGCAGTTCTTCGATAAAATGGGCAGTTTCGCAATCTCCGCCCAGGGGAACCGGGTCATTTATACACGGCCCCGTGCGCAGCCGATCGCCATCCATGCCTTTCGGCTCGGCAAAATTGGTCGCGCGTTCCAGCCCGACCTGGTCCCCGTTGATGAAGAGCACGCCATCAACCATCTGAACCTTGTCGCCGGGCAATCCGATGACCCGCTTGATGTAGTCAACGCAATCGTCCGGGCCTGCCTCTGCCCTGGCGATGCCAAACCACGACAGAAAACCTTTGCCGATGCGCACTGAAAACTCGATCGGACCTTCGGAACAGGCGTCCTTCTTGGGATGCTTAAAGACAACTACGTCGCCGCGTTCAGGCATCGATCCCCAGATCCGCCCGTCAAAGAGATCTGGCGAAAACGGCAAGGAATATTTGGAATAGCCGTAAGAGAATTTCGATACGAACAGATAATCCCCGACCAGCAAAGTAGGCTTCATCGACCCGGAAGGGATCGAGAAAGGCTGATACAGAATTGACCGGAACGCCATCGCGATCACCAAGGCCCAAAAGACGGTTTTCACCGTTTCCCAGAAGCCTTCTTTTTTCTGCTCGGTACGCGCCATACGGGGTCCTGCCTGTCGTGTTTGCGCTATGTGAAGGTCGGGCGGGGTCAAGTCAAGCCAGCGGGATGACGCGATACCGTCGCATGCCTTTCACGACTTGGCGAGTTAAGTAGCGGACTGCACGTATGGCGTGTCCTGCGGGACGGCCTCGATCACCACAAAGGCTTGGGCGAAGGGGTCGTCGTCGGTAATCGTGACATGGATTCTGGCAGCCATTCCCGGCGGCGTCAGCTTCCGCAGGCGTTCTGCAGCACCTCCGGTCAGTTCCATCGTTGGTTGGCCACTGGGAAGGTTCACGACACCCATTTCGCGCCAAGCAACGCCCATGCGCAGACCGGTTCCAAGGGCTTTGGAACAGGCCTCTTTCGCGGCCCAACGCTTGGCATAGGATGCCGCCCGCTGCCTGCGCTTTTCGGATTTGGCCTGCTCAATATCCGTGAAGCAGCGTTGAATGAACCTTTCACCGAACCGGTCCAAAGTCTTCGTGATCCGCCTGATGTCGGCCAGATCTGATCCAATTCCGATGATCATGCAGGCAAACGCGCAGCGCACGCGGTGTCTATAACGTGGTTGCCCGGCAAGTCATTCAGTCCGATGCGGATCAAGGGTTGTCTCCGTTAAGGGGCCATCGAACCGTGATGGACTTTACCCGTCCGCCCGGCGTGCAGGCTTCAGTTTCGCGATAAGATCAGTTTAAGCCCCGCCAGGCCGAAACCAAGTGCGAAAACGCCTTCGATCCAGCGCCGCCCTCGCATGTAGACTGCGCTGGCAATTGGCGCCGAAAACGACGCCGCATACACCCAGTAAATCAAAAGCCCGCAGAAGGTACACAAACCAACAATAACAATCATGGCAAATGCACCACCCTGATCCGGTGTGCCCAATGCGATCACGGCGGTCCAGGCAAGCACGGCCTTTGGGTTCATGATGTTCAAAATAAACCCGCGCCAGATCATGCGCCGTCCAACTCCGTCTTCAGGTGCCGATTTCAGCGCACCGGGATCGTCTGCTGAAAGGGCGCTCTTCGCCGACAACCAGGCCAGATACAATAGATATGCACCGCCCAAACTCTTCAGCAACAACAGCGCCGGGGCCCAGGCGATGATCAATGCGCCCAAGCCCACCGCCGTAAGGATACCCCAAACCGAAAGTCCGATGGTCAGCCCAACACCCAGCGCCAAGCTGGCCCAAAGCCCACGGGCCATGGATGTGGCCGCAACCGCCAGGGTGGCTGGACCCGGTGATGCAGCAGCGACAAAAAACGCCAGAAGCGGCGGCATCAGAAAGGATAGTTGATCCAGGTTCATCTTCGGTCCACCTGTTACTTCGCCCCGGCGACCGGATTGGCGATGTGTTCGTGATCGACCAGGTTCCAGGTCAGTCCTTCGTTCCGATAAATTCGTTTGGCTTTACGTGGGTAGTCGCCGACATCCTGCGCCAACCGCTGACCGACGACAATCATCCGCAAGGTTTCTGAACCTGTATTGTGGATTGTGTGCGCCAAACCGCACTTGCGATAGCCGATGAAGTCGCCGGGTTTGATCGGATGGCTTTCTTCACCGATTTCGGCGGTGGCTGTTCCCGCCAGAACGAAAATGCACTCATCCTCGAAGTAGTGCATATGATACTCAGTTGTCTCGTCACCGGGCGCGACTTCGATGATGTGAAATCCCAGGCCGGTCAGCCCGGTTAAATCGCCTAAAGATTTGTTGATCCGCTTGGCATCCGGATTCAGGAAATGCGTCTTTGCAAGCCCCTCCATCGCCGCGATTTCTTCGGCGGTTATCAGATATTTTTCGTCGGCCATGCCTGGCTCCTGTCAGGTAAGGAATGCGTCGCTCAATGTACGTCTTGCGCGGGTACAGGGAAGACCGCGCGGAATCAGGATTTGTGATGCACCATGCGAGGCCGCCGAATGACCGCGCGTTACTTTGCGAAGGCGGAACGGATCAAACCAAGCCCTGCGATCGAGAATAGACCCGCGACGAAATAGTTGATCCAACGACGTATACGACGGTACCCGGCCATCACGCCGGACAGCGAGAACAACAGCATGTACAACATGTTCACAAGCAAGGCGACGCTGGTGCATATCGCAACGCCGATCGCCAGGGCTGCGGGGCTCGCCGTTTCGCTAAGGCCAACACTCAGGGCTGCCATCCAGGCGATCACTGTCTTCGGATTGGACAGATTCAACGCAATGCCCTGTACAAAAAGCCGATCCCGATCGACGGATGCCGGCCGCGTTTCCGCAGGGTCGCGTGCCGCCCTTGCTGATTGCCAGGCGAGATAAAGCAGATAGATCCCGCCAAGAACCTTAAGGACGGATAGTAGATAGACAGAAGTTTGCAGAATTGCGCCCAGTCCCGTCGCGGCGACGATGCCCCAAACGGCAATACCTGTGGTCAAGCCCAGCGAGAACCGAAAGCTAGCAGCGCGCCCGCGATCCATGGCGATAACCGCATTGGCAATGTTTGCCGGGCCTGGTGATACGGCAACTGCGAAGAATGCCAAAGCGATCGCCAGATAGGCGGCAATGTCCATCAGGCGACATCTTCGCCAAAGGCATCGCGGCGGGCACGGTCCATCAATTCGCGCATCCGGCGAATGGCGCTGTCCAGTCCCGAAAAGATCGCCTCGCCGATCAGGTAGTGGCCGATATTCAGTTCAATGACCTCCGGAAAGGCGGCGACCGGCGTCACGGTGTCGAAGGTCAGGCCGTGCCCGGCATGAACTTCCAGGCCCAGCGAGTGGCCAAACGCGGCCATGTCGCGCAACCGGTCCAACTCCACATCACGATCGTCAAAGCGACCCTCTGCATGAGCATCGCAATAGGCACCTGTGTGCAATTCGATCACTGGGGCGCCGATGCGGGCAGCGGCTTCGATCTGACGCTGATCGGCGGCGATAAAAATCGAAACCCGGCATCCGGCATCGCGCAAGGGCGCGATGAAATGGGCAAGCCGGTTTTCTTCGCGCGCCACTTCCAACCCACCTTCGGTGGTTTTTTCTTCGCGCTTTTCCGGAACGATGCAGACGGCATTCGGCTTATGACGCAACGCAATTGCCTGCATTTCATCGGTGGCCGCCATTTCGAAGTTCAGCGGCAGGCTCAAAGCCTCCATCAACCGGTCGATATCGCCATCAGTGATGTGGCGGCGGTCTTCGCGAAGGTGTGCTGTAATGCCGTCGGCCCCCGCCATCTCGGCCATCTTTGCCGCGCGGACCGGGTCTGGCACGTCTCCGCCGCGGGCGTTCCGGATTGTCGCCACGTGGTCGATGTTGACACCAAGACGCAAGCGTCCGACGGGACGGTCAAGCTGCTCAGGCATGGTCTCCCTCCATTCCGTCATGCGCCTGATAGGCGGACAGTTCTTTGTCCAGTTCCGCCCGACGGCGTTCCTGGATGATCTGCAGCTTCTTACGCCGCCGTTCCTGATACGCGGCCACAATGGGCCCGATCAACCAGTAACAGGCAACCGCACAAAACAGCCCAGGAAGGATACCGCCAATCAGGTACGGAAGGAACACGTCATGGAAGAACTTAACCAGCCCATCCATCATGGATGGGCCATAGCCAAACCAGCTTTTCATTGTGGCCCAGATAGAGGAAAACGCCTCGGCAAATGCATCGCCGACAACCTCTATCCCTGATCCATCGTCGTTCTGGCCCAACAGCCATCGGCCCATGCCCAAAGATGCAGCCGAAATGAATGGGAAAGTAATGGGATTGCCGACAATCGTGCCAAAGAGGCCCGCCAGGACATTCCCCCGGACAAGCCAGGCCAAGCCCGCGGCTAGAAAGAAATGAAACCCAAAGAACGGCGAGAAAGATGCAAGCGCCCCACAGGCAAAGCCCAAGGCGATTCGATGCGGGCTGTCAGGCAGGCGCCGCATGCGTTTGCCGATGTAATCGATGCCGCGCCAGAACCCTTTGCGTGGCGCCACGGCTTCGCGCAGGCGATTGGAAAGCAGTGCCTTCTCACGCCGCTTGAATATCATGTCCCACCAAGCCCTTCACGCACATCCTCACATCACATTAGCCGCGCGGCTCCCCAATGGTAGCTGCGCCTGAGTAGTTTCACCCTCATCCCCCGGGCGATCAGGCTTTCTTGTTACGCGCCCAACCTGATTCACGAAGCTTTGCGCTTTCAGTGCCGTCAGGATATCACTCAAATGTTTAGTGTCTCTGACTTCCAAGTCCATGTTGATCTGAAAGAAATCTGGCTTTCTTGTGGTCATTGACAAATTATCTATGTTTGCCTGCTGTTCGCCTACCAAAGTGCAAACTTCGCCCAGCGCACCTGGTTGATTTGCTAATGTGACCTCGATTCTAGCCAGATTATTTGCATTCTTGGCAGCATCGGTGTGCCACCCCATATCGTGCCATCGCTCCAGGTCGTCCTCGAACGCCTCCAGTATCGGGCAGAATACGGCATGAACGATGATTCCGTCCCGACGCGACACGCCCATGATCCGGTCACCGGGAATCGGCCAGCAACAATCGCAGAAGTTGATGGGCTGACCGCGGCGAATTCCATGCCCCAGGACGCGGGGTTGATCGCTCGGGGTTTCTTCAGAGACGTCCGAGGGTTGTGACGGATACACAGCATTTAGCATCTGAGGTGTCGTCAGCTTGCCCAATGCCAGATCCGCCAGCATTTGATCCGCCGACGCGTACCCCAGGCGATCTGCGGCAACCGCAAAAGTCTTATCGCCGGCGTCGCGATTGGCACGGGCAAATCCCTGCACTGCCAGGTCCCGGCCAAGCGCAACCTGCTCTGTCAGCATTCGGCCGCGCAACGCCCGGCGTATCGCGGCCTTGGCGCGCCCGGTCTTGGCGATGTCCTCCCAATGCGGCGATGGAGATTGGCCCTTGGCCGTGACGACCTCGACCTGTTCGCCATTCTTCAACCGCGTCCACAGCGGCACCCGGCGCCCGTCGATCAGCGCGCCGACGCAGTGATTGCCGACCTTGGTATGGATCGCATAAGCGAAATCAATTGGCGTCGCCCCCCGGGGCAGGCCGATGACGTCGCCCTTTGGCGTGAAGCAGAAGACCTGGTCGAGGAACATGTCCAGTTTGACATGCTCCAGGAATTCCTGAGGCTCGTCGCCCTTTTCAAGCCGCGCCACAAGATCGCGCAGCCAGGAATAGGGATCGACCGCGAACCGGTTTTCGACGCGAACGCCGTCCTTATAGGCCCAGTGGGCGGCAACGCCGGTTTCGGCTACCGCATTCATGTCGTCGGTGCGGATCTGGATTTCCGTCCGCATGGCGGATTCAGAGAACACCGTGGTGTGCAGGGACCGGTATCCGTTCGCCTTGGGGCTGGAAATATAGTCCTTGAAACGGCCGGGCACTGACCTCCAGTTTCTGTGCACCGCGCCAAGCGTCCTGTAACAGTCGTCCTCTGTCAGGCAAATGATGCGGAAGCCATAGATATCGGAAAGCTGGCCGAACGCAGTTTCCTTTTCCTCCATCTTGCGCCAGATCGAGTAGGGGCGCTTCTCGCGGCCTTCGATCTTCACCTTCAGACCGACCTGATCGGTAAACTCTCGGATCTGAGCCGTAATTTCCGGTATCAGATCACCGGTTTCGCGGCGCAGCTTGATAAACCGGCGCATGATCGATGTTCGGGCCTCCGGGTTCAGCACCTCGAAGCTCAGATCTTCCAATTCCTCTCGGATCTGATGCATCCCCATCCGGCCTGCCAGGGGTGCGTAGATTTCCATCGTCTCGCGGGCAATGCGCTCGCGCTTCCCAGGGCGCAGGTTGCCGATGGTCCGCATATTGTGCAGCCGGTCCGCCAGCTTGACCAGGATCACGCGGACGTCCTGGGCCATGGCCAGCAGCAGCTTGCGGAAGTTCTCGGCCTGGGCCGCTTCCTTTGACGACAGCTCCAGCTGTGTCAGCTTGGTGACGCCGTCGACCAGCCCGGCGATTTCGGCCCCGAACATCGTGCCGATATCGTCTTGGGTTGCCTCGGTGTCCTCGATGGTGTCGTGCAGCAGCGCGGTCACGATGGACGCATCGTCCAGACGCAGATCTGTTAGGATCGCGGCGACCTCCAGCGGATGTCCGAAATAAGGATCACCATTGGCCCGTTTTTGATGCGCATGCATCGTCGCGCCATAAACGTAGGCACGGTTCAGAATGTCTTCGTTGGCTTGAGGGTTATAGTCCCGGACCCGCTCGACCAATTCGAACTGACGGATCACCGGGGTCTCCCTGTTGGCAAAGGATGCGGCGGACCGCATCCCAGCGAAGGTCGGGGCTTACTTGCCCTGCTCTGCCATCAGCGCACGCAGCAGCTTTTCTTCGTCCAGGTCATCCGCGGCCGTCGGCTGAACACCGGCTTCTGCGCCACCGGCCATAAGCATGGCCATATTGTCTTCTTCCGGCTCGTCCACTTCGATATGGACCTGATGGCTTTCGACAGTTTCTTCGTAAAGGTCATCCGGCAGCAGTGTTTCATCTGCGATTTCGCGCAGGGCAACGACCGGGTTCTTGTCATTGTCGCGGTCTACGGTGATCGGGCTTCCCGAAGAAATCGTACGGGCGCGGTGCGCAGACAACATTACCAAGTCAAACCTGTTGGGGACTTTGTCGATGCAGTCTTCTACAGTCACACGGGCCATGGTGCTCGCTCCATATCACGTTTGCAGCCGGGAAGAGAGCGTACATAAGCGCTTAGCGCCTGCAATGCAAGGCCATGAAAGGGCAAAATCATGCCCCAAACCCTGAGAAACCGGCCATTTTCAACGTTGACCGGTTTCGGCGGTAGAATTACAAAAGCTCGATGTCTGACGCAGAAAAACGTCCCGTGCGCGAGTCTTCCTTCAATTCGTACGAAATCTTCTGTCCATCCGGCAGTTCTTTGATGCCCAGCGGGGTAAGCGCTGTGATGTGGATGAACACGTCCTTGCCGCCCCCATCGGGCTCAATAAATCCATAGCCTTTCGTCGAGTTGAACCACTTCACGGTTCCTGTGGCCATAACGGCGTCTCCTATCAATTTCTGCCCACGTCATTGCGGCAGTACGGCATAGTCAGAGCAGATCGAAGGGAGCGGGCCTTAAGGAGCGCGGCATTCGACAGTCAACCAGGCGATCTCAAATATGAACGACATCAGGCGAATCGCAAGTCGAATCACCCGCATTAGCTGCAATCGAAACGACCAAGGAATTGGCAGGAAAGGCGTCCGGGGCGCCGAGCCATGAAATGGCCGAATTTTCAGATCATTCGGGGGCAAATTGCCTGGGGGCTGATATCAGAAGCCAGTCAGACATTGCGGATATTGCGCGCCCGACCGGTGTCCCGGTCGTCGTAATCTATGTCGCCACCATTTTTCTGAGCGCAGCGCTGCTGTTCGCGATTCAACCGATCGTGGCGAAACTGGCTTTGCCCAGGCTGGGCGGCGCCCCGGCGGTCTGGACGGTGGCAATGCTGTTCTTTCAGGCCGTGCTGCTGGCAGGATATGTCTATGCCCACGTCTTGACGCGGCATGTCGGCCTGGCCCGCCAGCCCTGGATCCATGGACTGGTTTTGCTGGCCGGGGCTGCGTTTCTGCCGATCGCTTTGCCCGAGGCGTGGGACTTCGATCCCGACGCGCCGATCACAGGGCAGGTCCTGGTCTTGTTCGCGCTGGCGGTCGGTGTGCCGTTCTTTGCGCTGTCCGCGAATGCGCCGTTGCTGCAGCGTTGGTATGCCTCGACCGGAGCGCGCGATGCAGCCGATCCGTATTTTCTCTATGCCGCCAGCAATGTCGGGTCTGTTGCGGCATTGCTGGGATATCCCTTGATTGCCGAACCGATGATCGGCGTCTCCAGCACCAGCTGGATCTGGGCGGCGGGATATGCCGCGCTGATCCTAGGCATGGCCACCTGCGCAGTTTGGGTGCGCGAGTCCAGCGGGTCGGCCACCACGGACGCAGCGGCGAAGGACGCGATCCAGCCGAAGCGGTTTTTGATCTGGATCGCCTTGGCAGCGATCCCGTCCTCGATGATGCTGTCGACGACGCAGATCATCGCAACTGATATCGGATCCTTCCCGTTGCTTTGGGTCATCCCGCTGGCGCTCTATCTCCTCAGCTTCGTCATCGCGTTCTCCGCCCGGCTTAAGATCCCGGACGGCGTGCTGACCCTGGTGTTCCTGGTCGCCGTGATCTTTGCCGTCCTGATGCTCGCGCAGAACCGACTTTCCAATCTGGGCTGGGGTGGATTTGTGCTGATGCTGACCGCTTTCATGGCTGTCGCGCTGATGTTCCATATCAGGCTCTATCAGGATCGGCCAAAAGCAGCGTCCCTGACGTCCTTTTATCTGGCGATGTCGATCGGCGGTGTTCTGGGCGGCATCTTTAACGCGCTGCTGGCGCCCCTGCTGTTCAATGACCTGTTGGAGGCTCACATCGTTCTGGCGGTGGTCGGGCTGGCCCTGCGCGGAACGTGGAGCCCGGTCAAGGATATCGGCACGGGGCTGGTGTTGTTGGCTGTGCTGGTCGGGATCGACTATGCCGCCAAGGCACTGGATTTGCCCAGCGAGGCAGCGTTCGTCGGTGCCTCGGTGATTACCCTAATGGCCTTGCTGACAAGCCGGACGCGGCCCTTGCGGTTCTGCGTGCTGGCAACCGGTCTTTTGGTGACAGGCTACTTGGCCGCCTATGACAATACCCTGCACCGGGCGCGCAGTTTTTTCGGGATCTATCGGGTCTATGACTCGGATGATGCCAAGGTCCGCAGCTTGACCCACGGCACAACAATCCATGGCACGCAGTATCTAAAGGACCTGGGCCAGGTGCCAGAGGTGCTGAGCTACTACCATCGGAACGGTCCCATGGCGCAGGTTGTTCAGGCGGCAGCACCGGATGCACGGATTGGCATTGTCGGGCTGGGCGTCGGCGCGCTGGCTTGTTTCCAAAAGCCAGGGCAAGCCTGGACCTTTTATGAAATCGACGCCGCGATTGACGACATTGCCCGGGATCCGGACCTCTTTTCCTATATGGATCAATGCGGCCGCGACATGCCAACGGTTCTGGGCGATGCGCGGATCAAGCTCGCCCTAAGCGACAAGACTTTTGATGTTCTGCTGATCGATGCGTTCAGTTCGGACGCAATCCCCTTGCACCTGGTGACGGTCGAGGCGGTCGACGTCTACCAAGACCGTCTGGCCGATGATGGCGTTCTGTTGTTCCATATCTCGAACCGGTTCTTCAATTTGGACCCGGTCCTGGCACGTGTGGCGAAGGCAACCGGATTGAACGCCTTTGTGCAGCGGCGCGGCGGGTCGAAAGAGAAGCCCTTGGCAGAAGGGGAAAACCCGTCCGTCGTGGTTGCGATGTCAAAAAGTGCAGAGCCAATCTCGGCGCTTTGGGTACCATTGACAGCCGACGGTCAGGAACCATGGACGGACGACCACGCCAGTTTGCTGAGCGCATTGCACGTCGGCGGCGCGCACTGAAACAGGGTTTCTAAATCCGGTTTTCTGCTGTGCTGCCGCCGGTGGTTTCGGAAGCATATCTGGGAACATGGCCTGCCTCACATCGACCGTCGTGCATTCCCGCTCTGTTCAAGTTATCCTAACCGATACCCTGATCTTGGATAGACCCATGAGCGATTCCTCCGTTGGAAACCCGTTGCTTGCGCAGATGCGCGAAAGCGGTCTTTCCGATGTCGAGATTGCCCGCGCGGACGCCATGCTGGGGCTGTTGTCGATCACCCGCAAAACGCGCCGCCGCCGAACCGGGGGCGACCAGGGCAGGGCGCTGGACAACTTCTTCAACTTCGCGCTGCCGAACGCCCAGCGGTCGCAGTCGCAAATCATGCAGGATCTATGGGTGCTGTTCGAACTCAGCGAACGCAAGGGTGGATACTTTGTCGAGTTCGGGGCGACAAACGGCGTGACGATGTCGAACACCCACCTCTTGGAAAAGCAGTTCGGCTGGACCGGCGTCTTGGCTGAACCTAACCCCAGCTTTCATGCGCGGCTGGGAAGAGAGCGGGGCTGCCAGATCAGCCATGATGCCGTGCATGCAACAACCGGCGAGGCTGTCTTCCTTTGCACGGAAAGACCTGCATTTTCGCGGTTAGCTGGTATCGAGCCTGATGACGTTTTCGAACGGGAAGGCCGCCGGGCGATACGCCAGGAACACAATGTCAAGACCGTGTCCTTGAACGACCTTTTGGAACGCTACTCAGCACCGGATCACATTGATTACATCTCGATCGACACGGAAGGCGCAGAATTGGACATCCTGTCGACCTTCGATTTTTCCCGGCGTCGTATCGACGTTTTCACCATCGAGCATAACTTTGTGCCCGAACGTGCGGGCGTCCAGGCTTTGATGGCTGCGAACGGATATGTCCGTCGGTTTCCGGAATTCTCCCGCTTTGATGACTGGTACATTCACGGGGATTTGCTGGAGTAGCCTGGGCGCGCGGACGGGGGTGTTCTGATCGTGTCTCTCCATCTTCCGTACCAAGCAATATTCCATAAATTCTCGCGGAGCGGTAAATTAACCGGCTAGGGCCTCAAGCAAGGAAAATAGGGCAAATTTTGGCGAAATCGGCTTAATTCGAAGGTTCAAGATCCGAAGGCAAACTTGGATCAGCGTGCCCGCGTTCCTACATATAAGCCAGTCAATTAGGGAGTATCACATGGAATTCCACGTGGATTTTGGGGAGTACGCAGCCGACATCATCGCGCAGCTTACGCCCGATCTGGAAGGCATATATGAAGACGCCAAAGACCGGTCATTGACCTCAGTGCGCCGGACGCAAACTGCGCTGGCGGCAACGTCAGGTGCAGTTGCCTTTGCGGTCCCGTTCCTCCACCTACCCATGGCCGCCGCAGATCTTGCCGTGATAATGAACCGCATGGCAGTGGCCAGCTATTCCATTGGCGCCGTGAAGGGCGAACTTTATGGCAAGGGCAATGTGCTTGAGGACGAAGACTTCGCCATCGTTCTGGGTATTTGGTGCGGGTATACGGATATCGAGCAGATCGTTCGCATGAAGGGCGATGAAGACCATGTTAAAGCGATGCAATCCGAAGCTGGCGCAAAGGCCTTGGGCCGCACAGCGCTGAAATATCTGGGCTCGCTCACGACGGAACAGTTGCTCTATCGCATGGCCGGGCGGCTCGCGACGCGCATCGGCGCGAAGGCGGGCGGGAAGCTGACGCTGGGGGCAATCCCGGTCATCGGTGCCGCGGTTGGCGCAACGACGAACAGTCTGATGATGGACAGCCTCTGCGACGCAGCCGAAAAGTACTATGACTGGAAGCTGGGCCCGGCGACCCCGATCGAGGCGGCCGCTTAACTTGCGGATCGGGTGGGGCATGACCCCACCCTACCCAACGTCTGAAGACCTTACCCGGCCAGGTATAATGGCCAGCTCAACGTGGCTTTGGATCTGCAATCCTCGGGAAGCGGTGCGGTCAAGAGCTGCCCGAATAGCCCTCTTGGATGAATGGCAAAGCCGGGCGCATTTTCCGATGCCGCCCATGCCCGCATGGCTTCCAAACTGACATTCTTGCGCTGCGCGCTCCAGGACAGCCCTTCGCATCCGTTAAAGCCGAAATCCTGCTTTTGGTAGCTCGCTGCATCAATGGCCTTGGGCGGTGCTTTCGGCGCGGGCGCGCAGGCCGCAATGGCGCTTAACGTCAAGGCGATGAGGGTGAACCGTATCTGCATCCGAATGTCCTCAACTGATTTCATCACCGCTATTTTTACGCCAAGTCCTGAACATCAACAAGATTTGGGGCGGACCATGGCCCGCCCATGCCGTTGCTCTGTTCAGGTTTGCGCCATGAACTGGGAAATTAAGATAACGGCCAAACCGATGCCGCTGCCGGCTGTGCCGAACGCGCCGAACATACGCATGGCCGGGAAAACCACGCTGCCTTGCGGCGAATGCGAACCAGAGGTCGAGGAAAACGCCAGCGCGTGCGATGCCCGGGCTGCCACGAAGACAGCAGCAACGATCGAAAGGTAAAAGGTGGATGCACCGCTGATCTCAGCCAGGGCCATACCGATCAGGAAAACCCCGGCGTTTTCTGCCAGATTGCCGTGCCGGCGGATCTTGCGGTGAAGCTGCTCATCCTCGCCAAAACCCACGCCTACTTTGACGGATGCGCGATGCATGCCCACAGACAGCATTAACACCATCTGCATCAGGATCAGGACCGCCGCCGCGATAATGCTGATTTCGGGGATCATTGGGCTGCTCCGTAGGCTTTTAGCACGATCATCTCGGTCACGGTGTGGTCCGTTGTGTCGATACGTATCTGTTTCAGGGGCTGATATTCCGGCGCCGAATACCAGGCGTCGAAAGCTTCGATGGACGGAAACTTAAGGATCACGTTCATCCGCGGATCCGGCGTGCCTTCGATCACTCTTGGATCGGGGTCTCCAACCAGAACCTCGACGCCATGGACTTGGTTGTGGCTTTGTAGTGGTTTGGCATACTCGGTCATGAATCTGTCGGGATCCGTCGGTCTCAGGCGGACGTTCACGAAAACTGGGTCAGACATCTTTCTCCTCCTTGGTTGGTGTGTCCGACCAGAAATGTGTATGCATAAATTCGACAGCAATCCGCAGGCTTGCGCCGAGATGGTGCGATTTTGCAGATAGGTATGCCAGATGGATTGGGAAGATCTGAAGTCGTTTGTTACCGTGGCAGAGCTTGGCACTGTTCGCCGGGCCGCAGATCAACTGGGTGTGCATCACGCCACGGTCGGGCGACGGATCGCGCGGTTAGAGGAAGCCACCGGCACGCGCCTCTTTGACCGGCGGCCTGAAGGGTTGGTGCTGACCTCACCGGGTGAAGAGCTATTAACGGTCGCATCTCGTGCGGCCTCTGACTTTGATGCAGCCCATCGACGGATTGCGGGCCAGGATGCAGTACCAACCGGGCAAGTTACGGCCTCGATGGGGGAACCTGTCGCCAACCACATCATCGCGCCTGGGCTGCCCGGTTTTGCCGCGCAGTATCCAGGGCTCAGCCTGCACATCAATGCGACTTGGGCGATCCAGGATCTGGCGCGGGGCGACGCCGATGTTGCCATCAGGGCGGATAACAACCCGTCTGACACACTGTTCGGCAAGCGTCTTTTCGCCTATCGAGAATCGGTTTATGCCAGCCCGGACTATCTAAGGACCTACAGTGATCGCTCCATTGGCGATTCCGGCCGCTGGATCGGCTGGGGCGGACGCCCGCCATTCCGGCCAGCGTGGGTTGAAAGCTCTGCGTTCTCCGACACCCAAGTCTGGGGTGGCTTTCATAGCCTCTCGCTGCAGGTTGCGGCGGCCGAGGCAGGCCTGGGCTTTGTCGCCTTGCCGTGTCTGGTCGGGGACAATGCGGCGGGCCTAGTGCGCGCTGACACGACCCCGCCCCGCCCCGCCCGCGATATCTGGGTGCTGACCCATGCGGACCTGCGCCGGACGAAACGGGTGCGGGTCACCATGGAGTTTCTTGAAGACCAACTGCGCCAGCACCGCGCGATCATTGAAGGGAATGCGTAGACCAGCCTGTCCCGCATCCGCGCGCTGCCGAAGGAACGGGTCAGATGCTCTCGGGCTTTATGTGCATCTCTGGCTCCTGGCCGAACCGGCGCGGACAGGCGCGCGAACAAATTGCGCTTTTCTGGCAGACCGCTCCAAGCCTTAGGCCATCACCGCTGTCCCGTCTGATCTCTAACCCGGGGGGAACAGATGGGCCGTTCGGGCCGTGACCGTGCTGGTGGAGCGACGGATTGGCAGGGCCGTCTACGGGCGGCATTCCGGCGTGCGTGCCCTGGACCTGTGTTTCACTGTTATGGCCAGCCATAGGAACCTTTCTGTTCGAACAACGCGTCGTCTGGCTTGGGCGTGGCAAGCCCGGCGATTTGACAACGCGTCAGATCTACACCTGGATCAGAGGCTGTTGCGCAAACTTCCGTCCCAGCGTGCGCTGGGTCGAATTCTTCCGCGCCAAACGCCGGAATTGTCGGGTTAGCGATTAATTAAACGACAAATGTCGTCACAGAAGTCGGCAGCCGCGAAGTCCGCTTGCGGAGGTTTGGGTGACCCTGATGATTGCGCCAGATTTTCAGCTGGCGGCACGTTTCAAAGCCTATCCGCAGGGCCATCCGACCCTGGATCACCCGCGCATGCGGGCCGCGTTGGCATCCCAGATCGGGGCGTGCTGGATATGGGCGGCCAGGCGCTCGCCCAGTAGCTCGATTTCCCAGCCATCTTCGGCGCCTTCATGCTCCTTCGGGATGTAGCCGACAGCCATCGATTGGTCCGAGTTATGGGCGAACCCGCCCGAGGTCACCCAACCGACGACCTCGCCATTCAGCCAGATCGGCTCGTCCCCGATCACATCCGCATCGCGCGCGGCAACCCGGAACGCCTTCAACCGGACAGATCCGCCATTGGCGCGTTCGGCCAGGGCGGCTTTCTTGCCGATGAATTCTGCGTCTTTCTCGTAGGCGATAAAGCGGTCCAGCCCTGCCTCCAGCGGGCCGTATAAGGGGCGGTATTCCCGTGCCCAGCCACCGAAGTTTTTCTCCAACCGCATGGCGTTCAGGGCGCGCAGACCGAACATGCGGATGCCGAACTCTTCACCTGCTTCCATCAGCCGATCGAAGACATGGCGCTGGTATTCGGGCTTCATCCAGATCTCGTATCCCAGGTCTCCGGTGAACGAGACACGCCCGACGATGCAGGGGGCAAAGCCAAGCTCCATCCGGCGCACGGCCATGAATTTAAAGGCATTCTTGCCGACATCGTCGTGGGTCAGTTTCTCCAATACCTTGCGGGCATTCGGCCCAGCGATGGATAGGCCGACTAGGCCCAGACCCGTGGTCTCTAGCTCTACATCCGGGTCCATGTGCTGTTCGAACCAGCGCTTGTAATAGACCTCAGCCATGCCGGAGCCTGCCAGGAAGAACTCATTCTCGGCCAATGTGGCCAGCGACAGGTCCCCGATCAGCTTGCCGTCTTCTTTCAGCATGGGGGCCAGGGTCATCCGACCCACGTTCGGCACCTTGCAGGCCAGCATTTTATCCAGCCACGCCCGGGCGCCCGATCCGCGCACCATGAACTTGCAGAAGCCCGAGATTTCCATCATGCCCACCGAGTCCCGCACGGCGGCAACTTCGGCTTTCACATGGTCAAAGTCCGTCGACCGGCGCCAGGAAAACACATCCTTCGTCCCGTCTGGGGAGAACCACAGAGGCGCCTCCAGACCCCAGCTATCCCCCCACTGGGCGCCCATCGCGTCCAGCTTGTCGTAGATCGGGGTCGTTTTATAGGGGCGGCCCGCCTGCAGTTCCTCGTTCGGATACTTGATCGAGAAGCGACGGGAATAATTCTCCTGCACCTTCTTGTTGGTGTAGGCCATCGACGTCCAGTCGCCATAGCGGGCGATGTCCATGGCCCAGACATCAAAGCCGGGATCGCCGTTGATCATCCACTGCGATAGGGCAAGGCCCACGCCGCCGCCCTGGCTGAACCCTGCCATCACGCCGCAGGCCGACCACATGCCAGGCATGCCCCGGATCGGTCCGATCAGCGGGTTGCCATCTGGGGCGAACGTGAACGGGCCGTTGATGATCTGTTTGATCCCTGCATTGCCAAAGGCCGGGAAGTGTTCGAACCCAACCTCCAGCGAGGGCGCAATCCGGTCGATATCGGGCTGCAGCAATTCATGTCCAAAGTCCCACGGCGTCTCGCGCTCGGACCACGGCACACAAGCCTTTTCATAGGTACCCATTAGCATCCCGCCGCGTTCCTGGCGCAGATACAATTCGCCATCGAAGTCGACGGCGTGCACGACCTCTTTGCCCGTCGAGGCATTGATCTCGGCAACCTCGGGCATGTCCTCGGTGATCAGGTACATGTGCTCCATGGCCAGGATTGGCAGCTCCAGGCCCAACATACGGCCAACCTCGCGCGCCCATAGGCCGCCAGCGTTGACAACATGCTGGCAGGTCACATTGCCCTTGTTGGTCACGACCTCCCATTCGCCGCTGGGCAGGCGATTGATCTCTTCGACCTTGGTGTGCGTGTGGATCTTGGCACCTTTGATCCGCGCCGATTTCGCATAGGCATGGGTGACGCCTGACGGGTCGAGGTGACCGTCCACCAGAGTCTCCAAACCACCCACGAAACAGGACGGATCCAAAAGAGGCATAATCTCTGCCGCCTCTTCCGGCGTGATCACCCGGCTTTCGATGTCCAGATATCGGCCTTTTGCCAGCGTCGATTTCAGCCAGTCAAAGCGTTCCTCGGTGGCCGCCATCATCACGCCGCCGGTCATGTGAAAGCCGGTGGCCTGACCGGACAGCTCTTCAATCTCTTTGTAAAGATCGATCGTGTACTTTTGCAGCTTGGCCACATTCGGATCGCCATTGATCGTATGGCAGCCGCCTGCCGCGTGCCAAGTGGATCCGGACGTCAACTCGTCCCGCTCCAACAACATCACATCGGTCCAGCCTTCGCGGGCCAGATGATACAGAACCGAGCAGCCGACAACGCCGCCCCCGATGACAACGACACGAGCCGTGGATTCCATGGTGCAATCTCCCTTGGTTCGCTCGATCTAAGCATGGATCGCCTGGGCGGATGCAGTTTTCTCACCAATTTAGCGCCGGATTTGCGACAACTGGCGGACGCGGTTCAGACTGCAAGGGAAGTTTATGCAAATCGTTGATGCACAGATCCACATTTGGGGTCAGGGGCTTCCCAGCAATGCAGCCCATATTCAGACGACCTCTTTTACTGCGGCAGAGGCGATCGCGATGATGGATCAGGCCGGTGTGGATGCCGCCGTGATCCATCCCCCTTCCTGGGATCCAAACTCGACCGAATTGGCCTTTCAGGCTGTGCAGGACTATCCTGGCCGCTTCGCGATTATGGCGGACTTGGATCTGGATGATCTGGCGTCGCGGGATCGATTGGTGACGTGGCGGGATCAACCGGGCATGCTGGGGCTGAGGTATCTGTTCCTGGATGACCAAACGCGTCGCTTGACCGATGGATCGCTTGATTGGCTCTGGGCTGGGGCCCAGGAACACGGCATCCCCATTGCAATGCTTGCCACGGGCTCCGAGGCAGTGATTGGCCAGATCGCCGAACGTCACCCGGGCCTACGGTTGACCATCGACCACTTAGGCGGGCGCGGCGGGAATACGACGCTGAAGGACCACGCCGCCATGGCGCACATGCCGGACCTGCTGGCCCTGGCCCGTCACCCCAACATCGCGGTCAAAGTCACGGGCGCGCCCGGCTATTCAGCCCAGGAGTACCCATTCCCAATCATGTCAGATTACATGCGCCAGATCTTCGATGCCTTCGGCCCCAAGCGTACCTTTTGGGGCACCGACATCACCAAAATGCCCTGCACTTGGACCCAGTGCATCACTCAGTTCACCGAAGAGATGCCGTGGCTCAACCGTGAAGATCTTGAATGGGTGATGGGCAAAGCCGTGCGGGACTGGTGGGAGTGGCGGTAGGAGTTAGGCCCGCCTGATCTGTTATCCGAGCATGTTAACGAATAAGCCTCGAACCTATCCGGGCGTGAGCCTATCCTTCGGCCCGTTTCATCTGCTGATGCTCGTCCTCGACCAGACCGATTTTCCAGTACCCCGAAACATAGGCATCTCCTTTGGGTAAGGCCTTCTCGCGATGCATCATCTCGCGCAGCGGTTTGATCGCCCCGGACTCGCCTGCAATGCAGGTCTGCACCCGACCTTCCGGCCAATCGAGCGAACGGATCAGGTTTTCCTGCGCAGACGAAGATTTATGCGGATCGGGATGGACGAGCCAGTGCATCTCGATGCCATCGGGAGCATCAATCTCCTGACGATCCTCAGGCGATGTGATCTCGAATATTGCGATACCTTTTGCATCCCTGGGCATTGCCTCCAAGGTTGCCGCAGCCACCGGGATCGCCGAAGGATCGGCAGCCACCAGGTACCAGTCCGCCTCGAAATGCGTGACCTTGGGGCCGCTTGGGCCTGCAAAACCCAGAAAGTCGCCCGGTTTCGCGCGTCCGGCCCAGGCAGAGGCAGGACCGTTATCGCCATGCGCCACAAAATCTATGGTGAGGCACTGCTCTGCGGGATCATAACGGCGCACCGTATAGGTTCGCCGCACAGGCGGTGGTCCATTGATTAGGCGGTCGGCAAAGGCCGCTCGGCTTTCGCCGGGTTCCGGTAGCATAAGCTTGCAGTTTCCGCCTTCGCGGCCTTCGGGGAACCCGTCCAGCTCCGGCCCCGTAAAGTCGACGCGGATCATATTTGGCGTCAGAAACCAAGCTTTCTCGACGGTCAGAAGACGCGGTGGCGGGCGCCCGGAAACCTTTCGGACAACTTTCTTCAAGTCATTCATCAGAGGCATTTTTTCCGTTCCCGGTCTCAGCGCTTAATTCCGATGGATATAATCGGAAATTAAGGCGCCGCAACTGGGAGCAGGACGATTTTCGGAGGGAGAATTAACCGATCAGCTCTAAGTTTATCGGACGATCCGACTTAGAAGAACGGTCATCCCCGCATCCGCGCCCCGTCCGCGTCGACCAATGGCGTCGTGTGGATGACCGCCTTGCGGCGTGACCCGAGGATCTCGATCTCAAATCCGGCCCCCTCTGCCACGCGTTCGCGCGGGATCAGCCCCAGGGCTACCGACTTCTTAGAGTAATGCGCGTACCCGCCCGAGGTGACAAAGCCGATGACGTCCTCGCCATAAAAGATCGGCTCCCACGCCACAGCATCGGCGTCATCGGCGTCGACGATGAATGAGATCAACGCCCGGGCTGGCGGTGTCTCCCGCTCGGCCATCACCACATCGCGCCCAATGAAGTCGTTCTTCTTCCCGGAAATGAACCGGTCCAGCCCGGTTTCGGCGGGCGTGTAATCGGGCTTGAACTCACGTAGCCAAGACCCGAAGAACTTCTCCAGTCGCAGGGACATCATCGCCCGCATCCCAAAGGGTCGCATGCCCAGATCGCCGCCATGGGCTGCCATGGCCTGATAGAGAGCCACCTGATGATCGGCGGCGCAATAAATCTCATACCCCAAGTCGCCGGTGTAGCTGACTCGTTGGATGCGCACAGGGATGTGGCCGATCTCGGCTTCATGTACGGACAGGAACCGGATTGCATCGTTCGACACATCCGTCCCCGTTAGACGGCCCAATAGATCCCGCGCATTTGGTCCGGCGATCTGGAAACCGATCAGGGTCTTTGAGACATTCTCGATCTCCACGCCCTTCTCAGCATGGGCCAGGAACCAGCGCATATGATAGTTCTGCGCGGCATATGAGGCCGTCAGTTGCACCCTTTCTTCGCCAATCCGCGCCATTGTGAAATCGCCAATGATCTTGCCGCGCGGCGATAGCATCGGCGTCAGCGCCATGCGGCCCGGATCCGGCACCCGGTTCGCCATGATCCGGTTCAGCCAGTCGACGGCACTCGGCCCGCTGACGATGTATTTGCCGAAATTGTGGATCTCGTTGATGCCCACCGCTTCACGCACCGCCTTGCATTCGTTCGCCACCGGCCAAAACGCGTTGGAGCGGCGGAAGGTTGGGAGCTCTTCCCGCTCCTGATCCAGGGGTGCGAAATAGTTCACGTGCTCCATGCCGTAAGCGGCGCCAAAGACCGCGCGTTGGGCATCCCAGATGCCGTAGGCGGGCGTGGTCTCCAAAGGGCGGCCCACAGGCAGTTCTTCGTTCGGATAGCCGATGGAAAAGCGTCTTTGGTAATTCTCGGTCGACTTCAGCCGGGTATAGGGTTTTCCGGCCCAGTCACCGAACCGGGCCACATCCATGGCGTAGACATCTGTTTCCGTCTCGCCTTCGACCATCCATTCCGACAGCGCCTTGCCGACCCCGCCGCCTTGGCTGAAACCTGCCATCACGGCGGCTGCGGCCCATAGCCCGGGTTTTCCAGGGATCGGCCCGACCAATGGATTGCCGTCCGGCGCGAAGGTGAACGGCCCGTTGATCACCTGTTTGATCCCGGCGCGGCCCAACACGGGATAGCGACGGAAACTCGCTTCCAGCGGCTCTGCCACCCGGTCCATATCGTCGTTCAGCAGTTCATGCCCGAAGTCCCAGGGCGTGCCGTCCACCGCCCACGGTACCGCATTCTGTTCGTATATTCCGATGCAGAGGCCTCGGCCTTCCTGGCGCAGGTAAGTCTCGCCCGCCGGGTCCATGACATGGGGCAGTTCTTCGTCGCGTTCATAGACCTCGGCGATTTCGTCGGTGATAAAGTACTGGTGCTCCATGGGATGCAGCGGTAGCCAGACGCCCATCATCGCGCCGACCTCGCGTGCCCAGAGGCCAGCGGCATTGACCACGTGTTGGGCGCGGACCGTGCCGCCATCCGTCACGACATCCCATTCATCCCCGGCAGCGTTGATCGCGGTCACCGGCGTGCGCAGGATGATCTCGGCCCCGGCCATTTGCGCGGCCTTGGCATAGGCATGGGTGGTGCCGGAGGGATCCAAATGTCCATCCAACGGATCATAGAGGCCGCCGATCACCCCATCGACATTGGTGATCGGTGACCGACGGGCGATTTCCTCCGGCCCGATGATTTCCGTCTCCAGCCCCATATAGCGGTGCTTGGCCCGCTCGGCGATCAGGAAATCCAGCCGGTCCTGATCGGTGGCGATGGTGACCCCGCCGACATGGTGCAGGCCGCAGCTCATACCGGTGATCTCTTCCAATTCCCGGTAAAGCCGGATCGTGTAACCCTGCAGGGCGGCCATATTGGTGTCGGAGTTCAGCGTGTGGAATCCGCCAGCGGCGTGCCAGGTGGACCCAGACGTCAGTTCGGACCGCTCGATAAGGCAGATATCCGTCCAGCCCAGCTTGGTCAGGTGATAGAGAACCGAACAGCCGACAACGCCGCCGCCGATGATGACAACACGAGCAGAAGAGCGCATGAGATCCTCCCTTTCCAGCACCCAAGCAGATTCGGCGATCCGGCGCATCCGCATTCCGCCAATCGGCAGGCCGTTCGCGACGTTATGAACCAAAGGGCTGGGTATCTGCTCTGCAGGAAGTCTTTGCCAATCGCGCAGCCCTCAGGATAGACCCCCGGTAACGGGCCAGCTATCGCCAGCCAGTTTTCAGCGCAGTTGGACAATAGGCACTCCGTGAACGAGAGGGAATGCATTGGTCGCAATCTTCGCGATGCTGGGCGCTTGCATCCTGCTTGCTGGCACGACGCTGATGGCCAAGATGCTGGGATCGGGGTCCGATGGCCTGGGCCTACACCCGTTGCAGATCACGTCCGGACGTTTTGTCTTCGCCTGGTTCGCGATAGCTGGTGTTGCTGCTGCAATGCGCCCGGACTTCAAGGGCATGTCTTGGGCCAATCACGTGGCCCGGTCGCTGTTGGGGTTTGCCTCTGGCACCTGCCTTTTCGCGGCAGCGGCGCTGATGCCGCTGGCCAGCGCGACGGCACTGTCCTTCCTGAGTCCGCTGATCACTATGGTCTGCGCGATGATCTTCCTGGCAGAGCGGGTCGGCCCTTGGCGGTGGTCTGCCGCGGTCATCGCGCTGATTGGCGCCTTCGTATTGACCGGCCCAGGCAGCGAGACCTTCCAGTGGGCGGCCTTGATCGCCATCGCAGCGGCGCTCTTCATGGGTGTGGAGGGGATCTTCATCAAGCGGCTCAGCGATACGGAACCGCCAGTCCGCATCTTGTTCGTCAACAACTCCATAGGGGCAATCGTCGCAGTGACCGCGGCCCTGTTCGTTTGGCAATGGCCGACGACCGATGGCTGGCTGCTGTTGGCTGCCTTAGGCCTGACGATGGTCACGGCCCAGGCGATGTTCATCCAGGCGATGAAGCGCGGCGATGCCAGCTTTCTGGTGCCGCTTTGGTACATGGTGCTGGTGATCGCCGGCGTCTTCGACTACGCGGTTTTCTCCGTAATCCCGTCGGTTCAAGCGATGATCGGTGCGGCGCTTATCGTGTGCGGTGCGATCATCATCTCGCTCAGGGGGCAAAATCGGCAAGCAGGCCGAGAAAGAACAAAACAGCGCCCGGAAAGGGCGGTCGCGCAGGAAAGGACCTGACATGGCGTTGACGCCGGAAACGATTCGATCGGCCTATGACGCCATCAAAGACGCCACCATTCGAACACCCATAGTTCCGGCGACGCGATTGTCCCTGCAATTGGGTGTGGATCTCTATCTGAAGCTGGAGAACCTGCAGCATACCAACTCCTTCAAAGCCCGGGGGGCGTTGGCAAAATTGTTGACGCTGACGGATGATCAGCGCGGCGCTGGCGTCATCGCCTGTAGTGCCGGGAACCACGCACAAGGCGTTGCCTACCATGCAACGCGTCTTGGTGTGCCGTCGACCATCGTGATGCCGGAAGGCACTCCCTTCAACAAAACCCAGCGCACGCGAGACTTTGGGGCCGAAGTGGTGCTGCACGGAACCGCCTTTGATGAAAGCGTGCAGTTCACTTTGGATATGGCCGCCGAAAGAGGCCTGACCATCGTCCATCCCTTCGACGATCCGGTGGTCGCAGCGGGCCAAGGTACCGTGGCATTGGAGATGCTGGAACAAGAGCCCGACCTGGAGACAATCGTCGTGCCCATTGGTGGTGGCGGTCTGATGGCAGGCATGGCTGTGATGGCGCGGGCGATGAAACCTGAGTTGCAGATCATCGGTGCCCAGGCAGAGCTATACGATGCGGTCAAGTCCTGCATTCAAGGCACCGCGCCGACCATCGCAGGGGCGTCATTGGCAGAAGGCATCGCTGTACGCGCACCGTCAGATGCGAATGTCGAGGTTATCAGGACGCACGTCGATCGGGTCGACAGTGCGACCGAGGCAGAAATCGAAGACGCAGTCTTTGACCTCTTGTCGCATGAAAAACTGGTGGCCGAAGGCGCGCCCGGCGCCGGTCTGGCCGTGATCAAGAAAAACATCGACGCGTTTCGGGGCCGCAAGGTTGGGCTGGTGATCTGCGGTGGCAATATCGACTCGCGATTGTTGTCGACCTTGATCCTGCGCGGCTTGGTCAGGGATGGCCGTATTACCCGGCTGACTTTTGAAATTGACGACACGCCGGGGCAGTTATCGACGATTTCTGCAACCATTGGCGATCACGGTGCCAATGTGATCGAGGTCATCCATCAGCGCATGATGCAGACGGTGTCTTTGAAACAGGCGGAATTGGATGTGGTGATCGAGGCCCGCGATCAATTGCATGTGGAAGAGATCGTCGCGGCACTGCGCGGACTGGGGTTCCGGGTCCGCACAGATAGCGGCATTTAAATCACGGCGGCGGTCAAACTGGTTTAGTCAGTCTTCCTGGGCCTGCCATTCCCATTCCGCCTTGGCTTGAACGTGAGTTTCTTCGTGATGGCGCCCAGACAACGGGACTGATGCCCGGACACTCGAAGTCTAAACTGGTGATCAGCCGTCGATTTTCGTCAAAAGATCCGTCAGCCACGGAATCGCAATATCTTCCGGCATTTCGGGTGAAGATGAATCGAATAAGCCCCGCTCGCCCACCATTTCGGCTTTACAGGCCAGCATCTCGGTCATCAGCTTTTCCGAGCCCTGATTGTACGTGTCGCCAAAGCTTGTGTCGCCCAGGCCGAACACGGCAAACCGGATGTGGCTGAGGTCAGGCTTGTTCTTCTGCAGCGCCTCATAGAAGTCGACGCCTGTGCCGGGCACGTCGCCGCTGCCGAAGGTGGCAGATACGACCACGTAAAGCGGCCCATTCTCTAATGCCGACACATCCACATCTTCCAACGAGGAAATCTGAGTGTCATGCGCGTCCCCGAACGCGGCTTGAAGGTCTTCGCACAGGAACTCGGCCGTCCCGGTTTCCGTGCCATGTAAGAAATGAATCTGCACTGTGGTGGACCCTTGTCGATATTGCTGCTGGGAACCTAAGCAGATCATCTGGCTAATCAAGCGTTGTCCGCAGGCTCGGTTGGTTTGTCACAGGTCCGTGGGCGGAACTCCGTCGGCCTTGTTGCGCCGGTCGAACCATTGGCTGGCAAAATCCAGCAACGGGGCATAGCCGGTCATTCGGCAATGGGCGTTGCCGATTTTGCCGAACGTCACACTCCCGGCGTTCTCCCAGTCCTGTCCCACCAAGGGAAAAAGGGTGTCCAGGTCATCCGCGACATCGGGTGCATCCACCCAGGGCGCGTCAGGGCCCGGCCCGGTCTTTAAGTGCCGCTGCTTGGTCCGCTTGTGCAGGGCCAAGGTTTCGGCGGCATGGAGCGCCGAGCAGCGATTCCAGCCGACGCCGATCAGCAGAATCTTCATATTCTGTCGGTTCTGAAGACGGCCCCAAGGCGTTTCTGGCCCTGTCGCCCAGCCATGGGCGTCATGCGGGACAGCCAGTTCGGCTGCATCGGGGCCCAAGAGCAGAACTGAACTGGTGGGATGTGGGCTACGGACAACGCCGGGCCATGTCCGGAACGTTTCTGCCACAATCCCATTTGCCCGGACATCCGACCGTGCAATGTCAAATCCCGGGACCTGTCCACGAAAATGGGCGCTTTCGGCCTGTGACACCTTAATGTCTACGAATTCCAACGGGTCATAGGCATCCCGGGAAAATCCCGGCATGCCGATCAGACCGGTTTCCCCGACTGTGTCGATCAATGCCTCGATCAATCCGCGCGGCCCGCCAATCACGTGGCCGATCTGGCCCAGCGCTGTGTGCACGAAGACGCTGTCCCCAGGTGCCAAACCCATCGAGCACATCTGTTGCGTCAGATCTTTGGTGCCGAAAATCATGGGTATTGGAGAGACCTATCTCGACGCCGCAGCGTCAAAGCCGCGTTAGTTTTTCAAGCGCCCGGCCATCCTCCCAAGTGCCGTGAAGGTTGCCATCCGGCATAACCACGTAGACAATTGGAAACTCGCTGCCCCAGTCGACAACGACAACCAGGCCCTGACGCGCGCCCTTACCGGAGTAAACCTGTCCGTCGACGGTCCAGGTGATGGATATTTCCTGATCCTTTTCGATGATTGCCGCAGAACCCTGATAGGGTGCTCCGTTGGAGTTCCGTCCGTTGGACCTATAGCTTCCGGTTAGATTGCGATCAGATGACGACTGGGCGGTTGCCGCAGCGGGTTGCAAGGCAAGCAATGTGAGGCCGCCCAGAAGCATATGGCGGCGGTCGGGGCTTGTCATGGGTGTCTCCCGTATCTCAAGTATCGAAATATCTACGCCGCCTTCGAGATTTTGTAAAAACTTTGCTTACCTTTGCTCTGCGGGCCGATCCATCAGATCTGCCAACCGCTTCCCAGGTTCGTCGGCAAACTGGTCTTCCAGAAACTGGGCGTTTCGAATGAAATCCAGGCGGAAAGTGCGGAAGTCATCGCGCAATTCGCACCATGCGGTCAGGTTCCAGACGGCGCCATAGAAGGACAACAGCAATGGCCAAACCGTGCGATCCGATTGCTGTCCCTCTTTCGAGCAATAATCGAACCGGACTTTACAGCGTTGCCGGATCGCGCGGCGCAACGTGCCGCGAGGGATTTCAATCGGTTCCGCCCAGTGATTGCGCGGGGCATCGATGGGCACCGCCGACATGTAATCCTTCAGATGAGGGGGCAGCGCAGACTCGATCTTGCGGCAAGCACTCATCGCGGCATCTGCCATACCGTGGTCGGCCCAGCTATCGACAATCCGCAAGCCCAAAACGATGGCCTCGATTTCCTCTTCGTTGAACATCAGCGGCGGGATGTCGGCGCCATCGCGCAGAATATAGCCGACGCCCGCTTCACCTTCGACGGGCACGCCTGACCCAATGAGCGAGGCGATGTCGCGGTAAATCGTACGATCCGAGACCTCCAATTCACGTGCGATATCCGCCGCGCGCACGACCTTGCCGCGGCGCAGAATCTGGATGATGTCAAATAACCTGTCGGCTCGGCGCATGGGCGATTCTCCATGTCCAAAGGGCTAGCCTATCTCTCCTGACACCATGCTGTCAGTAGCCTGTCACCGGTCCTGACAGAATGCTGTCAGCAGGGTGTGGATAGGGTCCTTTCAGTCGCAATTTTAAACGGAAAGGCTGAATCCATGGGACCCTGTTATGACACCTCGCAGCTCCACAAATTTGTGCGGACCCCGGAAGACGTGCGCCTGTTAGAGGGGCGGCACCTGGACGTTGACGGACACGCCGGTGGGAACATCGGTATCATCTTCGGGGCCGCGATGTTCGTTCTGGCCGTTGTTGCCTATAGCATCGAACTCGTCGGCGAACCCGTCGTGGCTGATGAGATCATCGAGGTAGCTGATCATTCTTCCCGGCCATAAGCAAGCAACCGGTCGTGCAGGGCATTGGCCTCGGGCGCGCCCGCATGCAAGGCAAAGACATAGGCTTGGGTCAGGAAGAAACAACAGCCATCGATGTCGCCTTTCGCCTCGGCAAGGTCAGCGGCCTCGCCGTAAAGTTTTGCCAGGGCATTGCGGTCATCCCGGGCATGGGCGTCCAGGATGGCTGCATCCAGGGCGTCGTTGTCTAATTCATCGGTGCTCATTCAGCGTCCAGAAAGTCGGCGACCGCCCGGGTAGACGTCAGATCCAACATGAAGCCCCCGTCGGCATGGCCACCTGATGTTTCGAGGAACTGTTTCTCTCCGGCCAGGACATCATGCAGCAGCCGGCCCATGCCGATCGGTATCATTTCATCCTGAGCGGAATGGATCACCAATGCCTTTGCAGTGACATCAGGTGCACGGGCAACGCTATCATATTCGATGCGCGACAACAGTCGAACGGGGAGCCAAGGATAGGAATGAGCGCCGATATCTGTCAGCGAGGAAAAAGTGTTCTCGACGATCAGTTTTGAAACAGGGCGACGCGTTGCCAGGGCGATGGACACTGCCCCTCCCAGGGAATGACCATAGGCAACGATTTGGTCTGGCGCGAACCCTTGACCCAAGAGCCAGTCGAAGGCAGCCTCTGCGTCGCGATAGGTCCCTTCTTCCGAGGTCGAGCCGGCGCTGTCGCCGTACCCCCGATAGTCATAGACCAGTACTGATGCGCCCATGTCCCGGAATGCTTTGACCAAAGGGACGATGTTCTCGATCGTGCCGCCATTCCCATGGCTGATCAGAACGGCACGGTCAGCGGCCCCCGGCAGAAACCAGGCGTGCAGGTCAATGTCATCGCTGGTCATCAGCCGCAGATCATCGAAATCCAGACCATAACGCCCTGGATCGGTTGTGGGGGGCGGGCCTGGAAACCAGACTAACCTATCCTGAAATGCCCAGGCGAGGGCGCAGATCCCTGCGTAAACCGCCCCGATGACAACGACAGTTGTGATCACCGGGCGGATGCGCATCAAGCCTGCATTTGATTGGCCACCCAGACGTGGAAATCATGTGTCGGATTGTCCATCACCGGGGAAAACTTACCGCCATCGAAGTGGCTGGCATGGCGGCCCTTCTGCATGCCTTCCACAACGAATATATCCTCGGCAAAAACCTCAGCCCACATCGCCGCGTTCTTCGCACGCATATCTGCGAAGCCGTCGTCAGCGACATCCGGATCGGTATAGAAGATCTGCACGTGTTCGCGGGACAATTCGTGGGTAATCGGCTCGACAATAAAGCCCCAGAGATGATCGTTCTGCATGCCGATCATGATGTTGGGGAAGAACATCGGATATTCCGCAGCCCCCTTCCATTTCGGATCCTGGTCGGCAAAGGCCGGAAAGCATCGCCCGTCATCGGAAAGCGAAGGATTATAGACAGTCACGCCCTGGCCGCTGAACGGGCCTTCGGTTTCGATATGGTAGTGATCTTCCAGCCTGGAATAGCTGTTCAGGCCGGGATGCACCCAGGGCAAGTGGTAGCTTTCAGCACCATTTTCGATGGCAAGCTTCCAGTTCGAATTGACGTCCATTTGGAACGTGCCTTCGTCCCCGCATTTGAAGATCGGCCGGTCGAAGTCTTTATACCGTTCGATTGCGGTGGCGGCATATTCCTCGAAGGGCGGTGCGTTACCGTCGATGTTGACGAAAACAAAACCCAGCCAGATATGGCTGCGCACTTCCAGCAGCCCCAGGTTTTCCCTTTGGATGTCGTCATGGCGGTTGTTACCAGGGCCGCCGACATGGGGTGTCGCCCGCAGATTGCCGTTCAATTCGTAGGACCAGGAATGGTAAGGACAGCGGATCACACGCCGTAGCGGGCCTTCCTCTTGCACCAAGATCATGCCACGGTGGCGGCAGATGTTCTGGAAGACCCTCAGGATGCCATCACGATCCCGCACCATGACCAGGGGTTGCCCCAGAAACGTCATGGGCTTGGCGTCGCCGGGATTGGCGACGTCTGAAACAAACCCCAGCGCCGCCCAGTTCCGGAAGAACACCTTTTGCTTCTCTTCCTCGAAGACGCCCGCGTCCGTGTAAAATTCGTTTGGCAGACCACGTGCTCGGCTTACGGGTTGCGTGACGGCTGAAAGGTCGAATTCGAACGCGGACATCGGCATGATCCTTCGCTATTTGCTACTACTTTCATGTCGGCAGCTTGGCTGCGATGCTGTTCTCACCGCGACTCTGCGATGTCGCATTTTATGCACAAGCGCTGCGTGAATGCGGCACTGTCAAATTCTATCATGCAAAATTCATAATATTGTTGCCCTGCTAATGTTTGCAACCTTCGGGCGGATCGTGCAGATACGGATCAACCATCCCTAAGGAATTTCCGCACCATGCGCAGACAACGTAGCACTAAGATCGTTGCCACGGTCGGCCCGGCTTGTTCCACCCGAGACATGCTGAAGCAGCTCTTTATCGCCGGCGTTGACGTCTTTCGTTTGAATATGAGCCACGGCACCCATGAAGAAGTACGTGAACGCCATCGTCTGATCCGCGAGATCGAGATGGAACTGGAACGCCCAATCGGCATCCTCGTCGATTTGCAGGGGCCAAAATTGCGGGTCGGACAGTTCCAGGAAGGCAGTGTCGAGCTAGAGCAAGGTCAGGCGTTTCGCTTTGATCTGACCGATGCGCCGGGGGATGCAAGCCGGGTGACCCTGCCGCATCCAGAGATTTTTCAGGCGCTTGAGCCAGGCGCGTCGCTTCTGGTCAACGACGGTAAAATCCGACTCAACGTCAAAGCTTGCGATGCCGAAAGTGCCGATTGCGAAGTCACTGTCGGTGGCACGATCTCCAACAACAAAGGCGTCAATCTACCGGATGTGATCTTGCCCCTCGCGGCGCTGACGGAAAAGGACAGGACTGATCTGGATTTTGCCTTGGGTTTAGGCGTCGACTGGTTGGCGCTGAGCTTTGTGCAGCGGCCCGAAGATGTGATTGAAGCGCGGAGTTTGCTGGGCGGTCACAAGATCGCAATCATGGTCAAAGTGGAAAAACCAGCCGCTGTCCGGCGGTTCGATGAAATTTTGGATATCGTGGATGGCATTATGGTCGCGCGTGGCGATCTGGGCGTCGAGATGCAGAGCTTCGAGTTGCCTGCCATTCAAAAGCGCATGATCCGCCGCTGCCGACAAGTCGGTAAGCCGGTGATCGTCGCCACCCAGATGCTGGAAAGCATGATCGAAAGCCCGCAACCGACCCGGGCCGAAGTGTCTGACGTGGCGACGGCGATCTATGATGGCGCCGATGCGGTTATGCTGTCAGCGGAAAGTGCTGCTGGCCAATATCCGATCGAGGCGGTCGAGATGATGGACAATGTCGCCCGCAATGTCGAAGGTGATGCGCTATACATCAAGTCAATCCAGGCTGGGCCGAAAATCGGCCGGGAATCCGTCGCAGATGCAATCACTGCAGCAGCCCGGGAAGTGGCCGAGGCCACGGATGTCAAAGCGATCTGCTGTTTCACCCATTCAGGCACGACGGCGCTGCTCGCATCGCGTGAGCGGCCGCAGGTGCCGATCCTTGCGCTTACACCGATTTCAGGTACGGCCAGGCGGCTGAGCCTGGCCTGGGGCCTTCATTGTGTGCAGACCCCGGCGGTCGAGCGTTTCAAACTGGCGGTCGTCGCTGCCTCCCGTGCCTGCCGGGCCGATGCCTTCGCCACCGAAGAGGACAAGATCATCGTCACCGCCGGTGTGCCGTTTAACACATCTGGCACCACGAACATCTTGCGCGTTGCACCGGTTGATGAACGCTTGATCTTTGACGGCGGACAAGAGTGACCTTTGAGGACCTGGAAAAAGGTCGCAGATTAGGCGGCGGCGCGTCGCTCCAACGCCGGGTATTGAACGATCAGGGTCGCTGCACGTAGCAGCAGAAGCACCCAATACCCGGCCCATATCCCGTGATTGCCATACCATTCCGCCAGCGTCCCGCTGACTGCAAAGTAGATCCCGGCCGACACGATCATGGCATTGCGCATGGCCACGCTTTCAGTGGCGCCGACAAAAATGCCGTCCAAATGATAGGCCGCAACGCCGATCAGCGGCATCACCGCAGCCCAGAAGTAGAACATGTGCGCTGCGGCGCGGACCTCTTCGACATTTGTGAACACCCGGATCAGCGGACCTTGCAGGGCAAATACCAAGGCCGAAAACCCGACAGCCAGCCAGAAAGCTGCGATTCCGCTGACAACCGCTGATCGGCGAAGCAACCTCCGATCACGGGCCCCGGCGGCCTGACCTACGAGGGATTCAGCGGCGATGGCGAAGCCGTCCAGGCCATAGGTTGCCACATGGAAGATCTGGTAAAGCACGCCATTGGCGGCCAGTATCACATCGCCTTGTTGAGATCCCAAACGTGTCATCCAGGTGGCTGCCGCCACCAGCAGAACCGTGCGGATAAGGATGTCGCGGTTCAAGCGCATCAGTTTGACCAGTTCGGCGCGGTTCAGCAGACGCGCCCGATCCGGCCGCCAATTCGGCACAAGCGTCATTACGCGGCTGCGGGCCCGCCAGAGCCCGAAGCTGAAGCCCAGCCATGCAGCGATCAGCGTACCCAGGGCGACCCCGTCAACGTCCAGGCCCAAACCCAGCACAAAGAACAAGTTCAAGATGATGTTGGTGACCGACGTGATCACCTGCATCTCGAACAATCGGCGAGTCTGTTCCTGACCGGCAAACCATCCCGACAAGGCAAGAATCCCCAGTTCTGCCGGGGCCGCCCAAATGCGGATCGAAACATAGACGGACGCCAAACGTTCTGCTTCGGCTGATCCTTCGTAGATCAGCATGATCCCAGGGACGATCAGCGTCTGTGCGGCAACCAGGACAATTCCGAAAAAACCTGCCAGGATCAGCGAGCGTACCAGAACGTTGACCAACCTATTGTGGTCCCCGGCCCCCCAGGCTTGGGCGGCCAGACCGCCGCCTCCAAACTGCAGAAAATAGAGCAAAGCCAGCAGTAGCGCGATCGCACTGGCCCCTAAGGTCACTGCGGCCAAGTACACCGCATCGCCCAAATTGCCGATGATCGCTGTATCAACCGCGCCTTGAAGCGGAACGGTCACATTCGACAGCACCACCGGCAGCGCGATGGCCGCGACTCGGGCATAGGTGATCGACTGATCCGCCATCTCAGAGGGGGGTCATGTCAGTCGATCCAAGCTCAGACCGGGGTCAGGTTCAAAGCAATGGAAATCCGCACATCGTTACCACGGTAGGGACGCACCCCATGGCTCAACCAGGATGGAAACATTACCATCATCCCGGCCCGGGGTTGGATCAGTTCGGATGCCCCGACCGCCTGTCCCCCAGGTGTGCCAAAGGCAAAGTGTGGCGCCAGCATTGCGGGGGCAACACCGCGGGGGTCGGCCATCTCAAACTCGCCACCCAGTTCGGGGTTGTCGGCAACGCCCCCATCGCGGACGTAATAAGTGGCTGACCAGTAGGCCCCGGGATGTGTATGAAATTCGTTCCCCTGGCCTTCACGGTTCAGATTGGCCCAGGCGTTCAGGATCCATTCCGGGTCCAGCCGTCCGCCGCTGCGATCGGCCGTCAACTGCCCGCCCATCTGACGGGCGACGCCCAGAATGGCCTTGCCCTCGGGGCCGCACCACTCCTCGAAGTCATCCGGGCTTTGCCAGCCGCCCCAATTCGATTTGTGCACCGACGGGACAGTCTTCTCCCGCTCAAAAATCCTCTGTTCCAGGCCCCTATTGATGCTGGGCGCATCAGGCACCAGAAAGATCGCGATCGGGGTCGGAAAGATATTCCGGACTTGGATTTGCCCAGCTTGACCGCCAGGGTTTTGCGGATTTGGATGTTGGGTGTTCATGGCCGTCAAGCTAGGCCCATGGTCAGTCTGACGCAATCGGGAAACCTTCGAATTCACAAGATCGCGCGGCCGTGATCTGAAACGGATTGACCGGCTTAGGCGCTGCGTTACCGTTGCATGAGTTTAAGGAGATCCAAGATGCGCAGATTTGGTCTGATCGTGACCTGCAGCATGGCCTTTG
Organism: Pseudomonadota bacterium; assembly: GCA_039028795.1. GTDB lineage: Bacteria > Pseudomonadota > Alphaproteobacteria > Rhodobacterales > Rhodobacteraceae > Thermohalobaculum. The sequence goes on from JBCCHJ010000017.1 coordinate 45,584, forward strand.
TTGCGCCTGCTGCGGCCTGCGGTCCTGATACGGATTGTCAATTGGGCGATCGGACCTATCGCATTCAGATGCCGGAGAGCGCTGAAGGTAAGGTGGGCGCCTTGATCTTTGCTCATGGCTATCGTGGTTCTGCGAAGGGGACCATGCGCAATAAGGCGCTGCGGTCATTGGCGAACGAGTTGGGCGTCGCTTTGGTTGCAACCAAGTCAGCCTCGCAAGACTGGTTGATCCCCGGCGTGCCAGAAAACACCGCTGAAGACGGGCTGAAAGAGTTCGAATATTACGATGCGCTGATCGACGACCTTGAACAGAAATTCGGTATTGATCGCGACAATCTGGTTGCCAGCGGTTTTTCCGCGGGCGGTATGATGGTTTGGAACCTGGCCTGCCAGCGCGGCGGGGCCTTCTCCGCCTTCATCCCCATCGCAGGGACGTTCTGGCAGCCGGTTCCCGTTACCTGTCCATCCTTTCCTGTCAATCTGGTTCATATTCACGGCACAGCGGACAAAATTGTGCCGCTTGAAGGTCGAAAGATTGCGCAAACCCGCCAGGGCAGCGTGACCAAGGCGATGAGCTTGCTCAAAACCGAAGGTGTTTTTGGCGACCCGTCTCAGAGCGAAGGAAGCGGATTGGCATGCGAGACCGCTGCCAATGACAAGAACCAGGTTCTGGGATTTTGCACCCACCCGGGCGGTCACTCAATTAAGATGGATTACCTGCGAAAAGCTTGGCAAATGCTGCAGGATGCCGGCGCAATTCAGTAAGATCCGAGGCGGTTGCCGGGCATAACCCGAGAAGTTCAGCCGATAAAATCGTGAATAGCCTTGTCCATTTCCACCGCCCAACGAGCATAGACTATTGGACCGGGGTGAAAGCCGTCTTCCGCGACGGCGCTTTCATCCATGTTGCCAAAATTCAAAGGTAGGTGAATTGCGTCCTGTCGGGCGGCGGCCATCTCGCCCAAAGCGCGATCATGAGACGTCGCTTGTTTTCCAAGATACCAGCGGAGGGGTTGCGGCAATGCCGGGAATCGTCCCATCGGCGGCAGGCCGCTGAGCACGAATTTCGAAATCCCGTTGTCCGTCGAAAGCCGTTCGAGCAAAGTTCCATAGATCTGTAACCACCGGTTCAAACCAGTCTCGGTTGTTACATCGTTCACGCCCAGGGAGATAATCGCTGCGTCGAATTTCTGACCGTCAACTTTGGGCAAGGCCTCTAATGCCTCTTGCGTTGTCCAACCGGTCTGGGCGTGAAGCGTCCAGGCCACCTCAAACCGCTCCGCCAAACGGGGGATCAACTGACCGGACAAAGCATCGGCCTGATCAGGCGCACCGACCCCTGCCGCTGATGAATCGCCCAGTATCAATAGAGACATCGGGTGACCATTTCCGGTAGTACCCTGGCGCGGTCCCGGCGGCTCCGGCAGACGCAGGATGTTTTTGCGAACGCGGCGGCCCTGCCAAAGCAGGGCCGGGCCCAGCATCAATCTAAACGCTGCCAGCATTGCTCAACCGTCGTTTGGCATCAGAAAATTGCCCCGCAACATGGCGATGGGCCGGTTGCGGTTTTCCTGCCAAGCTTCGACATGCAGATGGGCGATGCGGCGTCCGGCCTTCTGCACGCGCGCCCTGGCAAAAGTATCGCGTGGCCGTCCGGATCTGAGATAGTCGATCGTGATATCGATTGTCTTTGGTGCCGGTGGGAAGACGCCCTCCAGGATTTGGTCAGCCTGCTCTCCGCCGCTTTCCAGGATCGCCCATGCTGTATCCCAAGAAAGCTGCGTGATCGCGGTAATCTCAAGAAAAGCGCCTGTGACACCGCCATGGATGGCCGGCAGGAACGGGTTGCCGATGACGGTTTCGGAAAACGGCAGTCGGGCTGTCAGTTCGTCACCCAAGCGGTTAAACTTCACGCCGAGAAACCGATTATAAGGCACGGCATCGGCCAGTGCATCCAAGGCAGCATCCCGTTCCGCCTCGCGTCGGGCCTGTGCGTCCAGGCCGCTCATTCCTGCGGCTCCTTCGGACGTTCAACGACGAAAGCCCCGGCAGCCGACGCGATTGGATCATCGGAATCATCATGATAAGCAACAGCGCGGGCGAAGGCGACGGATCGGGTCATACGGTAACACTCGGCTTTTGCATGCACTGCCAAGCCTTTGGTCGCGGGCCGCATGTAGTCGATGCGTAAATCCAACGTCGCCGTTGAGCGCATTTTTCCGGGCATCGACATTACGGCCGACCCGCAAGCTGTATCCAACAGTGCAGTGATCACTCCGCCATGCAGGACACCGGTATGCGGGTCCCCTATCAATCGCTCATCATAAGGTACGGAAAGGTGAGAGTTTCCCCCGACCGACCGATGCAGTCGCATCGCGATCGCCTTGCCATGCGGCATGCCGACCATAACCTCGCCAGCATCGTCCGGGTCGGCGTCACGCACATTGAGTTTTACCAGATCGCCGGAAGCCTCGTCATTCTCTGCCATTCTGACCTCTTTTGGCTGGTTCCCGCACCGGGACACGCGAACGTTATGGAATTACTGGATAACGTGATTGACGTTCACGTCAACAAATACTTGACGCGCACGTCAACGTAATCATATGTATCTGGCACAAGGCGAATCCCTCCTAGCTCCAGCAACGGAGAAGAAGATGACCGAACAAACCTATACGATCGGCCAGATGTGCTCGGACTTCAATGTCACCCCGCGCACGTTGCGCTTTTACGAATACAAGGAACTGCTGGCTCCGATTCGTGAAGGCCAGAAACGGCTGTTCACCAATACCTGCCGGGCACGGCTGAGCTTGATTCTGCGCGGTAAGCGCTTTGGCTTTTCGCTGGTCGAGATCAAGGATCTGCTGGATCTCTACGAAGTTGGCGACGGGCAAGTCACGCAGTTGTCTGCGACGCTCGAAGCAGCCCAGGTTCACCATAGTGAATTGATCGCCCAGCGTGACGAATTGAACACCGCGATAGCCGAGCTGGACGAGCAAATGTCCATGGTCCGCGGCATGCTTGAAAGCAAAGGCCTGTCAAAGGCCGCCGAATAAATTCAGGAGATCATAATGCCCCAATATCAGCCACCGCTTCGCGACTATCAGTTTGTTCTGCACGAAGCGCTGAAGATCCAAGATGAGACCGCGATCGACGGCTATGACGAACTGACCGAAGATTTTACGGGTGCGGTGCTGGACGAAGCTGGAAAGATCGCCAGGGACGTGCTGGCGCCGACAAACGCGATCGGTGATCAGGTTGGCTGCCGTCTGGAAAACGGGGTGGTCTACACGCCTGATGAATTCAAACCAGCCTGGCAGACGCTGGTTGAAGGCGGTTGGCCGTCGCTGGAATGCGATCCGGACTTTGGCGGTCAGGGCATGCGCAACATCCTGTCGACCTGTGTCGGCTCGATGCACTCTGCCGCGAATATGGGTTTCATGATGTATTCGGGGCTGACCCACGGTGCCTATTCAGCGTTGCATGCGCACGGAACTGACGAGCAGAAGCAAAAATATCTGCCCAAAATGGTCTCGGGCGAATGGACCGGCACCATGAACCTGACCGAGCCACATTGCGGAACCGATTTGGGCATGCTGCGTACCAAAGCAGTGCCGAACGGTGATGGGTACAAGATTTCGGGCCAAAAAATCTTCATCTCAGCTGGTGAGCATGATTTGGCGGAGAACATTATCCACCTCGTGCTGGCACGTCTTCCCGACGCCCCGGCTGGCGTCAAAGGTATCAGTCTGTTCGTAGTTCCGAAGTTCCTGGTCAACGATGATGGCTCGCTTGGTGCGCGCAACGGCGTTAGCTGTGGCAACATAGAAGAGAAAATGGGCATCCACGGCAACTCGACCTGTGTGATGAACTATGACGACGCCACGGGATGGTTGGTCGGAACTGAGAACAAGGGTCTTGTCGCCATGTTCACCATGATGAACGAGGCGCGCCTGCTGGTCGGTATGCAAGGATTAGCCCAGGCTGACGCGGCCTATCAAACAGCGGCTGCCTACGCCAAGGACCGTCTGCAGGGCCGCGCTGTGACAGGCGCCGAAAACCCAGACGGCCCAGCCGATCCGTTGATCGTTCACCCAGATATCCGCCGCATGCTGATGGAGCAAAAGAGCTTCGTCGAAGGCGGCATGGGTTTTCTGTCCTGGGTGTCGATGCTGATTGATGCCTCGAAGCACCATTCCGATCCGGCTGAGCGCGAGCGGGCCGATGATGTCGTTGGTCTGTTGACCCCGATCGTCAAGGCCTTCCTGACCGAAGAAGGGTATCGTCTGACGGCCCTGGGTCAGCAGGTCTTTGGCGGCCATGGCTACATTGAAGAATGGGGCATGTCCCAGTTTGTCCGCGATGCCAGGATCACGATGATCTACGAAGGCACAACGGGCATCCAGGCGCTGGATCTCGTGGGCCGGAAACTGCCCATGAAATCCGGCAAGGCGGTTATGACGTTCTTCGAGTACGTCAAGGGCTACATCAAAGACAACGAAGATGATTTGCCGTTGGCCAAGGACTTCCTCGAACCTCTGAAAGAGGCTTCTAAAGATCTGCAGGCAGCGTCGATGTACTTTATGCAGGCTGGCATGAAGAACCCGAACAATGCGCTAGCGGGCTCGGTGGACTTCCTGCACCTGTTCGGCTTGGTGTGCATGGGTCTTTCCTGGGCACGTCAGGCGAAAGCTGCCCAACGTGCCATCGAGGCGGGCGCCGAGGACAAGGAATTCTATACCAACAAGCTGATCACGGGCCGGTTCTACATGAAGCGCATGCTGCCGGAGACGAAGCTGCGTCTGGCCCGCGTTGAAACTGGGGCAGACCCGGTAATGGATCTGCCTGCCGAAGCATTCTGAGATCTCTTGACGGGTGGGCAATTGCCCACCCATTTCGAAGAAGTAAGAGGTGACTACAAAGATACGCCTGGCCGGCCCAGCCATTTTCTTGATCATGGCCTGCCAGCGCTGAACCTCGGCCCGGAAATGCTCTTCGGTGCTTCATGGTGTTCCAAGGATCGAGTTTTGCAAAACAAGTCATCCTCGATTTTGGAGTTTGGAAGGCCATACGTCTGACGCCAAAGCTTTCTGTATTGCCGATTGTTGAGTGGCAAGACTGGCTGCGTAACAGCAAGACGAAAGAGAAGGTGATGCGGAACCGTCCAGTAAGAGGAACATCAGGTCCAGGCGCTTCCGGCCGGGTTACTTTACGCCGGACTGCGCCCGGTGCTGGCAGACCGGCGCAGGCACATCCGAAAATGTCAGGTCGCATAGGTTGCAATTCGATTGCGCTGTCGATCAAAACTGCATTGATGGGCTCGGCCCGCAACTCAATCGACCTGAAGGACTAGATGATGCTTAAAACCCTTACGGCCTTTGCGCTGTTCCTCTTAGCAGTTTTGCCAGCAGCGGCCGAAATCACGTCAGCGCAAAAGGAACAATTGGCTGAGCGGATCACGGCCTTTGATGTCGCCATCCGGGCAAACGACGTGGCCGAAATTCTGAAGGTTACGCCGCCCAAAATCTATGAATTTCTGTCCGAACAGGCGGGCATGCCGGTCGCTGAACTGCAGAAGCTTGTCATCGAGCAGATGGGCGAGGTGATGAAGGATGTCGAGATCCAGGAACTCTCGATGGACACCGGGCAGACCGAATACCTGACCACCCCCGACGGCACCGATTATGCATTGGTTCCCTCTTACTTTGTGATGTCGACACCGGAAATCGGAACTATCGAAACCAAGTCGCACACCCTTGCTCTTAGAGACAATGACCAGTGGTACCTGTTGCGTATCGACAATCCCCAGCAGCTTTTGATCATGAAGCAAGTTTATCCGTCATTCACCAATGTCGAGTTCCCCAGGGGCTCGGTCAAAACCGTCGAATAGGGGGTTTTGACCTTGGGCACCTACAAACTTTATTGTTTCGCGCAGTCCGGCAATGCCTACAAAGTTGCGTTGGCGTTGGAATTGGCAGGGGCGGACTGGGAACCAGTTTTTGTTGACTTTTTTAAGGGTCAGCATCGGACGCCAGAATTTGCCGAGATCAACCCGATGGCTGAGGTCCCGGTGTTGGAGTACGCAGGCAATACACTGACCCAGTCCGGCGCGATTCTGGATTTTCTGACCGATATGTTGGACGCGTTCAAACCGTCCGACAGGACGGAAGCCCTGCGTTGGATGTTTTGGGACAATCACAAGCTGACCAGCAATTTGGCGACCTGGCGATTTCTGGTGAATTTTGCTCCGGAACAGATGCGCAACCCGGATGTGATCGCCTTCACGAAAGGCAGGGCTGTCACGGCATTGAAGGTGCTGGACGCGCATCTCGCCGACCGCGAATGGATTGTCGGCAAATCGCTGTCGATCGTCGATCTCTCTTGCCAGGGCTACGTTCACTACACAGATGAATATGACTTCAAATGGTCGTCGGTGCCAAACGTCGTGGCCTGGCGCAAACGCATCCAGGCCCTGCCTGGATGGAAGCATCCTTATGACCTGATGCCCGGTCATCCGTTACCTGAGTAAGGAGCAATATGCTGGGGCTTTTTGCATCGAAGGAACCGCGCGTTCGGGACATTATCGTGCCGGCCAGTGCAGTTGCGACGGATGCAGAACCCTACGAGTTGATGTCGGCGGTCATCGATTTCGTGAACCACGTGACGCATGAAGGTCGATATCGGATGTGGGAGATTCCGATCGAGGCTCTCCATGCCTATCACGCGGACTACTACTACTCGACGGTAAACAATGGCGGGCATAGCCGGTTCATTGGGAATTCAGGCATGGACCCCAAGATTCTGGCGAATGCAGAATCGGGGCTACAAGCCATGGGCGCGAACGGGCATCTGGAGTGCTTTGCCGAGATGTTCGATTGGGCCACGGTGCATCCAGAAGAGGTCGCAGAACTCGCGGAACCGATCAATCGGGCCGAGGCACTGTCGGCGCTGGATGACAAATTCTTCCAGATCGACAAACAGGATGAAGGTTTCTATGGCCATGCTATGACTTGGCTACGCGGCCTTAAATCCCTGAAGGTCGTGCCTGACAAGCGCCATGAGATGACTCTGGAAAAGCTTTGCGCCGCTAACCCCCTGGCGGCGCAACGGGCGGATGACGATCTCAGCGATATCCTGCACAAACAGTTGACGGTTCCGCTGCATGCCGGATTGCACATTTCGGGGCGCCGTGGAGATCAACGCCATCAGATCCAAGACTCGATGAATGGCCAATACCAGACCGTTGATGGTGAGCAGAAAATCGTCTGGTCTGTGCTGACGGATCAAGGCGTCCGATACGCCATCGAGCGGGAAGACGGCGTAATGCTTTATGCCGAAGTTGATGATGTCGATCCGGACGGCAATTCGATCAAGATAAAACAAGCAGTCTCGGGGGTCCCGGCCGACGAAATCGCAATGGCCATGGCGCATGCTGCAAAGCATCGGGTGGCATTGTCTGTTGTTGCCATGTTGCGGCATGCCGGGATCAGCACCGGTCCTGATTGGATCGCATGGGAGCGCAAAGAAGACGGCCAAAAGCTGGGCCGCGACTCCGCTGTCTATGCCATTGGGCTGGACGCTGAAGCCGAAGCGCACCTTCTGCTGGGCGAAGATGGTGCGGCGATCTTTTTGGGCGGATCTCCAGAGCCAGAAATCTATCTGGATGGACCGGATCTTGACGACATCATCGATCAGATGACGGATCGCCAGGAATACGAGGCAGAAATGCTGGCAGCAATGGTGCCCGAAAAATATCGCGTCAAATCCGAGCCGCCGAATGACGTCGCAGCCCAGGAACCAAAGCGGTCGCAGCCTAAGAAACGATCGCTCTTTGGTGGCAACTTGGAAACTTTGTGGCTGGACCACCACACCGCAGAAGAGCTTTCCCTGATCGACCAGGACATCCGCGATCTGCACTTCCGGCTTGAGGACCCGCTGGATGCAGGCGTCAGCATGACCTTGATGAGCCAGGAACCGCCCGCCGCGCTGCTCGAGATCGGTGAGCCGATCGAAGAATGGGAAGTCAACGAAGAAGTTGCGGACCGCATAGAGATTCTAACATCCATCGGCGCTATGACGGCCTCGGAAATCAGCTCGGGCGTTTCAGTCCATTCGGCGAAAGAGGGTGTTCCACGCAAGACGATGATCGGGGTAACCCGTCGCGACAAGATTGATGCCGCAATCGGCGCGGCGCACCGATATCCGGTGGCCGTTGGTCTTTTCATCCTATTGGAGCAAGCTGGCCTGACGGATCTGTTTCAGGGAGCCTGCTACGTTCAGACCGGTGGGGCAGGTTTGACCGAAATTCTCTTGAAGAACCCAAAGATCCAAGATGCCCTGGCAGATCCCTTGCGCGAGGCCATGGCGACGACGCCGGGCAAACGTAAGAAAAAGAAATCGCCATCCGAACACTTTGCCATCCTTTTCGAAGGCGTCGATGGCATGGCGATTGCCCATTTCGGCGAACAGCGCGCGGTGCTGATGCCGTTCTCCGGAAACACCGACGATCTTTTCGAAACTGTCCCCGTAATCCCGATGGAGGAGCTTCTTCACGAAGAAAAAGCCTTCGTCGCCCGACTTAAATCATAACGACCAAGGTTCCGCCAGGGACCAAACTTGAGGAGCTGACAATGACCGATGCCTATATCTACGACGCCGTGCGGTCCCCGCGTGGCCGGGGTAAAAAGGACGGCAGCCTGCACGAGGTGACCTCGTTGAAGCTGTCTGCGGACATGTTGAACGCAATCCGTGATCGGAACGATCTGCCAACCGAGCAGGTCGAGGATGTGATCTGGGGTTGTGTGACTCCGGTCGGTGAACAGGGCACGGACATTGCACGTTCCGCTGTGCTCTATGCGGGCTGGGATGAAGGCACCCCAGGCGTTCAGATCAACCGGTTCTGTGCCTCGGGGCTCGAAGCCTGCAACATGGCGGCCAACCAGGTGATGGCAGGGGCAGGGGATCTCTATGTCGCAGGCGGCGTCGAGATGATGAGCCGCGTGCCCATGGGCTCGGACGGTGCTGCACTGGCGCTTGACCCGGTTTTGGCCATGAAGACTTATTTCGTTCCCCAAGGCATTTCCGCGGACATCATCGCCACGAAATTTGGCTTCAGCCGGGATGATGTTGATGCCTATGCGGTGGAAAGTCAAAAGCGTGCGAAGGCGGCTTGGGACGGCAACCGTTTTGAAAAGTCCATCGTCACTGTCAAAGATCAGAACGGAATCCCGATCCTGGATCATGATGAACACATGCGGCCCGAAGCCGATATGCAGGCGCTCGGTTCGCTGAAAGCCAGCTTCAAAGACATGGGCGAAAACATGCCCGGTTTCGATGCAGTGGCCATGCTGCGCTATCCGCAATACGAACGGATCGACCATGTGCATCACGCAGGCAATTCTTCGGGCATTGTCGATGGCGCTGCGGCGGTTCTGATCGGTTCAAAGGAAGCGGGTGACCGGTTGGGACTGAAGCCGCGCGCCCGTATCCGCAATACTACGAAGATCGGGACTGATCCGACGATCAACCTGACGGGACCGGTGCCGGCGACGAAGAAGGCCCTTGCTAATTCAGGTATGAATCTCAGCGACATAGACCTTTTCGAGGTCAATGAAGCCTTCGCATCGGTGGTTTTGATGTTCCTTGATGAGTTCGGTGCCGATCATGGCAAAGTAAATGTGAACGGCGGCGCTATTGCCATGGGACACCCGCTGGGCGCGACCGGAGCAATGATCCTGGGAACTGCTTTGGATGAGTTAGAGCGCACCGGGAAAGAAACCGCACTATGCACCCTGTGTGTCGCCGCCGGCATGGGGGCCGCGACCATAATCGAACGGGTATGAATTGTCAGATGATCAGCGTGCGATCCATGGTCTTGACCCAAGCGATGTTGTCGTTCGGCAAGACACGGCATTTCGGCGCGGCAATATCGATACCGACCTATGGTTGACCACACTTTTCCTGCCCTTGGTGATACTCACCAATGGAAAGACGGTTCTGCTGCCCGACCGGGAGACGGCGGTCGCAGAGCTAGAGGTGTTGGGCAAGACCGCACGCGACATGGGTATTGCGGCACTGCGCACGCGCATTCTGTCCCATGTGCAACCGGCTCCGGATTTGTCGATACTCTGTTCGATCCGCGACCGGCTGGATGCGGATGGCGAGGTCATGGCGTCGACATCGATGACATGGACGCTGATGCTTCTGGGAGAAGACTGGAAGATCACGCAAATCATCTTCGAAGAGAACGCGTTAGATCATTCTGTAACCGGACTGGTTCGCCGTACCGTAGATCCAAAGTAACCGCGCGGTCTCCGCGCACCCAAACACAAATGCAGGTGCAATCTTTGCGCCCAGCTCGGAGGTAGAGATATGACCGATATTTTCACGATGGATGTCCAAGATGGAATCGCCACGATCACTTGGGATCTGCCTGGCGCCAGCATGAACATTCTGAACGAACCGGGGGTTCGGCAGTTGGACACGCTGGTCGATCAGGCAATCGCAGACGAATCCGTGAAGGGCGTGATCCTGACCTCGGGCAAGGCCGACTTTGCTGCTGGCATGGACCTGAATGTGATCGCCGAGACGAAGGCTAGGGCGGCGGCCAGCGGGGGTCACACGCCAGAAGCGATCTTCAATCAGCTGATGGAAATGCACGGAGTGCTTCGCAAGATCGAACGGGCGGGCGCCGATCCGAAAACCAACAAAGGCGGCAAGCCGTTCGTCTGGGCCGCGCCTGGCACGGCTTTGGGTATCGGCCTGGAACTGGGTCTGGCCTGCCACTATCGTGTCGCCGCTGATAACCCTAAGGCCAAAATCGGCCTGCCGGAAATCCTGGTTGGCATCTTCCCAGGGATGGGCGGTACAACGCGTCTGATCCGGATGCTCGGGCTGATGGGCTCGGCCGAGGCATTGCTGCAGGGCAAGACCTACGAGCCGAAGAAGGCCAAGGCGCTGATGCTGATCGACAAGGTTGTCCCGGCAGAGGACTTGATCTCCGAAGCCCGGGAATGGCTGAACAACGCCTCTGAGAAAAACGCGGTCAAGCCGTGGGATGAAAAGGGCTTCAAGATCCCCGGTGGTGGCCCCTACCACCCCAAAGGGTTCGAGATGTTCCTGGGCGGCGTGGTCATGACCCATGGCAAAACTCAGGGCGTCTACCCGGCAGCCAAGGCGATGCTCAGCGCCGCCTATGAAGGCGCCATGGTGCCGTTTGACGCAGCCATTAGGATCGAGGCGCGGTGGTTCACCAATGTCCTGATGAACCCGTCCTCCGAGGCGATGATCCGCAGTCTCTTCATCAACAAACAGGCTCTGGAAAAAGGTGCTGTCCGGCCTGCTGGCGTGCCAGACATGTCCGTAAAGAAAGTCGGTGTCCTGGGCGCTGGCATGATGGGCGCCGGTATCGCCTATGTTTCAGCCAATGCCGGGATTGAAGTCGTGCTGCTGGACCGTGATCTGGAGGCCGCGGAAAAGGGCAAGGCCTATTCCGAGGGCATCCTCGACAAGGGCATGAAGCGCAAGAAGGTGACCGAGGAAAAGAAGGCCGAGGTCTTGGGTCGGATCCAAACGACGGCCGATTATGCCGATCTGGAGGGCTGCGATCTGATCGTCGAAGCGGTCTTCGAAGATCCAGCCATCAAAGCCGCGGTCACCGAAGCGACCGAGGCGATGATCCCGGAAGATGCAATCTTTGCCTCCAATACGTCGACACTGCCGATCACCGACCTGGCCAAGGCATCGAAACGGCCTGACCGGTTCATCGGCATCCACTTCTTCAGCCCGGTCGACAAGATGCTTTTGGTCGAGATCATCAAGGGTAAGGAAACCGGGGATGAGGCCGTCGCCAAGTCGCTCGATTTCGTCCGTCAGATCCGGAAAACGCCCATAGTGGTCAACGACGCCCGGTTCTTCTATGCCAACCGCTGCATCATCCCGTACATCTACGAGGGACTGCGGATGGTGACTGAAGGCGTAAACCCGGCCCTGATCGAAAATGCCGCCAAGCAGATGGGCATGCCTTTAGGTCCGCTTCAACTGACGGATGAGACATCACTGGAACTGGGCTACAAAATTGCCAAGGCAACGGAAGAGGCCATGGGCGATACTTATCCGCGCTCTGGGGCGGACGACTTGCTCGAGGAAATGGTCGCCAAACGCGGTCGCATGGGCAGGAAATCCGGCGCCGGCCTGTATTCCTACCGCCAAGACGGCAAGCGTGATGGTCTTTGGCAGGGCCTGGGTGAACTGTGGCCTGTGGTTGATGAACAGCCAGATCTGGAAGACGTGCAGAACCGTCTGATGATGGCGCAGACATTGGAGGCCGTCCGTGCGCTGGAGGAAGGCGTGCTGGAAGATATCCGTGAAGGCGATGTCGGTGCGATCCTGGGTTGGGGCTTTGCGCCGTGGTCAGGCGGCCCGCTGTCCTGGCTCGACATGATGGGCGCCGCCAAAGCCAAGGAAATCTGCGATGATCTGGCTGCCCGGTTTGGCGAGCGGTTCACCACGCCTGCATTGCTTGCAGATATGGCTGCCAAAGAGGAACACTTCTACGGACGCTTCGCGCCAGCCAAGGCCGCGTGAAACCGGCGGACGATAGCCCGTCAAAATCGTAAGTCATCGACAAAAAAAGGTCCCGCCATGGCGGGACCTTCTGCATTTTGGTTGCTCAGACTATTTGGACTGATCGGCGACGCCTTGGTTGACCCGGTGTGTACACGGATAGGGTTGACCGTTCTTGGTACAGATCGGGCGGCCTGACGCATCGACATAGCTGAAATTCGCGAACTTCCGCTTATAGAAGGTCTGCTGCCCGTTCGCGGCGGCGGTCTGGGGCCGTGCTTCGCGTTGCTGGCGGCGTTGTTCGCGTCTGATCCGTCGTTCTTCCGCCTCCTGCTCTGCCTGGCGGCGGGCCCTGCGTTCTGCGCGGCGGCGCTCGCGTTCATCATCTGTCCGTCGCGCTTCGCGCTCCAGGCGGCGCCGCTCGCGTTCCTCGGCTGTCCGGCGGGCTTCGCGTTCCTGACGGCGAAGTTCGCGCTCTTCAGCTTCGCGCCGGGCGATCCGCTCTTGACGACGCCGTTCGCGCGCGTCTGTTTCCCTGCGGGCTTCGCGTTCCAAACGGCGACGCTCACGTTCTTCAGCTGTCCTGCGGGCTTCGCGTTCCTGACGGCGAACTTCGCGCTCTTCTGCCTCGCGACGGGCGATCCGCTCTTGACGACGGCGTTCCCGATTCTCTGCTTCCCTGCGGGCTTCGCGGCGAAGTTCACGTTCTTCTGCTTCGCGGCGTGCCTCGCGTTGCAAACGGCGGTTGCGCCGTTCCGCGCGGCGTCTGGCCTCGTCTTCTTCGATGCGACGACGTTCATCCTCCAATGCCTGAAGGCGGCGGCGTTCCGCACGGGACAAGCGGCGTTGTTCGCGCTCACGTAGGATTCGGCGTTCTTCTTCAATGCGTCGGCGCTCGGCACGGCTCAAACCAATTGGCCCGACGGCATAGACGTCATACCCCCGCGCGGCCTCCCTGCGGATGTAAGCATCGCGTTCAGCCCGGGTCGGGAAGATCCGGCCATCGCTTGTCTGGAAGGTTCCCGTGGCGCTGCTGGGCACGCGGTAAGGATCGTATACCCCTGAGGTGTGCACCGGTTTGCAGGCGCTGACTAGGATGGCGGTGGTTAGACCCAATGCTAAAAATTTCAATGTCTTAGGGCGCATCTTCTTCGTCCTCCTCGCTAGTCCACTTATTTTTCGAACGTTGTGGAAGTAGATTCCGTCCGTCGGATCACGGTGCCGTTACCGCATGAAACCGCACTCAAGGTGCCGCACGGGCCACGAAACCATTGCGAACGGCACTGCATTGCGGCATTTCCGCGGAAACCGCTGCATTGTCGGAGCGTCCGTGGACACCCAGACCTATGATCCAGTAGAAGAGATTTCAGCCGGCCCAGAACCGGTAATCCCGGGCTTGGTGCTGCTCTGCGATCACGCGTCGAATGCAATTCCGCCTGCCATTGGAACGCTGGGTCTGCCGTCCGAGGATATGGCGCGGCACATCGCGTGGGATATCGGCGCGCGGGACGTTGTTTTGGCCTTGGCTGCAAAACTGGGCGCGCCGGCGGTGTTGTCGCGGTTTTCGCGACTGGTGATCGACCCGAACCGGGGACCGAAAGACCCAACCCTGGTTATGCGTCTTTATGATGGGACGCCGATCCCCGGCAACCGGGCCGTGGATGCGGATGACATTTCTGCGCGGCGGGCCAACTTGCATCAACCCTATCATGACCGGATCAGCGCAGTGATCGACGGAATGATCGCAGCGGGGACGCAGCCACACTTGATTTCGGTGCATTCGTTTACGCGCCAATTGCGCGGAAAAGCGTCGCGGCCCTGGCACGCCGGAGTGTTGTGGGATCAGGACTTTCGCCTGGCCGGGCCGCTTTTGGACATCCTGCGTGCCGATGGGGATCTGGTTGTTGGCGACAATGAACCCTATCTTGGCAGTCTGCCCGGCGATACCATGTGGACCCATGGAACCTCACGCGGGCTGCCGCATGCGTTGATCGAGATCCGAAATGATCTCATCGCTGACGAATTCGGCGCCTCGGCTTGGGCGGACAGGCTTGCCCAGTTGATCCCTGAAGCTGTTTGGAAAATGGAGAATTCAACATGACCGATCCAACCAAAGAGGCGCTTGAAGCGGCCGTCTTTCGGCGTCTGCGCGATCACCTGCGCGCGCGGACTGATGTGCAGAACATCGATTTGATGAACCTAAGCGGGTTCTGCCGGAACTGTCTCAGCCGCTGGTATGCCGAGGCCGCAGCAGAACAAGGTATCGATATCGACAAGGCTGAATCGCGTGAGATTGTCTACGGGATGCCCTATGACGACTGGCGCGATAAATTCCAGACCGAAGCGACGGATGCCCAGAAAGCGGCCTTTGACGCAGCACCGAAGGACCACTGACACCAAAATGTCCTTGGAGGTTGGGCCTCGCGCCCTTCGCCCGTAGGCTTGTTTTTTGGCCGGGGGGGGCAGGCCGTCAGCGATACACGAAAGACAGCACCAGGGACTGGTCCGTTTGGCTCATGACCCTGAAGACGATGTGCTGGCCTTCCTCTCCGGCCTTGGCAAGCGAGACGTAGGTATTGCCCTCGATGGCGGGAATGTCGTGCTTGCGATAGCCGTCGCCGGGAATGCTGACTTCACTTAAGGGGATGCCGCCGATATTGCCCAGATCGACCAAACCACGCTGATCGCGGTTGTTCGCCCAGAACATTGCCCCGCCGTTCTCGTCAATGCCCACATAGAAGTCGCCGCCGGTCAGGCGCGATCGCTCTCCGGATTTGAAGTGATAGCTGTCGCCATCGAAAAGCGTCACCTCTGCCGATGGTGTCCGGTCCCCCGACCAGGTGTCGAAGCTGATTTTCAACTCTTCTGACACCGCGTCGATCCGAAGAGATGCATAGCGGTTGCGATTGGTTCGGACACAAATGTATTGGCCCGCCTGGGCTTTTATGTCTGCCGTAGAATAGGTTTTGGCCTCGCACTGGCCTTGATCCACGGGCTGCCGCCCTGCCACAGCGAAGGCCGCGCCGTTCTTGGGCTGGATCAGGCGGTTTTGCGGGTCCCGTCCCTCAAACCGGATGTCATGGGCTTCCCGACCCCCGGCGGGCGCGTTGTCCAAATCCATCACCTGATTGGGGGTAAGAAAGAACTGGCCCGACGCATGGATGCCGGGCAGCTTTTCCCGTTCGACCAGCAGTGCCACTGCCGAGCCGGCACGGATCATCGCGCCCGCCCGGGATTTTTGATTGTATACTTGGCCGGGCGCATATTTTCCCAACGTGAAAAATTCGAGTTCCCCGACCTTGAGCCCCAGATCGGCAAGGCGTGTTCGCGCCACGTCCAGGCTTAGTCCGCGCAATTCGGGCATCGCGACCCGCTCAGAGGACGGCGGTTTCGGACGCGGCTGCACCGGCGGGCTGGGTCTCTCCGCCACGGTTTCACTAGGGGGGAGCCGTTGCTGCCCGATGGTGCTCTCGATCCAATCCGAGCCCAGCCAACCCACCAGGCCCAGGGCCGCGACAGCGACTGCCCCCAAGGCCCAAAGGCGGTGACGGCTCCGACCGCTGCCTCCACGATCCAGGCTGTCAATCAGTTCCTTGACATCGTAGTCCCAGCGGCGGTCGGTGATCTCTATCCCCTGGCGCCGGCTCAGATTTTTCAGGTCGTCCGGCAGATCCTCGGGTGATGGCATGGTGGCGCCGTGCACCAGAACCGGGATCACCCGGATATTCCGTTCCAGGGCCTTCGCGATCTCCAGGCGCACGAAATCGTGCGGATCGGTCAGGCGGCGCGTGCCGTCCGGGTTCTTGATAGTCACCCAATTCCGCCCGATCATGGCCAATAACGCGTCGCAGCGGCCGACGGCGCGGTCAATGGCTTCGACGAAATTTTCCCCCGGTGCGATACTGCCTGAGACGTCCCAAAAGACGTCTTCTGCGCCGAAATGCGTTCGCAGCCGGTCGAAGAGACGCCCGGCATGACCTGCCGTGTCTTCCCTGCGATAGCTCAGAAAAATCGATGGCATCCCGCGCACTCCGACCCCGCCCCCATAGCGGGCCAGACTAGTCTACCGCGATCCCGAAAAAATTTCATGGGCCAGTAACCATCCCGAGCCGGAAAAGCCGGTCGCGAGCGGGCTTGCCGGGCCGACTGCACGCCCCTATAAGGCGCGCTCCGCTCCATTTGAAAGGGTTCCTCATGTCTGATGAGTCGGTCTCTACCACCTCTGTTGCCGCTGGCCAATTGCGCAGTGTTGTCGAACGCATCGAGCGTTTGGAGGAGGAAAAGAAAGAGGTCGCAGAGCAGATTAAGGAAGTCTATGCCGAGGCGAAAGCCAACGGCTTCGATGGCAAGACCCTGCGCAAGATCGTGGCCCTGCGCAAGAAGCCGACCGAAGAGCGCGAAGAGGAAGAGGCATTGCTGGATCTCTACATGTCCGCGCTTGGCATGTTGCCCGGCTAAATGGTCCACCGGTTGCGCATTGCTACCTGGAACATCTGCTGGTTTGCCAATCTCTTCGATGATGATGACAACCCTGTCATCGATGATCAGCGATCCGCGCTTTATGGCGTAACACGCAGAGAGCAGGCAGCCGCTGTAGACAGGGTCCTAAGGCGCATAGATGCAGATCTTTGGGCGATCATCGAGGCGCCAAATACCGGCAGAACACAATCGACGACCCGGGCTTTGGAAGGTTTCGCCAATGCTGTCGGACTGCGCCAGTTTCGGGCGGTAACCGGCTTTCCCTCTGAAACTGAACAGGAAATCGCGCTGCTCTATGATCCGGACCGGATCTCGGCGCAGCATGATCCGCTTGGATCGGTGCTGACCGAGGCGGATGATCCGAAAGAGCCCCGCTTCCAACTCGCCCCTCGTTTTGACGGTGTCTATCCATTGGATCTGGACGGCGACGGTCAGGTCGACCTGCACCGGTTCTCAAAACCGCCCTTGGAGGCGGATGTTCATGCGCGGTCCAGCGGGCGGCATCTGCGCGTCATTGCGGTGCATGCGAAATCCAAAGCGCCGCATGGTGCTGATGATGCCGAAGATGTCGCGCGCATCTCGCTGATGAACCGGCGCAAGCAACTGGCGCAATGCGCCTGGATCCGTGCCCGGGTCGACGAACATCTGGGCCGCGGCGACGATGTGATCGTGCTGGGCGATTTCAACGACGGCCCGGGGCTGGACAAATACGAACGCGTCTTCGGCCGGTCTGGCGTCGAGATCGTCATCGGTCATTTGGGAACACCAGAGATGCGCCTGCATACGCCTTTCGTCTGGGATCGGCGCCACCCTTCGGGGGATCGTCCAGCCACCGCACGCTTTTATAACCGCGCGCGCGGCGGGTATCTGAATGCGCTGATCGACTTCATCATGCTGAGCCCAGGCCTTATGGATGCCAAGCCGGAATGGCGCATCTGGCATCCGTTCGATGATGCGGAATGTTTCAAGGATG
Source organism: Pseudomonadota bacterium (assembly GCA_039028795.1). GTDB lineage: Bacteria > Pseudomonadota > Alphaproteobacteria > Rhodobacterales > Rhodobacteraceae > Thermohalobaculum. The sequence goes on from JBCCHJ010000017.1 coordinate 63,596, forward strand.
CCGGGATGCAAGCGGCCTTGTTGGCTGCGTCAGATCATTTCCCGGTATCGGTGGAATTGTCGCTATAGTTGTAACCGCTGGGGCGGCACTGGAACGACTTTTGTCGTGACGACTTTGCGGGTTTTCCACGAAGAGTTGCCCGACGACATCGACGACGACAATTGTCCGTTAATTCCTCGCTAACCCGATACGCGATGACAGTATTTGACGACATCGAAACGATGCGCCGCCAAAATCTTAAGTCAGTCTAAACGATGTCAGTTCACCTAGGATCGTGCCCGTAACGCACCCGTGGCCCGGCATGGACAGCACCCGTCGCTCAGTGGTCAGCGCAATGAAGAAATGCGCGAAGGAGCCGCCCCGATATGCGGGCGTCACGCAGTCCATCGGAACGGTCGTTGCAGTCGAGCGAAACGATCAGATCGCAGGAGTTGCTTCAGCGGAAGATCGTTCAGGTCAGACGCTGGGACAGCCTTCTGAAACCTGCCGCCAGAACGGGTTATTCGTGGCCATCACGCAGCGTGCCGTGAAGGACCGCGACCCGATGGTCAGGCACACCGTCTTGCCAAGCTCGATCCGTTCTCCCTGACTGTCCGTGCAGAAGCAATCGGGATAGCGGAAGCCGTCCTTCGGCTTGGGCGGATTGTAGATATCGGCTTGGGCCGGCGTAAATTGCGGCTGAGCCGTCGCTGGCTCGGCATGTGCGGATTGCGCAGAAAGTCCAAGTCCCGCGCAAAGAAATGCTATGAACACGGTCTTTTTCATACATCATAAGCTACACGGTCACATCTTAAGATGCAATTCACGCTTCTAGGAGTCTTCCTGCCATTTTTTCCTGAGGGCGCGGATTTCTTGCCGCCGGGCAGGTGACGGCGAGCCCTCGAAAGCGCGGATCTCTGCCTTGGAGATGGTGGGCAACCCAGCCAGCAGCAATGCCTCGAAGCTCATGATCCAACCCATGCCAAGCCAGCCCGGAAACAGTGATGCAGCTACGACGAAGCTTAGGGTCGTCGCGTTCGGTTTCACACTCTGCACCGCTGCTTCGAGAGTTGCAGATGTCAGAACATAAGCCAGACCAATGGCAACCGCGGTGAAGAATGGGACGGCGATGAACAGCCGGGCAAAAATCATCTTTGCAGAGTAGGCGCCTCTGCGGTCCGGGGCGCCGCAGACGATGGGGGTTAGCACTATCGTCCAGCAGCCCATCACCAGATTGGACAGAACGAGGTAACCGATGATCCAGATCTGCAAAGTTTTGGGGGCAAAAAGGGATGACCAGAGTGACCCTTCAAACGAACGCTCCCACAGGTGATGCGCCAAGCCAAGCGACAGTAGTGCCAGGAAGGCGATCACCGCAAAGACCAGCAGCAACGCGATGGTCAGAAAAAACCCGGCAACTGTGCTGGCCAGCCAGGCGGCGCTGAAAGGCGGCATGCGATCGATGGGCCGATAACCGGCCATCGATGCCGTGTACCGCAGCGTTTGCGTCCAGGCGAGCATCGTCATGGCAAAGGCGACGATCACGAACAGGACCGTAACAGCGACTGCGGCTTCTTCGTTCCTGGCCAGCAGCGTCAATGGAAACATGATCAGGCCGGTGGCTATGCCAACCAGCGTGAAGACCAGGAACCCCACGATGGCTGATAGGGCGCCTTGCAGCAGAGCAAAAAAATTGGACGAGCAATCAAAGAAGTACCCCCCTCGGATATTTGATTTTGCTTTTTCGTTAAGTCTGAAAAGCCAATGGCGTTGGCGAAGTGCCCGCACGGATGGCGTCAGCCAGCAGCAATGGCTGGATTAAGAAATCTGCAGAGTTTGAGAGTGCCGCGATTATGGATCAGAGGCTTCGTTATCCGACCGGTCGGACAGGCCATCGCGGATGGTGGTCGTAGGCTAGAACATAGCTTTCAGATGGTGTTTCAGGCCGTCGATTTCAACCGGTTAGGCAGTCCTTGACTTGACGCCAGCCGCTCTGCACGGCATGGGATGCCCATGATCCCCGAAGACCGCCTCCAGGAAATCCTTGATCGCTTTCAATTCGTTGAAGCGAAGATGAATGACGTGACCGATCCGTCGGAAATCGCGGACCTGGGCCGCGAATATGCCGCCTTGCGCGATGTGGTGGAGACGATCACGGCGTGGCAGACGGCGCGGGATGATCTGACCAGTGCCGAGGAAATGCTGGCCGATCCGGAGATGGCAGAACTGGCAGGCGAGGAAATTGCCGAGCTGAAGGAAAAGCTGCCTGATCTGGAAGAGGCCCTGCGGATCGCCTTGCTGCCGAAGGATGCTGCCGATGACCGCCCGGCAATCGTTGAGATCCGCCCGGGCACGGGCGGGGATGAAGCCGCGCTGTTTGCTGGTGACCTTTTCCGGATGTACCAAAGGTTTGCCGATGCTCAGGGCTGGAAGGTCGAGATTATCGGCGAAAGCGCCGCAGATCTGGGCGGGTACAAGGAAATCACGGCAGCGGTGCGCGGCGAAGGCGTCTTTGCCAAGTTGAAGTTCGAGTCCGGTGTCCACCGGGTGCAGCGCGTGCCGGAAACCGAGAGCCAGGGGCGCATCCATACATCGGCAGCGACGGTCGCGGTACTGCCAGAGGCCGAAGAGATCGACATCGATATTCCGGCCAACGATATCCGGATCGACACCATGCGGGCATCTGGTGCCGGGGGGCAGCATGTGAACACAACCGACTCGGCGGTTCGGATCACGCACCTTCCGACAGGGATCGTCGTAACCTCGTCCGAAAAGTCCCAGCACCAGAACCGCGCCATTGCCATGCAGGTCCTGCGCACCAAGCTGTTCGACCAGGCCCGGCAAGAGGCCGCCGCGGCCCGCGCCGCAGACCGCAAGGGACAGGTCGGGTCCGGCGACCGGTCAGAGCGCATCCGGACCTATAACTTCCCGCAAGGCCGGGTCACCGATCACCGGATCAATCTGACGCTTTACAAGCTGGATCAGGTGATGGCCGGTGATATGTCCGAGGTCGTCGACGCCCTGGTTGCCGCTGATCAGGCCGCCCGCCTGGCCGAGATGGAGGGATGAGCGCCGGGTCAGAGACGCGCGCTTATCTGATCCTGGCCGCATCGGTCGCCCTTAAGAGGGCTGGCGTCGAGGACCCCGGCCGGGAGTCGCGGCTGCTGATGCGCTGGGTCTCGGGTCTCAGCGGCGCCGGGTTGGCGGCAGCGGAACACGACATCTGCCCCGAAGATCAGCACCATCGCTTTGCCATGGGTCTGGCCCGGCGCATCGCGCGCGAGCCGCTGAGCCATATCACCGGGCGCCGTGCCTTTTGGTCCCGGGAATTCCGGGTCACGCCAGACGTGCTTGACCCCCGGCCAGAGACCGAATCGCTTTTGGCAGAGGCGCTGCATCGTGGGCCGTTTGGCCGGGTGCTGGATCTGGGCACGGGATCAGGCTGTTTGATCATCAGCCTCTTGGCCGAATGGCCGCAAGCGACCGGTACCGCCACGGATATTTCGGGACGCGCGCTCGACGTCGCTGCGCAAAATGCGAAGATTCATGGCGTTACGCCACGATTGGATCTGGTCAAAACCGATTGGATCGAGGGGTTGGAGGGGCCCTTCGATTTGATCGTGTCGAATCCCCCATACATCCGCGAAGATGAAATGCCGCACCTCTCACCAGAGGTGCGCGATCACGAACCTGCCTTGGCTTTATCCCCTGGAGGCGACGGATTGGCGGCCTATAGGGCGATTTCGGCGTCAATTCACGGGGTTCTTGGGCCGGGCGGGCTGCTTATGGTCGAGATCGGTGCGACTCAGTCGATGGAAGTTAGCGCGATTCTGGCCAATGCAGGCTGGAGTGTTCGGGCTGTGATCCCGGATTTGGACCAGCGCCCGCGTGTCATTGTTGCACAGGCGTAAAGAATTTATGCAGATTCGGCGATATACAGGTTGAGCAGACGCCAAAACCGGGTATACCAAACGGGTTCCAGCGATGGTGAGTGGCATTGTTCACTGGGGAAACGGGGCTGGAACACTGCATCCTGCGTAGGACTGTGGAGCCTGGGCCTGGTTTTTTGGACCCGTTCCATAAGAACGCACTAAATGATGCGGATTTGTGATCAGCAGAGATCGAAGAGCATGAGACCAGCACAGAAATCAAACCGGTCGCGCGGGCGCGGCAACCGCAAAGGTGGCGGCGGCGGCGGCGGGAACAATATTAACCGTGTCTATGATAGCGCAGGACCCGAGGGCAAAGTTCGCGGGACACCTCAGCAAATTATTGACAAGTACACGACGCTTGCGCGCGACGCACAAACGTCGGGTGACCGCGTCGCAGCGGAAAACTTTCTTCAGCACGCCGAACATTATCAACGCATTCTGATCCAGGCGATGGGAGCCCAAGAGCAGAACAGGCGGGAGCAGGCGGCGCAGAACAATGAGCAGCCAGATGTGGCGACACCTGCTGCTGCGGCAGCAGCGGCGACCGGTGACGGAGGCCAGACTGCGGTGACCGGCGACCAACCTCAGCCGGATATCGGTGGCATGGCGATGATCGATGCCGATGCTGAACAGCCGAGCCTGTTGGTGGAATCCGAACAGCCAGAGGCCAGCCAACCCAAGCGGAATGGTAGAGGGCGTAGGCCCAAAGCCGAACCTGCGGCAGAGGCCGAACCCGCACCAAAGGGTGAAGCAGCGCCAAAGGTTGAATCAGCGCCGAAGGCTGAGGCAGCGCCAAAGGCTGAAGCTCCGGCAGCGGCAGCGCCGGATGCGACAGACACACCGGAAGCTACCGTCGAAAGCTAACGCTTCGCTTTAGGATGCTCTTTGCAGAGATGCGGCTTAGGCCGCTTCTGTCGTGCCGTCTTTCGTTGCGATGAGCTGGCCGCCGTCCCAAGTGCGGCTCAGCACCAGTGCAAGGGCGGCCGATGTCAGCGACATACCCGCGGCCATCAAATAGGCGGCATGAACGCCGTACCGATCCGACAAAATTGCAGCCGCTGCCATGGCAGCGGCCTGGATTGACCCGCCGACGATGCCAGACACAACGCCGATTGCGCTGGCCGCCACGCGGGGCGGGATCGCCCGCGCGACGACCGCCATCGCTGCCAGATGGGCCAAACCGAAGGTAAAGGCGTGCATTGCCTGCAGCGGCCACAGCCATTGCAAGCTGGGATCGAGGGCCATCAACCCCCAGCGGGCAACACCGGCCAGCGCCGCCAGGGCCAACGCATATTCCGGACCGATCCGGGCGATCCAGGCGCGGCCCGGGCCCAGCATCAAAACCGTCTCGGCCATCACGCCGACTGCCCAAAGCCATCCAATGGTGGCGGTGGAGATCCCGCTGGCCTGCCATTCCAGCGAGGAATAGATGTAGTAGACGACGTGTCCGGCTTGTCCCAACGCGGTGGTCAGAACGAAGATCGCAAAGACCGGGGTCCGGGCGAGCGCCTTCAAGTCACCGCTGGTCGCGCGATCGCTTTTCTTGGCAGGGGCACCACCGCCCGGATGCATCGTGCCGATCAAGGCCGTCAACAGAAAGCCGCCGGACACACACCAGATCACCACATCCGGCCCGGCCAAGCCTATCCATGCGCCCACACCGATATTAGCCAGCAGGAAAGCGATCGATCCCACGGCGCGGACGGGGCCATAGGCAAAACCGAACCGTTCCGAGGCACGGACGCCCAGCGCCTCGCCCACCGGGACAGACGGCGCGGCGAGGATGGCGAAGACCAACGTCGCCACCAGCAAAAGCTCGGCATTGCCGATTGTCAGATGCAGAACCATAACCGCTGACGCGCCGAGGGTTGTTCCCGCGATCAGCCAACGCCTGATCGCAAATCTGTCTGCCAGGGCGGGCAGGATCGTGGTCCCAGCAATACGCGCCATGGTGGCCGCACCCAGGAAGAAGCCGATCTCGGTCTCGGAGAGGCCCCAGTCCTTCAGCCAGATTGGCCAATACGGCAACTGAGCGCCGAAGGTCATGAAAACCGCAGCATAATAGGCGGCGGTAAGCGCCGCCGCCCGGTCTTTGGCCGTCAGCACCTCAGGCCGAAACTGGCATAGGGTAGGTAGCGGACTGGATCACCTGTGGCGATGGTCAGGCCCTCGTCCGGCAATTCGACCAATCCATCGGCCCATGAGAGGCCGCCGATCAAGCCAGAGCCTTCGGAGTGGAAAATCTCTGCCGCTCCGTCATCGTTGAGGCGTGCACGCAGGTATTCGCGGCGGCCTGGCTTCTTGGATTTTTCAAAGGCAGCGGGCACCTGGTACCCGTTCGGCCGCAGCCAATCCTGTCCTGCCATCAGCGCCAGGGCAGGGCGGGCGAAGATCAGCGAGCAGACCAGCGCGGCCACTGGGTTTCCGGGCAGGCCAAAGACTGGAACGCCGTTCCAAAGGCCCAATGCCAAGGGACGGCCGGGTTTGACGGCGATCCGCCAGGTCGTGACCTTGCCATCGGTCCGCAGCAGGCGAGAGATATGGTCTTCATCGCCCGAGGATGCCCCACCGGTCGAGATGATCGCATCAGCCTCTTGCGCGCCCCGGTCGAGGGCTGCGCGGATGTCCAGCACCTTGTCCGGCAAGGCGCCGAGATCGACGGGTTCGTGCCCGAAGTCCCGGATCAGGGACGTCAGCATTGGCCGGTTTGCATCAAAGATGCCGGGTCCGGCAGGGTCCGCGCCAGGCTGCAACAGTTCGTCGCCGGTCGAGAGAACCGCGACCTTCAAAGGCACCCGGACAACGACCCGGTCTACACCGACAGAGGCCAGCCGCGCCATATCTGCCGCCGTCAGCCGCCGCCCTGCAGTCAGCACGACGTCGCCGGTCTGGGCGTCTTCCCCATGGCCGCGGCTGTTGGCGCCTTGCTTCCTGGGCGGTGTGAAACGGACCCGGCCTGCGCCGACCTGCGAATCCTCTTGCAGCACGATTGTGTCTGCGCCGTGGGGGATTTCTGCCCCCGTCAGGATCCGCAGGGCATGGCCTTCGGGCAATGTACCCTGGAAGGGGTGACCTGCGGCGGCGCGGCCCGGTTCAAGTGGCAGATTTCCCTGGTCAGCGCCTTTCAACGACGCCCAGGCAAAGGCATACCCGTCCACTGCCGCATTGGCGGCTGGCGGGTTGGCGCGGCGGGCAATTGCGGGGCGGGCCAGAATGCGGCCCGCTGCCTTATCCAGCGTGACCTCTTCAGTGTCGGCGATACAGGAAAGGTTATGGCGCAGCTGCGCCAGCGCCTTGTCCACCGGTGTCCATTCGACGCCGGGCGGCAAGGCGAAGCAATCATCGGGAAGCCGGTTCATGCCGGCCGCCTCAGCGCCATGCCGAGATCGCCCAGGATGAAATTGGCAATCGCCGGAATGTCATCCAGATCGATCACTGGCCTGTCGGTTGGCGGTGCGTCCTTCGAGGCGACAGCCCGCACAGTGGGATCATCAGCAGCAATCAGGGGTTGGCCGGTTTCTGCCCGCCAGGCTTCGATCTTTGGGTGATCGTCGCGCTTGTAGCCTTCAACGATCACCAGGTCGACATTGTCCAGATGGGTCAGCAGGTCCTGCAGCCCCCGTTCCGGTGCGCCGCGGAGTTCCGTCATCAGCACCCAGCGCGAGGACGAGGATAGAATGACTTGCTGTGCCCCCGCCGCACGGTGACGATGGCTGTCTTTGCCGGGCTGATCGACATCAACCATATGGTGGGTGTGTTTGACGGTCGAGACGCGAAACCCGCGGGCGCAAATCTCTTCGACCAGACGTTCGACGAGCGTGGTCTTACCCGCGTTCTTCCAGCCGATCACCCCATAGACATTCATCGTATTCTCCCAAAGATGGGTTGCCACCCATCCTACGTCATGCTTTGGGGTCGGTGGCAACCCACCGCTTAAATCACGACTTGATAGATTGAAACCTCTACCGGGCCATCGGCTGTTTCAGCGGTGGTGGTGATCCGGCGGTATTCAACCCCTTCAAACGCATCCAGTCGGTCCCAATGGGCGGGCAGATCGGGCGAAGTAAAGATATGCACGGCCACTTCCTGCCCATCCGGGTCGAGCACGATCCCGGGACAATTGTGCGCCGCGCCCCAGCCTTCCCGGTGCAGGTGGCCCCGCACGGTGCCGGTGGACCAGGCGCCAGGCATGTTTTGCAGCTGATGGTGGTTCACCTGGCCCGGTGCAAGAGTGCCGTAGGTTGCGAGCCGCGTTGCGGCCCCGCCCAGGGGTGGGTCAAGACCCACCCTACGTGCGATGGCTTCTGCTTCGGCCAGATCTTCGGGCGTGTTGACGTTGAAGAACGGGTAATCCCCGTCGAAAACTGCCCGGGCGCAGCCATGGCGCGAGGTCCAGACGATCACTTTGCGCATGTTGGATTGTGTGAGCGACTGTTCCAGGTCATCGGCCAGATCCACAGGCCAAAGCGCGAAGGTCGGGTGTTCTGAAAGGCCCCGTTCCGGGTCATCCGTGGCGGCCATTGCGATGGGCTGGGTGCCTTTCGCGTCGGTAAGCCGGGCGACGAGGTCTGTAGGAAAGAATGGCGTGTCCGCGGCGGCAGAAACGATGTGGGTATGGCCCCTCTTTGCCGCCCAGCGCATGCCAGCCAGGACACCGCCGAGGGGGCCGACGAAGCCGTCCACCGTGTCCGGGATTACGGGCAGGTTGAAGTCCGCGAACCGGGCGGGGTCGCCATTGGCGTTTAATGCGATCTCGGCGACCTGCGGGGACAGCCGGTCGATCACATGGGAGAGAAGCGGGCGGCCGGAAAGAGGTAGCATCGCCTTGTCCCCGCCGCCCATGCGCCGGGCCAAGCCGCCAGCGAGAATGATGCCTGCTGTGCTATGTGGCATCGTTCATCCAGCGAACAATTTGTTGTCGCAACATGTCGCGGGTCAGGCCATTCGGTAGCTTACCATCGGGGAGCGGGATTGAGGCCATTCGATCGATCTGATGGAGAAACAGTCCTTCTTTGTATTCATGTATTTCGTCGATGCCCAGCCAATGTGTGGTCAGCGTGAATGTGTCGTTTCCGTAGCTTACTCCCTCAGCGGACAACACGACACGAATGTCTTCACCCCAAGACAAGTTGAACCGTGTGCGATCAGAAATCTTCTTCTCTCGCAGCCGCGCGTAGCCAAAGCAGATCCAAAATCCGATGAGGCAGCCAACCATAACCGGCCAGAGCGGTGCATTTAGAAGTGCGGCGCCGAGAACTGCCAATAGAAGAGCCAAGACGAATGAGCCGACCAGGAAGGCATAGTCGCTGAGCCAACCGGTTTCATAGTCCAGCTTGATGATTTCATTGTTGCGCTGATAGATGCGCGGGTTCCAAGGGATAATGATCTCGACGGTTTCGTCGGTCACCTTGGTCATTCCTTCTTCTGATACGTATGCTCATCGCCCGGGAAGGTGCGGGCCTTGACCTCGTCGGCGTATTGGCCGACGGCGGCCTTCATCATTTCTTCCATCGTGCCATAGCGCTTCACAAAGGTTGGCACCCGGGGCAGCAGGCCGACCATGTCCTCGAAGACCAGGATCTGGCCATCGCAGGCGACGCCTGCGCCGATCCCGATGGTTGGGATGCCGACCGCCGCTGTGACCCTTTCGGCCAAGGACGCCGCGACCCCTTCGACTACGACGCTGAATGCGCCGGCGTCCTCGACCGCCTTCGCGTCTTCCAGCACCGGGGCAAAGTCGGCCTCATCACGCACGGCCTTGAACCCGCCTGCGGTGTTCATCGCCTGGGGCATCAGCCCGATATGCGCCATCACCGGGATACCGCGCCGGGTCAGATGCTGGATGGTCGGGGCCATCTCGACGCCGCCCTCAAGCTTGACCGCATGACAGCCCGTTTCCTTGATCACGCGGGAGGCATTGCGGAAGGCGACCTCGGGGCTTTCTTCGAACGAGCCGAAGGGCATGTCCACCACCACCAAGGCCGTCGAGGCGCCGCGCACCGTGGCTTGGCCATGCATGATCATATGTTCCAGCGTCACGCCCAGCGTGTTGTCCATGCCGTGGATCACCATGCCGAGGCTGTCGCCCACCAACAGCAGATCGCAGACCTCGTCACAGATCGCGGCGACATGGGCTGTATAGGACGTTAGGCAGACCAGTGGCTCACCGCCTTTCCGGGCCATGAACTTCGGCACGGTCATCCGGCCTTTTTTCCGGTCCGGGTTGGCAACGGCGTCGCGTTTCGAGATTGTGGATTGAGTGGACATTGGGCTCGCCTGACAAGAATGGGTAAATCGAGTTTATCGTGTTCGACGGATGACGGCCATGCGGCTTAGCCGAAACTTTCATCCGCACTGCGCCATGATTCAAGCCTCATGCGAAGGTCTTCCGGCGTTAGCCCATCCGGAAGCGCTGTATCCGGGATCGCAAAACACATGCCCCCGAAACGGACAACCGTGCCATTCGCGACTGCAGAGATACTTTCTACTGCATCCCAGACAACATCGATGCGGCCAATGCCAGAGCGTTCGGAGAGGCCGCCTGGGCCAACGGTCAGGCGCACCGGGCCACGCCGCGCAGCCGCTTGAACGACCCTTTCAGCCATCAGGTTTATGGCGCCACGCTGCATCAGGATCAGCGATGCGAACGCGAAGATCATTCCCGCAACCAATCCCGCATTGAAGAGCTCGATCTCATAAAGACGGTGGAGCGCGACTTGCGCCACCGCCAACAAGAGTGCGAGGCCAGCCAGCATGGCACCGCGCTTGATGTGCAAACTAATTGGCGCTCCGGTTTGCAGTTCTTGTCCGGCACGCATCATAGCGCGCGCCATAAGCCCGGGCGATAAGTCCAGCGTCAGATCGATTGCGTCCTGTGCGCTCACGTTGCCGCCTTCCTCTGATGCTTTTTGTCCTCGTCGGGCACGTCGCCCGCATCTGCATCGAAGACCAACCGTTCGGCACCGGACAGGCAATGAAACCGCTGACCCCGCATCCGGCCGATCAGCGTCAGGCCCGTTTGCTGCGCCAGTTCAACCCCCCACGCCGTAAACCCGGATCTCGAGGCCAGGATCGGAATGCCCATCAGCGCCGTTTTGATCACCATCTCTGATGTCAGGCGCCCTGTGGTGTAGAGAATATGGCCCGCACCGGAGACGCCCTCGCGGAGCATCCAGCCCGCGATTTTGTCGACGGCGTTGTGGCGGCCGACATCCTCCATGAAGACCAGAGGCTGATCCCGGTGGCAGAGCACCGTGCCATGGATCGCGCCAGCCTCGAGATACAGCGAAGGCTGGGTGTTGATCTTCTTGGCCAGGGCATAAAGCCAGGACGTGCGTAACTCGCCCGGGCCGAAGGAAACGTCTTCAACCTGTTCCATCATATCGCCGAAGACTGTGCCGACGGCGCAGCCGGATGTGCGGGTCTTTTTCTTCAGCTTTTCTTCGAAATCGGTCTGGCGCTCGGTACGGACGACCACAACCTCGAGATCTTCGTCATAGTCCACTGCGGTGACCACATCGTCGGGCAACAGCATGCCCTGATTGAGCAGGTAGCCCAGCGCCAGATATTCCGGATAGTCGCCGATCGTCATGACCGTGACGATCTCTTGGGCATTGAGGTACAGTGTCAGCGCCCGTTCCTCGACCACGCGGATCTCGGCAGGTGCGCCTGTCTGATCCACGCCCCCGACAGCCCGGGTCAGCCGGGGCGATGCCGGGTCAGGGGAAATCAGAAATTCGCTCATGCACCCTCCTTTGGGAATGCGCCTTCGGCCAGAAAACTGTCCGCCAGTCGTGCGACCGCTGCCGAGGCGGGCAGCAGCGTATGCAGGACCGGCACCAAAGCGCAATGGTTCGCACCCGCGGACGCCGACCGGACCGATACCGCGCCATCATGCGGGCGCTCCAACCCGGTTCCGGGAAGCGCCCACCCGCCGGTTCCGGCAATGGCCCCGATATCATGATGAACCTCTGGTGCATCGGTCAGGGCCTGGATGTCCTGAATGGCCGGGCCGCAAGCCCACCGCACGGGCGCAAGGCCATGCGCCCGCACCGCCAAGGCCGATCCCAGATTAGGCGACCCGAGTTGCACGGCGCGGACAATCTGAAGATCTTGCCGGTCGCGGATCAGGGCCGCCGTAATAAGGCCGCCCAAGGAATGCCCAATCAGATGGCAGGGCGTGGCGGGGATCTCTGCACGCACGGCTTCGATCGATTGCGCCAGCCCCATGCGGGTCGACGCATATCCGATCCGTGTCGTGCGCCAGCCCCTGCGCCGCAACCGCCAATCCAGCGGGAGCATTGACCCGGTCCCGCGACCCAGCCCGTGGATCAAAATGACGGGGACGTTCCGTGCGTCAGGCATGATCATTTGCAGCAGGTGGCTGACAACTGGCCTGCCGCTTCATCGGGACTGGCCCGATCCGAAAAATGAGTGGATTGTTAACCATGCCGCAGATATGGCCCTAGAAGACGCGCGATGCCAGATAAATAGGGGAGAATAACAATGCGCATTGGCTGTCCAAAGGAAATCAAGTCCCATGAATATCGCGTCGGCATGACGCCTGCGACCTGCCGTGAAGCCATCGCCCATGGCCATCAGGTGTTCGTCCAGACGAATGCCGGCGTAGGCGCTGGATTTCCAGACGAGATGTATGAAGCGATTGGCGCATCTGTCCTGCCGACCGCGGACGAGGTCTTCGCTACGGCGGATATGATCGTCAAGGTCAAGGAACCCCAGGCGGGCGAGCGGAAGATGCTGCGCGAAGGCCAGGTGTTGTTCACCTATCTGCATCTGGCTCCGGACCGGCCACAGACCGAGGATCTGATCGCCTCTGGCTGTACGGCGATCGCCTACGAGACTGTCACTGACGATGAGGGCGGCCTTCCGTTGCTGGCCCCGATGTCCGAGGTTGCCGGACGTCTTTCGCCGCAGGTCGGCGCCTGGGCGCTGCAAAAGGAACAAGGCGGCCGCGGCGTGTTGCTTGGCGGTGTGCCGGGCGTTGGCCCCGCGACGGTGACCGTGATCGGGGGCGGCGTGGTCGGCACGCATGCGGCCCGGATTGCTGCGGGCATGGGGGCGGATGTGACTATTTTGGATCTGTCGCTGCCCCGGTTGAAATATTTGGACGACGCGTTCGGCGGTGTCTTCAAGACCCGCTATTCTTCGGCCGATGCGACCGAGGAACTGGTGTTGCAATCGGACTTGGTGGTCGGTGCCGTGTTGATCCCGGGCGCGGCTGCGCCGAAACTGGTGAAGGCAGAGCAATTGCCTTTGATGAAGCCAGGCGCGGTGATGGTGGATGTGGCCATCGACCAGGGCGGCTGTTTCGAGACGTCGAAGGCCACCACGCACGATGATCCGATCTATACGGTCGATGGGGTGGTGCACTACTGCGTGGCCAATATGCCGGGGGCCGTAGCGCGAACGTCGACCATTGCGCTGACGAATGCGACGATGCCTTACATGCTGGCGCTGGCGGACAAGGGTTGGGCCCAGGCGTGCCGGGACAATCCGCATCTGGCCAATGGCCTGAACGTGCACGCTGGCAAGCTGACCTATTTCGCGGTGGGCGAGGCGCTGGGCATTGACGTCTATTCGACGAAAGTTGTCCTGGGCAGCAGCTAAATCAGTCGCTTATACCAAGGCCAGCGAGCTCAGGTATGCTGGCCAGTACCTGAGCGATGGCATCTGTGCGCACGCCCTCGTTGATCTTGTCGCCGCGATCCAGCAGGCCCAACCGGTGCATTGCGATCAGGTTGAACTCTTCATCGAAGACGGCGCTGCCGCTGCTGCCCGGCTCGGTCGGTGTCCGATAGCGTACGGAACGATCATCGAAGGAGATGATCGCGGTGTCCCGCAACGAAAATGTCAGCGCACCGCCCTTTGGGTGCCCGCAGACAATCGCCTGGCTGCCGGTGCCGATCTTCGAGGCCGGATCCAACCGCAGCGGGGCATCCGTATCTGACACAGGTTGATCGAGTTCAAACAAGGTCACGTCCAATTCACCAACCGGGCTGGACCAAACCTGTCCTTTGATCTTGCGCATTTCCTCCAACATTTCGAACCGAACAAAGCAGTCTGTTTCATGCTTTAGAAAATCTGCGACATGGCTTGGGGTCATCACGATTTCTGGTGCAATCAAAATACAGGTGGCGACTGGACCGTTGTTTTCGATCAGGCCGACGCCACGGCCGCGCAATTGCCCGGCCTGGAACCATTTCGAGGTCCGTCCGCTGGTGGTGACGCTGCTTGGCTTCGGCAGCTTCGTCCCGCTACGATGTTCCGTATTCATCACAGCGATGACGCGCTTGTCCTCGGCTTCGAGCAGCAGGTTTTCCAAATCGGCCAGATGCGTGAAGGGGATCGCCTGTTGCTGCACATCGGCAATGGTGCGGTGGCGCGTAGACTTCAGGATTCTCAGCGGTATCCCGGCGCCGCTGGCATAGCCCGCGATGATCGCGTTCAGTGCATTTTCCTGTCCATCGCGGCGATCATGGCCCGGGGCATAAGGCGTGATGACCCAGACGACCTCGCCAACATTCAGCATCTGTTGTGGCAAGTCTTCCAGGTTCCAACCCGTCACCTCGGGCACCCGCCAGCGGGAATACTGATCCTGGACCAATGCGTGCCCAACTGCGCCTTCGCCGCTGCGGGGCGAGAGGAACAGCACATCGCTTCCGCGCCGCGTCCCGTCCCCTTCGGACGACAGGCGGGACGGGTCGACCGAGATGTATTGTTCCTCGGTGATAATGCGCTGCAGCTTGGCGAGATCTGCACCGACTTGCACCAGGTATCCGGACATCGGTGCTTTGTTCAGCCAGTCCGGGACATTAGCCGAGGCCGTCGCCAGGGCGACCCGTCGCGAGGTTCCCAACGCATAGCCAAGCTCATACCCGACATTTGCATTAGGCGTATCCATGAACGCGATCACATAGTTCGCGTTTGAGATTTCCGGGTTCAGAATATTCTCGAGCAAATGGCCTTGTTCCGCGGCACCGGGAAGACCCGGCGCACGAATTCGTTTGCCGTCGGGGGGATGCTTTTTCAGATACTCCAGCGCCAGACCGACATAGGCGTCGATCTCGAAATCGCGCATGATGAAAACATCGGATTCATTGTCGAGCATGGGCGGTCACTCCCTTAGGAGCAATTTTGGCCCATCGTGGCCGCGGCGTCCAGTTGCGGAAGTTGTGCGGCCAGAAAGGCGCGCCAGGGCGCGCCTTTCAAAGTCTGTGTCGTGATCAGCTTTTCGCCAGCAGATCCCGGATCTCGGTCAGCAGTTTTTCTTCGCCCGAGGGTTCCGGATCGGGTGCCGGGGCCTCTTCTTCTTCCTTCTTCATCTTGTTGATGCCCTTGATCACCAGGAACAGAATCCAGGCGACGATCACGAAGGCAATAATCGCGTTGATGAAGTTGCCATAGGTGATGACGGCCAGCCCGTCTTCCTTTGCCTTGGCAGCCGAGGCAACGTCTTGCCCGGACAGGTTGATGAACAGGTTTGAAAAATCGACGCCACCTGTGAACAGGCCGATAATCGGGTTGACGATGTCGCTGACAAAACTGGTGACGATCGTTGTGAACGCAGCCCCAATCACGATACCGACGCCCATATCCACGACATTGCCCTTCACGGCAAAGTCCTTGAACTCACTAAGCATTCCCATGGGAAAACCCCTCCATTGTCTTTCGTTGTCCCACCGCGGCGGAGCCTACGCTTTGCATGTTGCAAAAAAAAGACGAATCTGTACCGCCCGGTCCCCGAAACCGGGGTCCCTCGCGCGACTGCGGCTATATGCGGCGGGATTTCTGACTTCCTGCGCGAAGTGTTGCTAACCGCGTAGTTCCGCGCCGGTCGCCTTGATCACGCTAGCAACGATCAGCTCTGCGACAGCGTCAATTTCCTTGTCGGTCAGTGTCGTCTCGGCCGGTTGCAGGCGGACAGAGATGGCGATGGACTTTCGGCCTTCCCCGAGTTGTTCCGCGGCGCGCTTGCCTTGGAAAATGTCGAAGACGTCGACGGCTTCGATCAGTTTCTTGTCGGCGCCCTGAGCGGCCCGGACAATCTGAGCAGACTCAACATCCTCGGCGACGACAAAGGCGAAGTCGCGTTCGACGGCCTGGAGGTTCGAGACATCAAGTGCCGCCCGCGTCGCCGACTTGTTCTTGGCGGTGGGCAGGTTTTCGAGAAACACCGTCACGGCCACTGCCGGGCCTTTCACATCCATGGCGGCCAGCACTTTGGGATGCAGCTCTCCAAAGACCGCAAGCGTGTTCTTCGGCCCCAGCTTCAGGCACGCCGACCGCCCGGGATGGAACCAGTCCGGCGCATCGCGCATCACCATAAGCCGGCTGACCGGTGCGCCCAATGCGGCCAGCACGGCCTCGGCATCGGCTTTGGCGTCCATCGTGTCCACCGCATGACGGCTGCCGGACCAGTGCCGGGCGGTCGAGCCGCCAACGCGAAGTGCGGTTGCAGTGGTCGATTGCTCGCCTGGCTCGCCGCCCTGATAGCCCGCACCGATTTCGAAGATCCCGAAGTCATTGGCACCCTGCGCCTGGTTCCGCGCTGCCGCAGCCAACAGGCCGGGTAAGGCCGATGGGCGCATATGGGACATTTCCGAGGAGATCGGATTGTCCAGGTGAACCGCGTCTCCGCCACCGCCGAAAAGCGCCGCGTGCGCCCCGTCGATGAAGGAGTAAGTCACGCATTCGCTCAAACCCAACGCGGCCAGCGTGCGCCGCGCGTCGCGCTCCCGCGTTTGCATCGGCGTCAGGGTCTTCCGACCGACACCGGGCGCCTTCGGCAACGGCTGGCTGACCAGTTTGGTCAGACTGGTGACCCGGGCGATTTCCTCGACAAGGTCGGCCTCGCCCCGAACGTCCGGGCGCCAGGACGGCACATGCGCTCTGATCTGATCCCCGTCTTCCTCGACACCAAATCCGAGATCCGCCAGGATCCGCTTCTGCTCGTCCCGGGCGATTTCCATGCCGACCAGCGAAACCACCCGTTCGGGCCGCAGCGCATAGGACCGTGCCGTGTCCGGTACGGCGCCTGCGACCACGATTTCCGACGGCTCTCCGCCGCAGAGGTCCAGGATCATCTTCGTGCCCATTTCGACCCCCGGCACGCACGAGGCCGGGTCGATCCCACGCTCGAACCGGTAGCGCGCATCCGAGTGGATCTTCAGCCGCCGCCCGGTCGAGGCCGTCATCACCGGGTCCCAGTAAGCGGACTCGATGAAGACATTGACGGTGTCGTCCTGGCATCCCGTGGGCAGGCCGCCCATAACGCCGGCGATCGCCTCTGGGCCTTCGTCGTCCGAAATCATGATCATGTCCGGCTCGAATGTGTATTCCTTTTCATCCAGGGCCATCAGCTTCGAGCCCTTTTCGGCCCAATGCACATGCAGGCCAGAGCCCTTGACCTTGTCGGCATCGAAAACGTGCAACGGCCGATTCCGGTCATGGGTGAGGAAGTTCGTGACATCGACCAGGGCCGAGATCGGGCGCAGGCCGATCGCGCGCAGCCGTTGTTGCAGCCAGTCCGGCGACGGGCCGTTCTTCACACCCCGGATCAGGCGTCCCGCGAATACCGGGCAGCCCTTCTTTTGCACATCATCATCAATCGTCACTGTGAAGGGCGACGGGAAGGCTCCGGCCACGGGTTCGATCGCAGGCGTGATCACCCGGCCCAAACCTCGCGCCGCCAGATCCCGGGCGATGCCTTCAACGCCCAGCGCATCCGGCCGGTTCGGGGTGATGGCAATCTCGATCACCGGGTCGTTCAGCCCGGCATAATCGATATAGCGCACGCCCATGGGGGCATCCTCGGGCAGATCGATCACCCCGTCATGGTCGTCTGAAATCATCAGCTCGCGCTCGGAACAGAGCATTCCGTTCGAATCGACGCCTCGGATGTTGCCGGGTTTCAGATCCACCGCGGTGCCCGGTATATGCATGCCCGGCGCAGCGAACACACCGACCATGCCGGTCCGGGCATTGGGTGCGCCGCAGACGACCTGCACCTCTTCGGATGGCGCATCCGGGCCATTGGTCCATGCCTCGACCCGGCAAAGCCGCAGCCGGTCCGCATTGGGGTGCTGAACCGCCTCGATCACCCGACAGATCGTGAATGCGTCAAGGGTTTCGCCCGGATCCTCGATGCCTTCAACCTCGAGCCCCAGGTCAGTCAATGCATCGGCGATCTCGGACACCGAAGCATCGGTTTCCAGGTGCTCTTTCAGCCAGGACATGGTGAATTTCATGGGTGCAGTCCAACCAAATGGGAAAGTTGGCCGGTCCATACCGCACTTTTGTCGGCACCGGAAGAGCAGAGGCGCGAACACAAAGTTGACGCAATGGTGAACTACCTTGGGTTGGAGGTGAGGAAAGTCAACTTACCTAAAAGGTGCGAGGACAGATAGGAAGGCGATTGCCATGATCCGCATCACGACACTGACCATTGCAATTTTCGCAGGCGCAGCCGCCATTTCGGCTCCGGTCTCGGCACAACAGTTCCAGGGTGTGGACTCGATCCTGCAGGATGCACCGGTCAAAATTGAAGTTGTTGGCGTCAATGCCAGGGATGAGAGCGTCAAATCTGCTGCAGAGCGAGAGCTGGACGAGACCCAGGTCTACGATAATGGGGCTTTCCATCGACGCTCGTTCGGTGGGGACACCCACAGCAACCGGGCAGCGCGCAGTGGCGGCAACATTGCGAACATTTTCAACCTGTTCGGCAGCGACGAGTAACACGAAGGTGTAGGGCGGGCTTCAGCCCGCCTTTGGTGCGTCCAACACCTCGATCACGCGAAAGCGTTCGCAGACCAGCATCATGTCTGCAGACCAACCGCCGTTGCGCTCGAAATACTGCTGGTGGCTTTCGCGCCAGTCCTCCAGGGTGTCGTCTTCGCCTTCGGCCAGGGCGAAATCTTCCGGAACCCGGTGGAACGGGATCAGTTGGACTTCCGTTGTTTCGATACGCAGGATCGGCGTGCCGTCCCAATCCGTGACGATGTCTTGCCGTCCAACCGTCGGCATCGGTTCATCGCCCCCTGCGACCTGCGTCAGCGGCATGCAAGTCGCCGTCTTCCGGCCATCGCGCACGCGCTGGGTCAGGTCTTCGCAAAGCTCCCGGCTGTCCCCAAAGCAGAACTCGGTCGGGGCGTCTGGGGCAGGGGAAGAGTAGTCGTCCGGATGCGGGGCATTCTTCTTTGCGGCCCTGATCATATAGCTGAGCATATTGGCATAGCCCCGGGCATCATCGATGGCGCGGTGGGTGTGGTCGATATCGCCCAGCACGGCGGGCGGGACATCATAGGGCAGGGTGCCGATGGTGCCGAAAACGCCATGGGTGAAGCTGTCCAGGTCCAGGCCCGCGCCATGGAATAGAGGGTCGTCTTTCCAGGGATGGTGCAGGACCGTCTCTCCCAGATAGGTCCGCAGGTATTCTTCGAAAAACGCGCCGTCAAAGGCGATGGGCCGTGCGGTGAACATCCGGGTACCGGGGTATTCGCGAACCCATTCAGCGAAGGCCGCCATGACGTCCTGTGGCGGGCTCGGCTCGGTGGTCGCCGCGGCATAGGCCGCTGGGTTCTTGGCCCAGAAGTTCATCGTGGCCTGGTCCTGGGCACGTTCCGGCCGGGGCTCCAGAACTGCCTCGAACGCATCGCCATGGGTGCCGTCCTGGTCGACCACCACTGTCGCGAAGGACAGCATCGAATTGGCCGAGGCCAAGGGGCCGTCGGTTTCGATATCCGTGACGAAGTAGAAGACGGGGTAAGTCAACAATAAGGCTCCCGAACTTTGGCCCCGCCAATTCTTAGCGCCAATTTCAACGCAAGAGTAGGGCAGGATTCAGCCCACCAGCAGAGACACAAAGCGGTAGCTTGCTGTTAACCAATCGACTTCTGTCCGACGCGTTGCCATACGCTTGCGGTACAAAAGCTATACGCATGCAATACACCGAAAGTCCTGGCGCCAGGCCAGCGAACTAGTTCAGCGCACGGTTTGGACCAATTTGCACAACACCCGGTTTCGAGGGTGGAGTGTGGTGAGATTGTAAGGTGGGGTGTTAGCCCACCATTTCGTATAACGTTAATGGGTTAGCACTCACGCCACTTGCTCCCACTTCTTTCGAATTTTTTGAAGTTGACAACGTGCCTTCTTGTGCGCACTGCTAAATTGATTGCTGCAAGGCTAATTAAAGAGAAGGTAAAACTTATGCAGACTTATACCCCTATTCATTTGAGGCGGCTGTTGTCTGGTTCCGTTGTGTTGTTTGCTTTATCCCTGATCACAATTTCGGCGGTAACCTCTCATACTTGGGCAGGCATGGCTCACCCAGAGTGGCCAGATGCAATTATTTGCACCAAGAAGTCTGACGGAGATGTTGTTTCTCGATTTGTACTTCCACTCGTCGCAACTCAGGAGGGCGAGCTTCAACCCTGCGGGTTTCCACCGGGAAAAACATCTGTAAAAAGAGCAATTTATTCTATTGTTTTCAACTGCGGTTTTGTTGGTGCCGAAATGAAGTTTGAGTGCACTGACGTTAAGATGGATATGTGCACTGAATCAGTGACGTCCAGAGCAGAACCTGAAATAGCCCCGGCGGACTTCGACGATTGTCGGCTTGGCCGATCACTCGAACAAATGGAAGCTGGCGGACAGACCATCAACCTCAAACACTAGGCGTATCAGCGTAGACGAAACAAGTCACCCACTCAACCCCCCGTGCACGGTCGGCATGTCCAGGGCACGGAAGCCGTAATGGCGTAACCATCTGAGATCGCTGTCAAAGAACGCGCGCAGGTCCGGGATTCCGTATTTCAGCATGGCGATCCGGTCGATGCCCATGCCGAAGGCGAAGCCCTGGTAGACCTCGGGGTCGATGCCGCCATTGGTCAGCACTTTGGGGTGGACCATGCCAGAGCCGAGGATCTCCATCCAGTCGTCGCCCTCGCCCAGTTTCAGCTGGCCGCCTTCCCACGAACAGCGGATGTCGACCTCGGCGGATGGCTCGGTGAATGGGAAGTGCGAGGCGCGGAAGCGCAGCTCGACCCCGTCGATCTCAAAAAAGGCTTTGCAGAATTCTTCCAGCGTCCATTTCAGCATGGCCATGGAGATGCCTTTGTCGATGACCAGCCCTTCGACCTGGTGGAACATCGGCGTGTGGGTCTGGTCGTAGTCGGACCGGTAGACGCGGCCCGGCGCG
>JBCCHJ010000018.1:0-80977 GCA_039028795.1 Pseudomonadota bacterium
AAATGTTCGTCTATCCGAGTTAACATTTGTGTGAAAATATTAGGTTGGTCACGCCTCGGGTTCTTGAGATATGGCGCCCCAAGGTTGTCATTTTGGCCCGTGCCGGCATCTTGAAAGGGTCATAACTCCTGAACGAAAAGTAGGATTTTAAAAATTTTAGCAGATTTGGACTTCTCGACATCGATTACATACCCCTAGATTACTTTTAGAAAGTTTTGGTTCGAACAAAAATTTCGATTGACACAATTTCGATTCATAACGTCCACACTGTTTTGTTTCTGTAGAATAATCAGACGAGACCGGGTTTTCCGTCGACCTCATCCGTTTTCGTGACGGCTGAATTCGCTTTCTGGTGCGCAATGAACAATTTCATAAGGGGGAGAGATATCGTGGCTAAGATCTCATTTACCGAGGCATCCGCATCCACAAAAACAGATGTTGCAATCGTGGGTGCCGGTGTCTCAGGCCTTTACGCGGCCTGGCGGCTGTTATCCGAGGACAAAGCCAAACATGTCACGGTGATCGAGCGGCTTAACAGGACCGGTGGGCGTCTGGATACGGACATCGTCGAAGTCAATCCCGGCGAAATCGTTCGCGAAGAAGAAGGCGGCATGCGCTTCAACTTCGGCATGACCGAACTGATGACATTGGCTGCGGCGCTCGATCTTTGCAAAGACATCGTCCCATTTCCAATGGGCAGCGCCAACGACACGAACAGGTTCTTTCTGCGCGGCCGGAATTTCACCGTCGCTGATGCCGCTGCAAGCGGGCAGATGATCTGGAGCGAGATCTACAATCTTTCAGAAGCCGAACGCGGTCTTTCACCGGTGGAGATCGTCACCTCGGCGTTTGACAAGATCCTCTATGCAAACGGCGTGATCCCAAGCAAAGGCAACCCGCCGGAATTCTGGACCAAGGTTCGCAACGAATTTTCCTGGAACGGCACACTCATGCGGGACTGGCAGGTCTGGGGCCTGCTGCGCGATATGGGCCACACGGAAGAATGCATCCAGATGCTATCGCAAACAATCGGCTTTGCCGGGCCGTTCAAGTCGATGGCAAATGCGGGCGATGCTTTCCAGATCTTGGCAGATTTCCCGAAAGATCCATCCTACTACACGTTTGAGAAAGGCTTCTCGACGCTGCCGAACGCCCTTGTTGAGGCGCTCGATGCCATGGGTGATCGCTGCTCGATCCTGCTGTCAACCAATGTCGATGCGGTCACAAAGTCCGGCGATTGTTTCACGCTTTCGGTGACCGAGGCGCCAGAGCATGTAAACGCCCGGCCCAGCTTACCCGGCGGTGAGGTGAAGAAGATCGAGGCCGGCAAAGTTATTGTCGCAGCGGCCACCAAAGGCGCTGAAGATCTGTTCCAGGGCTCGCCAGCTTTCAGGGATGGGCCGAACGCAGAAAAGCTTTGGGATGCGTTGAACTCCGCCCTTGGTATGAAACTGCTGAAGATCAATCTCTACTTCGACAGCCCCTGGTGGGAAGACGGGACGACGCAACGCCCGCCAGTTCAATTCGGACCGAATTTCACGGATTTGCCGATCAATGCGATCTATCCATTCTATTCACTGCCCGAACAAAACCGTGTGCTGGCCGGAGACCCGCCGAAAATCCGCGATGCGGCAGCGGCGCTGACGATTTATTGCGACTTCAGCAAAACGAACTTCTGGCATGGTCTTCAGCCGCATGAGCCCAAGTTTTCATCCCCGCTGCAAGAAAAGGAAAACGAAAAGGTTCCGCAGGTAATGTACGGGGCCAGCCAAGACATCGTCGATGCAGCGAAGCGTCAGATCGCAGTGCTGTTCGGCACAGTGAACATCCCCGATCCGGTTCTGACCAGCTATCGCCTTTGGGATGGACAAGAGGATTTCGAATTCGCCTATCACCAATGGAAATTGGGGGTCGATGATGAGGAAGTCCGCAGGTATCTCGCCAATCCACTGGAGGATGTCTATTTCTGCAACGAAGCAATTTCCGACATGCATGGCTGGGTCAACGGATCGCTCAGATCGACAAATCTTGTCCTCGCGCATTTCGGCATTCAACCCATGAGCAACGATCCCTGCATTGGACCGGATCAGGCCGAGCCCACCTTGGCAGCCGCCGCAGCTACGACGAAATCAGTCCGCCGCAGCGGGCTTTGGGGCCTTTGATTTAAGCCAACGGAGCTAGAGCCATGAAACTTCAGATGATGGGCCTGGACACAGGCCGCGCACCCATTTTCGGCGAAAAAAGCGACCCAGCAACGAACACGGTCGCGAAATACCTGAACACGCGGCTCGCCGAAATCGGCGTCAGTCACGTCTTCGCAATCCCGGGCGATTACATCGCTGAATACGTCAACACGCTGGACCAACCCAACCAGAACCCCGGGAACATTGTTCGAGTTCACCCCAATAACGAAGTTTCCGCCACATACTCGGCGGATGGCATGGCGCGTGCCGTCGCAGGCGCAGTTGGCTGCGTTGCGTTCACCTATGGTGTTGGCGCGCTGAACTGCGCGCAGGCAGTCGCGGGGGCCTATGTCGAACAGGTACCTCTTGTCGTGATCAATGGCAGCCCGTCCCATGCGCAGTTCAACTCGGAACGCGATCAAGGCGTTCTCTATCACCACATGGTCGATGGGTCGCATACGGACTATCGCGTGTTCCAAAACATCACCGCGATGGCCGTGCAAATCGAAAACCCGGCAAATGCGCCAGAACTGATCGATGCGGCCCTGCGAACCTGCATAACCGAAAGCCGCCCAGTCTATATCGAGATCGCCAATCTGGTTGCGCTGATGGAGTGCGGGCCAGTACCGGCAACACCGATCGCCAAGACCCCCTTGCCGCAGTCGCAGAAATCGCTGGATACCGCAGCGAACGCGATCTTCGAACATATGAAAGCAGCAAAGCGTCTGGTCTTCGTTGGCGGCGCCGAGATTGCCAGGGCCGATCTGGGCGAGGCATTCGCAGCTCTTTTGAAAGCTGCGGAAGCCCCCTATGTGACCAGCCCCTTGGGCAAAAGCATTCTGGCAGAGGATCGGTCTGATGTCCGCTTTGCAGGCGTCTATTTCGGGCGGTCCGCGCAGGACAATGTGCAGCAGCTTATGCGCGAGGCAGATTGTGTTGTATCCCTCGGTGTCTCGGACACCGACTTTAACTACCTAGGTATTGTGACGCCGGACTATACACCGGGCGGCAATGACGGTCTGCCGGGTCCGACGCATATTCAGGCCCGGAAAGGCGCCGTCATGGTTGGCCGGGGGCTTGCCTATTGGGGGGATGTCTCTCTCGCCGCGATCATCGAGCGGCTGAGCGAACTGATCTCGAACACACCCCTACCCAACGCACCCTTTCCATCAGCAAGCGGTAGCCCGTGGCAAATACCACCGACCAGCGATTATCCGCCAGATGACGTCGTCACCTGGGACAGTTTCAAGTCCTATCTGGTCCAAGACTTTCTTGAACCACACGGCGCCGACGACTATCCGCAGATCGTCGCTGATTCTGGGTTCTCTTTTGTGGCCCTGTCCAATGTGAAGGCAGCTGAACGGGGCTATGTGGCGCAACTCGCCTGGGCCGCAATCGGCTACGGAACCGGCGCCACGACAGGCGTTGCACTGGCGCAATCGCGCCATCCAATCCGACGGCGCACCGTCACGGTCGCAGGGGATGCCGCCTTTGCTGAAACGGTCAACGCGCTGGGAACGCTGGCGCAACAGGGACAGGATGCCGTGGTCTTTGTCATCGACAACAAGGTCTATGCGGTCGAGCAATGGCTGATCAACGCTGACGCGTTCTGCCCGCCGCCAGCTCCGGATTTCGAGCCGTTGACGGATGTCCCGCAAGGGCACATCTGGGACTACGTCAAGCTGGCGGAAGGCTTTGGCGGCGTCGGGCACAAAGTGCGCACCAATGCCGAACTCAAAACGGTTCTGGCAGGTCTTTCTGACGTTCCTATAAATCCCAACACAAAGGCACCAACCTTTACGTTGATTGCATTGCAAATCCCCGGCACGGACTGCCCGGATGTGCTGCGCTGGAAGCTCAACTGTTCCTGATCGAAGACCCGGCAGGCTAACGAACAGCGTCTCCACGATCACGAACCCTGGCTAACCTTCGCGATGCAAAACGCCGCCGCCCTCATACTCAGCGATCTGGTCAGCTGAATATCCCAGCTCTTCCAAGATCGCATGATTGTCTGCACCCAGGCGTGGGGCAGGTCCATGCACGGCTGCTGGTGTCTCGCTGAACCGTGCGGCTGGGCGCGGCTGGCGGATCGGGCCCAGATCCGGGTCTTCAAAAGTCGTGATCACCTGATTGTTCAAGGCCTGAGGGCTTTCGATCACCTCAGGCCGCTCCAGAACCGGGGCATTGGGCACGCCCTCGGCGTCCAGCCGGGCCAGGATCTCATCCCGATCCCACTTGGCAATTTCTTCGCTCATAACTTTGCGCCGTTCCACGACATTGGTCGACCGGATCGCCGCCGTATTGAACCGCGGGTCCTCCAGCAGGTCTTCACGGTTGAACGCTTTGCACATCCCCGTCCATTCGGCGTCTGACACGGCGCCGGCGGTCAGATACCCATCGCGGGCTTTAAAGACCAGGTCCAGACCCAGTTGCCCAAAGGTTGGATCCCGTTCGTTTCCGATAAACGATAGGCTAGAGGATGCCTCAGGCCACAGATAGGCGACCATTGTATCGAACATGGCCAGCTTGATGTGCTGTCCTTTGCCGGTCCGTTCCCGCGCAAACAATGCCGCTGTGATCGCCTGCGCCGCTGTCACTGCCGAGGTTTTGTCCGGCACCACGGTACGCACCATTCTGGGTTGCCCGGTATCGCGATCACGCTGGATGTCCGCCAGGCCCGAGGCCGCTTGGATCACCGGATCATAGACCCGCTGATGGGCGTAGGGCCCAGTTTCTCCAAACCCACTCATCGAACAAAAGACAATGTCCGGCTTGATCGCCCGGACCACATCTTCACCCAACCCCATGCGCTCGATTGCGCCGGGGCGATAGTTCTGAACCAAGACATCCGCGGTTGCGGCCAGCTTCTTGACCACGTCTACCCCAGCTTCGGTTTTCAGATCGACACACAAGGACCGCTTTGAATGATTGCACGACAGGAACGACCCGGACATGCCCCGGTGTTTGTGACCCATCTGGCGCAGCAGATCACCGCGCGGCGGCTCGATCTTGATCACATCCGCGCCCTGCTCGGCCAGCATCCGTGTGGTGATCGGCCCGGCCATGATCACCGTCAGATCCAACACCCGAATCCCGGCTAAGGGGCCTTGTGCTTCATCGGACATCGCGCTCACCCGTTATTCTGCGCCGAGGCGTCTTTGTAAGCCTGGCGCGCCTGCATCATCCCGCAATAGTCGGTCATGTTCTGCGGCAAGGGAATCTCATATTCCGGTGCCAGCGCCAGGCAAGAGGTCAACAGGATGTCCGCGACGCTCAGCTTTTCACCAAATAGAAATGGTGCCATTTCCCCCAATGGACCTGCCATACATTCGATCTGGTGTGAAAAATACTCCCGCGCACTCTCCACCGCGACCGGCGCATCACCATAGATGTGCTTCAGATATTTGTGTCGGCGGATTGTGTAGATCCCGTTCGCGTCCAGCTCTGACATCACGAAGAAACACCATTCCTGGTGCCGGGCCCGGGCCAACGCATCGCCCGGGACATAGATATGATCGGGCACTGGAAAGGTCTCGACCATATAGGTCATGATCGCGGTGCTTTCGGTCAGAATGACGTCGCCATGCTGCAACACAGGCACCTTGTGGCGCGGGTTCAGGGCCAGAAACTCCGGCTCCATCGTCTCACCTGTCCGGGGACCAATGGCATTGTGCGCGAACTCTAGCCCCATCTCATGTGCCAGCCACAAAGGCCGATGCGTGCGGATGGTCCCCATGCCATGAATTGTGATCGACATCCCCGACCTCTCAGCCCGTGTAGACCGGGTCCTTGGCCCGGCTTGATCGGTAGATGTTACGGGATGTGCTTGTCCGTGTGCATCACATAGTGGAACAATTTCGCATCGAGGTATTTCTCATAAAGTTCCGGCAGCAGGTCGCGGGATTCGTACCGTGCTGGGCTGTCCAGCGCCCGCGCCATGGCGTCGTCATCGGGGTAAGTCACAGCCAGCATCAGCGGGATCTCAGGCCCATTCGTATCCTGATCCCGGCCGTATTCCACCCGTACCTCTGACGCCCCTTCGAACTGTCGCCACAAAGGTGCCAGCCGAGTTTCCACGTAATCGCGGAACCCGGATTCTTGGCCCTCGCGCACCTTGCCGATGAAGATCGCATATCGGGTGATCATCAACCGCCCCGGTGCTTGAAGCTATCGCGGCGGAAGGAATAGAGCGCATCCGGGTCCACCGCCACGTCGATCACGGCGGGCTTGCCGCACGCCAGCGCCGCCTCCACCGCCGGGGCGACCTTCGATAACCGGTCCGCACGGAAGCCCGCTGCCCCGTACAATTCCGCCAGTTTATCGAACGGCGGCGAGGACACGTCCGCCCCGATATAGCGCCCATAGAAGAAGTCGCGCTGATAGGCTTTTTCCGCACCCCAGCATTGGTTGTTCATGACTGTATTGATGCCATGATCCACGGCGGTGGACAGCTCCGACACGGTCATCCCAAACCCGCCATCGCCCATCAGGCTGACAACCGGGCGATCCGGCATAGCGCATTTGACCCCCAACCCACAGGCGAAGGAAAACCCGACCAGCCCAAAGTCCAGCGGCGTGAACAGGCTTTTCGGCGTCCAATAATTCAGCGCATCCGTCGCCTGCAAACACATGGTGCCCGCATCCATGGTAATCGCCGCATCTTTGGGCAGCACACCCCGCAGGGCCTTGAAAAGGCCCGAAGGCTGGGTCGGGTGCGTCTCCACCGCATCCGCATCGCGCTGGGTCAGCATCGCTGCCCGCTCTTCCTGGAAGCCTTTAGTCCAGGCCGCGACCGCGGCCTTCGCCCGATGCGTCTCCAACGCATCTTTCAGCTGCCGCGCAGCGGAGGGCGCGTCGGCCCAGATGCCCATTTCGACAGGAAAGAACCGGCCAATTGCCGTAGGCTCCAATTCGACATGGATGATCTTCGCATCCCGGTTGATGTTGTCATAGGAATAGAAGGTCGAGTTGAACCCCAGCCGCGTGCCCAGCGCCAGGATCACATCGGCCTCTTTCATCAGCCTTGAGGACACGGGATTCCCACGCGGTCCCATCTGGCCTGCGTTCAGCGGATGCCCAAACGGGATCGCGTCACCATGGCCCGGCGCGGTGACCAGGGGACAGCCCAGCGCCTCGGCCAAGGCGCAGACCGCTTCATGCCCGCCGGTGTTCTTGGTGCCGCCACCGGTCACAATCACCGGCGCGTCCGCCCCGGCCAGCAGCGCCGCCGCCCGGGTTACCGCATCTGCCGACGCGCCAGGCACCGAATGGTTGCGATAGTCACCCGGCGCCTGGAACGGCGGAACATCAACCTGTGCAGCCAGAACGTCCCGGGGCAGGTTGACCTGCACCGGGCCACAGCGCGGGGACATCGCCACCCGGAAGGCTTCGCGAAACATCTCTGGCACCCGGTCGGCGGACGGCACCGTCCAGGTCTTCTTCGTCACCGGCGTGAACAACGCCTGCTGGTCGACCTCTTGAAACGCATCGCGATAGACATGGCCCTGGGACAGCATCCCGGCAATCGACACCACCGGCGTATAGGCGGCTTTTGCCTGCGCCAGACCCGTCACCAGGTTCGTTGCCCCGGGCCCGTTCTGCCCGGCCAGAACCACCCCGGCGCGACCAGAGGCCCGGGCAAATCCATCGGCCATATGCGTGCCGGTGCGTTCGTCATGGATGCGTCCTTTCCAAAAATTCCAGGATCGGCGCAGTGAACGCCGCGGGCTGCTCGGTCAGGCCCAGATGCTGCAGATCATCCAGAATGATCGTCTCTGCCCCTGGGATCTCAGCGGCGATGGCATGGGACATGGCGGGGGTCGAACCGCTGTCATTCTCGCAGGTCATCACCAGGGTCGACGCAGTGATTGGCGATGCCGGGCGGATCAATTCCCGAACGCCATTGGCCAGAACCCACGCTGCCTGGGCATAGCTTTCGGCATCCGCCTTAAGCCGCCACTCCCGCACCATTTGCTGGGCCTGAGCATTCGCGACCCGAAATCCGGGCGTGAACCACCGGGCCAATGCTGCGTCCATCGTCGACAGGGCGCCCTGTTCACGGACCGAGCGCGCCCGATCCTCGACGGCCTGTTGCGCCTCCTCCCCCCGATCATGGGGCGAGTTCAAAATCACCAGCGACGCCAACCGGTTCCCATGGTCCAGGGCAAAACGCCGGTTGATCATCCCACCGATCGAAAAGCCGACCACCGACGCACGCGCCACCCCGACATGATCCAACAGCCCAGCCAACTGATCAGAATACACCGTCAATGATGCCTCAGAAGGCGGCGGCGCACTGTCGCCGTGGCCATACAAATCATAGTTCAGCACTCGGTATCGGGCCGACAGAGCAGGCAAATGCCGCACCCACAAATGGCGGCACAGCCCCAGACCATGGATCAGCGCCACCACCGGAGCCTCCAACGACCCGTGCAGGTCAAAAACCGTACCATCCGGCGCGCGCATCAGACCCCCGCCGGGTTGTCGACATCGCGGCCCATGGCCTTGAGATCCTCATATCGATCGCCAAGCCGCGAATGGGGGCGCCCGGTGGTCGAGGCACCCAGCGCCACGATCAATTCATCCGCCGCAGGCGCATCGGGCATGTTCAAGTGGATGGAATGGTAATGCGACCGCCGCCCGCCATCGTGTTTGTCCATCAGCGGGATCATGATCGGCGCGCCGGGCCCGCCGCGCATGTTGTTGAAGGCGAGGTACGTCTTCGCACCGACGGCCTCGCGGTAAAGATTGCCGAAGGGCACATAGTGGATCAGCGCTGCGGCGTGCTCCAACTCTCCGCCCGTGCCGACGACAGAACACTTCCCGTATCCCTCAATCGCATCGCCGCCGCCTGCTGTCTCCAACAGCATGTCGACCAACAACCGCCCGACCTCGGGCGAGACATCACGGACCTCGGGCTTCGGGTCTTCCACGAACCCCCGTCCGGCCCAGGGATTGGTCAAAACTGCGACCGCCGCGATCAGCTTCATTGGCCGAGGCGCGGCACGCCCTCCGTCCATTAATGTGGTCTCCACATGCAACAACGTGCGGCGAATTTCAGCAGGCATCGATCTCTCCCCAGACGTCTCTGATCGGTTTCTTTTTTTGGGATGGTTTATACTTTTTTTAGTCAAATACCCGTAAAAGCCTTGGCACTTACCGGTAAGAGAAGACCTTTCCCCTCGACGGATAGCGACCTTGACGGGCCTGGGACTAACGGCAGGCCTGCCGCCCATATACTTAAAGTCCACACCACAGTGTGTGACCAGAATCTCAGAGGCCACGATGCCGAGGCATCAGGCCTAACCTTCACGAGAAATTGGCAACATCGGCGCTGGTAGGACATTCCTTGTCCGCCAAGCGTGCCGTCGTGCCCTTTCGGCATGGCCACCCCACCCTTTAGGCAAACTCCGGCATCACCTTGTCGATAAAAAGTTGCAGCGAGCGTTTCTGACGCTCCATCTCCAACCCCATCGACGCGTAGTAGATGAACCCGTCCACGCCGATCGTTTCGTACTGGCGCAATTTTTCCACGACGGTCTCAGGATCGCCGAACAGCAGGTTCTGCTCCAACATCACGGGGTCGACGCGAACATTGCCTTCCAGCTCTTCGAACGGCACACGGTCAGGGAAGCCGTTGCGGACCTCTCCCTTCTTCAGCATCAGGTTACCGAACTGGCCCAGGACATTACGGATCGCCGACATCGCGGCCTGACGGTCGTCTTCGTCCTCGTAAACCGCGGCGTGGCGCATCATCACCCACTTGCCCTGCCAATCCCCGCCATTCTTGGTAATCGAGTCGTCCAATTGGCCGCGGTACTTCTGGGCCTCTTCGAACGGCATGGTCAGCGGCCAGGATAAAATGCTGCAATTATTCGCCACGGCATAGTCGAAGGTGATCGGCGACCGCGCCGCGACCCAAACGGGGACGTCTTGCTGCACAGGCTTGGGGCAAGAGGTCGAGGCCGGGAACTGCCAGAACTGGCCATCATGGGCCACATCGCCTTTCCAAAGCTCCCGCACCACAGGCAGCATTTCCTGCATGTATTGCCAGCTGTCCTTTTGGTCGAGGCCCGGCCTCATCCGGTCAAACTCACGCTGATAGGCACCCGAGCCGAGGCCGAAATCCAGCCGCCCGCCAGAGATCAGATCAACCAGCGCCGCCTCGCCAGCGATGTTAATGGGATGCCAATAGGAGGCGTTCGCAACGCCGCAGCCCAGACGGATATTCTCGGTCGCCCCGGCCCACCAGGTCAGGATCTGGAACGGGTTCGGCGCGATGGTCATCTCCAACGCGTGGTGTTCGGCGGCCCAGGCGGTCTCGAACCCGGCGCGGTCGGCCATCTGAACCATGTCGATGGTGTGCGCCTGGACCGCGTTCATGTCCTCGGCATCGGACATGCGTTCCAGATTGATCGCGATGTGGAACTTCATGCTTGGCGCTCCTGCTCAGCGGGGTTGGAAAGGATTGGCGATGGGGGCGTCGGACATGTTTATCCAAACGGTCTTCGGGCGGGTGTAATCATAGACGGCCTGGAAGCCGGCCTCGCGGCCGTAGCCGCTGGTCTTCACCCCGCCGAATTCGGCGACCGGAGAGATTACGCGATAGGTGTTCACCCAAACGATCCCAGCGCGTAGGCCCTTGGACATGCGCAAGGCCCGGGCGCTGTCCTTGGTGAAGACGCCTGCGGCCAGCCCGTGCTTGGTATCGTTGGCCATCGCCAGGGCTTCGGCCTCGTCCTTGAAGCGCAGGGCGGACAGGACCGGGCCGAAGAGTTCCGTGTCCACGATGGTCAGGTCCTGGCGCGGGCAGTCGATGATGGTGGGTTGGAAATAGAGCCCTTCAAGGCCATCAGGCCGTGCCCCGCCGGTCAGGATCGTTGCGCCTTCTGTTTGGGCCAGGGCGACCTGGTCTTCGACATGGGTCAATTGCCCCGCTGTGCAGAGCGGTCCCATCTCCGTTTCTTCGGCCATCGGATGGCCGATCTGGATGTTGCGCGCAATCTTCGCCATACGGTCCAGAAACTCATCCGCAACGCCGTCCTGCAGATAGACCCGCGATCCCGCCACACAGCTTTGGCCGGAGGCGCCGAAGATCCCGGCCACAGTTCCATTCACAGCGCTTTCCAGATCCGCATCGTCGAACACGATCACCGGGGACTTGCCGCCCAGTTCCAGCGAAAGCTCGGCAAAGTTTTCCGCCGTGTTGCGCACAACATGGGCCGCCGCAGACGGCCCTCCTGTGAAGGCGACCCGGGCCACCACGGGGTGCGATGTCAGCGCCCGGCCACAGGGATCAGCATGGCCAGTGACGATGTTCACGACGCCATCCGGGATACCGGCTTCCGCGATCAATTCGCCAAACTTCAGCAGCGGGGCCGAGCCATGTTCCGACGCCTTCAGAACAATCGCATTGCCCGCCGCCAGCGCCGGACCCATTTTGACCGCACTCAGGAACATCTGGCTGTTCCAGGGGATAACGGCTGCAACAACACCCAAGGGCTCACGGTCGGTGAAGACAAAGAGATCGGGCTTGTCGATGGGCAATGTCTCGCCAGAGATCTTATCCGCCGCCCCGGCATAGAAATGATAGTATTCGGCGATGTATTTCGATTGCCAGCGCGTTTCCTTGAACATCTTGCCGGTATCGCGGGCTTCGACCTCTCCCAACGCTTCGGAATGCTCCGCCATCAGGTCACCCAGGCGGCGCAAGCAGCGGCCGCGCTCGGTCGGTGTCATCCCGGCCCATGGTCCTTCGCGCATCGCCTTTTCGGCCGCACGCACCGCGCGATCGACATCATCTTGCGTGGCTTCGGGCACCGTGGCCCAATCCTGGCCTGAAGACGGATCAGCGGATGTAAACGTTCCTCCATCCGACGCCTGCACCCAGGCGCCATCGATCAACATGCTGAGACGTTCCAACGACATCTTGGCCCCCTTGCGTCGAGTCCCTTGGGGCAAGTCTAGGCCTTAGTGATCATTCGATAAAACAAATTATTCTGCAGCATATGTTCAGCTTTTCCGATAGAAAGACCCAATGAACCTCTCCTGGCTTTCAACTTTCCTGACCATTCTGGAAACCGGCAGCCTGGTCCAGGCCGCCCAGCGCCTGAATGTCACCCAGTCCACGGTTACTGCCCGGTTGAAGGCGCTGGAGGATCACCTCGGCCAAACCCTGATCACCCGCAGCAAGTCCGGCGCAACCCCGACCGGTTCTGGTCTCCGTCTGAAACGCTACGCCGAAACGATTACCGGCCTCTGGTCCCAGGCACGTCAGGAAACCGCGCTGCCAACCTCGGTCAGTTCGGTCTGCAATATCGGCTGCCACCCTGATCTTTGGCCGGGAATGACGCAGCGCCTTTTCGATTTCATCCGCGCAACAGAACCAGACGCGGCCCTGTCGGTCTGGCAGGGCGGCCAGCACGAACTGGCGCTGTGGCAACGCGAAGGACTGGTGGATCTGACGCTGACCTATTGGGCGCCATCCGACCCGACCCAAGATATCCATCAGTTGGCCCCGGACCACTTGATCTTGGTCTCGACCAGACCCGATGCGCCGATCAGGTTCGACCCAGGCTATGTCTTCGTCGAAGCGGGCGAGGACTTCGGTCGTCAGCACGCGATTGCTTATGCCGATGCGGACACAGCGCGGATCAGTTTCGGCTCGGCGCTGTTGGGGCTGGAACACATCCTGCAACACGGTGGGACCGCGTACCTGCCCGACCGTATCGCAGCGGCATACGTCAAAGACGGCAGGCTTCATCGCCTGGATCAGGCCCCGGCGTTCGAGCGCCCCATCTTCATGGCCATCAACCGACAGGCTTCGACAAGCTGGGCCTGGCTGCAGGATGGGTTGGATTTGATGCAGACGCTTTGAACCCGCCCAAAAAAAAAGCCGCGGCGCAGGATGCGCCGCGGCAAGTTTGGCAAGGCCCGGGACAGGGAGAGAGAGGGAAGATGTCGACCGGGCCATGCCCTCACGCCGGGACTGCGCGAGTTCCAGAACCCGACCAATTGTCCCCTCGGGTCATCAGCATGGCCAAGGCGACTGCCGCGAAGGCCAGAACCGATCCCGCCAGCAAGGCGTAGTCCGTCGACCTGAGGATCAGGTACAGCGTCGCATACAAAGCCGTCAGGCACCCAACCAGAATCCAAGTCTTCTTCGCCAGATCCAGGGCGGACTTACCGTAGACGCCGATCAATCCGATAGTCGCGGCAGAGGCACCCAGATAGGCGGGTGTAAAGCCAAACTGCTCTGAAAAACTGAGCAGCAGCAGGAAGAAGATACACTGGGCAATGCCGATCAGGATCAACTGCGCGGGATGGGCTGCCCGGGTCGACAGACGTTCAACCAGGAAAACCGTCAGGAATGTCAGTGCAATGAACAAGATACCGTATTTCGCAGCGCGCTGGACCTTCTGGTAAATGTCCACGGGGTTGAAGAGATCGACGCCAAAGCTGGCCCCACCCTGCCATGTTCCGCGCCATACCTGCGGCATGGCAGAGGCCAGATGCGGCACCTCCCATTTGGCGTTGAAACCTTCATCCGAGATTTCCCGGGTTTTCGGCAGGAAACCACCGGTGAAGTTCGGATGCGGCCAGTTCGAGACCATCTTCACCTCGGTCATCCGCGCCGTCGGGGCGAAAGACAGGGTACGCGCGCCGTTCAGACGCATCGAAAGATTGAACTTCCGGACACCGCGCGGGTCACCGATTGCGGCCTGAATGCCGATTTCGCCCTTCAAAGGCGTTCCGGGTTCCAGGTCGAACACCTCATCGCCGGCGCCCAGAACCGCCCGACCCGTCATGTTCCGCGTGCCGGGCATGATCAGCGCCAATGTCGCCTGATCCCACAGCACAGTTTCATTCTCGGCCAGCGTCGATGCGACCCTGGCGATATCGATATCAATCGCCATGTCCAGATCGGCGCCGTAGACTGGTACTTCGAATATACCGCGCGAGCGGATCTCGGTTTTCCCATCGATCGTGACGGCCACTTGTTCAGGCAGCAGCAGAACAGGTGTTGCGGGAGCAGTTTGTTTTTCTTTGCGCGGCCGCGTGCCCAACACGTCATTTTTAACGGCAACCTCGATCTCACGCTCGACCGGCAAAACCATCACCAACCCGCTGATATGGATCGGACCGCCCCATTGGTGCGAGATTTCGCGGGTCGCCTGGCGCTTATAGGACGCCCGGTCCTCGATGACGAAGCCAACCATCAACAACGGTATGAACATCAGGATGGTGAGCAGGATCAGCATCGCAAAACGCCAGCCGCGCGATGCAAAAAAGGTGCGCAGGACGCTGCGGGTTCGGTCTGCGGCGGCATCGCCGGGCAGGTCGGGTGTGTCAGTCATAGTGGGTTCCCTCGGTAAAATTCGGGACCGCTCTACCGCCCACACGCCTGCACATGCGTCCCAAGAGACGCGGAAAATCAGTGCAAGTTTTCTGCAACGCTTTCAGGCCGGCGTTGGTCACGGCCTTGCGTCAAGGACGTTCGCCACCCATAACGTGCGGGATGCACCTCTAATCATTGGGATATATCTATGGACCCCTCGTTTTGGTGGACCTGTTTGCTGATCCTCGGCCTCTTGGCCATGTCGGCGTTCTTTTCAGGCTCTGAAACCGCACTGACCGCGGTTGATCGGGCGACGTTGCATCGCCGCGCCGCCCAGGGCTCGGGCGGTGCGAAAACGGCCTTGCGCCTTACGGAAGACAATGAACGGCTGATTGGGTCGATCCTGCTGGGCAATAACCTGGTGAACATTCTGGCCGCGTCCCTGGCGACGGCTGCATTTACAAAAGCCTTCGGAGAATCCGGCGTTGCCTGGGCAACCCTGGTCATGACGGCCCTGGTTCTGATCTTTGCCGAGGTCGCACCAAAGACCTATGCCATTACCTATCCCGATACGGCTGCTCTGCGCGTGGCCCGCCCGATCGCCTTTTTGGTCCGGACGCTCGCGCCGATTGTCGACTTCATTCGCCTGATAGTCCGCACGGCCTTCGGCGTGCTCGGCGTACAGGCAGATCCGAACGCCCATATGCTGGCCCCGTCCGAGCAGATCAAAGGCGCGATCGACCTGCACCATTCCGAAGGCGGCGTGGACAAGATCGACCGGGACCGGTTATTGGCCGCCCTTGATCTGAAGGACCGCGAGGTCTCGGAGGTTATGCGTCACCGCCGGGACATCGAGGCGATCTCTGTCGATGAGCCGCCCGAGGATATCTTGGCATTCTGTCTCGACAGCCCTTATACGCGCATCCCGCTCTGGCAGGGAGAGCCGGAGAACATCGTCGGCGTCCTGCACGCCAAGGACCTGCTGCGCGCAGAATCGCGCGTGGTTCGCAATGCAAAAGATCCAGAGACTGCTCTGAAATCTCTGGATGTCCTATCGGTCGCGATGAAGCCTTGGTTCGTGCCGGACACGCGGCCCCTGGACGATCTGCTGCGTGCCTTCCTGCGCCGAAAATCTCACTTCGCTTTGGTGGTTGATGAATACGGCGTGCTTCAGGGCCTGGTCACACTGGAGGACATTCTCGAAGAGATCGTCGGAGACATCACCGACGAGCATGACCTGGACGATGAAGGCCTGATCCGCGAGACGGACGGATCGCTGGTGGTGCCGGGCGCCATGACGATCCGCGACCTGAACCGGGCACTGGACTGGCAATTGCCGGATGACGAGGCAACAACGATCGCCGGGCTGATGATCCACGAAGCCCAGACGATCCCAACCGAGGGCCAGGTCTTCGCCTTCCATGGTCTGCGCTTCGAGGTGCTGGAACGCACCCGCCATCAGGTCAGCAAGCTCAGGCTGAAGGCCCTGCCGGGGCGTCAGCGGTCGGGGGGATAGCGATGGCTTTGCATCTCTCAGTCGGCAGTGCATTCCATCGGAAGGCATGAGAGGCGAAACTAAGCCAGCGAACTGAGTGCGAAGTTGCATGACCAGTGAATCCAACCGAGACCGCTGGAACGAGCGCGACTATGAACCCAGCCCGGCAGAGCCGAAGCAGATGATGGCGGAGGCTTATCGCCCAGGCATTCTGCTGAACAAAATGCCCTTCCCTGACGATCCTGGTGCGCCAGGGTGTTGGTTGGGGGGCGAGCCGACATTGCCGCCAGAGATCGACTGGCCTTCGTACATCTTTGATGGCGAACCTCTGGTGCCGATGCACTTCATGGAGCAGATCAATCTGGCAGAAGTGCCACGGTTGGAACAATATCCGTGGGTACCGGAAACGGGTACGTGGTTCTTTTTTTATGCGCCCGTCATGTTTGCCGAGTTTGGTCGTGCCACTATTGGTGTCACGGATCCTGGTGGTAGGATATTCTACGTGCCACAGGACGCATCTGCGTTCCCCGAGCGTAGCATGCCCTCACACCCATCACCAAAAACACTCGCCGATCAGTCATTTTTTGACGAAGAGGACTTGGATTTGCGTTATCAGCGGCTTCCTCTCACAGGGTTGAAGAAGTGGAACTTTGATTTCTTAAAGTTCGATCAACACCGTGTTTCAAGTTTTGCAAATGCGCCGTTCAGACAACAAGCTGTTCAAGCTAACATAAACGCTCGACGCAACACAATAAACCTCACTAAAAACAGACGATTGGGCGAAGAACGTGGGAGTAGCAGCACATTTTATGATCATCATTTGTTTGGCGCCAGTTATGGTGAGTTGCAGAGAGGGCTATTCAGTTTGTCAAGCTATACCGTCGACAAAAGCCTAAATTACATCCATCAAAGCTACGAAAAGGTAGTGTTCTGGACTAGAAATGAACCTTTGAATTCGCCTGGGAATCTGGACATGTTTCTGTCAGAGGAAGACTAGATTTGAGAGATTTTAAGGAAACTCGACAGTAAGGTAGGGTAGGTCCCAACCCATTCATTGCGGACGGGCAAAGGATTTGCTCCGGCCCGGAATCATGCCGCGCAGCGGCCCGGGCCTCGCCCGACCGGCCCGCGGGAGGGCGAATTGGCATCCACATGCGCATGGCTGGACCGATAGAGGTATGCGGTTGCCATAAAGATCCTCAGCACAATGATCGGATCGCCCTCCCCCGGTCGGCCGAGGCCCTCTTTCCTGCTCGGTTACTGCGCTCGGAAACGCGTCGACCGGCGCGAACGGTGTACTCCCATCCACCGCTCCGTTGCGCGACAACCCGACCGACCGCGCGCTGTGTTCGCCGGACCCTCTCGCGTTATGCCCCGACCTCTGTTCAAGCCAGGGGCAGGCTTTGGCCGGGGCTCCCCCCCGACCAAACAGATCACCCTGTCAAGCAGGGTGACGAAGCCAGACTTTGAGAGTCGTGTCCCGAACCTTTCCCGTCATGCCTCGGCTTGACCGGGGCATCTCCCCAACCAAACAGATCACCCGGTCAAGCCGGGTGATGACGCCAAACTTTGAGCGTCGTATCCTGATCCTTTCCCGTCATGCCCCGACCCCTGTTCAAGCCAGGGGCTGGCTTTGACCGGGGCATCTCTTTGACCAACCAGATCACTTGGTCGGACCGGGTGATGACCTGCCGACCGTGACCGTTATCTCCGCGAAGGCGGAGATCTCATGGGGCGAGCAGATTCCCGCCGCCGCGAAAATGACGGCCAACCAGACTCCGACCCTGCGTTAACTTTCCCAAGTCGACTTTCTGTACATACGGATGGCATACGCATGGCATACACATGCTGTACGGATGACATACGCTTGGATTCCCAGCGCAAACCGCATTTACGAATTGCGCGCGGCACACGTCAGCGCCGCTTGTCCTCGGCCTTCCGGCCCCGGTATTTCACGGTCAACTCCAACGGCGTGTCGGTCTCGTCATAGGTCCCCAGGACGATCCCCTTGCCCCGCGATCTTGTACGCATCCCGATCAGATCGGCCTCGGATCTTGTGGTCCTGGCAGAGTGCCGCCGCGCCCACTTGAACAGGTGGTCATACATCTCGCTGATGACCTCGGCATGGTCCGGGCTGTCGCCCAAATCGACTAGCTCCTGCGGATCATTCCGCAGATCAAACAAGGTCGGGCGGAAGCCGCCCTCGTAGTGCACCAGCTTCCAGTCCCTGGCGACGATGCAGAACATCACGGCCTCTTTAACCGTCAGGCCCAGTTTTTCCGCCAGCGGGGCCCAGGAATAATCGTATTCACAGACCGCAAAGTCCCGTCCCACGTCCTCGGCCTGCCCATGCAGGATCGGAAGCAGGGACCGCCCTTCCAGGATATGCTCGACCGGCTCTCCCCCCGCCACATCCAGAAAAGTTGGAGCTAAATCAATGCTTTCCACCAAAGCATCGGACACCGTGCCCCGGGTCGCGTGGGCTTCGGGCGAAGGGTCATAGATGATCAGCGGCACCCGGATCGAGGCATCGTGAAAGAACTGCTTTTCACCCATCCAATGGTCGCCCAGAAAATCACCATGATCCGAGGTCAGCACGATCATCGTGTCCTTCATCCGCCTGGTCTCTTCCAGCCAATTGAACAGAATTCCCATCTGATCGTCACACTGTTTGATCAGTCCCATATAGGCAGGGATCACAGCGTTGCGGACCTTGTCCTGGCTGAACGCGCGGCCAACCGGATTGTCCATGAAGGCGCGCAACACCGGATGGGCATTGTCGTATTCCTCCTGGCTGCGGACTGCGGGCAGCATATCCTGCAACCCGTACATGTCGTGATACGGCGCGGGCACAATATAGGGCCAGTGCGGTTTGATATAGCTGAGATGACAGCACCATGGGCCCTTGCCCAGCATGCCCGCGATGAAGTCCATGCCGCGCCGGGTCATATAGGGGGTCTCGGAATCTTCTTCGGCAATGTTCGCGGCCTGGGGTGCATTCTTCAGGAACCAGCCTGACAACACATTACCATCTTCATCTATCCCGGAATTGGCATGGTCGTGCCAGGGATTGTCCGCGTCATATCCCTTTGATTTCAGGTATTTATTGTATTCCTTGGCCCCATCCGGATCATAGGACCCATCCGGCCCTTCGGGCAGCATCCCGTCGTCTCGTTCGAAGATGTCGAACCCGCACTCGGCGACGCGGGCGCCGATCACGCTGTCCGGCGCCAAGCCCAGTCGGGCCATGCCTTCCGCATCCGCCTTCATATGCGTCTTGCCGACCAGCCAGCAGTCCATCCCGGCGGCGCGCAGATGATCACCCATGGTCATCTCACCAACTTTCAGAGGGAAGTTGTTCCCAGCCGCCCCATGGCTGTGCACATAGCGCCCGGTATAGGTCGACATGCGCGAGGATCCACAGATCGGCGATTGGATGTAGGCCCGGTCGAACCGCACACCCTGTGACGCCAGGCGGTCGATATTAGGGGTCTTCAGATGCGGGTGACCATAGCAACTGAGATAATCCCAGCGCAGTTGGTCAAACATGATGAAAAGGATGTTCTTCGCGGCCATGATGCCCCCGGTTCTGCAGACATATGGCACGCGATAGCAGGCTGAAAGCGCCCAGTCCAAGACTTGAACATCAGAATCTGGCCAGATCAACCTGGTCTAGAATTGTTTCGAAATGACCTGAAAACCGACGACCTGAGACACCCAGCATATTGTTTTGGGACTCCAGTCCATAGAGACGCCGCTGACTGACTTGTAACATTGCTCACGCAGGCGTGATCCATTGCAATGGCCGCCGTTTCAGAACCGAGGCGCCAATGGGTTGCGATGTGACTTTGAACGAAGCTAGAAATTCGTCTGGCGTTGTGTTCGAGCCAACAATTGAATCAGTCGACCTGGAAATGTCATCCGGGATCCACAGCCAGCACAGTCCGGCAAATTCTGCTGAGACATGCGTCCCGATCACGAAAGTTCGGGAATTTGACGGCACCGGCATTTCGCTTCGAGAGCGTTTCGATGCGTGGCACGACTCTTTTGACTATTTTTACGAGGCGAAACGCGCGGCAGACCCAGACCGTCCCGCCAACTGGCGTCATCGCGGATGGTACCTCAACGATCTTCTAATCACGATGCATGACCTGGGACCATTTGTTGGCCATCGCGGTCCCGACCAGGTCAAGCTTGAACTGGGTTACGACTTACTGGTCCGTTATGTTCGTGAAGGGACCCAGCATAGTCTGCATGAAGAAATCCCAGTGGTTATGCAAGCTGGCCAAATCTACGTCTATCGCGCAGATCGAGAGTTCTCGACGCTTGTGAAAGATCGTGTGAAGACCATTGCGGTTGGCATGTCATTCGACGCGCAAACGTTCGATACCAGTTTGCTGCCAAACTTCCTGGCGCTCGATCCCACAGATCCGAACACCAAGGTTCTGATGAATGTGATGGAGCGGATGGAGACCGCTGTAATGGACCCGAGGAAGATTTATGAGCCCGGGCTGGATCTGCAATTCCGCGCGGTGCTCGAAGACATTCTAATGCCGACGCCCTTGCATGAACCACCTGGAAAATCTGCCATCCAAGCCCGCCAAACGGCAATGAAGGCATTTGTTGATAGAAATTTGGACAGACCTGACTTTGACATTGAACAATTACTGTCGGCGTTTGGCGCATCGCGCGCGACCATTTTTAGGGACTTCGCAGAAGATGGCGGGCTACAGCACTATGTGACGTCGCGCCGACTGAACCGTGCCTTCCGGGACCTTGCGAATGCACAACCATCCCGCGGCAAGATCAATGAAGTCGCCACCAATCGCGGCTTTATGGATGTGGGCCATTTCAGCAGGCTTTTCCGGCAACAGTTTGGAATCACGCCCAGCGATGCGCTTTTGATCAGCAATCAACCCGAATCGAGACCGTAAAATTCAACTGGCGAACAATCAAATTGAGACTCACGTCCATAGAACGCTTGTGAATAGAGCGCTAAGATCACCACGCTGAGAACGGTTCGAAGTTTGCTGGGCGACGACTCCCCATACCCCCCCTGTCGCCCAGCAATACCCCCCATCCAACACGACCCCCGGGGCCATGTTTCCCCGGGGGCGAACATTGGGCAATTGCCGACCCGGCCACGCCGATCAACGGCCAGTGGCTTGCGGTAGCCTTACGTCCAAAGGTCAGAGCTTAAGGCAATTCGTGGCGATCTGCGGAATGCGTCTTGTATGTGCTTGCCTTGCCAGGCGCTAGTTGACGGACACCGCGCTCAGATCTAGGGCCTGCATCTGTCGGCGATCTTCCAGCCGACAGGACGGGTTCGTATAGGCGCCGTGGCGCAGACGGATCACTGCACTTACGTCCGCGCTGAAGACCAACCCAGTTAAAACCAAATTCGCCCGAACCAACTGAGCATCAGCATCGGTTTTCAGGTCCAGGCAACTGCTGAACTCAATTGGCAACAGCAAGATCGAGGTTGCGCTGCTCTGCGCTTCGATTTTCAGCCCGTCAAAGCCGATCTCGAATTTCTGCAAATGCGCGGGCACCAGTGAGGCTGTCGTAGAGAGGTCTGCAAAGATCGTTGTCTTAGGATCAAAATCCACCGCGGCGATTGCTGTAATAATTTCTGGCGCAGATTTGTCCGGAACGATCTCTGTCGGGGAATAACTGCCCAGATTTGGATCATCGATCGCATAGGTGAAGTGACGGGTTTCGCCAATTTGATCTGTGGCCAACGGCGTCCCGGGCAGTTCAACGTCGGTGATCACCGCTGCGACGCCCAGCATCTGCAAGACAGGTTCGTTATAGCGACGCAAAACCAGAACCGAACGGCTCTGCTGATCTTCTGGCAGGGCCAGCAGCCTGGACAGAAAGGCATACGTGCCCGGTGAGATCGAGGACGTGTATTGAAACAGCGTGGGCAAATCAAAATATGTCAGGCCAATCAGGCGATGATCATTCCCAAGCTCTGCCACAGCTTTTGAATCTATCACGTGAAGATCCGTCCAGGTGACCGGTCGGTCGATCTGCTGACCTGTAAGCACCGCAACCCTACCCTTGAATGCCGCACCGGGCTTTTGTGCCATGCCATTCAAGGCCCGGATTGCGTTGCTGGGGTGCGGCGGAAAAGTAAAGTGGTGCCTTCGGTCCTTGGTTCCTGCGGCAAAGCCAATGGCTAAAACCGCCGCCCCGAGGACGAGCAATGGCAGTGCGGCTTCGGGCTTTAACCTGGTCATCAACTTTGCCGGTAGAAAGCTGGTGCACTGCCAAACGGTATAAGCGGCGAAGACAGAATAGAGCGGCATCGCATAGAACTCGAAGTAGAGCGGTGCTGGGCCCCGCCAGCCGCCCGTCAGCAGCGTCAGCAGCCATCCGCCAACGATTAGGACCACGACGGATAGGACCGACCATGCCAGAACCCTGCGGGCAGGGTGTGTGTCTTTGATCAAGGCCCATATTGCCCCGATGATCGCCAGCACCACAAAGATCGGGCCAGCCGCCGTGATAAGCTTCCAATGAAACAAGATCGTCGAGAACAGCAGACTGACTCGGTTGTTCTCGAGTTCCGCTGGGAAGAACGCGGGTGCAGAATTCAGCGCCAAGCCCAAAAAGAACCAAACCGGTCCTGCCAGCATCACCAGAACTGCAAGAATCAACAAGGCGATCTTGAACAGGGTCTCGCGCCGACTGTTCGATATCGCCAGCCCAGCGATTGCGTAGATCACCATGATCGGCGCCGCCACAAGAAAGTTGATCACTGCGGCCAACGAGATGAAGACAAGCCCGCCGATCAAGATCGCACTTCGCCAGAGAAAGCCCGTCCAACTCCCAGTGATGCCGCAATAGGCCCAACCCATGATCGTCACGACGGCGATAAGCGTTGCTGTTTGCGGCACAAGGGAAAGAAGCGAATAGATTGCTCCGGTTTCAAAAAGTGGGAAAGCCAACAGGGGCATCGCAAATGCCCCCGCCAGCGCCGCAGTCGTCGGGAGTTCGATAAACCGACCCAGCAGAAAAATCGCGATGGTAAGTTCCAGGAATGAAACCACATAGACCGCAATCTTGGCTTGATCGGAGGTCGGCCCAAACAGCATCCCAATAGAATTCGCAGGAAAAAGCTGGAAGTTCGTCGTG
The DNA here is from genome assembly GCA_039028795.1 of Pseudomonadota bacterium. Lineage (GTDB taxonomy): Bacteria > Pseudomonadota > Alphaproteobacteria > Rhodobacterales > Rhodobacteraceae > Thermohalobaculum. Next base: position 23,156 of record JBCCHJ010000018.1, read on the forward strand.
AAGAAGAGATCACCCAGCCCTTGGAACATGTCGAAGGTGAAGTAGGCCATGGGGAGATCCCAGGCTGATTGCCGAGCGGCCAGATTGCGCATATAGCTGCCGTCGAAACCCAGGAACAGGCCGTCTCGTTTCAACCAAAAAGCCGCTGCCAGACAGATCAGCAGAACCGCGAAACAAGCAATATCAACAATAGAAAGCGGGCGGCGCATGACCTGGTCCATAATTATAGCGGATGCAGTTATCCTGGCGATCTTGCCGCGTCAAGCAAGCCACGTCGGGACACGCCTGACCATTGCTTCGCCTGCCCTAGTCCCGTATGGGCAAGGCCAAGTTAGGAGGTCCAGCAATGCACCGGTCTGAAATTATCCTGGTAACCGGCGGCCTGGGATTCATAGGCAAACACTTCGTGCGCCGGGCACTGGAATTGGGCTGTTTTGTAAAGAACGTCGACAATGTCAGTTACGCCGCAGATTTGAAGGTACGTGCTGAATTTGAAGCCCATGACAATTACCGCTTCATCCAAAACGACGTCGTTTCTCTAGATTTTCTGCCTGAATGCGATGTCATCGTCCATTTCGCTGCGGAAAGCCATGTCGACAACGCCATAAGTTCGAACACGAAGTTCTGCGAGACCAACTTTCTGGGAACGCAGCGTCTTCTTGAAATGGTCCGTTTCAAGCAAGAGGCCGAACGCCCGCTGTTCATTCAGATCTCAACAGATGAAGTATACGGCGACATCGCCGAAGGCGCACATGCCCCTTCGGACCGGCTGGTCCCGTCAAACCCTTACTCGGCAACCAAAGCGGCGGCGGACATGCTGGTGATGAGCTGGGGCCGAACCTACCGCATCCCCTGGATGATCGCGCGACCGACCAACAACTACGGCACGCACCAGTACCCGGAAAAGCTGATCCCGAAGAGCGCTTGGCGCATGAAGCGAGGCCTGCCCGCGATCATGCACGGTGATGGCAGCTATGTACGGTCATGGCTGCACGTCGAGGACACAGCAGGCGCTTTGCTGACGCTGATAAATAAGGGCGCACCCGGCACAATCTACAACATCGGCAGCGGGACAGAGCTGCGTAATATCGACGTCCTTCGCATGATCGCCGCGCATCTGGATGTGCCGGAAGACAAAGCATGGACGATGGTAGGCGACCGACCCGGCCAGGATATCCGCTACAGTCTGAATGACGATGACTTGCGGGCGCTCGGCTGGGCACCTCAGCGCGTCTTTACGGATGAGATTTGCGCCATTATCGACAATCTGGATTTTGCGCGGTTTGCCTAGACAGCACAAGCAGCCTCGATTGATGTCAGGAACGAAATGAAGGTTGATTTCTACCGTCATGGTTTGAGCCGGGATGCGGCCAACGCAGTCGGCGATGTGTTGGCATCGCCGTTCCTAACCACGGGCGGTGTTGCTGCTGGTGTTGAAGCCCAATTGGCCGCGTATTTCGAAGCACCGCATGCATTGCTCACGAACAGCTGGACCAACGGTGCGCTGGCGGTGCTGCTGGCGCTGGAACTAGGCCCTGGTGACGAAGTCATCGTACCGGCAATGACATTCATAGCCTCGGCCAATGTCATCGAAATAACCGGTGCGACCACAGTCCTGGTCGACGTTGATCCCGATACGCTGCTTTTGACACCAGAAGCTGTCGAGGCCGCGATCACACCCCGCACCCGGGCGGTGATGTCCGTGCATCTCTATGGTCAAATGGTGGACATGCCGGGCCTGCGGGCGGTCTGTGACCGGCAGGCACCCGGCCAGCAGATTACGCTGATCGAAGACTGCGCCCATTGCTTTGAAGGCCAGTTGAACAATGCCCGCCCAGGCCAGCACGGAGACGTGGCGATTTTTTCGTTCTATGCCACCAAGAACGTCACCTGCGGTGAAGGCGGTGCGATCATCTGCCGGGATGAAGACCTGTTCACCCGCATCCGCGAGGCTCGGCTGCATGGCATGAGCGCCATCGCAGCGGATCGGTTTGCTGGCGGTGTCTACAATCACTGGGACATGCATCGGCTGGGAACCAAAGCCAACCTGCCGGATCTATTGGCGGCCTTGCTGCCGCCGCAGATCGATCAGATTGACGAGCTTTTGCCCCAGCGCCAAGCATTGGCAGCGCGCTATCGCGACGGTTTGGAGGGCTTGCAACTGCGGATGCCCGCAGATGCGCCGGGGCGGCGAAACGCTTGGCATCTGTTTACGATCGGCGTTGCAGGTGGTCAGCGGGACCGGGCAATCGCACTGCTGAACGAGGCCGGCGTGTCGGTAACGGTGAACTATCGCGCCCTGCCTGAACTCACCTACTATGCTGAAAAGTACCCGGATGCTGCAGCAGCCTGTCCGGTGTCCATGGATTGGGGCGCCCAGACCATCAGCCTTCCGTTTTATCCAGGTATGCCTGTCGAGCACCAAGATCATGTGATCGAAGTGATCCATCGCGACGTCGCGCCGATACTGGACGGCGTATGAAGAAGGTCGTCGTTATCCTTCAGTCGAACTATCTGCCGTGGAAGGGGTATCTGGACCTTTTGAATGCGGCAGATACCTTCGTCTTGTTTGACGAGGTTCAGTTTACCCGCAGAGACTGGCGCAACCGGAACAAAGTGATCGTCGGCGGCGCACCTAAGTGGCTGACCATCCCAGTGGACAGCAAGGGCAAGTATGACGCCCGCGTCGATGAAATGCGTATCGCCGATCCCGCATGGGCCGAAAAACACTGGCAGACCGTTCGCCATGCCTACAGCAAAGCGCCCTATTGGTCAGAATATGGCCACCTGCTGCAGAAGCTCTACATCGAAGCCGATGAGCTTGAGATGCTGTCACAGGTCAACAGACTGTTTCTGAAGGCACTCGCCGAATGGTTTGGTATCGAGACAACACTTGCGGAAAGCACCGAAGTGCCCAGGGTCTCGCAAAACCCATCGGAACGGTTGATCGAGATTTGTAAGGGCATGGACGCAACCGATTACGTGTCTGGCCCCGCGGCAAAGGCATATATCGACCGGGATCGCTTTGCCGCAGAGGGCATCGCGCTGCACTATGCTGATTATTCCGGCTACCCGGAATATTCACAGGCCAGCACAGAGTTTATCCATGGGGTCAGCGCAATCGACTTGCTGATGCAAACCGGGCCTGACGCACGCGGCCACTTGAAATCGCGCAGAGCGTTTGAAGGTGTCACGGAAGCGGTTTCGCCTGCTTGACACCCCTAAACCGGCCATGCGAGACACTTCGTTAACGAAATTAGGACTGCTCACCGGGGACGACACTCATGCGCATCTCTCTGGTAACCCCTTTATATCGCAGCGAAATTTATATTGAAGAGCTGTACCAGCGGGCCCGCCAGACAATTATCGCGATAACTCCGGATTACGAGTTCATCTTCGTCAACGACAACTCGCCTGATAACTCGCTGACCGTCGCCAAACGCATCGCAGATGAAGACCCGAATGTTACTGTCGTCGATCTCTCCCGCAATTTCGGTCAGCACAAAGCCCTGCTGACCGGATTGGCCCAATCGACGGGGGACTACGTTTTTATCTGCGACAGCGATCTGGAAGAACAGCCCGAATGGATCAGCCTGTTTTATCAGGCGATGCAGGACAAAGAATGTGACGTCATCTACGGCGTGCAGGCGGGGCGCAAGCGTGGATTCTTCTATCGCTTGGCCAGTCGGATGTTCTATCGCAGTCTCAACTCGCTCTCTGGATTTGCGTTTCCCGAAAACATCGTGACTGCCCGCTTGATGAGCCGGCGCTACGTTGCATCAATGCTGGAGTTCAGTGAACGCGAGGTATTCCTGGCGGGCATATGGCACATGACCGGCTTTGTGCAGCTGCCCAGTGCTGTGGAAAAACCCAATAGCAGCCCAACGACGTATTCATTCGGACGGCTGGTGTATCTGTTCGTAAATGCCATAACGGCGTTTTCGACGCGGCCGCTGACAATCATCTCGATCGCCGGGATCGCGCTCAGCTTTTCGGCAATGATCTTCATTGCCTATCTTCTGTGGTTGAAGTTTGGACTGGGCATCGCGTCCGAAGGCTGGGCATCGGTCATGGCAGCGATCATGTTGATCGGAGGGATCACGTTATTCTTCAACGGGATCATGGCGATTTACATCGCCAAGATCTTTGTCGAGGTGAAACAGCGCCCACTGACCATCGTGCGCGAGGTCTACCGCAAACATTCAGATGGATCTGCATGATGGCCGCATATCTGGACATTGTACGGCATTATGAAAGATGCCTAGAACAACACGGCGCCGGTGCCGAGGCCGTAGATTGGAAAGACGAGACCAGCGCCCGGATTCGATATGGGGTGATGCACGGGCTGTTCGCCCACGAAAGAGAACGCGTCCGCGTCTTGGATTTTGGATGTGGCTTGTGCGCCTTCAAAGATCATCTGGACGATCAAGGTGTTGATGTCGCTTTTGAAGGGCTGGACCTGTCCCCCGCCTTTGCGGACGCGGCACGAGCCCGTCACCGGGATGTGCCGGTGCACTGTTTGGACATTCTGGATGGAACGGACGGGTTGCCAACTTTTGACTACATCATCATGAACGGCATCTTCACCCGGCGCGAGACCTTAAAGGAAGGCGACATGATGGAGTATCTCGTGCGCCTGACACGGGCCGCATGGGGGCTCACCTCCCGCGGCTTGGCGTTCAATGTCATGTCCGATGCCGTGGATTGGAAGAGCGATACTCTTTTCCATCCGGATATGGCGGCTTTGGCCAGAGCGGTGACCGAGAATCTGTCCAGGCACTTCACGCTGCGCTCTGATTACGGACTTTATGAGACGACGGTCTATGTCTATGCCCAGCCAAAAACCGAGGCATCATGATGGCTGCATCAACCAAACCAGTGGTTATCTTCGGATCAGGTGAATTGTCCGAAGTGGCGCATTATTACTTCGAAAAGGACAGCGATCGATCAGTCACAGCGTTTACGGTGGACGACGACCATCTGACCGAACAGACCTTCTGCGGCAAACCGGTTGTCCCCTTCGAAGACCTTTCGAACAGCCATCCGCCCGACGCCCACGACGGCTTCGTCGCCGTCGGCTATTCTGGTCTAAACAAACTGCGAATGGACAAATGTCTGGCCTACCGCGCCTTGGACTATGATCTGGCCAGCTACGTCTCCAGCCGTGCGAACGTCCTGACAGAACACATCGGCTGGAATGTCTTTTTGCTGGAAGACAACACCGTCCAACCCTTTGTGCGGATCGGCAATGGGGTCACGCTTTGGTCGGGAAACCACATTGGCCATCACGCGTCGATAGGCGATTTCGCCTTCATAAGCTCCCATGTTGTGATCTCTGGCGGTGTCAGCGTGGGCGAACGCACCTTCATGGGCGTGAATGCCACCACGAATGACCATATCAGCATTGGTGAGAGATGTCTGATCGGGTCTGGTGCACTGATCACCAAGGATGTCGATGACGAAGGCGTTCTGTCGGCCGAGCCGGCAAAGCTGTCCCGCGTGCCAAGCTCGCGCCTGCGCGGAATTTGATGACAGCCGCGCCGCGGGTCCGCCGTCTTGGCCGCATCTTCGGGTCCGAGATGGGGCCGGACTGGATGGTCTCGCACGCTGCCTATCCCGCGCCGGTATTGCTTCAGGACCGATTGCGGTTGTTCCTGGTCGCCCGCGACTATGACAATCGCGGGCAGGTTGGGTTCATCGATCTGGATCAGTCTGATCCGTTGCGGGTCTTGGGCGTCTCTGAACAGCCCTGTCTGACGCCCGGCGCCTTGGGTGCGTTCGACGATCGAGGCATTTCGATCGGCTGTGTGCATTCCCAAGGTGGCCAAATGCGGATGTACTACATGGGATGGAACAAAGCCGCAGACGTTCCGTTCCGCAATGCCATCGGCATGGCTGTCAGCACTGATGATGGGCTGAACTTTCAGCGTGCATATGAGGGCCCGCTGATCGACCGCAGCCGGTTCGATCCTTACACGATCAGCTATCCCTTCGTGCTGTCCAATGGCGATGGCTGGAAAATGTACTACGGCACCAGCCGTGCGGGCGGGGCGGATGAGAGCAAGATGGATCACATCCTGACCTCGGCCAACAGCGAAGACGGTATCGATTGGCATCCAACCGGAGCCGTCGAGGTGCCACTGGACGTCGGTGAGTACGGCCTGTCACGCCCCTGGGTCTGGACCCAAGACGGGCAGATGTCGATATACTATTCGATCCGCCTGGCCGAATACACAATCGGCGTCTCGGTTCAAAGAGATGGCGCGTTCCAGCGCGTAACCGATGATCTGATGGGAAAGTCCTCTGACGATTGGGACGGCCACGCCAGTTGCTATCCTGCCTTGATCCGCGCTGCAGGGCGAACATTGCTGTTCTACAACGGAGATGGATACGGGCGCACCGGCGTTGGCGTGGCCGAGGTCATATGGTGAGCATCTGCCCGCTGTGCGGTGAGCCGGGCCTTCACGCCCTGCCCCTGCCCCATCCGGCTCAGGCAATGATCAGCGACGGACGGATCTTTCCGGCGCCATTGGCAAAAAGCCATTGTTTGGCATGCGGAATGGTTTTGCATACCCAGCCCTTGTCTGCCGCAGAGGTCCGGCAGTTCTATGACGCGGCCTATGATCTGGGCGCAGAGACAGGACAGGCAGATGCCACACGAAATCAGAACTATGCCGATCAGATCCTTGCGTGGGCCGGGCCCGGTCCGTTTGGACGCGTCCTAGAGGTTGGCTGCGGATCGGGGCAGACCCTGCAGGCGCTTGCCCAGGCCTGGCCGGAAACTGGGTTCATGGGGTTGGAGGCAGCCATTCAATTGGCAAAGCCATCCGAGAACAGCAGAATTGCGTTCCAGCATGGATTTGCTGAAGATCTTCCGCCCCCGGCGACGCCTTTCGATCTGATTTTCTCGATCAACGTCATCGAACACAGCGCCGACCCTGCGGCATTCCTCAGCGCCTTGGCAGCTCAACTTGCACCGGGTGGCCAGATCCTGCTGATCTGTCCGACAGCAGTTCCTGCAAACCTGGAGGTGCTTTTCCTGGATCATGTTCACAGCTTCAGCCAGGCAGGGCTTCAGCGCTTGGCCACAAGTGCCGGGTTGAAGTTTATGAAGGCCGCCGCCGAACCCGAAGGCTTGGCCGGATTTCAGGTTTTTCTGCTTACCCAGGGGGAAGCCAAGCTGAATGATCTTGCCCAATCTGCCGGAGACCACAAAGCCTATTTGACCGCCTGGCAAAGCCTGGATGACACCTTGCTGGAAGAAATCGGACCTGACCAGACGCTCGATCTTTTTGGGGCGGGAGAGATGGCGGCGTTGCTCCGATGCTATGCACCAAGCATCTGGGAACGGATCGGGCGGATTCTGGTGGACGCCACCGAAGGGGCCCGCAATCTGGGCAAACCCGTGATCAAACTATCTGATATTGACAACCCCGCCGACGCCACCTTGATTGCCACCCACCCAAGGGCGCAAAATGTGTTTGCCGCACGCCTGCAAGATGCGGGACATAGGCCGATCGTCTTTAACCACTTGATCCCGCGCTAATCCGCGTGACCAGATATGGAGCCGACCAATGGAACCCGCACGCCGCTATGGGGTCAAAGAACAGACCAGCCATTCAGACGAAATCGACGCGCATGTCGAGCGGTTGGAATTGAACGGCTGCACCTGGTTCGATGCAGGTTTGGATGAGGCTGCGAGGTCCGATATCGAAGCGGCTTTCGACCGTGCATTTGCCGCTCAGGCTGATAGCCATGGCGGTCTGGATGCCCTGCGAAACATCGACGAACACAATACGATCCGTGCGCCTCTGCTTTATGATCGGGCTTTTCTGAACCTTGCGCAGAATCCAGCCGTCTTAGGCTTGGCAGCGCGCATTTTCCGCGGCGCGCATGAAACCGGCGGCTTCATTCTGAACCAGCAGAATGGTATTTCGAACCCACCCGGCGGGCCTTACAATCAAGGCGCATGGCACCGTGATTTGCCCTACCAGCATTTCACCACTTCGCGGCCATTGGCGATCAATGCGTTGTACTGTATCGAGCCATTCACGCTGGAAAATGGTGCAACCCTGGTCGCCCCCGGAACACACCGGCGTGAGTCCTTCCCCTCGGACGCGCTGCTGGATGAAATCGCGACGCCGGTTTGCGTACCGGCGGGCAGCTTTTTGGTTTTGGACTGCATGGTCTTTCATTCCGGCGGCGTGAATCGGTCTGACACTGGCCGCAGGGCCGTCAATCACGTCTATACGTTGCCGTTCATCCGCCAACAGATCGACCTGCCGGCGGCGTTGGATGAAGGTGGACGGCTTGACCACGCTGCTTTGGACGATGCGGCCCGGAGACTTCTAGGTTTCGGGAACGATGCCGTGCGCGGTCCTGGCGACTACTATGCCCGTCGGCAGGCCAGGTTGAATAGCTGACCACGTGGCCTCACTTTCACCTCGCGCGAAGTTTCTTCTACGCTTGGCAGTCGCTGCAGGCTGCATCGTTCTGCTGGCGTTGGTCTTGGACACGAATGCTATTGCCGCTGCGATCACCGAGACAACTGGCTGGGTACTGGTCGCAGCCAGTTTTCTGATGCTGGTCGGTCTGCCGTTCGCAGCGCTGCGATGGCACATGATTTTGCAGAACCTTGGCGTTACGATGCCACGAGCCGAAAGCCTGAGAATTACGTGCACTTCAACCATGGTCGCCTTGGGTCTTCCATCCGGCCAAGGCGGAGACATCGTGCGTGGTGTCATGCTTGCCAGCCGGGGCAACACCAGGATCGAAACGATTGTTTCCAGCACAATCGCGGATCGAGTGTTCGGGCTTTTGTCCATGGCCCTGTTGGCACTGCCCGGGGCGATAATCCTGGCGACGCAGATCGGCGGCTGGGTGGCAGCGCTCTGTGCCGGGTTATTGGCCGTGCTTTTGTTGTTGATACTTGGCATCGGCCCGCTGGAAAGACTGCTTGCATGGCGCGAGGGACCGATTGCCAATAGGATCAAGGAAGGCCTGGCAGAGCTGCGCAAGATCTTTCGCCAGCGCAGTATTGCCGCGTGGGCGATTGCCTATTCGCTGGCCGTGCATGGCCATGCGGTTTTAGCGGCCTGGCTGCTAGGCGCTGACTTGGCCATTCAAGCGACGGCCTGGGATTACCTCGCCCTGGTTCCGCTGATTTGGGTGATCACGATGGTTCCAGTTTCAATTGGCGGTATCGGTGTGCGAGAGGCCAGCTTTGCCCTTTTGTTCAGCGGGATCGGTGTCCCGCCGGAACAGGGTGCCGCACTGGGCGCGCTGGTATCGGTAACGTCGGTGCTGGGTGTGATTGCAGGTGGTCTTTTGGTGCTGATCTTGCCACGCAGTGCGCCCCCGGGCTAAGGCGGCGATATGAACGCAACGCTAAGAACCCCTGAGGCAAGGGCCACCCGACTGGACAGGTTATTGTCCAGCATCGACCGCCAGAAAGTCGCCGGGTTGGCCGCCGAAATGCCCGGCATCGCAGAGGACGCCGCCGAGTTGCGAGCTTATCTGGACACGTATTTGAACGAAGCGCGTGTTGGATTGGAACTGGCCGCGCCCCATCTGGAAAACACATCGCGGATCTTGGAAATAGGCAGCGGTATCGGTGTTCTGACGCAGTTTCTGGCCGCCGAGGGGTTCGAGATTACCGGGCTGGAGCCCGGCGCCGCGGCAGGTTTTGGTTTTATGTCGGCGCTTGGGACCGTGATTGGCCAAGAGCTGGACCTAGCGGTATCTGCACCTGAGATCTTGCCCATCGGGGCCGAGAAACTTTCACCCGAAATCCATGGCCAGTTCGACCTGATTTTTTCCGTAAACGTTGTCGAACACATTCTACCGCTGGATCAGGCGATGCAATCCCTGGCCAGTGTCCTGGCCCCGGACGGGGTTATGATCCATCTTTGCCCGAACTATGCCTTCCCGTACGAGCCACATCTGGGCATCCCATTGCTGCCCGTAATTCCGGAACAGACCCGGCATCTTAGACCAGGTCTGATCCAGCGCCATCAGCGCATATGGGACAGCGTTAATTTTGTCACAGCGGGTAGGATAACGCGGTTGAGCCAGAGCACCGGGCTGAAAACAAATTTCCGGCGCGGCGTGATGGCGGCCTTTATGGATCGCTTGCAAAGCGATCCCATTTTTCGCGATCGTCAACCGAAGCTCATCGCCGGATTAACCCGAATTCCCGGCGTCGTGTCGGGATTGGCAGCACTGATGCGTCTTATCCCGCCAGGGCTGGCAACGCCTATGGTGTTCACACAGACGCATGCCTCCAGCCGCCACTGAACAGCCGCCAGAAGCTCTTTTTTATGGCGACGGCTTCACGGCTTCTAGCGCCTGCGAAAGATTGAGAATCCAAGCCGAAGGCCGGACCTCTCCACAAGCCAGAGTAGAGAGATTTTCGCAATGCTCGCTCTATGGACTCTGCAATTGTTCGAAGGTTAAATCGCGCTGGGACGTGAGATCTTCCAGCAGCTGATGTGTTGCGCCAAAGTGGTGCGCCTTGGCTGGTTTCGTTGGGTGTGAGGCACAGATAATGAATGAATTTGATGGAACTCGGCCGCTAGGCTGGGATCAGGTTTTCGATGAGCAGGCGGAACTGGTTGAATTGAAAAACGATGCAATGACTGAGGCACCCAGCCTAATTGTCACCACCACCGCAGATGTTGTCGACGCGACCGATATGCAGACGTCGCTGCGCGAGGCAATCGCCTTTGCCAATGACGCCACAGCAGGCGACTTGGCCGATGGCGATGCTGACAATGACGGTAATGCCAACGACACGATCACTTTTGCCGCAGGCGTCGGCGAAGCGTTCGAGAACGGTGGTACGATCACCCTGGGGGGTACGCAACTCACCCTATCCAGCGATATTTTCATAGATGGTGATCTGAATGACGACGGCACACCGGACATTGAGGTCAATGCGAACTTTCAAAGTCGCATAGTCCTGGTGAGCGACGGGACAGCCGAATTAACCGGCCTGCTATTGCGCGGAGGATTGTTGGACGCAACCCCAGAAGGGGGTGCTGGTTTGCTGGTTCAATCAGGTGCACAGCTTGATTTTTCTGATGGTGTCATAGACCGAAGCTTCACTGTTGGTGCCGGGATAAATGGTGCTGGCATTCTGAACTATGGAACACTGACGCTGGTCAGAAGTACGCTTAGCAACAATGAAGCCCGTGATGGTTCGGGTGGCGCCATTTACAATAGCGGGACTGCGACATTGACAGCCTCCACTCTTGCGGAAAACGACGGCAGGGCTGGCGGCGGCGGGATCCACAACGGCGGTACGTTGACGGCGTTCAACACGACTCTCAGCGGAAATGGGACCTACGGCGATGGCGGTGGTATCGAAAATACTGGCAACCTATCTTTGTACAACAGCACGGTCAGTGGAAACGGTGCCTATGATTATGACTCGGCAGGCGGTGGCATAGCGAATTCCGGAACTGCAACGCTGGCGAACAGCATCATTATTGGGAACTACACTTATAGCTCTGGCAACAATGTCAGCGGATCTGTCACGACCTATAATAGCCTGATTGCAGGCTCGGCTGCGCAGGTATTTGCAGAAATTGATGGCTACTCTGCTGGCAATGGCGGGTTATTGGCCGACAATGGCGGCCCTGTTCAAACGATTGCCTTGCTGGACGATGTGGCAAACCCGGCGCTGGACGCCTCTGTTGGTGGGGTGATCCTGGCAACTGACGCGCGTGGGCAAACGGCGTCTGATATCCCCGGGGCAGGCGCAGATAGCGGGGACGGCATCCGTGACCTCGGCGCGTTCGAAATAGGCGAAATTCGCAGCCTTATCGTTACCACAACTGAAGACATCGTCGCGGGCGATGGTTTGACCTCGCTGCGCGAGGCAATCGCCTTTGCCAATGATCCTGATGCAGGCGCTACTGACACGATTACCTTTGCGACTGGAATCGGGGAAGCCTTTGAAAACGGAGGTCTGATCCGGCTGACTCAGGGCGAACTGACGATCACCGAAACGTTGACTATTGACGGTTCTGGCCTGGTGACGATCAGCGGTGACGCGAACGACGACGACATAACAATCGACGGTGACATTACAGACGTTAGTGCGTCTGGCGCAGCCCTTCTGGATGACAACTCACGGCTATTCAGTGTTAGCACAAGCTACTTTCCAGTAACTTTTAAGGGTTTAACCCTCACTGGGGGTAGAACGATCGGTGACAATGAAGCGGGCGGTGCCATCCTCTCGTACAACGCTGTGACCATTCAAAATAGCTACATTCGGGGTAACAGCACATCTGGGGACAACTCTGATGGCGGCGCTATTTCAGGCGACTTCTTAACACTTACAGATAGTGCGGTGAGCGGAAACAGCACATCTGGGGACAACTCTGATGGCGGCGCTATTTCAGGCATCTTCTTCACACTTACAGATAGTTCGGTGAGTGGAAACAGCGCTTCCGGTTACAGAAGTGCAGGTGGGGGCATATATGCCCTACTCAACGTAACGTTGGTTAATAGCGAAGTTACGAACAATACGACATCGGATAGGCTTGGTTTTGGGGGTGGCATATCTTCGATAGGCTCAGTCACTCTTACGAACAGCTCAGTCAGCGGCAATTCAACTTACGGGCAGAATGCTAAAGGCGGTGGCATTTATGCTGGCGATCTGACGCTGACAAACAGTACCATCAGCGGCAACCGTACCACGGGCATTCAATCAAGCGGCGCTGGCTTCTACGCCGCCGGCGCGATTGTTTCCATGAACAGCACGATCAGCGGGAACTCAACAAGCGGTGCCGTATCTGCGGGTGGTGGTTTTTATAATGCCTTTGGCAATGTGACTTTGACCAACAGCACGATCACCGGCAATTCTACGACTGGCACGGGATCTTCTGGTGGCGGGATATACAGTGCGGGGGCCTCCGATCAGAACATCGAATTGGTTGACTCGATATTGGCGGGCAACGTCGCTACGCAGGGGGCAGGCAATGATCTCTATTTTTTTACGGCTTTCAATCCGACCACGACCTATACCGGCACGAACATCGTGGGCAGAGATCTGTTTAATGGCTCAGCCGATGTTGGTGATGTCACTGCAACCCAGATCTTCGAGCAGACGGTCGACAATAACGGCGTGGAGGCAGGGCTTCTTGCCGACAATGGCGGACCGGTTCAAACTATTGCGCTGCGCGCAGATCCGTTCAATCCGGCTTTGGATGCTTCTGGCGGGGCGACTATTCCCACCGAGGACGCACGTGGGCAGGCATCAGCGAATGTTGCTAATGTCGGGGTTGAGACCGGCGACGGTATCCGGGACATCGGCGCGTTCGAGGTGCAGGCCGATACACTAAGCTTGATCGTGACGACCAGCAGTGATGTCGTCAACGACCTGGACGGATTGTTGTCCCTGCGCGAAGCTTTGATGTTGGCGAATGATTTGATCACGACCGACGCTGATGGCGACGGTAACGATGCGGATGCCATCACCTTTGACGCCAGCCTTCTGGGCAGCACCATCACGCTGAACCAAGGCGATTTGCTGATCGACTCTGATGTGACGATCGATGGAGACATAAACGGCGATGACACTCAGGGCATCACCATCTCCGGTAACGGCCAGAGCCGGATCTTCAGGGTCGAGTCAGGCACGTCCGAAGTCGGCGGCCTTACTATTAGCAACGGGATCGCTGACGCGTTTTCTGGATATGGGAACAGCGGCGGCGGCATTCTGCTGTATTCCAACGCGGCGTTGGGTCTATCGAATATCATATTAACCGGCAACGCAGCGGCCGATGGCGATGCTGGCTCGGGCTATTACTATGGCGGCAATGGCGGCGCGATCTTCGCATCAACCAATAGCACGCTGACGATCGACAACAGCACGATCAGCAACAACCGCGCTGGCAATGGATACGATAACACGATCATTGGACAGGGGTATAATGGCGGCACCGGCGGAGGCATATTCGCGCGGGGTATTGTCACAATCACCAACTCCACGATCCAAAACAACTCCGCTGGGAATGGCGGAGAGGGCTATGGAGGCTTTGGTGGCTACGCAGGCGGCAATGGTGGCGGCGCCGGCGGTATCCGGTCTACCGGAACACTTGTTATCGACAACTCGGTGATCGATGGGAACTCTGCAGGCAATGGTGGCGCAGGCGGAAGTGAAGATGTTACCCAACTCCTCTACACCGGCGGCGGAAACGGTGGAAATGGCGGCGGCGGCGGCGGCCTGATCGCGACCGGGTCGGTCATCATCACCAACACATCAATCACTGGCAATTCATCGGGCAACGGCGGAAATGGCGGGTATGGCGGTCCCGGCGGATTCGGCGGAAACGGCGGATCCGGTGGCGGCCTCTTGGCGAGTGGAACCGTCGCGATCGCCAACACAACCCTGTCCGGCAACACCGCAGGCAGCGGTGGCCGCGGCGGCAACAGCCCTGGCGATCTGGGCGCATATTACGGTTTCGCCTACTATGGCGGCGATGGAGGCAATGGTGGGGCCGGCGGCGGCGCCTTGTTCACCGGCGGCACGGCCAGCCTGTCCAATGTGACAGCAGCCGGGAACAGCGCTGGCGCTGGAGGCAATGGAGGTTCTGGCCGCGACCTGAGCGGGGCGGCAGGAGCGGATGGTGGTGGCGGCGGCATCGCCAACAGCAATGGCACACTGACAATTTCGAATGGAACGCTGACGGGGAACACCGCCCAAACCGAAGGCGGCGGTCTTGCCGTCACGGGCGGGACGGTAGAGATCATAAACTCTCTGGTGCTGGCCAACACAGGGGGCGAGACTTCCGGGACCTTGACGGAAACCTCCTCGCTTACCAGCGGTGACGCCTGGTTGGTCTTCGATGCCATTGATGGCACGACCGGCGGTGGGGCACTTTCCGACAACGGCGGTCCTGTACAGACCGCAGCGCTGAGGGCAGACCTGAGCAACCCCGCAATAGACGCAGGCACCGGCGCCCTGTCCGCGGACAGCTTGGACCTGGACGGCGACCTGGATACCAGTGAAGACCTGCCAGTGGACGCGAGGGGCTTCACCCGTGATGTGGATGTACCCGGCGTCGGCGGCACGCCGGACATCGGCGCATTCGAGACGCAGACAACAAACACGCCCGGTCCGGATATCTTCAACGGCACAACCGGATCAGAGATCATCTTTGCCGATGGCGGCGGGTCAGACAGCGTCGACGCCGGAGACGGCAACGATGCCATCTTCTTCGGCGCAGAATTCGACGCCGGTGATACTGTTGACGGTGGCGCCGGTGCGCTGGACCAAATCGGGTTGAAGGGCGATTATTCCAGCGGGCTGACTTTTGGCCCGCAATCGAGCCAAAATATAGAGTTAATCGTGTTGCTGCCAGGAAGCGACACCCGGTTCGGGGCTTCGGGCACCGAGATGTTCAGTTACAGTCTTACGTTGATCGACGACACCGTCGCAACCGGGGAACAATTATCCTTCCAGGCCAATACGCTGCAATCGGGCGAGGATTTCACTCTGGACGCCTCGGCCGAACTTGATGGATCGGTCTTCACGTTCGGGGGCCAAGGCGCGGATGACCTGACCGGCAGCCAGCAGGATGATGCCTTCTTCTTTGGCACGGACCGGTTCGGATCGGGTGACATGGTGGACGGACAGAGCGGCACGTTAGACTCCGTTGGTTTGCAGGGCGACTACGCCGGCGGGCTGGTGCTGACGGATGATCAGTTGATCGACATTGAAATTCTTGCGGTGCTATCCAGCACAGATGCCCGGTTCGGTGGCTCTGCCCCAGGATCATCGTTTAGCTACAATCTGACCATGGCCGATGGCAATGTCGCGGCAGGGGAAACCCTGACCATCAGCGGAAATGCGTTGACCAGCGAAGAGACGCTGACCTTCGACGGCACAGCTGAACTGGACGGCATGTACCAAGTCTTCTCAGGCAATGGGGATGATACAATCGCAGGCTCGCAGAATGCGGACACGATTTCAGGCTGTGGCGGGGCCGATTCACTCACGGGCAATGGCGGGGACGACATTTTCCTCTATACAAACCTGACGGATAGTGTGGAAGGCGCAGAGGACCATATCCTGGACTTCACCGCGGGCGACATCATCCAGCTCACTGGGATAGACGCCGATAGCGGCGTTTCGGGAAATCAGGACTTCGCATTTATCGGTTCTGCGGCATTTGATGGAACAGCCGGCGAACTGCGGGCAGTCAACACATCCGGCAACGACTGGACCATTCAGGCCGATGCCGACGGGGACGCTGAGGCCGATCTGACGATCAGCGTCACGACCAGCGATGGCGATGCAATCACTGCGGCTGATTTCCTATTGTAGCCGGTTCGATAAAGGGCCGGTGTTCGCAGGGTTTTCAGTGCAACTTCGGTAGCAGGCAGCACCACTGCCCTTCAGCCGCGAAGATCCCTGTTCGTACGTTCAGACCAATCAAAGACTATTGAGGTTCAGTGGCGCTTTTGAAAGTCGACGCTCAGCGACTTTAATCCGTGGCCCAGATACGGTTCGTCCCAGATCGGTTCGTCATCCTTGGGCAGTTCAAATCGCATTCGATCCAGCAGATATCTCAGCGTGATCAGGCTGGTTGTTTTCGCCAGCCGCAAACCAATGCACGTGTGAATTCCCAATCCAAAAGACAGGTTCGGGGCTGCTTTGCGATGGATATCAAATCGATCGGGATCCGAGAATTTCTCTGGGTCCCGATTGGCAGCCGCGATGATCAGATGAACCGCCTGTCCGCGCTTGATCACCGTATCCCCGACCTTTGTGTCAACCAGTGCCGTGCGCGTCACGCTTTGGACGGGGCTTTCGAACCGCAAGACTTCGGATAAGGCCGGTTCCAACAATGCCGGGTCAGATAGCAACGCCATCTCCTTCGGATGGCGCAGCAAAGTGAGGATGGTATTTCCGATCAGATTCACGGTCGACGAGTGCCCTACGGCGAACATAAAAATCAGCGTCGACATCGCATCCGTTTCACCGACCCCGCCGTCCCGCAGATCTTCCGCAAGCTGCTGTATCAAACCTGGTTGGCCCGGCGATGATGGCTGGGCGAGCAGCCGGCTAAAATACCCGGAAAGCGCCGCAATCGCCATCAGCCCCTGCTCTCCGCTGATAAAGCTCGGCTGCAGATCGGTCAGGCGGGCGACGCTGTCAGTCCAGTTGCGAAGCTGCAGGCTGAAGTCCTTCGGTTCGATCCCCAAGATCGCGGCATTAACGCGCCAGGCGATGGGAAATGCGATCTCTGAGATCAAATCCGTCCGCCCGCGATCGGGCAGCGCCAAAATCCGTTGGCGACATTCGTCTTCTGCGACCTCTTGGTAGAGCTTCAAATGGCTGGCGTTAAAAAATTGCCGCATCTGGTTTCTCAGATGCGTATGCTTTGGCGGATTCTGTAGCACCGTCCACCCAGCCACGATTTCAAAGCTCTGCTCTCGCATTTTTTGCAGAGGCGTTTTCGCAGCCCTGGATTGTACCTCAGACAAGCCTGCGGCCTGATCCGCCCGCCCGAAATCACGGCTTTTCAGGACGGTTTCGACATCGCGATACCGCGTGATAAGCCAATCGCCTTCGCCCGGCCGTCGATAAATTGGCGCGGTTGCGCGTAAGCTTCGATAGATGGGGTACGGGTCCGCACGAAAATCCCCGCACCTGGGATCAAAGCCGGAAGGATCCGCTTTTAAACCGCTCCGCATGTTTTAGTCCGCAACAATGTCGATCAGCGGAAAGCTGTCTGCCCAACCGATTGGGTCCCGCCCGGCATTGACAATCATGCTGTGCATCGCGCCAAAAGCGCCCGCTGGCGGCGTGCCCCCGAACGTTCGCTTCAGATTCTGATCCCACAGCTCTAATGTCCGCATCGATTGCGACCGCCGGTTGCTAAGTGATTTGATCGTCCAGCCGGCCTGCTCCACTGCTTTTGTTAACTCGCTGACCGTACAGAGTTGCATCGAGCCGCCAAATGTTGTGCGCGGCCCCTCGTAGTCATCTGCGGCACAGCTTTCTGACAAAATCAGCTTGCTGCCGCAAGACCGGGCCCGGCGCAAGAAACCGGCCTTGTCCCGGATATGCGAGATCATTTCCAAGCTGAAAAGGATGTCATAGCCTTGGGAAGGCTCCGCCGCCGGATCGTCCAGATCAAGCAAGTGAACATTCAGGCCGGCGGTTTGGCAATGGGCGGCTTGGACCTCGCTGATCGTGATACCGGTGACCTGGCAGTCATGCTCGGCGGTGAGAACTTTCGCCGGACCGCCCCATCCGCACCCAAGGTCCAAGACTTTTGAGCCCCGGCGAATGTGCGGAAAGTAGCTTCGGACGGTCTGGGCCAATCCGGTTTGCAGATCCTCGGTCCCATGGAATAGGCCGAAATGAAAATGGAGATCCGGGCCGAGAACTTGTTTCCAAAGCGAGATGTCATCGTCGGAGTAAAACTCATCAATTTTCGCAACACCGGCCGGTTCGTTTTCTGCCCAGATGTGCTTGAAAGCCAGATAGGCTTTCGCCGTGGCGACACTGCCAACCACGACCGAAAGCTTCAGGTGACTGATCCGGCAATCAATTTGGCTTTTGACATTTGTGCCGGGATAAAGCGTTGCGGCGATCAGTTGCCTCGGCCACGTCCGCAAAGCCGAGCCCGGCATCAGCAATCGATGCCATTGGGGCAAAGCTGAACACTTGTCTGCATCCATTTCGGCCAGGTTTGAGAGATCTTGGATAGACCTCTGCCATCTGTCACGACCCGCTCTATCGGGTGCATGGATGCATTCCAGGCCAAAAGCTTCTGCAACCTCTGCTCCCACATCCAGGCACAAGGTAACCCTATCGACGGCGGTCAGCGCAAGTTTGGTCAAATCCGTCACGGCACCGGCGGGCCCATGCCAGCCGACCATCGACAGAAACGAGCCGATCGACGTGTCATCCAATCGTTTCACATTGACACGGACGGCATCAACGCGTCGGCCCAGCATAACGCCCAGATGACTTACGAAGACATCGCCGACGCAAGAATCGAAACAGCAGTGAACCATCGCCCGGCACTTGTCCCACGCCTCGACTGACAACAGAATCTCCAGCGCCGCATCAATTGCAGGGCGCTGCACATCAGCGGGCCTTGGAGACTGCTGAAGCCCCAGGAACACAGACGGAGGCGACAGATGATCACCGGCGCAATCGAACTCCAGCCAGATCTCTGCGATTTGTTCATTTAAGGCAGATGCCGGATCAACCCAAGCCGCAACCAGCGTCGCCAGCCTTTGCCAGGGGTCGTCCACCGCAGCATCATTCTGATGCTGCTTCAAGAACGCCTGCAATACCTCGACATCGGGGCTACCCCGGGTGATGCAAAGCTGCAGATCCACCTGAGCATTGCTGCCACTCGCCAGCCGGCATTCCAGACCGCCGGCCAAAATTTGCGGCAGGCCCCTGGCGCTGGCCTTCAGCCTTGCCAGTGCCTGATCGCTGATCAATGGCGTGGGCACGCCCGCCACTACGACGTCAAAAGTTTCGGCCAGGACTGACACTAAGCTGCAGTTCCAGTCTTGCACCCGTCCAAACACCGGTGCAGCAAATCTACCGAAGCGGCCAAATTGCCAACATCATCAGGGCATGTAATCGACCAAACTGGAACGGCGCCTGCCAACCTGGCCATCGATTTCAATTCTTGCCCGTCAACCTTGGGACCGAGGGCGCACATCAACGAGGATCTGTTCGCCATCAGCACCGGAACCGCCGCGATCGGATCCAGCTTCTCTGCAATCGGATACGACAGATCTGCGCGCCTGCCCTGCAGGACAAAGATCCCCCGCATTGGTAATGGCGTGGGTTGGAACTGCCATTCCGACGACTGACCGCCCGTTCGAAGGGGCAAAACGCGTTTGTCCGTAAAGTTGAAAACGCGGTCTTGCGCATCTGCAGCCACATTGCTCAACTTCAATGTGTCTGGCCAAAATTTCATGGCTGGAAAACCAGGTTGCACCATATGGCCGTCACCTGACTCCAGAATGGCGGTAACATCATCGGCCAAAACCGGCGCGCCATTGCTGGCCAGATGCGCAGCCAGCGTCGATTTGCCAACGCCCGACGCGCCCAGCACAGCAACCGCGCAGCCGTCCAAGTTCAGTGCACACGCATGCAGCGACAAGATACGCCGCATCCGCAAGACCACGCCGAAAACTTGTCCCAAAAGCAACAGCGACATTTCATGGCTGTTCGTTTGGTAGCCACTGACCGACACGCGATCAGCAGCGGCATTGATCCTAAAATCCAGGCGCCCGCTGCCCGTAAACCACATCATCGCCCCGGACCCATCGTCCATTCGATTGAAGCCGGATCGCGGTTCGTCCGGAAGGTCGGGGTCAGCGGTATACTGGCACCCGCGTAGATCAAATTGGATATCTGGAGTTCCCTGCGGACCGAAGGCCGCAGCCAACTCGATTGGGCGATCCGCACAAATATGCAGACCGTAAGCCGCATAATTATGAAGCGCACTCACGGCCGCCCACTTAACCTGTGTCTTTGGAGAAAGCTATTTCGCGCCGGACATCGATGGAACATGCATATTGGCTGTCTCAGCGCCCTGAGGATCCCCTAGCTGGCATATTGATTAAGACCAGTGCCACCATCAAAACCTGTCAGCAATGACGTCGTCTCGGTGATCTTCTCAACCGACCCATAGCTGGTCAGTTGAGGCGCTTCGTAAGGTTTCTTTTCGGTCACCATGTTCTCACTCCATCGAATCCCGTATCTGGTTACGCTAACACGTAATACTACTCCGACCAATCTTGAACAACCTAACGCTGATTCAGCCAATAGGCCATATGAATCGCAGGTCTGGTCTGTCTGTATCTTATCTGATCCAGATCTTTGTGATCAGATAGCAAAGAAACCAACGTCTTTCGGTTAACGAATCCGTCCAAATGCTTGGAATTCGCTAGTCTCATCGCCCAAGGGGCAATGCCATCCCTCTGTACATGGTTAAATTGCCCAGAGCCCGGCAGTGGCGACTTGCGTCGCAGACGCACACCTTCAGGCAGAATGCCCCGCATGGCCTCTCGCAACAAGATCTTGTCATGCAACCAAGGAAGTGGAGGGACGCGTTCCAGAAAGGTGACCAAGCGAAGATCGAAGAACGGAAACCGGGTTTTCAATGGCTGGCCACTGAATCCCGGATGGGACCAGGCGAAAATGTTCGACCAGGTTGGCGCAATTGCCATCCCCGCCCGATCCCGCAATTCGCGCTTCAGCACAGTGTCCCGCAGGCGTTCGACAAGATGGGTTCTACCGGCAAACTCAGCGTCAATCCAATCCGGCAATGTGGCGGTTCTGGCCAGAACATCCGCAGCGGTATTTTTGCGCAGCCATGTTCGAAGACCCGGTCTGGGCAAACGCCCGGTGCGTCGATAAATCCCGAAGAGCCCGCCGATGGCGCTTACGATCCGACCACCTTTCAACACCTGGCCAAAAGGATTGTCCGGCGGGAAAAGTGCAGGATCACCGCCAAATCCTGCAAGCAGTACTCGGCTGTTCTGCGAAACACGGCTGGCAATTTCAATTTCAGCAACCTGGCTTGGGATGATGTGCGGTTCCGGATACACATGGGACGGGGAATCCGGCGGCTCTGCGCCGATGAAATCCTCGGCAAAAAGAACGTCCAATGGCACACCGATGTGACCGGCAACCTCTTTCGCTAACCTGCCTTCATCTTCCAGCAATAGCTCGCGATACGTGATGTTGTAGGCTTGAAGGTCGTTGACGCCGCGCGTGCCCAGCCTTCTGGTGATTGCGGCGATCGACGTTGAATCCAGGCCGCCGCTTAGGTGCGTCGCCGCCTTATCAGTGCGTAGCCGGTCAGCGACAGAGTATTCCAGCAGATGTAGGAACTCATCGACATAGTCGTCTTGTGACTTGTGGTGAAGCTTATCGACATCTGTCGCGTGCTGCCAATATCTGTGCGTCGCGGCGGCATCGCCGGTCCAGGTCAGGAGATGCGCAGGGGGCAGTTTTTGAATGGACGCGAAAACCGTCGATCCCCGGTCCAGGTTCATCGAAAACAGCAGAAAGTCGCCGATTGCCGTTTCGTTCAGATCTTCTGAGACATCTGGGTGCGCCAGAATACACTGAATATGCGTACTGATGATCAGGCCGGCTGGAATTTCTGCGTAGTAAAGCGGCACAATGCCGAAGTGATCGCGGACGCAAAACAGTTTACGGCTTGCACTGTCCCAGATCGCGAAAGCAAAATCACCCGAGAAATGATCAATACAGCTTTCGCCCCATCTGTGATAGGCGCGCAGGACCAACGCGGTATCGGAGTCGTAGCTGGTCGCGCCATTCTCTGCCAGGGTCGCGATAACCTCGTCACGGCGATCCAAACGAACATCGCCGACAATGTGGACATCTCCACCCATGGACAGAGGTTGCTGTTCGGATCGGTCTTCGCGCGTTATTGCCAGCAAGGCATGGCCCAGGCCAGCACCCTCACCGATCCAAGTACCCAGGCGATCCGGACAGTCGCGACCCATCAATTCGGTCATCTGCGCAACCAATTGCGCATCGGCTGTGCTGGGTGATCGTCCGAAAAGCCCTACAAATCCGCTCAATTTCCTCGTCCCATCTGACAGTCCGGGGTCGCATGGCTGCTAGCGGTAGTCCAGACCTGTAGTTGCTGCGGCTTGCCTGATTTGCAGCACCATCTTAGAAGGCGCCATCGCAACAAACAGGCTGGCCACCGAAATGATCAATCCGGCGGACAAATTCATCCGTTCTGATGCGGTAACGCATGCCGATGTCGAGAACGAGAGCATCTTACTGCACTTTGAGCGGGGCGAGTACTTTGGTCTCAACGCGGTTGGGCAGACGATCTGGGAGGCGTTGGAGACTCCGCATTCGCTCGATGAAGTTGTCAGCCATGTCATGAATGAGTACGAGGCGGATGAAGCGGTTATCAGGGCGGATGTGACCAAGCTTTTTGATGAGCTATGCACAAATGGGATCATCGTCGCGGCTCAGAAATAGCGTTGGGTCTCCGTGGGCCCGTCTACTTCACCGATTGAGGCTGCAAAGTGCTTCACGGGCCGATCGGACGATTACGGCTCTTCCCCCTCTTTGACAGCCGCCTCTACCGCCGAGATTTCATCCTCGGTCAGACCATAAAGCTGCTTGGCAGTCTCTGGTGAGATGTAATCCCGCGCCAGATCACGCTTCACATCTTTCTTGTCGCGGTCCGCCGGGTCGCCGTATCCCGCGCCACCGGGGAAGGCCATTTCGACGACGCGCCCATGCGGGACGAACTGTTTGCCCTTGCCCTTCATCGGAGTGCCATCATCTTGGCCAATCCTGGTCGGGGCTCCATTGTGACCGCCTTGGCGGCCACGCGCCGGATGGTGGACCCGGTCGAACATGGCCTGGATGTCGAACTCGTGTCCTTCGCGGGCACCGACATTCATGTACTGGCCCAGACCGCCTCGGAATTTTCCGGCGCCACCTGAATCGGGACGCAGTTCCTTGCGCCAGATGATGACAGGGCCGACTTGTTCGGTGGCTTCGACCGGCATCGTCATCACGCCCGAAGGGAATGCAGTGGCATTCATTCCGTCCAATGTCGGCCGGGCACCGGACCCACCAGAGTTGAACGTCAGCACTTCGGATCGGCGTGCCTCTGGCGGCGCAGGTGCGTCGGTGCGGGGGCGCAAGCTAACTTGGAAATTGCAGAGGCATCCGGCACCTTCAGAAGGCACCCTGCCCGGCAGAAGCTGATCAAGCGCCCCATAGACCGTATCTGGGATCATGTGACCTATCACATGCCGCAGCGCGACCGGCGCCGGATGCAATGCGTTGACGATCGTGTTTTCCGGCGCGGTGATCTCAAACGGCGCCAGCGACGCCGCATTATTGGGAATCTCAGGAGCGATCGCGCATTTGAGGGCGTAGCACGTATAGGCCTTGGTGTAGACCAAAGGCACATTGATACCCTTTTTGTCGACGCCAGAGGTGCCGGTGAAATCCGCCACCATCCTGTCCTGTTCGATCGACAATCTGACTTTCAGGTCAATCGGCTTGTCATAGCCATCGATTGTCAGATGGCCATCGGCCGTGCCATGGGTCAGTTCGTTGATCCGCTCCAATGTCGCACGATGGGAATTTTCCAGGATAAAGCTTGCGATACCTTGCAGGTCCTCCAGGCGAAATTCCTCCATCATATCTATCAGTCGGCGATGTCCGACTTCGTTACATGTGGCAAGCGCATAGACGTCGCCGATAAGGCTGTCGGGCTCGCGTACGTTTCCGCGGATGATCTGGACCAGGGACCTATCCACCTCGCCGCGCTCTGCAAACTTCATGACAGGGATGTATAGGCCTTCTTCATAGACTGAGTTAGCATCAGCACCGAAGCCGCGCCCACCGATATCGGTGATGTGCGCCGTGCAGGCGAAGAACCCGACCAGATAGCCGTTCAAGAAGGACGGCGTGACTACGGTGATATCGTGCAGGTGGCCCGTACCCTCCCACGGATCATTGGTGATGTAGACATCGCCTTCGAACATGTTCTGTTTGCCAATCCGGCGGATGAAATGGGCCACGGCCTCTGCCATTGCGTTTACGTGACCTGGGGTGCCCGTCACCGCCTGAGCCAGCATTTGACCTTCGGTGTCATATACACCCGCGGACAAATCGCCGGCCTCGCGCACGGACGTTGAGAAAGCCGTTCGCACCAAGGCCTGGGCCTGTTCTTCAACGACGGAAATCATCCGGTTCCACATCACCTGATAGGATACGGTCGATGGTTGATCAGTTGTCATCTCTGGGATCCCCTAGCGCTGAACCATAACATCGATGCACCCATCCGGCTGGCGAACAGCTCGGCGGCTGGACGGCAGAATGATCGTCGTCTCGTTCTCGGTTATCGCGGCTGGGCCCGCCACAGTATGGCCGGTGGCCATGGCGGTGCGATCTACAACCATGCCGGGCACCTCGTGTCCGAGGGCAGGGTCAAACAAGCCGCGTTCGCCGATGCTGGCAGCAGCCTGAAAACCCTGCTCTGCGACGACTGGGCTGACCGCCTGCTGTGGTGTGGTGGCATTCACCGCCCACACCATGATCTCGACATCCATGCCTTCAACCGCCCGTGCGAAAAGCTTGACATAGTCTTCTTCGAAGAGGCGCTGGAAGGTTGCGGCATCGGGGTTCATGGCCTGTTCTTCGGTCAAGGTCACCGGGATCTCCCAACCCTGCCCGGAATAGCGCATATACATCTTGTGCTCGGATAGAACCTCGGCGTTCGCATCGCAGGACTGCACGAAACTGGTCGCTTCAGACTTAAGCTCTAACAACAGGGATGTGATCACATCGGGCTGGAACTCTGACAGGCGCATATAGACCGAGCGGGTTGCCTCGAAACTAAAAGGTGCGCGGAGAAAACCAATCGCCGAGCCGACGCCAGCGCCTTCGGGAACCAAGAACCTTTCGACCCCAAGCTTCTCGCACAACCGCCCAGCATGAAGCGGTGCGGCACCGCCGAATGCGATCATCGTGTATTCAGCAAGGTCTTCGCCGTTTTCCACCGCATGCACACGGGCGGCGTTTGCCATGTTTTCATCGACCACTTCGGACACGCCAAAGGCCGTCGTCAACGGGTCCATGCCAAGGTTTTCGCCGATATGGTTGGTAAGCGCAGATTTGGATTGATCCGGGTGCAAGGTGATAGAGCCGCCGGCGAAGTTATCGGGGTCCAGCCGGCCCAATACCAAATCCGCATCCGTGACGCCGGGACGTTCGCCGCCACGGCCATAGCAGGCCGGGCCAGGCTCTGACCCCGCTGATTCCGGGCCGACCCGGATCTGGCGCATCGAGTCGACATGGGCCAGCGAGCCGCCACCTGCTCCGATCTCCACCATATCGATCACCGGGATCGAAATCGGCATGCCCGAACCTTTCTTGAATCGATAGGTTCGGGCCACTTCGAAGACACGGGAGGTCTTGGGCGTCTGGTTCTTGATCAGGCAGATCTTGGCTGTCGTCCCGCCCATGTCGAAGGACAGCACTTTGTCGATTCCGTAACGTGCGGCGATGTTCGCGGCAAAGACCGCACCGCCGGCCGGGCCAGATTCGACCAGGCGCACCGGAAAGTCTGCGGCGCTGTCGATCGAGATGATCCCACCACCCGAATGCATCAGAAAAATCGGGCAGTTGACGCCGACATCGCTGAGCCTGCCTGACAACCGGCCCAGATACGACTTCATCAGTGGTTTGATGTAGGCGTTCGCAATCGTTGTGTTGAAGCGTTCGTATTCCCGCATCTGAGGCGAAACTTCTGACGAAAGCGAAACCATCACATCGGGAAGGCGTGCAGCCAGCAAATCCCGAACCTGTCGTTCATGCGCGTCGTTCATGTAAGAATGCAGCAAGCCGATCGCGACGCTTTCGAAACCTGCTTCTTCGATCCGGTCTATCACCGAAGTGACGTCACCCTGGTTCAGCGGACGCAGCACGTTGCCAGTCGCACCCATCCTTTCTTCGACAACATACCGTTGCTGGCGCGGCAACAAGGGGTCAGGCAGCTTAAGGTTCAGATCGTATTGCTCGAACCGGCTTTCGGTGCGCATTTCGATCACGTCCCGAAAACCTTTGGTCGTGATCAGCGCGGTCTTGGCCCCGCAGCGTTCGATCAGCGCATTCGTCGCAAGCGTGGTCCCGTGGATGATCTGCCCGATCGTGCCGGGCGCAGTGCCGCTTTTGGCGCAGACCTGCTGGATTCCGTCGATAATCGCATCTTCTGGCGCGGAATAGGTCGTCAGAACCTTCGTCGAAAACTGCTGTTCGCCGAATTCGAGAACGACATCGGTGAACGTCCCGCCAATATCGACGCCCAAACGGGGAATGCTTTGGTCCATGCCTACCACTCTTGATTTGGATCCATCGCGCCCGGGGTCGATGGAAAGGGAAACCAGCGCGCCAACATCGCGCACCAATCCGCGAATTGGAATTTTTTTCGAGTGTTTTCGAGATCGATTTTTTCACGACCGCCGCTGACGATCGTCTTCAGTTGGCCACGCGCGTCTTGTTCCGGCGGCAACTTCGAATGCGCGAGGCCTATGCGCATCCGTGGTGACTTCGCCAGTGATCTTGAGTATTTTCGCAAACTTGCCAGTATCTGGCAGGCCTCCGTTTGGCCTGCAGCTGGGTGCTTGAAATCTGAGATCAACCGAAACCAGTGCTTGGACTCAATATCTTTCAGGCTCGGAGCGCGATTGCAGTTCGTCACAGAATCGAATGAAGAGAAGTAATGTTGAGGGATCGCGAAATTAAATACGTCTAGGCAGTTTGATCTGGTGATTGCGACCCCTCAACTCGGGCTAGGCCTCGCTGTCTCTGAACAGCACTCCCAGTTTGGATTTTGATCCCCCACTGGCACGGCCTAGTAACCTCAGATCACGAACATAGGAGCCGTCAATCACATCAAAGAAAAGCGCTTTCAGAAAAGTGATCGAATATTCAACCATCCCATGACAAGCTATGAGCCTGGGGTGGAAATTTACAGCACGGGGGCCGCAGAACGAATGTGCGCGAAAAACCGAGCGCGCCCGGCGTCGAATCAAGAAATCTTGGCCGATGCGATTCTGGACGAGCTTCAAGAACAAGTGCGTCGTTCCGGCCAAAGCATCAGCGCGCTTTCAGAAGCGATCGGCCGCAATCGCGGTTGGCTTGGAAACCACCTGCGCTGCAGAACCGTTCCGAACATGGTCGATCTGATCATGATTGCGGATAAGGCGGGATTTGATGTCAAAAAGCTGATCCCCAAGCTCCAAGAGCACGAGGATGCCGCAGACAATTTTGTCGTCGATGGCGTGCGGGATCTGTTAACGCGGCGCAGCTTTAAACGTCCGGATCCCCACGATGTGTTCCGCTGGCACCTGGAAAACGGAGGCCAATTGAGAAATCATGAATGGTTCGAGGACTATTACGAACTTTTCGAGATGCCCGACGTCCAGAACATCAAAGTCCGACCGATCTATATGGGCCGGCTGAGTATCGCCGCAACTGTACTAAACCTGGAATCCGTAAACGGGTTGCTCACTTTTTTTGATCGCCTCAAGGACAAAGAGCTCCGCGAAATCGTTGCAGAACATGCACAGGTTCTTAAAACGCAGAAAAGCTCGATCGCGACGCGTACTGCTCATTACCATATAACCGCGGGTCACGAAGCCACCATGGAGTATATCAGGATCCTCCTGCCCGTTCGGGAAGGGAAAAAAGACCTGGTGATGAACTATTCCGTCACGACAGAATTGCGAGAGACCTTCAAACGCACGACGGACATGGAAGTTCTGGATATCTCGTCGCTGAAATTCTCGATTGCTTAAATCACTTCTGAACTGAAACCAGGTGGTTATCCCAGCTTAAATCGTCATTGCGGATCAGGTGGCTCTGGTTCGCCTCAAGCCGGAGAAACTGCCCGGTGCCGGTTGTGGCACACATGCCAAGCTTGGTCGGTGCAATTCCGCATATATCTGATTTTTTGACGATCTGGCTGGGCCGGCCCGTCGACACGTCGAATGCGACGGCCAAGTTGCCACGGGGCGCTGTAATCCCGATCGTGGAACCATCACCCGAAAACGACACGCTGCCGGCATATCCTTGTGTCTGTCTTTGAATGATTTCTTCGGCCGCCAGCAGTTCGGGCTTAGCACCCGGACGCGCCACCCCCAAAAGCGGCGGGACGTCATAGAGGTCACCCTGCCACTGCATGGCGAAAGCGATCCGACCGGCATCGTCCACCGCCAGATGGCGGATGGAATTCTGATGCAAATCTTCGCCCAGTTCGGCTACATCAAGAAGCGATCCATCACTTGCGAGGATTGCCAGGTTTGGTCGCATCGTGTCGAGATTGAGCTTTTCGCGGCCGGTATTGGGATGAGTCCGGATACCACCATTTGCAACGGCAAACCCGTCATCCGGTAACCGAACAATGTCATGCGGGCCGATGCCACCAGATGGTAGCTCACCAATACGCCGATAGCCTTCGGCAACCGACCATAAACCGACCCGTCCTTCACCGGTTTCAATCTGGTTCTCTGTTGTCAGCAAAATCTCGCCATCGCGGCTGAACGCGCCGTGGCCATAAAAGTGTCGACCTGAAGGAGCCGTTAATGCGGCCGTTTGCTGCCCGGTTGCACAATCAAGGATCGCCGCGAATGTTCCGGGACGCCTGGCAAAGGCAACGGCCTCAGGCCGTTCCGGGTGCGCTGCCGCAGCATGGCCTCGCGCAGGTAAAGCGATTGAGAAAATGTCCCGACCGTCTTCGCCGAGGCCATGAAGCCAAAATGAACCATCCGGATGCCGTGCCGCGGCAAGGAACGCTGGAGAGCCAGCAGCGGCCCAGGTTCGCGGCCCATGCACAAGCGCGGCGGCAACGCCTGCGAGGAAACCCCGGCGGCGCATCAGTCGCCATCACGCGAGTTGAATCCGACGAACAAACCAAGGTCACGGCCCAATGTGCCATCCACAGTTACCTGGATCGCGACGATGTCCTGTTTGATGATGTCGATCTTCAACCAGGCGGTTGAACTGGCCGTACCGTCCAGAAGCGGGTTGTCGACCTCGGCGATCTGGTCCAGCACCCGGCGGAACGCAGCGTCGACCTGAGGCGCGGTGTCATCCTGACCGGCCGGGGTCAGGGCCGCAGCAAAGGCGCGCTGCGCCGCTATAGACAATCGCAGGTTTCGCAATGGGCGGCCCGAACGCCGGGCCTCGGCCCGGCGGGGCCGTGGTTTTTGCACGGTGCCCAAGGGACGGCCGATCCGGGCCTCGGCATCGAAGCCCAGCGAGGTCATTAGCGCGGTGTAGAACTTGCGTATGGCATCTTCGGTAGCGGGAAACACCTCATTCCCCGGCGCACCAGCGGATTTGAAACTGGCCGCGTGGGTGTCCAGCCAGCCCTGGTGCAGCTTGTCTGCCGTTGCGGCGATATCGTCACTGATCGCCCGCAGAAGCGTGCACTTATACCCGGCATCCCCGGTGATCGTATCGTCGTAGAGCATCCGCTCCAATGCCAGGAACCCTCGGGCTGCGACCGACACTTTGCTGTAGTCCCCGGATCCCGCAATCGGGTCCTTGGCTGCAATAAGGCGGCGCAGCGCCTTCGCGGTCTTACCGCGCGGGTCCGGCCAGAACGACAGGGCAAAGGCGAACTCGGCTTCCTCCAAAGGGCCGATTTGCAGATGCGCCGCACCCAGCCACGCATCATAGGCTGATTGATACGCTACGCGCAGCGGTTCGGATGTTGGGGCGCAATCCTTCCGGGCCTCTGTCGCCAGATCATCTGCCGCCGCATCCAATTCCGCAAAGGCGGGTATGATGTGGTCATCGACCACCGCCGCGATGGTCTGTTCGTCGGCCTTGGCAGCGCCGAGTGCCCCCGCAAAGGCAAGGGCTGCAATGAGATGGCGCATCAGAGGCTCTCCAAGAAGCGGATCAGAGCGGCTCGGTCCTCTGGCGGCATCTCAATCAAGCGGTCGCGCTGGGTCTGGGCCTCACCGCCGTGCCAGAGGATCGCCTCCAACAGGTTCCGCGCCCGGCCATCGTGCAGGAAGTAGGTGTGTCCGTTCACTGTTTCCGTCAGTCCGATGCCCCAGAGCGGCGGCGTCCGCCATTCGCGGCCTGTCGCGCGGGCTTCGGGGCGGTTATCGGCAAGACCTTCGCCCATGTCGTGCAGCAAAAGGTCCGAATAAGGCCAGATCAACTGAAAGCTGTGCTCGGGCCGATCTGTCAACCGGTGCGTCACATGTTTGGGCGTATGGCAGGATGTGCAGTCGGTGGCATAGAAGACCTCTTTGCCGCGCAGAACCTCAGGATCGGACACATCCCGGCGCACCGGTACGGCCAGGTTACGGCTGTAGAAGGTGACCAGGTCCAGAACCTCTTCATCGACTTCTATCCCTGCGATGGCGTCACCATGGGGCGCCCCCTGGCACGCCATTTGCGCGGCCGTGCAGTCACCCCATCCCGCAGGGAACAATGGGGTCGAAATTCCAATGTCGCCCGCGAAAGCGCTGGCTGATTGCTGAATCATCGTGGGCTGCCCGGCCTTCCAGCCGAAGCGGCCCAGCATTGGCTGATTATGTTCCACGGACCAGACGATGTTTGGCCGTCCGCTTATGCCGTCTCCGTCCGCATCATCGGGATCGGCCAAAGCCAGCAGATCAGTGCTGGGGATTGCCTCCAATAGGCCCAGGCCAATCATCGGGGGGGCGATCCTTGGCGAAAGCATCACATCCGCATGCATCGGACCGAAGCCCGGATTGTCGATTGAGTACCGTGGCTTGCGCAGATGCGCGGTCTCTCCACCGGATAGAGGGACCTCGATCTCTTCATAACTGATCCCGATCCGCCCTTCTGCCTTATGACCGGCGATCGAGAAATCCTGCAATTGTCCGCCATACGTGGGTTCCGGCGCCGTCGCCAGATACCCTTCAATCTGGGCTGCCAGCCCAGCATCATCCGATGGAACTGACAGCCGCATCAGCATCGACACGCGATTGTCCTGCGGCCCCTCAGGCGGGTGTCCCCTGCCGTCTTTCAAATGGCATCTTTGGCAGGACCGGGCGTTATACAATGGTCCGAGCCCGTCCGAGGCCACGTTCGAGGATGGCGCCGTCACCCAGAGCTTTTTGAAGAGCCCATTGCCAACCTTGAAGGTCAGCTCTTCTTCGAAGGGCAGATTCGCGGATGACTGAGAAAATGCGTTCTTGTTTGCAAATTTGGTCGAGGTCGCGGCACCGCCCGCGTTCGATTCAAACTTTTCCGCCGCTTCGAACAGGCTTGTTGGCTTCAGAACCGCGGCGATCCGCTGTCGTTCAGAATCAGTCCGCGGCACGGTATTCAAGTGCGGGTCTTGCGCTGCGCTACCCCAATTCGCCGAAATCGCGACGGTCGAGAAGGCACACACCGTCGCGCCAAAAAGCGCCCCAATAACAGCAATTTTTCGCACATCGTCCATTTGCAAAAGATAGCACCTGATCCCAGAGCATCAATAATCCCTTGCCTGACTGGCCATACACTATTATTTCAGTCGGGAATAAGGGATGTGCGTTATGTCGCAACTGGCAACAATCGCTGCTTGGCCTTCGCCGGAAACACAGCCTGAAAGAGGCCGTGATTTTTCGGATTCGCATCTCAAGCTGCTGAATTTTCTGCGCCTTTCGGCACTGCGCTGCAGGTGTTCTGCACGTCAGGATGTGGCTGAGGCCTGCCGGGCCTTTGCACCGGATCAGATGGTGTCCCAAAGCACTTATTCCGAACTGTTGGTCAAAAGTCTGACGCAGTTTCTGGGCCGCCCGCCGCGGTTCTTCAGCCCGGGCAATGCAGAGATCAGCAACGAAGAGGCCTGGCTTCTGCGCCTGATGACCTGTCAGGCTGAAGGTGATCGGCTGAGCGCTGCCTTTCTGATGAGGTCCCGTGTTCCGGCCCATGCACGCTATACTCTCAGCGTTTTAATCGGAGCAGTTTCCTCGGCTTTTTTGAACTAGAATAATTCTAAAAAGTTCTTGCACAGCGCGTCTGCTGCGTTATCTATGCACCCAAGACAGGTGCAAAGATACGCCTTTTACCCGGAAGAATGAGGGCAAGCAGATGAACCAGACAGCTCAGAATCTATCGCCGAATGCCAGTGCCGAAGTTGCGACTGCCTTGAACCAATGTGTGGCCGAAACCGCGGTCACCACCATGATGGCTCAGAACTTCCATTGGAACGTCACGGGCATGGCCTTTGGTCCGCTGCATGACCTGTTCCAGAAGGTCTACGAGGACCATTTCGTGGCCCAGGATGACCTGGCGGAACGCGTCAAGATGATCGGTGGCCACGCAGAAGGCAGGTTGGCCCAAATGGTCGAGCGTTCACAAATCGCCGAGCATGACGGTCACGCCACGGCGACCGAGATGATCGAGACGCTTCTGGCAGCACAGGAAACCCTGGCCTCGACCGTGGCCGGTTGCGGCGACATCGCGGCGGGCCATGGGGACAAGGTGACCGAGGACCTCTGCATAGAACGGGGGCAGGCACATGAAAAGTTCGCTTGGTTCCTCAGGTCTCACCTAGCCTGACGCGGCAAAGTCGACCTCGACGCCCTTTTTTGTGCACTTCCGGGCATAGGCCCGTTGCCAATGGGTGTATTTACCAAGGTCTAATTGCTGACCGACAAGCATCGCAAGGAACGCCTTGCGGTGCTTTTCTTTCTTCAGCTTCTTGAAGGTCTTTTTCTGCGCCTTGGTCATCGAGCAGCCGATGCAATGACCGCCACGCTTGAACTTACAAACATCGATGCAAGGGCTGGGGAGCTTGCTCATCATTGCTGTCCCGGGCGAGAGAATCGTTGACCTCTATATGCGCATAAAGAAAGGGCGCTGCAACGCGCAGCGCCCTCAAAATTTACGAGCCGATAGCGTTATTCGAAGACGGCGGACGGATTATCCAAGCTGTCCGAGCCTTCAAATTCGATTGGCTGCAGTTTCAACGCCGCCACGGCGCGTTCGATGCTGCGCGTCTGATCGACCAGCGCATCAATGGCGCCCTGGACCAACGCCGCGCCTGCGGTGTTGTCGCGGGCCAGCATCTGGTCATAGGCCATGCCAGCCTCGGCCGCGGATTTGATCCGGCCAAGCGCCAGCACACTGCTGTTCAGCTTACCGCCCAGTTCTGCCGCCAAAGTGGCATCTTTTTCCGCCAGCAGATCGGCCAGCGAGGCACCGCTGACAACCGTGCCGTCGATGCGAACATATTCGCCGTAATAAACGTTACGGATGCCCAAACCATCGTAGAAGTGGCTGTTGTGGGTGTTGTCCGAAAAACAATCGTGCTCTTCTTCCGGGTCATTCAACATCAGGCCCAGCTTCATCCGTTCGCCGGCCTGTTCGCCGTAGGACAGGCTGCCCATGCCGGTCAGGATGGTGATGATGCCACCATCATCGCCTTTGGCGGCCAGTTCGGCCCGAGCCGCACCACCCTCTTTCCAGGCAGCTGACATTTCTTCGAGATCCGTGATCAAGAGATCCGTCGCTGCTTTTAAGTATCCGGCCCGGCGGCCGCAATTGCCATTGGTGCAGTCGTCGCCCTTGCCATAATCCGTCCATGGACGGTTACCGGCGCCTGGACCGTCGCCGTTCAGGTCTTGACCCCAAAGCAGGAATTCGATGGCGTGATAGCCCGTGGCAACGTTGGCCTCGACTTCATCGACCTCGTGCAGGGTATCGGACAGCAGTGCGGGCGTGATCCGAGCCGCGTCGATTGTAGTGCCAGACAGGGTGAACGAAGCATTTGCCACCACATTCAGCGCCGCATAGGGATTCTCGTCCGTTGGTCCGCCATAGCCTGAGTCGACATAATCGATCAGACCCTCATCCAGCGGCCACGCGTTCACCTTGCCTTCCCAATCATCGACGATGGCATTGCCAAAACGATAAACCTCGGTCTGCTGATAGGGGACGCGGGCCTGCAACCATGCAGTTTTCGCTGCGGCCAAGTTCTCGGCTGACGGCGTTGCAATCAGTGCATCAACAGCCGCGCCAAGCGCTTTGGCAGTGATCAGGCTGTCTTCGTATTTTGCCTCGGCAATATCGCCGTAGTTGTCGATAACAGCGGCTCTGTCGGCAGACAGGGCTGCCGTTGCGGTTCCGCACAACAACATGGCTGCTGTGGCAAAAGTTCCCGTTCTCATTTCCGATCCTTTCCTAACCCGCTTAGTGGATGCTCGCGGGGCCTGGGTGAATGTTGATGATGTAAAGCGATTGGGAAAGTCGCCAACTCACTTCGTCAACAACAACTTGTTCTGCCTGGTCAAATGCAGCGTGTATTCGGTGCCTTCGTGGTCGATGATGATGCGGCGTAGGCCTTGCAACAAATCTTGGCTGTACAGACGTGGCGGAGATGACGGGCGGTCTGGGTTTCTATCCGGTTGCGAAGTCGGAAGGCTCATGGTGTTCTCCATCGGTTAAGTTCCCATCCAATGGATCCACCCAGGCTTGTTGGTCCGCCCTTGATATGCCAAGCGACCCGCTCTACTTCCCTATCCAAGGTGCGTGATTCAATGAGCATCGCCACCTCCGTTCGTTTTGATTTGCGTGGCTTAAGGGAAACAGATTGCCCGATAGCTGCGACTCACTTAGTAATACACGAGCAATTGACTCGGGAAAACACTTCCCGTTGTAATTGTCACACAATGTTTGACGCAAGCCGGAATGGGCGCGACCCCGCCAGGTGAGCGTTTCTCGGGCGATCAAAATCGAGAGGCACGCGTGGATACGGGGGACGAAATCTTCGGCGTTGCCGAATACTTTTCACCAGCAATTGAAATGTTGGAAAAGGGCGGCATTGCCATCTGGGCAATCGCTGCGCTTTCGGTTCTGACCGTCGCCATCATTCTTTGGAAGCTGTGGCGGTTCGCGGTCATGGGCATCTGGCGCCGGAAACGCGCCGATACCGCAGTGGATCTTTGGCAACAACACCAAGACTTAGATGCGCTTGAAATTGCCATGGCAGGACGCGGGTTGCGCGCAAGGCTTGCGGCCACGGCGATGCGATGCGCGGATGACTGGCCAGAAGCCGATGGCCGAGAAGAAACCGTCCGGGTTGCAAAGGGTTTGCTGGCCGAGTCGCGGACTGGATTGCGGGCATTGGAACTGATTGCAACGATTGCCCCCCTTCTGGGACTTTTAGGCACGGTCTTGGGCATGATCGCGGCATTCCAAACACTGCAGGCTGCTGGATCGCGGGCGGATCCATCCGCCCTGGCCGGCGGGATTTGGGAGGCCTTGTTGACCACGGCTGCGGGTATGGCGGTGGCAATCCCTGCCTCGGCAGCGCTCACCTGGTTCGAAAGCATCACGGATCGCCTGCGCCACGATATGGAAGACATCGCGACCCGGATCTTTGCACGCGCTGGTCGGACGCCATTGGCTCATGCCGCAGAGTAACTCGATATCGCTGGGCGAGGCCCGCCCGCGGAGAAAACCCAGCCTGACGCCGATGATCGACGTCGTGTTCTTGTTGCTGGTCTTCTTCATGCTGGCGGCCAGATTTGGTCTGGACACAGCAATTCCGCTAAGCCCCGCGGTTCAGGGTGGTGGGACTTACACAGGCGCTCCTCGATTGATCACCATAAGTCCCGATGGTTTGCGCCTTAACGGTGTCGCAACCGACCCAGACCTTCTGGCAGAACAGGTTCTTGAACTGATGCCAGACGAGGATGCCATCGTTGTTCTGCGTGCAGTCGATGGCGCAGATCTGCAGGCGGTGATTAATGTCATGGATTCGCTGTCTGAAAACGGCATCGAACGCCTCGTCCTAGCGGAGTAGCGATGGACCTGCAGGAACCCATAAAGCGCCCGACCCGGGAAAGCGTTGTTCCGATGATCAACGTTGTGTTCCTGTTGCTGATATTTTTCTTGATGACCGCGACGATTGCCCCACCTGAGCCGTTCGAGGTGGAGCTGCCCATAAGCGCAACGGAAGACCCTTCTGAAGTCGATCAGGCCGTTTATGTCGGTGCCGACGGACGCCTGTCTTGGGGCGACCTTAGCGGCGACGCGATTTTTCAGGGTCTGGCTTCTGCGGATATCGGCGGGGTCGATGAACCCGTACTGATCGTCCGCGCCGACCGCCGCGTCCCGGGCGTCGAGATTGCCAAACTGCTGAAAAGCCTTGCGGGTATCGGCATCGTGAACGCGCAGTTGGTGGCCGAGGCGGCGCCATGAGTGTTCGCGCCGATTTCGGACTGTTTTTGACCGTGGCGGTCGTTCTGCACTTGATTGTGCTCACGCTGGCGAACTTGAACCCGCAAGATTCCGCAGGCGCATCCGGCGGCGGGGCTCAGGCAGCCGCGGCATCGGAAAACCTGGCAGCGTTGATCGAAAGCTGGGACGCACAGCCAGAAACTGAAGTCCCGGCAGATCAGGAAACAATCGATCCTGTCGAGGATACGGCGGACGCGCCAGAGCCCATGCAATCGCCCGAGGCCACGGAAACTGCCGATCAACCGACGCAGGAAGCGCCGCGCCCGTCCGAGTTGCCAGATGTCGACACTCCGAAGATTCCGACGCCCCAGGTCCCGGATACCCAGATAGCTCGGGCAGTACCTACCGAAGCCCCGCCGCTTCAGGTGCAACAACAAGAAGATGCGACGCCGGTCAAAATACCAGCCCTGCCGATCGTTCCAGAATCCCCCAATTCGATCCAGGTGGACACGCGAGCGGACGAGCCAGAGCCCGATCCGAACCAGGCTTTTCAGGCACCGCGCAGTTTGACTCAGGCGCCGCCTGAACCTCTGGAGACCGATGCCCCGCGCTTGGAAACAGATACCAGGCCGGAAATTGCCGCCCTGACACCGCCGGAAGCTGCGGAATTGCCTGATCAAGAGCCCTTCCAGGTGCCGGAAGAAATCGTGCCGGAAGACACAGGACCTGCGCCGGTCATTGCAAGACTGCCGACCGCAAAGCCTGAGCTGCCGGATTGGATGGTGGCTGAGCAACGCGAAGCTGCCAAGCAGGCAGAAGCCAGACGTCAGCAGCGCCAACAGAAAAAACGCGAAAAGCAGCGGCAACAGCAACAACAGCAACAACGCCAGCAGGCAAAAAAGGAAAAGAAGCCGCAGCGGCAACAAACTCAGCAGGCTCAACCAGCAAAGCCAGATAAACCTGCAGAGCAACCATCTCAAGCTGCGGAAGGAGCTGCAAAGCCCTCTTCGGGCGGCTCGACCGGATCGCAGCAACAGGCAGCCCTTGGGGCGGGGACAGGAACTGCCCGCCAGGGAACGGGATATTCGGCGGCGGCTATCAGCAGCGCAAAGTCGCGGTACATTTCGGCCGTGCGTCGCGCGATTGCAAAGAAGAAACGCTATCCGAAACGCGCACGCCGTCGCGGCATTACTGGACGCGCTTCGATCCGCCTGACGCTCAGCGCCGACGGTCAGCTATTGGGCGTATCCTTGGCGAAGTCCAGCGGATCAGATTTGTTGGATGAAGCAGCGTTGAAAGCTGCCCGGGCGGTCGGACGATATCCAAAAATTCCGAAAGAGATGGGCCGCAGCAAAGTGTCCTTCACCCAACCGATCGGTTTTGTTGTGAAGTAGCCTTAAGAGATCGGCCAAGCCTATGGCCGCCGATCTCCTCGCGATCATTCCAGAACGGCTTTAGGCCCCTACAACAGCTTGAAAGCCTTCAAAGACAGGATGGCCCAGATACAGGACTTTGTTCTGGCCAGCGTCTTTGTGCGCATCGCGAAATTGCTGGGATTTTGTCCAAGCCTCGAAATCCTCGCGGCTCGACCAGATGGTGTGCGAGGCATAAAGTGTGTGGTCGTCTTGCTCCGGCCCTTTCAGCAGATGGAAGTCCACGAAGCCTTTCATTTCGCCAAGCTTTGTGTCGCGGCCTTTCCAGACCTCTTCAAACGCTTCCTCGCTGCCTCTGGCAACTTTAAACCGATTCATGGCTACGAACATCACCTGTCTCCTCGGGTGTCTTTGATGGTTGGCTCTGAAAGAGCGGCGTAACAACGGTTTGGCCGCTTACATTTAGAACTGCGATGGGTATCCCGTAAATGGGTTCAAGGACTGCCGGGGTTAAAACATCCGGCACAGCACCGTCCGCCGCAATCCTACCCTGGTGCAGCACGATGACCCGGTCCGCAACTGCGGCTGCTAACGTTAGGTCATGCAGGATGATCAGAACGCCGCTTCCTTCTTTGGCTGCATCCCTTGCTGCCGTAAGAACTGCGCGTTGATGCGCCATATCCAAACTGGCCGTTGGCTCGTCGATGAGCAGGTAACCCGGAGATCCCAAATGCGCGCCAGCCCAGAGCTGAGCCATCGTCCGGGCCAGATGCGCCCGATGTGCCTCGCCGCCCGAAAGGCGTGACACGGGCGCCTTGGCATGTTCAATCAGATCAAAGGCCGTTAAGGCGCGGGCAGTTATTTCGGCCGCGTGTGCCGGCGGCACGTTCCGGTCAATTGCAAGTCCGATCAAATCAGCCACGGGAAAGGGAACATCGCGCGCTGGCGACTGTTCAAGCACGGCGCGTTGCTTCGCGAGATCGGCTGGTGACATGCCCGTCACCTCCCGCCCATCCAAAATAGCTTTGCCTTTGAACGGACGGATCGCCCCCGACAGAGCCGCAAGTAGTGTCGACTTTCCGGCCCCGTTCGGGCCGACAATGGCCGTGACGGCACCGCGCGGCAGCCCAAGATGCAAGTCGTTAAGCACCGTTTTGTCGGCGTATCTGACAGATATACCCTGCGCCTCAAGCAAAGAGACGTCCCTTTGAGATCTGGCGCAGCAGCAGCCATAAGAAAAATGGCCCGCCGATCAAACTGGTGGCCAACCCAATGGGGGGTTCTTGCGGCGGGATCGCAAGGCGAGCGCCAAGATCTGCGGCAAGCACCAGCGAAACCCCAACCAATGCCGCCACAGGTAGCAGCAGGTTATGCTGCGACCCCACAACAAGGCGCGCGATGTGAGGTGCAACCAACCCGATAAATCCGACCGGGCCAGCGGCGGCCGTTACTGCACCGACGGCCAAGGCTGTGGCGAACGCAATCATCAAACGTGTTCGTTCCACATCCAAACCCGTGTGAAATGCTGCGCGCTCGCCCAGTTGCAAAAGATCCAACGCCCGGCTCTGCAAGAGAAAGACCGGGATCATCACCGCAACCAGGACGGCAACCAAGATGATCAACGCACGGTCTGCTGTGCCAAGCGAGCCCATCGTCCAAAAAGTCAGGTCTCTTAACTGCTGATCGTCCGAAACATAAATCAAAACGCCGATTGCGGCGGCGACGATCGCGTTAATAGCGACACCTGCCAGGATCAGCGTGATCGCACTGCTTGACTGGGCAAGATGCACGATCGTGAACAAGATGGCGATCACGGCTGCGCCCCCGATGAAGGCAGCAATAGGGATCAACAGCGTGCGCAAAACATCCGGCAAAAACTCGGCCACGGCGGCACCCAGCACGATGGCCCCAACTGCGCCAAGCGAAGCGCCAGCGGACACGCCGATCAGACCGGGTTCAGCCAAAGGGTTGCGCAGCAGGCCCTGAAGGGCTGCACCAGACAAGGCCAAAGCGATACCGACAGCAATGCCCAAAAGGGTTCTGGGCAACCGAATTGACCAGATGATCGCAGCTTCGCCATCCGTGCCATTTCCAATCAGGGCTGCAAATACACGCCCAGGCGTGATTTCG
Organism: Pseudomonadota bacterium; assembly: GCA_039028795.1. Classification (GTDB taxonomy): domain Bacteria; phylum Pseudomonadota; class Alphaproteobacteria; order Rhodobacterales; family Rhodobacteraceae; genus Thermohalobaculum. Next base: position 63,392 of record JBCCHJ010000018.1, read on the forward strand.
ACGGGACCCAGCGCAAGCTCTGCAATGATCAGGCCGATGACTGTGAACAGCAAGAGGCCAAACGTGATGGACAGGATCGAAAAGCTGTCCCGGCGTAGCGCGGTCGCGGTGCCGGTTTGGCTCACAGACCAGCCTCGGCTGCGTCGTCAGGGTGCAACTCGCGGGCCAGTTCAGCAATCGCTGCTGGCGTGCGCGGGCCAAATCCCAACAACAGCATGCCTTCCATCGTCACGGCCCGGCCATTTTGCCCCGCGGGGGTCAGCGCGATCTCTGGGCGTTCCAGAACGGCTTTCGCGCCTCCGGACCGTTCAGCGTGTTGCGCCATCATAAGGATGACGTCCGGCGCGGCCTGGATTATCGCCTCGCGCGACATTGGCTTGAAGCCTTCAAAATCACCGGCGGCGTTCTGGGCCCCTGCCAGGGCAATCATCGAATCCGCCGATGTATTTGCGCCGCCGACCATCGGCGTGCCGCGGTCCACAGACAGGACAAACAAGACCTTTGGCCGATCCTTCAACTTGGCCACCTTCTCGGCAACCTCGGTCAGATTCTGCGACACGTCCTTCGCCATCGCCTCGCCTTCGGCGGACTTATCCAAGGCGTCCGCCACGAACTGGATCTTTGCGAGGATCGCACTGGTGTCGTCACCCTCTGGTCCTTGGACCATACGCACACCGGCGGCCTCGATCTGCGACAGAGCCGTCGGCGGTCCGGCATCATGGGAGGCGATCACTAGATCGGGGGTCAGCGATAAGATCCCTTCAGCAGACAGGCGCCGGACATATCCGATCTGTTCCTTGCCCGCAGTTTCCGCCGGAAAGTTCGAGGTAGAATCCACGGCAATCACGCGATCGCCGGCACCCAGAGCAAAGGCGATTTCGGTCAAATCACCACCTGCGATGACGATACGATCCCCTGCGATGCTGGCTGATGCCAACAGGGCAGAGAAAGCGAAGATCGAGAAGGCAATCATGCGTTTCATTGGACAGTCTCCGATAACAGCCCCTCAGCCAGTTCGCGCCAAACGGGATTCTCGGTACCACCAGGGGGGCGCGAGCCGAAGAACTGGCAAACCATTGTATTGTCCGCATCAAAGAGTTCTATCGACGTAATCAATCCACGCGCTGTGGTCGGCTTGCGAACCAGCCAGGCCGATGCAACTTTATCCTGACGCATATGTAGGTTGAACTTATCATCCAGAACATTCAACCACGGTCCCATCTCTACGACGCGATCGACCCGGCCAGAGAAGATCTGGATACAGCCGGGATTGCCCACGAAACACATAATCGGAACCTTAACGGCACTTGCTCCTTCCAAAAGAGAGGTTGCCGCTTTGGCAGGCAGCGATTGCGCAAGATCTTCGCCGGCCAGTCGCAGTGCTTGCTGGCGCCCCGCGCCCACATCCCTGAGGATCATAAAGAATTCGTGGCTGTGCTGCAGCTCTTTCCAACGGGTACGCAATTCGCTGACATTGATCTCAGCATCCGGACGATCTTGTTTGGCGGGCTGTGGCGGATCAAAAGACACCTCGGTCTCTGACAGATGACGTGCGACCAGCGCATCCCACGCCCGCATGTCCGCCTCGGCCAAGCTATAGATCTTTAAAACCGACGACCCATGCGCATCGAAAATCTGGATCGAATGCCGAACACCTGACTTCGTTTCCTCGACGATCGCGTATCCCGCATGCCAGTGCCGCAGAAACAGCCGGAGGTCGATGTCGCCTGTAACCTGTCCCATGCCCCCTTCTATGGCAATCTCGCCGAAAGGACCTTTGGTTTCGTGGACGACCGCATCATTCCGGGTCAGCGTCATCACCGGGCCAACGGCCTTTAGGTCATAAATAACGTCCGCGAAATCCGGTCCACGCGGGGAAAGGCGTGTGACTTCATCCGTGGCGACCCGCGCCTCGACCAACGCGCCTTCAGGCACGCCTAAGCGCGTTGCCGCGTCAACGGCACGGATGGTCGGGTCATTTTCGCGCAGGGATTTGAAATCGAGCAACAGCTGGCTTTGGGCTGGCATAGGCTCCTCCCCAGAGGCGTTAGAATTCGATGCCGCCCGAAACTTTGAAGGTCCGGCCCGGCTGGTTGAGGTCGTTTCCAGCCAAACGATATTTTCGGTCTGTCAGGTTATCAATGCCTGCGGCAAAGAAGAATTCAGAACCAGGACCGGATTCGAAGCTGTAAGACGCGAAAAGGTCGAACAAAGCCGTGCCAGGTGTTGTTTGCTGACCCTGCGTGAAAACGACGTCGTCTTGTGCGCTAAGGAACGTGGCTCGGCCACCGACTTCCAGTCCGTCCAACGGTTTGACGCCGCCCGTAAACGTCAGCCTATCTTGCGGAATCGAGCCCAGACCGCCGCCGCCATCCTGCTTGGCCCTGGGTACCGTCAACCCAAAGCCAAAGAAGAAATCCGGATTGTCATAGGACATTTCGACTTCGAGGCCCCAGAGCGTTGCATCGACATTGCGATTGGTTGTGGAACCACTGATGAAGCTCGGAATTCCCGGTGGAAACGGCGGTGCCGGTTGAAAGAACGCGGGATCAGCCAAGACAACAACGGTATCGATGAAGTCATCAACCTTTGCGTAGTAGCCGTTCATCGAAAACAAGAACGCGTCGCCTTGCCAAGCGACATCTTCCTCTTGGTACCGCAAACCTGCCGAAATTTCATTCGACCGCTCTGGATCCAAGTTTGGTGTGGGGACAAAGAAGTTACCGTTTAGGAACGTCCCGGGCGGAACACCCGGCGGGTTCAGCGGTGGGAACAGCGGGAAGAAGATCGGGAAGTGCAGACCGTCATTGTAGAGCTCTGTCAGGCTCGGCGCGCGGAATGACCGTGCCCCCGATGCCCAGAGCTGTAGTTTGTCCGTTGCCTGCCATTGCAATGCAAGTTTGGGAGAGAACGCGCTTTCGTCCCGTTCAGGAAAGTCCGCACGATCTGGTCTTAGGCCAAAGTAGTCGAACCGGATCCCGGGCGTAAGGGTTAGAGTATCGGTCAGAGAAATGTCGCCCTGCAGAAAGACCGATGCATACCGTGCTTTCGCATTCGGGGCGCTAAGGCGGTCAACCCCGTCCGTCGTGGCCTCTTGTTCGTCTTGATAGACCTCGATTCCGTAAGATAGTTGGACCGGCAAACCCAGATTCAAGTCGCTACGGTTGACCAATTCAAGCCCGATGGTCGTGAACTCAGTTTCGTTCAGACGACCGTCAGCGATCCGTTCTTCGCTCAGATCAATGCGGTTGAAATAGACCAGGGCGCTGAGGTCGACATAGTCATTGTTGGCAGGTGTCCATGTGAATTCGGCCCGGGCGTTGGTCGAGTCGATTTCACGGTTCACCGGGTTGGCGATAATAACACCGTCCGTAACGGAGGTCTCGGCATCGGCATTTGGCGGCGTTACACCTTCATCGTCATAAAACTGGGCGCTCAGCTCGATCCGAAAATCGCCGGGTTCATACCCGAATTTGATCAGCCCGTTCAGAGTGTCGATTTCAGAGTTCACGATTGGCTGCCCGGCGCCATCTTCGACATCACTGAACATCGGACGGTAGGAAACAAAGCCAAGCACATCAAAATCACCTGCCTGGCCGGCCAGGGTGAGCGCGCTTTGAAGCTGATCGCCATTGCTGTCATAGCCAAGGCGAATCCGCCCTCCCCACGTCTCGTCTTCGTCCAATATGTCAGAGGCATCCTTGGTTTCAAGGCTTACAACGCCGCCCAAAGCGCCCGAGCCGAAAAGCGTTGACGAACCGCCGCGCAGAACCTCCACGCTTTGCAGGATTTCCGGATCGGTAAAGAACCGTCCACGGTGCGCCAGGTTAAAGTTTTGCCGGGCACCGTCCAAGCGCAGCACTACTTGGTCATCAGTAAATCCGCGGATGTTGATTTCCTGCGCGATTGCCCTTGGGCCGCCATCGATGGTCAGACCCGGAATATCGCCGATCAGCTCTTCATACGAAGATGCTTGGCGTCTTTGAAGTTCATCCAGATTGAAAACCGTGACCGCATTCGGTGTCTGCAGAATGCCACGTTCATCCCTTGAGCCGCCATAGACGATGATGTCTTCACCGCTCAGGTTTGCGACCTCAGTGTCTTGCGCCGATACGGGAACCGCGAAACCAATTGCCAATGCTACTGGCATCCAAAGTTTCAGCTGCATACCACCCCTCCAACATGCGTGATCTTGTTCACTAACCCGGCGTTGCTTCCTGCGGGTGGCTGGATCGGGCAGCACTGAATCTGTTACAGTAAGCCGATAATTTTTGTCAATTTATTCACACCGGATTCCAGCTCATTCTTCAAATGAAAACAGATCCTTCAAAGGACCGTCCCGTAACCCAGGCAAAAGTTGAATTGACCGTACGACATCTGAATTTCGCGTGCGAATTCTATTGCCAGCGCAGCCCGGCAAGTTTTCGTGCGGCCGACAGAAAAGACTTAATGCTGTCCCGGCTGATCGTCCAAATTTCGATGAAAGGTTGCGTATAGATCGACTTCAGATCAGCATGATCCGATTGCTCGCTGGCATCCAGTCCGAAGGTCAGTTCCTCTTCGGATTCGGACAGATGCAGCGAGCCAAAGATCCAGTCCCATACTGCCAACGCCACACCGAAATTCTTGTCGTAATGCTCCTCGGCGACCGAATGGTGCAACTGATGTTGGGCCGGAGAAATCAGGATCCGTTCCAACCAGGGCCAGTACCGAATGTTGATGTGCGAGTGGCGTAGGTTCGATCCGGTGACATGGAAGAAGAAGACCAGCACATTGACGCCAACAATCGTATAGAGATCCACCTTGTCACCGAAGAGATAGACGAACAGCGCAATTGCCGTTCCCTGCGCGACCGCCCCGCGCATTGCGTAAAGAACGCCCTCCAACGGATGCACCCGATAGACGGTGATCGGCGTCAGCGTTGTGGCGGAATGGTGGGTTTTGTGGATTGCCCACAACACAGGCCATTTGTGCATCCACCGATGCACCAGATATTTCGTGAAATCGTCGATCGAAAAAAGAAAAACGGAATACAGCGCAACCACCAGCCATGTCGGCGCATCACTGAAATGCCCGCGTCGCAGCCATTCGATTTCATGCAGCCAGAAAAACAGCGCCGTCGCGATCACGATATGAGTGATTAGCAGCGGCGAGACAAAAAACGAGAAAATCCGATTGATCAAGAAGATCTTGTAGTCGGCCTGCGAGGAGTCCGAAAAGAAGACACCGCGATCAAAAAACTTCCTGACCGCCGCACCGATCGCCATGCGCTTGATAAAGATCAGCCACAGTAACGCGATCAAAAGAGAAAGGAAGAGGTAGCCGACAAAGACGCGTTTTTTGGGATTGGTGAAATCCGAAAAGATCGAGGCGATGTGATCGACGAATTCCATCGGAGCTCACGCATTGCGGCTGAAGCCGGGTGGCGGTAGACCCGCCACCCGGAAGAGTTGATTAGTCGGTCTCGGCCGTGCTGTCTTTTTCCAACTGGCCTGCCAGACCCGCCAAGTCGCCAGTTGCGTCCTTGGCGCGGGCTTTCACACCCATGTCGTTGATCAGAAGCTTTTGCACTTTCAGCATGTGCAACTGGTAATCAGACCAGGTGCGGCGGCGGTCACGGACAAAGTTGCCGTCGGCATCGATGCCGGTGACATATGTGTTGTCCATGGTTACCGGGCCAAAGCCGATCAGCTTGTTCAGCTTCACAGCCGTTTCGCCGAGGTTGTTCTTGCCGGTCTGCAGTGCCATGGCAAAGCCCTTCAGCTCGCCCCAGTGCTTGACATAGGCGCGATAGACTTCTGCTTTGGCATCGTCGCCTTCAGCTGCTTCAAGCTTCGCGATGTCATTGTAGACGTCGCCTGCATATTTGAATGCAGCTTCGGCCAGGACCTTCTCCCACTCGTCGCCGATCACCTTGGCATAGCCTTGCAACTTGGCCAGTTGCTCGGCGCTCAGGTTTTCACCATTGGCCGAGGCAATCAGGTTACGACCGTCGACGAAGGCAGCCATGATTGTGTTGGTGTAGTTGGTCACGCCGCCGCGATCCGCGCCAACCGCGTAGTAGGCGTTGCCGAAGACATATTCGGACTTCAGGTCAACCACACCGTCACCGTTGGCGTCAGCAGCCGCCAGGTCTTTTTGCTTGGCGATGGCATAGTTCTGATCCGGCGTCAGAGTAGCGGAGTGTGCCGCAGCGCCCCAGTAGCCAAATGCTTCATCCCAGGAATGCTCTTTTCCGGTGTAGTGCGCGCCGTCCTTGTAGGGCTTGCCGTTCGGTTTTTCGTCCGCAGTCATCTTTTCGTCGAGGTAGTTGTCAACGGCCTGATGGTAGGACACAGCGCCCAGCGTGTATTTCGAAATCAGCTGCGACCAGTCATAGCCGTTTGCTGCGTCGAAGCCGCCATCTGCGATGGCTGCGTGCTTGATCATGTGCTGGATGACTTCCTGACCAGTCATGTTGCCTGGCCAAGCTGGCATTGCGCCATTGTAGAACTTGCCCATCAGGTTTGCGCCGCCTGACAGATCACCCATTTTGCTCTGCTTGACCGGGAAGCCGTCCTTGCCGCCCGGGGCCATGATCGGCAGTTCGGGATCTTTGCCGTTCATGTACGCCAGCATCTGAGCTTCCAGGTCTGCGCTATACGTGCCATTGCCTTTGCCAGCCAGCTTCTTCAGGCTGTCATGCAGGGCATAGCGGGCAATCTGTCCTGAGTAGGAAACCGAGTTTGTTTTGTCCCCAGAGTACCCCTTCAGAGTCACAGGCTGCGGGCCGTAAACCTTGTCGCCGGCTTGTGCAGCAGTTGCCAGTACAACTGTTGCCAGCAGGCAGGTCGTTCCCTTCAATAATGACTTCAGCATCTTTTCTTCCTTCCTGACATTGAGAGCGCAGAATCCATCCCGGATTACCTGACCGGGAAACTCGGGCTTTTTGATCAAAAGTCAACAATTAACGCGCCGAAAACGCGCAAAAATCGCCCTAAACAGCGGTGTTCACAACAGTTTAACTTACAAGATACTGTGCTTTGACCCGGTATGGGACGCCTTGGCTCAGGATGGCTTTCCGGGGTTGCCACCAGTTGTCTCTCACTACTGGACAAGCTTTCAATTTTTCCAGTCATGACGCAGTTTTAAGTGATCACTGACCGGCGCATCCAGCAAGCCTATTGGCCGCAGTGTTCTTGGGCAGCCGACACGTTCAAACCTGGGCAAAATCTCGACGAGCTTCTGGACAGACTGCAAAAACTCGTTCGTGTCATTGCCTTCGCAGAGCAGCATCGCATGCGTGTGGGCAGTCCCTGAACGACCCTCGCGCAGAGCTGTGATTGTCCCCATCAACTGACGTTCCTGCTCGCTGAGGATCTCGCTGCAAACCGGACATACCGGGCAGTTGAATTGAAAGCAGGACATCCGGCTTGACCGCATCGCGTGAACCACATTCAAAACCAATGCGACGGGCTGCACATCAGATCCGCCCACGGGCAAATCCTCGGCCGCGGTGATCCCTTGCGCCCAGGCTTGGGTGAACGGTTCAGCAAAACTTATGAAGAAGTACCGCGCTACGCATAGGATCGTGCGTTCGTGCTGGTCCAGACCAGCGTCTGACATCAGCATCTCTTTGTCGTTTGGAACGCGATGATCACAGAACTCGTCAGAGTCTTTGGGCACGGCACCCTCCCGGAAATGGATGTTTCTGTCTGAACAGAAAGCATTGCGATTTGGGGATACCGGGCTGCAGCGAGCACATTGCTTGGTGGGACCACTCCCTACTTGTTTTGCTAGGAATAGCAATCCCGAAAACTCTTCACGCACACGTTAATTGACAAAATTTGCCGCATTAGATCGTTGTGCATCGAGCCAATGCCCACAGGTATAGCGGTTTTTAATGCTGATGCCTGCCGGGGGGAAGAAAATTGGCAAAAACTATCAAGAAGATCGTGCTTATCGGTCTAGTGACCAACTTTTTGAGCCCGTATATCGCTCTCGCCCAATCCGAAAATGAAGAACTGGTCGGTGATGAAATCATCGTCGGTGGTGAACTTTTGGATCGGACCATTCAGGAATCGCAAACCAGCGTTACCGTAGTCACGGGCGAAGAATTGGAACGCAGAAACGATGTCGACCTGCGCGATATTGTCGACCGGGTGCCTGGCGTCACGACCACTGGCCGGGGCACCGCCTTCGTCATTCGCGGGGTCGATGAACGCGGCATCGGCGTTGGCAGCGCCTCTGCACCAGCGATCACTACGACAATTGACGGCGCGCGCATCACCGACTTCGGCCGAACAAACACAACTTTTCTGCCGACATGGGATGTTGAGCAGGTTGAATTCTTGCGTGGCCCGCAATCCACGCAGACCGGACGAAACGCTTTGGCAGGGGCCGTCGTCGTCAAATCCAAAGACCCAGTATATGACACCGAGTTTAAACTACGTTTGGGCGCTGGCAGCGGAAGAACTTTTCAAGGTGCATTTGCGGCAAACGAAGAGATCATAGAAAACACCTTAGCGCTGCGCTTTGCGGGCGAATTTAACAGCACCGACGGTTTCGTTGAAAACCCGCCGCTGGACAGAGACGACGACGCGAAAGTCCAGAACTTTAACGTGCGTGGCGGTATCCGGTTCGATCCCACGGATGATTTTTCGGCGATCCTGAAGATCAGCTACTTCGACGCATTTGACGGTTTTCAATCCAGTTTGACGTCTCAGCTTCCATCACGCGTTGTTTTCTCTGATGCAGAAACCAGCGATGATGCCGAGTATTTCAGCGCGAACCTGCGTCTCGCCTTTGATTTCAATGAAAATCTCTCGATCGAAAGCGAAACAACTTTCGTAGATCGCAGGTTCTTGTTCAGTAGTGACTTCGACAATGGTCCGGAGCCACTGGCTACTGCGTTCGAGGAAAGCACGGGAGATTCCTTTTCCCAGGAAGTCAAATTGGCTTTCGAGAATGATTGGATCTCTGCGGTCGTTGGTGGTTTCTACACTAATATCGAAGAGTCGGTGAATGGCGCTGGTACGATTCCGGCCGAATTGCTTGTAGATCCTACCGCTACGCTTCCGACCGGTGCAAACCTACTGCAAACGATCCTTTTCCTTACCCCGAATGCTGCTGTCTTTGGCAGCGGCGTGTCGAGCTCTGAAGAAACGAATTTTGCTTTCTTCGGCGAAGTCGACATCGAGGTCGTCGACGGTCTACGCTTCATTGTGGGCGGACGATACGACCGCGAAACGGTGGATAGAACCACGACCCCGACGACAACGACCAATTCACCACTTCTCGCGCTAAGTCTGCCCGTTGATCAGACCGAGACGATCTCTGCCACGTTTGATGCGTTTCTGCCGAAAGCGGGCGTGGTCTATGAGTTTACTGATGATGTCAGCCTCGGTTTTACCTACCAGCGTGGCTACCGTGCAGGTGGTGCAGACTTTAACCTTGCTACAAACCAGCAGACTGAATTCGACCCAGAATTCACCAACAACTTTGAAGTGTCGTTTCGCTCGACGTGGTTTGACGAACAACTGACCGTGAATGCCAATTTATTCTATACCGATTGGACCGACCAACAGGTGGTGATCCAAGGTCCGACAAACATTACCGTCGACCGGTTCACGGTAAATGCTGGGTCTTCTACACTGATGGGGGGCGAAATTGATGTCAGAGCCCGTCCATTTGACGGTTTGGATGTTTACGGAACACTTGGATATGTGGAAACAGAGTTCCAGGAATTTACGTCTGATGGTGTTTCCTTCGCCGGCAACGAATTTCGCAATGCGCCGAAGTTTACCGGATCTGTTGGCGGCGTTTACGATTTCTACGATGGGTTTTTCGTCGGAGCGGATGCGACCTACACCTCCGGATCTTTTTCCGATCCGCAAAACGATCCTGCGCTCCGCGCAGATCCGCGGTTCGTGCTAGACTTCCGCGCTGGTTACCGGGATGAAAACTTCAGTGTGACAGCCTTCGTCGACAATGCCACGAATGTGACGTTTTTCGAAGAAAGGTCGCCAACGTTCACAACAGTCAGCGAGCCTAGAACCTTTGGCGTGATAGGACAGATCGGATTTTAAAGTGGCTATGAGCAGGGCCGATGAAATGCCCGCGCGATCACGTTAAATCGGCAATGCATAGAATGCGCCGCCTCAGTCGGGCGAGAATCTAGAAAAACGCTGTTTCTGCGGTTTGCCACGGCATCTAGCGGGCTATATGGATTTCAGGGTATAGAGATGATCTGAAAGAAAAAATCTCGGTCATAGGCGCGTTATGCTGACCGGAAGTTGAAACGAGAAGGCCATGAAACTGGTAGCCATAATTGCAAATGCAATTTCAGCCAGACCTCTATTGACCCGATGGATTCTGGCGGGGCCTGTGGCATTGATCCTCGCCATCGTTACGATGGCGTCGATGCCGTTTTGGCTGCCGGAAGGCCCGGCAAAGGTTGACCATCTGGCCTTTCCGATCGTCCTCTTCCCACTGATCTGGACAATCACGGTCGTTTATCCTTGCCTGGCCGATAATCTACCCCGTGCGACGCTGATCATGTTAGGATTAACTGTGATGCAAGCCGCGCTGGTCACATCGGCGTTTGTTTAGGACCTTGTCATGATCGCGCTTGGGCAGTCCAAAACGAAACGCATGATCTCGCTGCACGGTTGGTCTGGTGTAATCATTGCAGCGTTGCTTTACGTGGTCGTGCTATCAGGCACGATCGTCGTGTTTGCCCATGAGATCGGATCTTGGTCGCGTGGTGTGGTGCCGCATGGGCACGCGCTTGAGCACCCGATCGATAACATCGTGCGGATCTATGCACGCGACATTGACCCAGCTTACCTGGACGAAATCAGAATCCGCGAAACCAATCGCGGGTACCTCAGCATTTTCTACCACACCCATACGAAAGACCCGTCAGGTCAGTTGGCCGATAAGGGCGTGCGCGTGATTGTCGATCCGGCCACGGACAGGTTGATCAGCAAGAAGGAAGGTTTCGCCAGCGAGGTCTTCCGCCGCGACCCTGGTTCGGCGCTTGAACGGTTCTTGCTGGATCTTCATATCCGGCTGCATATGCCTGGGTTCTGGGGCCTGCTGGCAACGGGGCTTTTGGGACTTTGGATGATGATCTCGGGCGTCACAGGCCTGTTGACCCATCGCCACGCGATCCGCGATTTATTTGTGCCGGAAAGACCGGGTGACCGGTTGGTATCCGCCCGAGACCGCCATGTCCTTGCCGGCACCTGGAGCTTGCTTTTCGCCTTCTTGGTCGCCTTCACAGGGGCGTTCTTCAGCTTTGCGGGATCGTTCGGTATTCCGCTGGTGGGAATGGTGGCCTTCGGCGGTGATCAGCAGTTGATGATCGAGACTGTCATTGGCCTGCCGCCGGCGATAGATACCACGCCGGCACCTTTGGCAAGCTTGGATTACATCATACACGACGCTGTAAGCCGGGCCGGCACACTGCCAGGCGGCCTGACGATCTCGAATTACGGGCAGGCAGATGCCGCCGTGCTGACCCAGCATGCGGCAGCCAATGGCAATCTGATGGGCAACAGTCTTCTTTATGACGGCCCGACCCGTGCATTCGAGGGGATCAAGCCATTTTTGGGGACCGTTCCGTCTGCGTCGAACACTGCGGTCGGTTTGATGGGGCCGTTGCACTTCGGCAATTTTGCCGGGGCCACGTCCAAACTGATTTGGGTCGCGCTGGGATCAGCAATGTGCTTTGTGATCCTTAGCGGCACACGCATGTGGTTGCGTCGGCGTGCCGACAGACCGGGCTGGCAGATCTTTCGGCGCTTTATGGTCACGATCATATATGGCTTTCCTATTGCCATGGTCGCCTCGGCATATGGCCATTTCCTGAGCCTGCCTTTTGGCACCAGCCTTTGGTGGACACCCGCAGCCTTCGTCGCGGCATCCTTCGTGTTGCTGGCCTATGGGATGCAACGCCAGGACATCGACAAGACCGCCCAACGTTTGCGCAAGGTTCTTGGCGCTACGCTGATTTTGCTGCCGCTTTTGCGATTGCTGGCGGGCGGCATCAGTTGGGCCGAGGCATTGGCGACAGGTCATACTGCGATTCCAGTTATTGACCTTTCGGTCGTGGCGGGCGGCGTTGTGTTATGGTTCTGGCCTATCGTGGCCGGTTACTTCCACAGTCCGTCCCGCCCTGTCGCCGTGCTGGAACCGGCTGAATGACGTTTTGGATCTCCATCGCTGCGATCGCAATTTCAATGGTGGGATTGACCCACCTTGCTTTCACGAATCCCAAGCGCCGACGGACACTGAGCCAGGAACAAGTCCAGCTACGGCGCATTGTTCCCGCGCGCTGTGCGGTCTGGATCCCGGGCATTGTTTTGGCGGTGCTGGGTGAGGCGGCGGCATTTGTCATATGGATCGCGGCCCTGACCGTCCTGGGCTGGGTTCTGGCCGCAGCCCCGATCTCGACCCAAGACTTGATCAAAGAGCAGCTCGACGCCGTTAAGCAATATGTTGGTGCAATGTTGGGTAGATTGGGCGGTGCTGGGCGGTCTCTTGTGCGACGCATTCAACTGGCCCTGGCGTCCGAAGAAACGCTCGCCAAGGTGTCGCATATGCGTGCACGCATTGAGCATCTGGAACGCCGCCTAGAGGACCTCGAGCGGCCTTCGATTGCGCATGTAGATCAAAACCTGGCTGATGCGTCGGCGAACATTTCTCAATCAACGCCGATCAAAGTCGCGGGTGGGTCATCTTCATAGCCGAATCATTGGGATGTTGGCTTGGGCGAAAAACTCCTCAGACTTTGATGACCTCAGCGATTCAACGCGCATCGATTTCATACCTATCAGCGGAATTGTGCGTTTGAGACTAGAAGTTAACCTGACCGACAACCCCGAAAGTCAGTGGCTCGCCGACCCGGGACACTGTTGCGCCTGGCGCGCCAGGGACTGGATTAGCGACTAAGCTGATCGCGTACTCTTCATCAAACAAATTGCGCGTATAGGCGAATACCTCGAAGTTTTCATCCCGATAGCCTGCGCGCGCATTGACCAGGAAACGTGCATCAGATTTCAGGGCAGGCGTATTTCCGACATCCGTAAACGCGCTGGACGTGTAGCTGGCATCGGCGGATATGAACCAGCCTTCGTCAAAGGCGTACGTTCCGCCGAAGGCCGCGGTGAATTTCGGGGCATCCGGAAATTCATTTCCATCGAAGACGGTGCCGCCAGAGGTAAAGTCAATCAGCCTGGTATTGTTATAGGCGCCTGATGCGAACAGCTCGATATTATCCGTCGGTTCGTAAATCAGCTCTATCTCACCACCGAACAACCGTGACCGACCCGAATTGGCCGTCGACCGGTCGATTATGATGAACGCAAATGGTGGCAACGGAGATCCAGGGATTGGTACGCCAGGAACATTGACCTGCATGTCACGCCAGATCGTGTAGTAGGCATTGGCATTCGCGGTTAACGCACCATCCAGCCACTGCGATCGGCCCGCCAATTCGAACGTCCAGGACGTTTCCGGATCAAATGGAACGATATCACCCGTAATCCCCCGGCGCAGCGCTCCGCCCGCGCGATAACCTTTTTGCGCAGTAAAGCCCAAGCTGTGGTCTTCGGTGAACCGATAGACGATCCCGCCCTTCGGTAGAATCGCGGTGTAGGTTTCATTGATGTTGGTGCCGGGGTCCGGGGGTGGAAACCCCGCGAGCGATACAAAGCTGCTGAACAGGTCCAGCTCTTCCCTGTCATAACGAAGGCCCGCGATCAGGGTCAGATCTTCCAGCACATCGAATTCAACCTCTCCAAATGCGGCATAGTTCGTCACCGTATCGATGTTTAGAGTATTGAAGCCGAACGCACCAACAAGCCCATTGGTTCGTGAATCGAGCTCGAACCGCGTAAAGAACAGTCCGGCTGTTCCGCGCAGGCGATCGCCATCATAGTTCAATCTTAATTCCTGCTCGATGCTATCGAAGTTTCTAAGCCGTTCGGAGAATCCGCCTGGGACGTTGGTCTGATCAGAGTCAGCGCGTTCAAGAAAGTCGTTCACGAAATAGGTTGTTTCTGACTGCAAGGAAATTTCTTCACTGAAGTCATAACTCATTCGCAAATTGAGGCTGTTAACGAATGAGCGGTCGAATGCAACGGCATCTGTCTGACTTGTTCTGACGCCTGGCGTCGTTTCCAATACGCTCCGCTCTCCGGTTTGTTCATAGCTTTATGTGTACTTGAGGATTGCTTCGAAATCGTCATTCGGGCGGAAACTTAGGCCAGCGCGAAAGGTTGCTGCCTCGGTCGCACCAGCTTCGTCGTCATTGGTTGTGATGTTCGTAATGAAGCCGTCGCTTTTGCGCACATCTCCCGAAATCCGCAAGGCCAGCCCAGTATCTTCAAAAGGAATATTCGCAGCAAACGCGCCGCCAAGCGTTTCCAGGTTGCCCAACTCGCCCCGCAGTTTGAACTCGAAATCGTCGATCGGATCTTTCGAGCGAACCCGGATAGCGCCAGCCAGGGCGTTGCGCCCGGTCTGCGTCGATTGCGGGCCACGTAACACTTCGATCTGTTCAAGATCCCAAACTGAAAAAGGTCCACTTAGCGTGCCGAAACCGGTGAAATTCGACACCGTCGCGCCATCGACCTGTACCGAGACCAGGTTGCCGCTGTTCACACCGGCCCCAAAGCCCCCTTCGGTAATGCCACGAATTGAAACTCCACCGCCACCACCATCTGCAATAATGCCTGGCGTGCGTTCCAGCACGGTGAAGAGGTCCGGGTCTGATCGTTGTTCCAGGTCTTCCCCACGAATTACCGCAACGGAAGTCTGGCTGTCCTGTTTGGTCCTTTGGATCAACTCGCCTGAGACGATGATGTCCTCGCCAATCAGGTCATCGTCATTCAACGATTGTTGGCTCGCAACGGCTTGGGTGACTGTCGCACCGTCGGTACCAAGGGACGTTGCTTGCAGTCCCGTGCCCTGCAGCATCTGGTCCAGCGCCTGGCGTGCGGTCATCAAACCGCGGACTGTCGTACTCTGTTTACCTTCGCTCAGAGCGCTGGCAATGCCGACTTGCAACCCGGTTTCGCGGCCGAGTTCAGCGATCGCCTCAGCCAGCGGTTGCGCACGCACATCGATCTGCACTGCGTTCTGCGACAGAGCCCAGGATGGGGCCAAAGCAAACACCGCCGCAATGCACACGGCTTTCTTCAAACTCGAACGGATCATCTTTCCCCCAAATCGGAATTCTGCTGGTTCCCTCTACCAACGCGCTCGATCGGGATATGTTTCAGAAAAAATCCTGCAATCCGGCCTATTCCGTCCGCACCAGGACTGAAACGAGCGGTGCGCCTGAGTAGTAATCAGCTCCGATGGTGGCTGCGAGGACCCTCAGCGCTGATTGCGGATCACGAAGATCAAACCGCCCAGACACCCGCGTTCGCGCCAGATCAGACCCCAGGATCACCACATCCCCTCCAAGACGCCGGTCGATTACCTCGACCACGTGTACCAAAGGCGCATCAGCGACGACCAACTCGTCCGATTGCCAAGAGGCCACATCGGTCAGCGGGACGGAACGGATCACCGCGCCATCAGAGGCCGTCCATTCCAGCCGGTCACCCGCCGTCAGGACCCACAATTTGCCATTGATGGAGACATCAACTGTGCCGTCCGCAACGGACACCGCCAGGACATCTGACAGGTAGGCAGTTTCAAAAACAGTGCCGCGAACGCGCACCTCAGCATCGCCCAAGGTCACAATGAAAGGTCGGGTGTCCGAGGTCACATCGAAGACGGCCGCCCCGCGCAGCAATCTTACAGACCGTATTCCATCATTGGTTTCGTCCACCAGCGCAGAATCCGCACCGAGGATCGCCAAGTCGCCAGAGTCTAACGTAGTCTCAAGGATCTGGGACCCACTGGATGCGTCGGCAACTATGTAATCCTGCACAGGCTTCGCCCCGAAATACCAACTCAACGCGGCCAGTAACACTAGGGAGAGGATCGTCGGCGTGCGTGACCGAGTGCGACCGCCCGAGACTTTCCATCCATCCTCAATTTTCTCAAACGCAGCACGGGCATCCGGCCCTTTCGCCAGGAAAATGTCCCGTTCAGCAATCAGTTCTGGATCGTCCGGGGCCTCTCGCAGTTGCACGAAGATCAGTGCGGCCTCTTCCAGAAGCTTGGTTTGCTGGTCGGTATTCATCCTGTCCTGCGCTTTGAGACGATTGGCTTCTACCAGAAAACGAACTCGGCGCGGTATTGTTTCTGAAATTACTTCTCGAGATGCATAACAATTCGTACCAAGGCCTGGGCAACCATTCGATATGCGCTGGCTTTCGATATTCCAAGGCGTCGGCCGATTTCCTCGTAAGTCAGCCCGTCTATGCGGCTCATCTTGAAGGCGAGGACCGTCGGCTTTGGCGACTCGCTTAATGCCGCCGCAATGCGGCGGACCTGGTCCCGTGCGATAACTATCCGTTCTGTGTCCGGTGTTTCGCCGCGCAGCAGTGCATGCGCGTTGTAGTTCTTCGTCTCGACCGAGCGCCTTCGATGCCAGTCCGCCGCCAAATTCTTGATGATGCGCACAAAAATTGGCTTTGCTTGATCTGATGGATAATCGCTGGCGTGCCATCTGAGCCAGCTTTCTTGGACAAGATCCTCTGCGACATCGAAATGACCCACCACCGAGCGGGCCAGCGAAACAAACTCTTCGCGCTCCTCAAGAAACGCCGCCAAGTCTATGGGTTTGGTATGTTCCGCCATTCCAGGATGCCCTAACCAAGAGGTGCTCCGCCTGGCGTAATCGACTCTTTGCTTGGCGCAGGTTGATCCGAATTGAAAGCCGATCAACTGTCAACCCGGCTGACTAAAATTAGGGATCGTTTTGTTTCAGGACTTTAGCAACCAATGCGCGGCGTGCGGGTTTACTCTCGAGCCATCAGCTTTATAATGTTAATTATCCAGACTTGGAGCAGCCACTGTTCGTTCAGACCACTTTCCGTTCGAAGACGACCGGACTGTTCCAGCCCGATACTGAGTATCGTCGACGCCCATTGTAGAAGCCGCTGATGTACTTGAAGATGGGCACTTCTAATTCTCGGGGCAGTTGCCCAAGCGTGACGAGTGTTCCTCTGTTTCGATATGTTCCGACGCGTTGCGTTGTGAAGCGTGCGACATCCATCGGGCGAAAACCGGCTCGGTGCGGGACTTTGGTTGAACCGTTGTAGGGAGCAGTAAAGTCCGGCATGTGGTTGAGTCAACTTTCGCCCGGTGCCTGGGCATCAAGCGGTAGTTCCATTCTCACTCGTTCAGTCGGATCGAAAGTTCGAGTTAGATTTTCAATCGCACTTATCTTCAAAAAAACCTGATTACCGCGAGTGATGGCATAAAGGATGTCCAGGACTTGTGACTGAATTGCTCTGTCGATCACATGAAGGTCATCAAGAAAAACAAAAATTTCCTTTGATGCTGATGTCCTGAGACCCGACTTCCCTCCAGATTGAGGTAGAATCCGTCGGTTGATTTCTGGCCTCATGCGGCCTCGTTTTCCAGTGTCATTTTGGTTGCGAACTCATTGGGCGTGAGGCTGCCCAGGGACGAGTGTGG
>JBCCHJ010000019.1:0-80508 GCA_039028795.1 Pseudomonadota bacterium
GTTTATGAGCCAGAGGCAATTGCCCGAGAACGCCCCACATCACATACAGCGAGTGATTGGCATCGCCGAACAAGAATTGCCACTGGTGGATTCCAATCAATTGGGAGGCTGTTACCCTTATCGCAAACAACTACCCTGTCGGCAAGCTTTCAGACTAGGCTTCATTCGGTGTCAGTTCCGCTCCAGCGCATATTCGCGAAGCGCTTCGATCGGCACAATCTCCAGAGCCCGCTGGTGGGTGGCAATCAGACTGACACGCGGTGCTTTACCGGCGGCATAAGCTTCGAGAAACCGCGCAGCGCAAAGGCACCATTGGTCTCCGGGCTTCAGCCCAGCAAATGCGTATTCTGGCCTTGGGGTCGATAGGTCATTACACGCGGCCTTGGAAAATTCGAGAAACTCGGCCGTCATGACGGCGCAGACCGTGTGGCTGCCTTTGTCCTGATCGCACGTATCGCAATGTCCATTGCGAAAGAATCCAGTCTTGGGATCCATAGAGCAGGGATGCAGGGCTTCGCCCAATACGTTAACAGATGCATCAATTTCCAGCTCGCGCATCGTTGATCACCTTTCTCTGGCGGCTTTGACATAGTATACAAGGACTATGACAAGCCCAAAGCGGATAAACCGCGGGCACGAGCAGAAATGAGGCCAAGATGCTGACACGACGCCATTTGATGGGCGGTCTGGTTGCGGTACCAATGGTTCCCAGCCTTCCCGCATATGCCGAAGATGCAGATGTGATTGATGCTAGGGTTAATCTGGCCCTGGGCAAAATGTATTCGAAACTGCCGAACACGCGGCAACTTTCCAGCAACGCCAAAGGCATGCTGGTGATGCCGTCGGTGCTGAAGGGTGGTTTCGTCTTTGGTGGCGCCTATGGTGAAGGCTCACTGCTGATGAACGATCCGCAAAGCGGGTACCAGGCGCCATCTGCGGGGTATTATTCGGTCGCCGCCGCTTCGGTCGGCTTCCAGCTAGGCGTTCAGACTACATCGCATGTCTTGTTCTTCATGACGGACAATGCGGTTGAAAACTTCAAACGCGCCGATGGTTGGGAAGTAGGCGCTGATGCCGAAGTGACATTTCCCGATGCTGGATTGAACGCCGGATTTAACTCGACGCTCTTGCAGCAACCAGTCATAGGCGTCGTATTCGGCCAGGACGGTTTCCTGGTCGGCGCCTCGCTTGAGGGAGCCAAGTACTCGCGTGTCTACAGGTAGAGACCCGACAAGCCAGGTGGGTGCATTAACCGGCGGTTTCCCAAAGCCGAAGCTCGGCGACCATCAGGCCGCGCGGACCACGAAACGTTCGCACGGCCATACCCTCGCCACTGGAGAGGTCCTGGAAGCCACACCTCCGAACAGTCTCCATGTGCACGAAAACATCTTCGGGATTGCCGAAGATGTTAACGAACCCGAACCCTTTTTGTTTATCGAACCACTTTACCCGCGCAGGCTGCAATGGACCGGCATCGACTTCTTCCCCAAGGAATTCCGTCGGCCGGGCGTCTTCCGCAAAACCAGGCGCTGCCATTGCAACTTCTGGTTCGTCGACATCCAAAATCCTTGCCGCTTGCAAGCCGCGAGGACCACGCGTTGCGGCAAGACTGATTTCGGCACCTTCGGTCAGCGCAACCTTACCAAACGCGCGCACACAAGATGCATGAACCATAACGTCAGAACCGCCGGTATCTGGTACAACAAAGCCATAACCCTTAACCGCATCGTACCACTTAACCCGTCCGGAAATGACGACTTCGTCACTCTCTCCGTCCTTCAAAGTCAAACCCCTGTCCAAACCCGTTCGATTGAACGATAACACTTTGTTTCCCATGTGCTAAGGGTTTAAATACAAAAACTTCAATCAATCTTACGAATATTTTCCACTTCGAAGTGTAAGGCCAATTAGCAGGAGAATCGATGCGTAACGGCTATCTTCAAGGCATCGTCGGGGTACTTTTAACCCTGGTGCTTGGGTCTTGTGTGGGCGCGCCGAACAGCGCGGGGTCGCAGCGCCAAAAGATCTCGGAAAGCGTTGATCTCCAACAGATTCTTATCATGCCGCAGCCACCTGAAATCATTGCTGAGGATCGGTCGGATATCGCCAAGATCAAACAAAGGCTAGAGCGGTTGAACCCGAACGCGCTGGCGGCACGTCAGGGTGCGCGGTTGATCGATGCGAACGCACTGCCTTGGCTGGCAGGATCAACCGAAGGTAGAGGTTTCCTGGCGAATCCACCGGGTCGTGTTCTGGTACGTGGAACGCCAGCATCCTTCTGCCCAATCGCATTGACGGAATCTGGCCCAGGCTCGGCCGCTGAACTGGCCAGCCGCGCCCTGAGTACCTGCATTGCAGAATCCGAACCGGGCTGCGGCTGCCAGGTGATTGCGCTGGGGTCCATACTGATGGTCCCGCGTGAAGAAGTTGCCTATGCCACTGGTATCTCTGCCCGCATCCGTGCCCGATCATTGGGCCTGGATGGGTTTCTGGTCGCCGAGGAGACGCCAGACGGAGTGATCCTGCTGCGGGATGTGTCCGGCATTGTCGGTAAGATTGTGCGCGGTGTAGATGAGGCCGTGACGTTGACGTTCGCAAACGCGTCTCAACCGTTCACAGGTGAAGCCCGCGGGGTAGGGTTCCGGCGCGGTCGGCTTGCCGAAAGGGTCTATGCCACAGACAGTAGCGGAAATCGGGTCAGCCTTTTGATCGGCTTCGAGCCTGATGAACTGGCGCAGTTCGCAGGGGCTTGGCTGGCCTGGCCACCGGACGCCTGAGGTCATTTCGGTCTTTCAGGCTGCCTGTCTAGCAGCCACCCCGGTCATCTGTGACGCGAGTCCAGATCTGACTTTTTCCCAGCAGCTTGATGCCGAGAAATCCGCGAACTTTCAGCTCATCAGCAGAAACCGCGCTGATTTCGGCAGAATATGTCTCGCCATCCCGTGGATTGTAAATCCAACCGTCCTGCCAGCTTCCGGCGTCCTTCAGCTTCATACCGCCGACCAGTTGCAATCCACAGACAGGGCGTGCCCTTAGGGCGTCGTCGTTGTTCTTGACGTCCAGCTTCAGTTTTCCGGCTTCGTCCCGCGGAGACGCCGTCCACACCATCTGCCCACATGTCTGCGCCCCGCAGGGAACCATGTGAATGATTGCCTTGCCGTTCTGGGTCAACCAGTACCCATGGGCGGCATCCGGTTGTTCGGTCAGCGCCAGCGAATGGGTAAGGCCAAATACAACGGCCAAAGAAAGGAGTGGCTTCATTGCGTGCATACTTCTCATTTTGTGTCTTGGGCGCAGTTACATGTTCGCGGGCTGAGGTTCAAGGCGCCTATATTCAAACCTGCTTACAGATTGTTTAAGTGCTTGAAACACGAATCCCGTCGCGTCAGGCTTGGCGCAAGACATAACCGAATTCTAGGTGCCAATGTTCCAGACATTCGAACTTAACGCAAACAAGGCGGCGACGCCGGATCGCGTCGCAGCCCTACGCGCTGAACTGGCTGCCCATGGGGTGGACGGGTTTCTGGTACCGCGGGCTGACGCCCACCAGGGTGAATATGTAGCGCCCCATGATGAACGTCTGGCCTGGGTCTCGGGCTTCACCGGGTCTGCGGGGAACGCCGTTGTTCTGTCCGATCGGGCGGCTTTGGTCGTTGATGGGCGATATACGTTGCAGGCATCGCATCAAGTTTTTGATGGCTTATTTGAAGTCGTAGCGATGCATGTCACATCGATGGCTGATTGGTTGGCCGACGTGCTGCAGGACGGCCAGAAGTTGGCTTATGATCCCTGGCTTCACGGAAAGGCGGAGATCGACCGGCTGCGCATGGTTGTGGAAGAGGCCGGCGCCCAAATGGTGGCTTTGCCTGGCAATCCGATCGATGCGGTTTGGGAAGATCAACCGCCAAAACCCGCCGGGGCCGTTCGGGTTCATCCGGCGGAAATCAGCGGACGATCTTCGGCGGATAAACGCAAATCGGTTGGCGAAGAGATTGCGAAATCAGGCGCTAATTCGGCGGTACTCAGCCTGCCGGACAGTATCGCCTGGCTGCTGAATGTCCGCGGCTCTGATGTGGCGCATTCACCCGTCGCCCAGGGCTTTGCTATCGCCCATGGCGATGGCCGAGTGGACTTGATTATGGAGCCGGACAAAATGGACGGCGATGTTCGCGCGCATCTCGGCAACGATGTCACAGTTCACACACCGGGCGCCTTGGCGGATGTCTTGGAGGGATTGACCGGTAAGGTTCTTTTGGACAAGGGGTCCTGCCCGTTGTGGTTCGCCGAGCAATTCGAAGCGAAGGGCCGAGAAATAGTCTGGGGCCGCGATCCCTGCATCCTGCCGAAAGCCGTCAAGAACGACGCCGAACTGCAAGGTATGCGGGATGCCCATATCCGCGATGGCCGGGCCATGGTGCAGTTCCTTCACTGGCTGGACACCGCGCTGGCGGCGGACCAGGCCCTTACGGAAATCGACATTGTCCAAAAATTGGAAGACATCCGTGCAGATCAAAGCGATCTTTACGATATCTCTTTCGATACAATTGCAGGCGCCGGTGAGCACGGTGCGATTATCCACTACCGGGTGAATAATGAAACCAATCGCGCACTGATCCCGGGGGAGTTGCTTCTGGTCGACAGTGGCGGACAGTATCCGGATGGAACCACCGATATCACCCGGACTATGGCGACAGGGCCGACCAAGCCCGAGTATATTCGCGACTTTACATTGGTCCTGAGAGGGATGATCGCGATCAGCCTTGCCCGTTGGCCCGTTGGCCTGACGGGCCGTGATCTGGATCCCTTGGCGCGTCAGGCCCTTTGGCGGGCGGGGCTTGATTATGATCATGGCACAGGTCATGGGGTTGGTGCGTGCTTGAACGTACATGAAGGACCGCAGAGCCTGTCGCGCCGGGGTGCCGAGGAGTTCCTTCCGGGCATGATCGTCTCAAACGAGCCAGGTTATTACGTACCGGGGTCTCATGGCATACGGATCGAGAATTTGGTTATCGTTTCGCCTGCCGACACACCAACGGGTGGCGCGCGGAAGATGCTGGGATTCGAGACAATAACCTGGTGCCCAATCGATCGACGACTGATCGATGTTGACCTTTTAGACACGGCAGAAAGAAACTGGCTGAACGATTATCACGCCAAGGTTGTGGATCTGTTGGCGCCCGGTTTGGACATAGATGTCGTTGATTGGATGCGCAAAGCATGTGCGCCGATATAGTTTAGGGTTCGAATTTATTTGGAGGCAATCCGAAAAATCCTTATTTTACCGGGACTTATTCGCATAATGCAAATGCCTTGACCATAAAATCACCACAAAGTGACTTAAATTAGAGTGCTGAAGCGAGCGTAAAACTCTGTCTCAAAAGATTGCGGGTGGGTTAATGCCAAAGAAGTTCCTCAATGACACCTCCGGTGCTGTAACTATCGACTGGGTCGCCCTGGCGGCCGGCGTGCTGCTGGTTGGCATCACAGTGATTTATTCGATTTACACCAACGGAATCGGAGATCTAACCAGTTCGTTGAATTCGGCGATGAAATCGATCGATGCTGGAATAAACACAGGCGCAGTGCCGAGCCAGGATACCTTTTCGAACTAGCTCGCCAGATCGGCGGCTCGGGCCAGGGCTGCCAACCAACATCTCGCGAAAATGATCCAGCGATGGCAGGCTGCCATCGCCTTGCGTTTGTCGGGCCATCCGCACGCCTTCGATCGGTTAGTGCTATTTCGACGATAACAGGACCAGGTTCCCTTCGCTGTCGTTGAACATCGCAAAGACTGTATCCGCGTCCCAGGGCGCGGGCGCAGGGTCCTGCACGATCTCGACGTCTTTGGATTTCAAGTGCGTCACCGCTTCATCGACATCCGGACAGACAAAAGGGATTGCTGGTTTATCGCGCTCGGGCATCTCGTCCACCTGATCTAAGTGGATGTTGGTCCGAGCATCCCACGGGCGCAGCATGATCCAGCGCTGACCGGGCATGTACTCGGCATCGGCCGATACTTCGAAACCCATCACGTCGCGCCAGAATGCTAGTGCACGGTCCTGATCAGTGACCGGGAGAGTATGGAAGGTGATGTGCGAGATGTTGATCATGCGTTTTTCCTAAAGATCAATTCAACCGGCGTGATCCGGCCAGCATCCAGGTTCTTCACGTAGTTTTGGATTTTTGCACCTGCTGTGTCTCCCATCATCAGATGGATGCCCAGTTTCGGCGGTCCATCCCGGGCGACGCTTTCAAAAACCTCGGCGAAGAAATCTTTGGCGAATTCTGCGCGGTCGCGTTCATGGATCAACGTGAAGCCGGTCGCAGTCGCTGCATCCTTGTAGGCGCCTGGCGGGACCACAAAAGACGTCTTTGCCACAGAAGACCATGGCAGCGGAAAGACCAGACCCGTGCTGTCATCAGCGCCGCGCATCACATCAAAAACAGCGAAAATTCCGCCCGGCGATAAGGCGCGATGTGCCTCGGCAAAAAGTCCAGCCTTATCCTCGATGTTCATACCGACGTGCAGAAGCAATGCAAGGTGCGCAGAGCTATCCTCCACCGGCAGGTCCAAGCCGCTGCCTTGCAGAAAGCTTGTCTGATCCGACAGCCCAACCATAGCGGACAGGTCTTTCGCGGTATCGACGAATTCCTGGGTCAGATCCACGCCAGTCGAGCGGCACCCATATCTACTGGCCAGCAGACGCGCGGGCCCGCCAATGCCGCAACCAATGTCCAATACGCGTGTTTCTGGCGTGATCGTTAAAAATTCGAGCAGCGCATCTGAGGATTGGACACCGCCGGTATGAAACTCATCGCAGGCCTTCAGATCCTCGGCTGTTGCTGCGTCAGGATCGACTCCCAATTCCTTTAAAGCTCCCCTAACCCGGTCCGTCAGCCCACCAGTTGTGTAATGAGCAGAGACATTTTCCTCTAAAACCATGGTCTCACCTTGATGGCTGTTCGAAACGCCATCAGATTACCACGGCCTCGGCACGAGGTGAATCTCTTCAGCCAAACTGTCGTCATCGTCACGTCAGGAGGCTGGTCTCTTTACCTCTTCACCGCACAAAAACTCTACACAGATGATGTGATCTTGCCGCGTTCCCAATCTGTTGAAGTCATGCGACCATCGCCTCCGGATCACAATGGGGGGTACCGGGATGATCCGTTTCTTTATCTTATTCATCGCGATGGTGTTTTTCGGGCAGGCAAGCGCCCAGGAATGGCGCGATGCTGCGAGTGCCTTTGACCGCGATCGGTTGGATAGTGCCCCGTCCAACCTGACCGAATCTTTGGCGGAGGCGCGGGCCGGTGGGTCGGCAGCGGACATTGCCAAGGTAGATGCGCTGTTGACGCCGTTTCAACCCATCGATGGTGAGGCGTTGCAGGGCGACTGGAAAATCCGTTCAGTAAAGTTGGGCGGCCTGGTTCCGTTGACAATCTAAGGCTGGTTCAAGTGTCGGATTACGGTCAACGAGCAGGGGCTATATTTCGAAAAGCTCAGCGGCTCTCAACGGACATCTGGGA
The DNA here is from genome assembly GCA_039028795.1 of Pseudomonadota bacterium. Lineage (GTDB taxonomy): Bacteria > Pseudomonadota > Alphaproteobacteria > Rhodobacterales > Rhodobacteraceae > Thermohalobaculum. Next base: position 7,531 of record JBCCHJ010000019.1, read on the forward strand.
CGCTCTGGCCAATCTATTCACCCGACGGAATCGGGACGAGCCCGCGATTCTGGAAGCTATCACAGCGGACCGCCTGCGCGTGGGGTTTCCAGCGCCAATCTTTGAATCAAAATATGATTTCCTGGAACTGAAGCGATAGCTAGCCAGTGGCAGGGCCAGCCGCGATCAAAGCGGCCTCGACGGCCCTGATAATTCTCGGATGCTCTGGCACTACCTGGCTGGGGGACCCATCCAGAATTTGGCCGTCATGACCAATCAGGATCTTGTGGAAATTCCAGCGCGGCGTGCCCGAGGCCCCGGCGGTACGCTGTGCCCAGTCATAAAACCGGTGGCGGTTCTTGCCTTTGACCTTCGTGATCGCGGTCATCGGCATATCCAGCGAAAAGTTCACCTCGCAGAATTCCTTTACCTCGGCCTCGCTGTTCAGCTCCTGTCCGCCGAAGTCGTCTGAAGGAACGTTCAAAATCACAAAGCCATCGCCGCGAAAACGATCATAAAGCACCTGCAGACCGTCATACTGATACGTAAATCCGCATTTGGAGGCCGTATTGACGACCATGAACGGACGCCCAGCCCAGGCGGCTAGATCAACTACGCCGCTATCGATATCGGGAAACGTGAAGTCAAACGCGCCTTTTCCGGCGGCATGACCGGCACGCGGCAGCAAGGCAGCAGCCGAAACGTATGACAAGAATTGGCGTCTAAGCATCATGATATCTGACACGTCCTGACCTTCGCATCTCATAAAGGTGGTCCAGCGAACGGAAATGTCGAGCTTGCAAAACCCAGCAATCCGCCGTGAAATCGGAACTGTCCCACTGGGCAGAGGGCCGGATGACCATCGAAGTTGACTATATCATCATCGGAGCAGGCTCTGCCGGGTGCGTTCTAGCCAATAGATTGAGCGAAGGCGGGACGAATTCTGTTTTGGTTCTGGAAGCGGGCCCTCCGGACCGGAACTTGCTGATCCACATTCCGGCCGGCGTCTACAGCGTTTTCCGGGACCCTAAGATCAACTGGAATTACGAATCCGAGGCGCGGCCGGAAATTGCCGACCGGAATATTCCGATTCCACGGGGCAAGGTTGTTGGCGGTTCTTCGTCAATCAACTCGATGGTTTATATGCGCGGGCATCCGCTGGACTTCGACAATTGGCGCGATGAGTTCGGCTTGGAGCAATGGGATTACGCCCAGTGCCTGCCTTATTTCAAATCCGGGGAAGCAAGTGACCGCGGTGCCGATGAATGGCGCGGCGGGGATGGCCCGCTTGGTGTGACCAAAGGGAGCTATCCCAACCCTTTGTTCGACGCGTTTGTTGACGCTGGGTCGGAATCCGGACAGGGCCAATCGGATGATCTGAACGGGTATAAGCCCGAAGGATTGGCGCGGCTGGATGCTACCAAAAAGGACGGTCGCCGGTGCAGCGCAGCGGTGGCGCATCTTCGGCCCGCGCTCAAACGATCGAAGGTGCATCTAGAAACCGGTGCGCATGTCCGACGGATCATTGTCCGAGGAAACCGGGCGGCTGGCGTCGACTTCACAAGCGAAGGGACCGCGCGCCAGGCCATCGCAGCAAAAGAAGTGATCTTGTCCGGCGGGTCTATAAACTCGCCGCAGATGCTGATGCTTTCAGGGATCGGGCCAGCAGATCATCTGCGCGACCATGGAATTGATATCGTCGTGGACCTGCCTGGGGTTGGGCAGAACCTGCAGGATCACCCGGCGGTCGCATTGACATGGAATTGTAAGCAACCCGTTGCGATTGACTGGGTACAGAAGCCTTGGAACAAGCTGGCCGTCGGGGTGCGCTGGATGGCGGATCGCAAAGGGATCGCGGCTTCTAATATCTGGGAAGCCGGTGGCTTGATCCGCGGCAACACCGGCGTGCCGTATCCAAACATCCAGTATCATTTTGGCCCGTTCGGCGTCGAATATGCTGGAAATGACATTAAGCTGAACCAGGCTTTCACCTTGCAGATCGATCAGCTTCGGCCCACCAGCCGGGGTGAGGTTCGATTGCGGTCAGCAGATCCAATGGAAAAGCCATCGATCGACCTGAATTTCTTCGACACCGAGCATGACCGGCGGGAACTGGTGGAAGGCGTGCGCAAGATGCGGGAACTGATCGCCCAACCTGCCTTCGACAGCTATCGCGGGGCAGAAACAACAGCAACGGCAGGGGCTGAGACCGATGCCGACATCCTGGCGGCGATCCGGACAATGACCGAGACCGACTATCATCCGTGCTCGACCTGCCGGATGGGCACGGACGCGATGGCTGTCGTTGACGGTGAGCTCAAGGTCCAAGGGATCGAGGGGCTGCGCGTGGTCGATGCCTCGGTCATGCCCAGGATCACCAGTGCCAATCTGAACGCACCGACCCAGATGATCGCCGCCAGGGCCGCAGATTTCATCTTAGGCCGCCCACAATTGCCCGCCCAGCACGCGCGTTTCAGCTTCGAGCCGGGTCTATCGACCCGGTCTACACACGCCTAAACGATGACCGAGAGTTCCAGGCTTTGGTGGATCGTCATCGGTCTGGCCATTGGACCGACCGTTTCGAACGGGTTCGCCCGCTTCGCCTATGGATTGATCCTGCCGGCGATGCGCGACGATCTGGGCTGGACCTATACCCAGGCGGGATGGATCAACACAGCAAACGCCATTGGGTACCTGTTGGGGGCGTTGCTGGCCCTGGGTCTGGTTGCGCGCACTGGACCGCGGTTCTTGTTTATTTGGGGCATGGCGCTGACCGCAGTGGCGCTGGCGTTTTCTGCCATCACTCACGATTTCTGGTGGTTGAGTTTCTGGCGCGTGATGGCGGGCATTGGTGGTGCACCGGTCTTTATCGCAGGTGGGGTGATCGCATCAGGCCTGTTCGCTGAAGACAAAGCCAAGAACGCGCTGGCCATCGCGGTCTACTTCGGCGGAGGGGGCCTGGGCATGGTGATAACCGGGCTGGGCCTGCCGCTGTTCATCGAGTGGTTCGGCGATCCCGGCTGGCCCCTGGTTTGGCTGATGCTGGGTGTTGGGACCTTTCTGTTCTTCGTCCCATCTGCCCTGGCTGCGGAAGCGGCGCCCAAGCCGCCGAGCTCTTCCAGCGACCAGTCCGGGCACTTACCGGTGCTTGCCATGGGCCCGGGACTGGTCACTTACTTTATGTTCGGCCTAGGATACATCGTCTTCATCACCTTCCTGATTGCCTGGATGCAGACCTGGGGTGCGGGCCCGGGGCTGGTCGCCGCGACCTGGGCGGTGATGGGTGTCGCGGTGATGGCGTCTCCGTTCCTTTGGCGCGGCGTATTGGCCCGGGCAGAGGGTGGGTTGGCCATGGTGCTGACCATGTTGGCCACCGGCGCAGGTGTGGCGATCCCTTTGGCTATTCCGTCGGCCTGGTCAGTGATTGCGTCAGCAGCGCTGTTCGGTGCCTCTTTCTTCATGGTGCCAACCTCTATGACCGCATTCGCCCGTAAGAACCTTCCACCGGCGCAGTGGGGCCGGTCCCTGTCGCTGTTCACCACAATCTTCGCTATTGGCCAGATTATCGGTCCGGTGGGCGCCGGTATCATCGCTGACGGTGCGGGTGGGCCAGAGCCTGGCTTGCTGATCTCTGCCGGAATTTTGATCCTGGGCGCGTTGATCGCGCTGGCGCAGCGACCTTTGGCGCGGGCGTCAGATTGATCGTTGTTGCACTGCACCCGGGCTGCGACTATGTCGTGGCACCAATCGCGTGCCATAGGGGTGATCGCATGGCGGACAACGTCGCAGTATCAACGGGACCAATGGCCAGGTGTCATGCCTGCCCGACTGAAGATCGCACGTCATCGTCATCCCATTTTGCTGAGAACGGGTTTCACGCAGCGTTATGACTGACTCGCCCCGCTTCACCGTCATCGCCCCGATGTTGAACGAGGCAGAAAATGTTGGGCTTATGGCCCGCGAAATTGCTGACGCCTGCACACCGATTGGTCCGTTTGAAGTGATCTTCGTGAATGACGGGTCGACCGATTCTACCGCCGATGAAATTGCAAAGCTACGCGGCGAGTTCCCCTGGCTGCGTGAGGTCCGGCATGCGAAGCCATGTGGGCAATCGGCGGCCGTCCGGTCGGGAGTGCTGGCGGCGCAAGCGCCGATTTGCTGCACAATCGATGGGGATGGACAAAATCCACCAGCAGAGATCCCGGCCCTTGTGCAACCCCTGTTGGATGGCGCCCAAGTTGGTCTGGTGGCTGGGCAACGGATCGATCGGCAGGATACTGCGTCGAAGAAAATCGCGTCGCGTTGGGCGAACAAGCTTAGGGCCTGGATGCTGCGGGATGACACACGCGACACGGGTTGCGGCCTGAAGGCTTTTCCGCGGGATGTTTTCCTTTCGCTGCCGTTCTTCGATCATATCCACCGTTTCCTGCCAGCCCTGGTGAAACGGGAAGGACATGCGATCCACTTGGTGGATGTCTCTCACCGCGCACGGGAGGCTGGGACTTCGAAATACACGAATTTCGGCAGGGCCATGGTGGGCGCTCAGGATCTGTTGGGCGTTGCCTGGCTTTTGAAGCGCCGCAAGGTGCCTACCGTGACCCACAAGGATCCATAATGGAAAGCCTAATGAGCTTTCTGGGCACCGAGACCCGTGGCGAGTTGATATGGGTCCTGGTCGGTCTGGGCGGTCAGATCATGTTTATGATGCGATTCCTGATCCAGTGGATTGTGTCGGAGAAAGCTAAGAAGTCCGTGATCCCAGTGTCGTTCTGGTGGTTTTCCATAGCCGGTGCAGCGATTCTGCTGGCCTATGCGATTTATCGCAAGGACCCGGTCTTCATCCTTGGGCAGTCTCTTGGGTTCTTCATCTACACCCGGAACCTCTGGTTCATATACAAGGAACGCCAGGAAAGCATATAGCAGACCAGGGCACGGAATTCGCGGTGCGTATTCCAAGGGTTCTTTCACGACGAATGTGACCGCGACAGATTATGCCGCAGGTTTGGCGATGTGGACGTAAGCACGATTACAAGGCGAGATGACCGTTGTTTGGTTTACCCTAGCCGGACCCTTGGTTCTCAGAGCCGGAAATGGGTGTGTTAGATGGCAGTGAATGATCGCACCAACAGACGTCGTAGATCGCCGGACGGTCACCGGCGATCGCATCGCTCAGCTGCCTTATTTGGTCAGCAGCAGTTTCCCCTGGCGGGTGATCCGAAGCGTGTAGATCATCTCGCGATGGGAAATCGTCAGGACAGTATTGTCACCGAACAGGTCTTCCGATGCGATATCGGCAAGTTGCGTAGACTGTTCGACTTCGATGGGTTGCGGCATCATGTTCATGACCGGGCCTCCGGGTCTGTGCGTTCAAAGTGGTCCAGCAATGCCTCCAACGAACCGAGATTAAGCACGGCTCCCAGGCTGAATGCGCTGACAATGTCGGTCTTAAGGTCGTCCTGCGGTAGTTGTTCTGATCTGGTCGAGTAGGTCATGGTGACCTCCGGTTCAGTTTTCAGGACGCTGCCTAGGGCCGATACTGCCGCTGGGTCGCAGTTCCGATAATACATGATTCTTTTTGTCGGTAAATATAATTCCGATTGAATTTATCGGATAAAATTTCGCGTCGTTTGTGCGCGTTCTGCTAGACGGCTGCTACCGAATCTTGTATCTCTCAAATCCCGTGGAACCACATAAAGTGTACCGGGTCCCGGTACCGACAACCACGGGGACACGAGCATGGCGCGGTTTGTTTTCATCACTGGTGGCGTTGTTTCCGGTTTGGGGAAGGGTTTGGCCTCGGCCGCGCTCGGTGCTTTGCTGCAGGCGCGGGGGTACACGGTCCGTTTGCGCAAGCTGGACCCTTACTTAAACGTCGATCCCGGCACCATGAGCCCGTTCGAGCACGGGGAGGTATTCGTCACCGACGATGGTGCGGAAACCGATTTGGACCTCGGTCACTATGAAAGGTTCACCTCAGTCAGCGGGCGGCGAACAGATTCGACCTCATCCGGTAGGATCTATCAAACCGTTTTGGACCGCGAGCGCCGGGGGGATTACCTTGGCAAGACCATTCAAGTTATCCCGCACGTCACCGATGAGATCAAAGAATTCATCCGCATCGGTCAGGATGACGTGGATTTCATGCTTTGCGAAATCGGCGGCACTGTGGGCGATATCGAAGGGCTGCCGTTTTTCGAAGCCATTCGCCAGTTTTCCCAGGAGATGCCGCAGGGCGAATGCGTCTTTTTGCACCTGACCCTGCTGCCATACCTTGCCGCCAGTCACGAATTGAAGACGAAACCAACCCAGCACTCGGTCAAAGAGCTCAGGTCCATCGGCTTGCAGCCCGATGTTCTGTTGTGCCGGACGGAGCACCCGCTGCCGGATCGGGAACGGGAAAAGATCGCGCTCTTTTGTAATGTCCGCCCGGACGCTGTGATCCCTGCCGAAGATCTGAAATCGATCTATGAGGCCCCGCTGGCCTATCACAAGGTCGGATTGGATCAGGCTGTTTTGGATGCATTTGGTATTGCGCCCGCGCCGCGACCGGATCTTATCCAGTGGGAGGACACGGCGGATCGGGTCTACAACCCGGACGGGTCGGTGCGGATTGCAGTTGTGGGCAAGTACACCCAGTTGGAGGACGCCTATAAATCCTTGGCCGAGGCGTTGACCCATGGCGGTCTGTCCAATCGCGTGAAGGTCGAGGCCGAATGGCTGGATGCCGAGATTTTCGAACGCGAAGACCCTGCGCCGCATCTGGAAGGGTTTCATGGCATATTGGTGCCCGGTGGGTTCGGTGAACGCGGCACCGAGGGGAAGATTCTAGCGGCCCAATTCGCCCGGGAACGGGATGTGCCGTATTTAGGTATCTGTCTTGGCATGCAGATGGCCGTGATTGAGGTGGCTCGACACCTTGCGGATCTGCCGGATGCGGGGTCCGAAGAGTTCGACCATGAAAGCGGTCAGAGGCGGTTTGAGCATATCGTCTATCACCTGAAAGAGTGGGTTGAAGGCAACCGAACGATCCAACGCGATATCGAAGACGATAAAGGCGGGACGATGCGGCTGGGAGCCTATAACGCGGTGCTGTCCGAGGGATCGCAAGTTGCCGGTATCTATGGGTCGACGACGATTTCTGAGCGCCACCGTCACCGCTACGAGGTTGACATCAAATATCGCGATCAGCTTGAGAAGGTCGGATTGAAGTTTTCGGGGATGAGTCCTGATGGCCGTCTACCCGAAATAATCGAAATCCCGGATCATCCCTGGTTTGTAGGCGTCCAATTCCATCCGGAACTAAAATCCCGGCCGCTGGACCCGCATCCGTTGTTTAAGGATTTCATCCGGGCCGCCGTCGCGCAAAGCCGGTTGGTTTGACCGGTCGGGTCCTTTTGCCACCGGCCTGAAATGTGAACAATGTCGGGAAGTTTCCCGGGTGAGTTGCGTGAAGTTCCTTGATATGGTCTCGCAACAAACGGAGCCCCGGATGAACACCGTTACGACATCACCGTCAAAGCCAAAGCTGGTTGTCATCGGCGCGGGTTTTGGCGGGCTCGCTGCGATCAAGGCATTGCAGAAGGCCGACCTGGACATCACTGTCATCGACAAGCGGAACCACCATTTGTTCCAGCCGCTGCTGTATCAGGTGGCAACCGCCGGTCTTTCGCCATCTGATATCGCCTGGCCTATTCGAAACATCCTGAAGCGGCAGGCGAATTGCCGGTGTGTGCTGGGAGACGTGACCCATGTCGATGCCGACGCACGTCAGGTGCATATCGGCGATTCAGTCTATCCCTATGATTACCTGATCGTCGCAACCGGCGCGCGCCACAGCTATTTTGGTAAGGATGAGTGGGAGCCATTCGCGCCCGGCTTAAAGCGAATTATCGATGCGACCGAGATCCGAAAAAGGGTTCTCATGGCCTTTGAAAAGGCCGAAACCTGCACTGACCCGGTTGAACGAAGAGCGCATCTTACGTTTTTGATCATTGGCGGCGGACCGACCGGGGTTGAAATGGCAGGCTCCATTGCCGAGCTTGCCCGGCATGCCCTGGCATCCGACTTTCGCCACATCGATCCATCGTCCGCCCGGATCATTTTGGCTGAGGCCGGGGACCGGGTGCTCAGCGCTTTCAAGCCTGAACTATCCGTCTATGCGCAAAAGGCATTGGAAGACCTGGGCGTCGAGATTGCTCTGCATCAGAGGGTCACAATCGACGGGCACAAAGGCGCGATCATTGGAGACGAGCCGATTGGATGCTCCACGATGATATGGGCAGCCGGGGTTTACGTGCCCCGCGTTGCCAACTGGTTCGGAGTTGAAACTGATCCTTCCGGCCGCGTGCCGGTCAATGCTGATCTGACCCTAGCGGATCATCCCGAGGTCTTCGTCATCGGCGATGCCGCCAAAGTTGCTTGGCAGGATGGCGCTGTGCCGGGAATAGCCCCTGCGGCAAAGCAGGGCGGCAAACACGTGGCAAAGACCATTCTGGCACGACTGGATGGGCAATCTGGGCCAGGCGACTTCGAGTATCGCCACCATGGCGATCTGGCGACAATCGGGCGCCACGCCGCTGTCGTCGATTTTGGAAAGTTTCAGTTAAAAGGTTGGATGGCCTGGTGGTTCTGGGGTGTTGCTCACATCTACTTTCTTATTGGTGTGCGGGCGCCTCTTATCGTGGGCATGCAGTGGTTCTGGAGTTATCTGACTTTTGGTAAAGGCGCCCGGCTGATCACAGGCGTCATGCCTCTATTTGGCAGCTCTTCGATCGAACCGCCGCCGCAAAAGAGTCCGGCGGAGTAGGGCAGGGCTTCAGACCGCCCATCATCCATTACATCATCCCGCCCGCGGCCTTGTCCTCGCCGGACTGCGCCGCGTAGATCGAGGTATAGCCCCCCGACCAATCCGGCGGGATCTGACACGGGCGCGGGTCATGATGCGCCCAATTGACCTTCTCGCCCCGCACGGTCTCGTAAACATGCGCCGACGGATCAGGATGCGGCGTATAAGGCTTGGCATCTGCCGACGTGAAGCAGTTCAACAGCAACGGCCGCGGCAGCGGAGACTTCGATGACGGGGAGTAGTGCAAGGTCCGTGCATTGTGCACGGTGATCGAGCCCGCCTTGCCGGTCATGTATTCGACCCGGTCCATATCCACCGTCGCCGCATCCTCGTCCGACAGCATCCCCGTCCAGTTCCCGGCCTTGTCGTATTGATCATAAAGCGGCTCGTTATGGCTGCCCTTCAAGGCCGCCAACGGTCCGTTGCTCATATCCGTATCGGCCAGATATGTCCCGATCGTCAGCACGTTGTAATTGGTGTGCGGGAAGAACTGGATGTCCTGATGCCATTTCACGGTGTCGGATTCGTCGTACCATTTGAAGTTCAGCTTCGAATGGTGGAACGTCACATTCGGGCCCACCAGATCCGCGGCCACATCTGCCATAAGGCCCTTGGCAAAGTCCCAGTAGGTATCGTGCTGTTCATCGGGACGTTTCAGGCGGCGCAGTACCGGCGTCTCGGGCGAATGTCCGGGCCCGATATCGAACACCCTACCGGGTTCCGTTTCCGGCTTGGACTTTTCCACGAACTCCGCCGTTACCGCCTGCAATTCGGCCAGCATGTCCGCAGGCACGATTTCTTCGACCGAAACGAAACCGTCGTTGAAGTACTTTTCCCGTTGTGCCTGAGTCAGAACGCGGGGCGCATAGCTCAGAACTTCTTTCGGGGTCATGGGTATCTCCTCCTCTGACTGACCTTTGGCCCGCCGCCGCGGGTGGGTGGCGCGCGCTGGCGTCAAAGCCCTCCGGACCTCACATGGGAGCGGCGAAGGTCCAAAGCCGCTTACGGCCTGAACTCGGTCTTATCGGTGTCCGAATAGACCGCCCGCCGCATCCGATCAGCGGAATCGGCATGGGCCGCCATGGCTGCCTCGTCCAGATCCGCTTTCGGGCCTTCCAGCAGGTCGAAATGTCCGTAGTCATCGACCCCGCGTACCAGCACGGCTGCGTCGCGCAGCTTGGTCTGGCGCACGGTCGTCGGGATATAGCGGATGGCCAGGCCGATGCGCCGGTCATCTGTGGTATTGGGGTGCGAGCCATGGGCCAGCAGCACGTGGTGCAGGCTGAATTCGCCGGCCTGCAGCGGCACGTCGGCGGCTTCGTCCTCGTTGACCTCCACGGCGATTTCCTGGCCCCGGGTCAGCAGATTGTTTTCATGGAACGTGTCGGCATGATCGGCCTGGCCCCAGGCATGGCTGCCCGCCAGGAACTTCATTGCCCCGGATTCAACGGGCGCATCCGACAATGCGACCCAAGCCGTGATGATCTGATCGTGCGGCTCTAACCCCCAATAAGTCGCGTCCTGATGCCAAGACACAAAGTCCGGCGTCTTCGGTTCCTTGATGAAGAAATTGGTCACCCAGCAAAGGATGTTCGGCCCGATCACCTCTTGGACCGCATCCAGGATCTTTGGATGCCGGATCAGGTCATCGCACCATGTGAACAGCAGATGCGTCTGGTGGCGCATCGCTGCCTGCAACGGGCCACCATTTATCTTTTCGTGCGCCTCCAACTGATCGCGATACCCGCGCACGTCTTCGGCGCTCATGGCCCGCAGCGGGAAATAATACCCGTCCCGTTCATAGATCGATTTGATATTGGTACCTTGTCCGTCAGCCATCGGTTCCTCCCAATATTTTGGCCAGTTTTTCGGCCTCTTCCGGTTTCATCTTATAGGAATGGTCGTCGTCCGGGAATGTCCCGGCGCGCACATCCGCGGCATAGTCGGCGAAAGCCTTTGTCGCGACCTCGGCAACATTGGCATAGCGCTTGGCGAACTTCGGCTTGAACGTATCGAACCCACCAATCAGGTCGTACCCGTTCAGCAATTGGCAAGTGCCTGCCGCCCCAGCGCCGATCGAGAACGTGAAGATCGACACGGCTTCGTCCACCGCCTTGCCGACCTCGTAGGGCATGGCCTCGATCTCCAAGCCAATGGCCCCGGCGTCTTCGATGGCCTTGGCATTGTCGATGATATTCAGTGCATCTTCGGCGGTGCGGCCCTGCATCTTGAAGCCTCCCAGCATGTGAACGCGGTGCGGCAGCAGGCCGACATGGCTCATCACCGGGACGCCCGCATCGGCAACGGCCTTGATGACATGCGCACCTTCGCGGCCGAGTTGCAGCTTGACCGCTTCGGCCCCGCTTTCCTTCATCAGGCGCACCGCATTGACCACGGCAATATCCGGCGTGGCGTAAGAGCCATAGGGCATCGACACCAAGCTGAACGTGTTCGGCGCGCCGCGCCGCACGGCCTTGGTATGGTCGATCATCTGATCGACGGTCATGGCCAGGGTGTTTTCATGCCCGTGCAGGGTCATGCCCAAGCTGTCGCCAACCCCCACGATATCGACCCCGGCGCGTTCGGCCCAGGCCGCGGTCAGCGCCTCGCCCACCGCGACCATCACCAGGCGTTCGCCCGCCGCTTTCTTCGCGGCCAGGTCCGGGATGGTCAGGCGTGTCCTTTGGGTCGTCTCGCTCACGGCTGCGACTCAACTTGTTCCATTTGGAACAATGTGGCAGGATCGCGCCGATAACGCAAGGGGCCGGACAGCATGGCGAAAAAACCACCGCAGACCAATGGCATCGATGTCGGTGCTTTCCTGAACAGCGTCGGCCTGCAACACGCCTATCGCATGTCCTATGTGACCAGCGCCGTGGTTGCGCCTGGCTATGACGCCGTGAAACGTGAAACCGGGCTGATCCGCGGGGAATACCTGCTGCTGCTATGCCTGGCTCAGGAACCGGTGCTGACCGCCCAGGATGTGGCACGGATGACCCGGCGACCAAGAAACTCCATCAGCCGTGCCGTGCACCGGATGCTGGACGAAGGCTATATCGACCGTGCCCCCGACCCTTCCGATGGTAGACAGGCGCGCCTGACGATCACCGACAAAGGCCGGGCCATGCAAGCCCGGGTCGAGGCGATCTTGGCGGTGCGAGAAGACGAGGTCTTCGCTGCGCTAAATGCCAAGGACCATGCGGACCTGGACAGGGTTCTGCGAAAACTCGCCGCCCATGCTTCAGGCCTGGCCACTTGAGAGGTAACGCATCTGCAGGTTTTTCGGATCATAGACAGGGGGATGGAGCCGGGCCGCGCTGACTTCTCCACAAATCTCGACGGTCAGATCAATTGTTGGTGCACCCGCGCGCAAGTAAGCAAAGGCAAGGAATTTGCCCATGCGGTGACCGAAGGCTGCCGACGTGACTAGACCGACAGATTCGCCATGCGCCATCACGGGATGCAGGCCAAAGGGATGGTGATCCGGCGGATCCAGATCCAACAGGTGCAGCGACATTTCTGTTTCGCGCGCCAGCAGCGCATCTTTGCCGATGAAGGTGCGATCCTCGGATTTCACGAAGCGTGAGAGACCGGATTCCATAGGCGTTCGTTCAGTGGTCAGGTCCAGCCCCCAGGCGGGATAGCCTCTTTCCAGGCGCAGTGCGTTCATGGCATAGGCGCCGTAGTGACCAATATCGCGAGCCTGTCCGGCGGCCAGAACGGCATCGTAAAGCCTGGGAAGATCGGCCATGTCGGCATGCAGTTCCCATCCTGCTTCACCGACATAGGACAACCGCAGGGCCAGAACTTGGACACCGGCCATGGTGATCTCCTGCGCAGACAGCCATGGGAAGGCAGCAGAGGACAGATCAGACTTGGTCAATTCCTGCAGAACTTCCGGTGCTTGCGGACCCATGACTCCCAGCACGCCTCGAGTTTCGGTGATATCGGTGATCGTCATCTCGCCCGATGCCCGGGTCCGCAGCAGATCGTGGTCGTGCCGCCGGGCCGCAGCCGCCGAGGTCAGATAATAGTCGCCCGACCTCAGGTGGGTCACTGTGAACTCGGACGCTATTCCGCCCGCCGGGGTCAGCGCGTGGCTCAAGCCAATGCGCCCCGGCCTGGGCGGACGGTTGGCGCCGAGGGTTTCCATGAACCCTGCCGCCCCAGGTCCGGAAGCCAGGAACTTCGAGAAGACCGAAAGGTCCGCAACAGCAACCCGTTCGGCCACTGCCCGGCATTCCTCGGCGACATTGGGCAACCAATCTGGGCGACGGAAGGTCAATTCCGCAGGCGCGCCGAACCAGTTCGGCCGTTCCCAACCATAGGCTTGACCAAACCGTGCGCCCGCCGCCTTCATCCGGTCATGCAGGGACGACATCAATCTTGGTCGCCCTGCTTCGCGTTCTTCGTAGGGATAGTGGATCGCGAATTGGTTGCCGAAGCTTTCGATGGCCTTGTCCAGCCGATAGTCACGGTCGGCCCAACCGCCGAACCGGCGTGGGTCCACCGCCAGCGCGTCCATGGGAGGTGCACCTTCGACAATCCATTCCGCCAGGAACTTGCCCGCGCCGCCGCCTTCCATCACCCCCATCGAGGATCCGGTCAAAAGCCAGCAGCGCGGCAGGTCAAACGCCGGACCGATCAGGGGACCAGCATCGGGCGTGAAGGTGATCGGGCCATTGACCACCGTTTTCAGCCCGCCTTCGGCCAAGCAGGGGATGCGGGCCATCGCGGCCTCGACGATATGCTGGACGGCATCCAGGTCGGGCGGCAGCAGGTCCATGCCGAACTCGGGCGGCACATGGTCTATGGACCAAGGCGTCGCCGTACGTTCGTAGGGTCCAATGATCATGCCATGCCGTTCCTGGCGGACATACCAGCTTTCTTCGGGATCGCGGATAATCGGCAGTTCCTTGGCCTGGGCGGCAACGGCATCGATCCGGGCGGTGACCAGGTACTGGTGCAGGACCGGGACCACGGGCAGATCCAACCCAGCCATGCCGCCTATCTCGTAAGCCCAGGTGCCCGCGGCCATGACCAGGTGTTCGGCGATGAACGTGGCTTTGTCCGTTGTGACGTGCCAGCCATCGTTCTTGCGGTCGATTGCGGTGACTTTGGTATGCCGATGTATCTTTGCTCCCCCGGCGCGGGCACCCGCGGCCATGGCCTGCGTCGCCTGTGAGGGGTCGACATGGCCGTCATCGGGTTCGTGGATCGCGCCCAGCAGACCGTCAGTTTCGACCAGGGGATAGATCTCTTTCAGTTGGTTTGGCGTCAGTATGTTGAAGTTGAAGCCTGAGAACTTACCAATGCCCTGGACATGGCGGAATTCATCCAGCCGTTCGGCCGAGCGCGTGACCCTAATCGCACCAGACCGGTGGAAGCTGACGGGTTGGCCGGTTTCTTCTTCCAATATGCCAGAATAGAGCTTCACCGAATGGGCCCGCATCGCCTGGATGGTCAGATTGTGGGCGAAATGGGTGCAAAGCCCCGCCGCGTGCCAGGTGGACCCGGCGGTCAGTTCGTTCTTTTCCAGAAGTGTGACATCCGACCGGCCAAGCTTGGTCAGATGATAGAGGCAGGACACCCCCATGGCACCGCCGCCGACGATAAGAACCTGGGTGTTTTCAGTCATGCCTGGTCCTGTCCTGGTGAAGGATTGCGAGGGTTCTGCCCTCGCGCTCCAGTGGTATTTTCTGCAAGATGAAGGGGATAAGCAGGCTTCGCGAGAATTCGCAGGGGATACCTGCGACCAGCCACAGAGATTTCATAAGTCTGACGCGCCAGATCGGGCATCGTTTCCCCATTCGGTACCGGCAGATATGCAAAGCAGAGGCTGAGCCCAGTGCGAAAGCCCCGCGCGCCCGATGTGGTGCGGGAGACCAGCGCCCCGTTCCGGAAGATCGGTTCGTCATGCAGCAACAACGGATGGTCCCCGTCGACCGCGAATTGGACCAGGCACTGTTTCGGGCCTTCGCGCTGTTGGCGGGCCAGGGCATCTTTGCCAATGAATTCGGTGTCCCAGGCGATGGTGAAGCCGAGGCCTGCTTCCAGCGGAGTTTCCTCAGGCCCGATATCGTGTCCCCAATGGCGAAAGCCCATCTCGATGCGGCAGGCCTCGACCGCATGGAGGCCCATGGGCACGGCCCCCGCCTCGATCATGCGGGTCGCCAGGGTGTTGGCGGCACCCCAAGAGCACGAAATTTCCCACCCGAATTCGCCGATATAGCTGATACGGGTCGCTTGAACCGGAATGTCGTTCAGCGTCCAAGCGGCCCTGCTGCCGAAGGGCATGGCCAGGGCGTCGGCGGGACCGTCGAGATTTTGCCAGATCAGCCCCGCCTTCGGACCAAACAGTCCCAGAACAGCCTGTTGGCGCGTGACATCTTTGATACCCGGGACATGCCGGGTCAACCACCGCAGATCCCGCCGCCGCGAAGGCGCGGCTCCGGTCATCAGGAACGTGTCTTCGCTCGAGCGCGTCACCGTGGCTTCCAGCTCAATCCCGCCGCGATCGTTGAGCGCGAAGGTATAGACAATGCGCCCCGGGGCGATGTCCATGTCCGAACAGAAGGCCTGTTGAACATGGTTCCTACCGGTCAGTTCAAACTTTGAAAATGGGCTGAGATCCATCACCACCGCCTGGTCCCGGGCGGCCAGGCATTCCCGCGCCGCCGCCGGCCTCCAGGGCTGATCGGCATAGGAATACCCGACTTCTTCGCCGAACCACATCGGCCGTTCCCATCCCGCAGGTGCGCCGAAAACAGCCCCGGCACTGGTCCAGACGTCGTGGGCAGGAAGGCGCCTGAGGTTCCGCCCGGTCTTGGGACGTTTGAACGGCCAGTGCATGTCGAACTGACTGGCCACGGCTTCGGCCGTGCGGGCGGTAAGAAAGTCGGGCGTGGCCATGTCAGGTTCGAACCTGGCGATATCGACATCCGAAAGATCCATCGGAGGGTCGCCGTCCAATATCCAGTCTGCCATAACCCGGCCCGCGCCGGCCGAAGATACGATGCCGATAGAGTTGAACCCGGCGGCGACAAAGTACCCGTCAAGTTCAGGGGCCTCGCCCATGATCTGTGCCGTGTCGGGGGTAAAGCTTTCCGGACCGTTCATGAAATGCTGGATCCCGGTATGTCCAAGGGCAGGGATACGTTTCAACCCTGCCTGCATGAAGGGTGTAAACTGATCCCAGTCTTCGGGCAGTTCCAGAAAGGCCCGGTCCATACCCGGAGCGTCGGGCGCGATCAGCTTGGCATCCGGTTCGAACCCACCCAGAACCAGCCGGCCCGCATCTTCCTTCACATAGATACGCGCATCCAGATCGCGAACAATCGGACATGGATCCGGCAGGTCTGGCACGGGTTCGGCGACCACATACATGTGCTCGACCGGATGCAATGGGACGGCGACGCCGGACTTTGCCGCCAGCGCCCCGGCCCAGGCGCCTGCGCAATTGATAACCTGTGCGCAGGCGATCTGGTGGCCGTCGACCATCTGCACACCGTTGACACGGTCGCCGCGGGTCAAGACGCGATCCACGGGCGCGTGTTCCACGATCCGAACACCCGCTGCCCGCGCGGCGGCGGCATATGCCATGCAAACGCCCACCGGGTCGGCCTGGCCGTCTTCATCGACCCAAAGACCGCCCACGATGCCATCCAGGTCCAGCAGCGGCCATGCATCGGAAATCTCGGATGGCCCGACGATTCGCGCCTGCAATCCGGCGACCAGGCCAATATCTGCGGTCCGGCGCAGTTCCTGCATGCGGTCTGGCCGCTGCGCCAGCCACAACCCGCCCGTGCGGCGATATCCCGTGGCGACCCCAGTGTCACGCTCGAGGCGGTCAAACAGATCAATCGCATAGATCGACAGTTTCGTCAGTTTCATCGACGAACGCAAAGGGCCGATGATCCCCGCCGCATGCCAAGATGTGCCTGAGGTCAGCTGATGCCGTTCCAGCAAAACAACATCCCGCGCTCCGCGCCAGCCAAGATGCGCGGCGACGGACAGGCCCACGGCCCCACCCCCGATGATCACGATCTCTGCTTTGGCCGGCACGGTCATCTCTGCACTGAACCCGGACGGCTGCGATTGCGCAATCCCCGAATATTGGCTTAGCTGGGATCATGGACGCACATCCGATCCTGGCGCTGTGGGCGCATCCCAGGTCTTTGTCGACGGTGACGGAAAAGACTATGCGCAATCGTGGTGACATGGCGGTGTTCCACGAACCCTTTATGGCGGACTATTATACGCACCGAGCCACCCGCCCGTTTGCAATGCTGGAGACAGGGGGCGACAACTGGGTGGATTATCCTGTGATGCGGGATCGGATCCTGGTGTCCGCAAAGAAGCGCCCGGTCTTCTTCAAAGATATGAGCTACTACATTCTTGCGCGCCTGCCGGAAGACCCGACATTTGCCAGGGCATGTCGGAACCTGTTCCTGATCCGTGATCCGCGCCTTGCCATTGCCTCTTATTGGAAGAAGGATCCAGAGTTCTCGCTGGAGGAGGCAGGGTTGGAGGCGCAATGGCGCCATGTGCTGCATTTGCGGGATCTTGGGATCGAACCGATGGTCGTGCGGGCCGAGGACCTGGCCCAGGACCCGCGCCACGTGATGTCCCTGGTCTGGGACTGGGCCGGGCTAAAATTTGCCGAGGCCTTTTCCTGGCAGGCTGGCGAAACCCCGGACGGCTGGAACCACGTGGCGGGATGGCACCCCGAGGTGATCGGCTCGACCGGGGTCACACCCGACACACGCGACCCGGATGCAGTATTCGAAGAAGCCGCACGCGCCGCGCCGCATCTCGGCACATACCTGGCGCATCATCGGCCGTTTTTTGATCGGTTGGCAGCATTGGCGGACAGCAGAACCCCTGCATTGCCCACCATGTTGACCTGAAGCGTTCGTCACAGTCGGCCTTGCCGCCAAGACCTAAACTTCTTCTCACAATCCAGATGAGGACCTTGATTATGAAACTTGCAGCAATATGCAAAGACGTGATGACGATAGCCATAGTTCTGACCATTCCCGCAGGGGCGATGGCAGATACTTTTTTTGGCGTTTGGACCGGCGGCAAAGGCGCACAGTGGTGGCGATCCGGCATGTCGATCCAGCAGATGAAGACAGCAGATCAGCAGAACTTTGGGAAAGGTTTGCGTCTGCAGTCCCTGGCCGTAAAAAACGGACGGTATACTGCGGTCTGGCGGCCTGGGCGCGGCGGCCAGTGGTGGCATGCTGGCATGTCCGTCCAACAGCTCAAAACCTGGGATCAGAAGTATTTCGACAAGGGTATGAGGATCCATGACCTATCTGTGGACAACGGCAAGGTCACTGCAGTTTGGCGGCCGGGCCAAGGCGCGCAATGGTGGCATGCCGGCATGTCGATTCAGAATTTCAAAGACCAGGATAAGAAATACTTCGATGAAGGTCTGCGCTTGTCATCCCTGGTGGTCGACGACGGTAAATACACTGCGGTTTGGCGGCCCGGCACTGACGCACAATGGTGGAAGGCCGGTATGACCCTGGCAGAGTTCAAGGCACAGGATCAGAAGCATTTCAACAACGGTCTGCGCATCCATGCGGTCACCAAAAACAACGGCCGGTATACCGCCGTCTGGCGCACGGGCCGGGGCGGTCAACGCTGGGCGGCAACGGGCAGCATCCAGACCTTTAAGGACAAGGATCGGGCCTTCTTCCAGAGCGGGCGCCGCCTGAAGTTCTTGGAACGGTTGAACTAATCCAGGGGGTGTGGGTGGGCCAAGGTGTATGCCATCGGCCCGCCTTTAACGCATTCCGTAGTAGAGCGCCTGGACATGCTCGGCCTCGGCGAAAAATAGCCATCGCAGGGCGAGCATCCCGATAACGTGAAACGTCAGTGCCAGGATCAGCACCCAACCACCCAAGCCCAGCGATATCAGCGTCAGCACCAGCGGCAAAACGAAGCCCAAGAGCGCACCCAGACAGCGCAGCTGAAACGCACGTTGGCGGCCGACCTGATAGGCCATTTCCTTCAGCAGATAGTTGGACCCTGTATGCGGCTTTTCGAACAGGGAGACACGGCCCAGACCCGCCAGGCCCGTTGCTGTCTCCATCGAGGATCCATGCAGGCTGCGCCGCGCACCCGCGGCCTTTGTCTGCCATCGGACGGCCATTGCTGCTGCTCCGATCAGGACCAAAATGATCAACCAGCCAGGCCCATCTACGCCTGCAGCGCCCGACGCCGCCCCATTTGCCAGAACACCGCCTGCTGCCGATAAAATCAGAAAAAGCCAGGGCGTCGGCGTACCGGACCAGCGTGGAACTGTGCGCAGCTGTGCATAGATCATCGCCGTCGAATAGACCGTGGCGGCAGCAAGCGCGGCGGCAAGCCAGCCCAAGACCCAGATACGGGTGTCAAGCAGAAGCCAAAGCCCAGCATAACCCGTGAAAACCGTCATCGCGACCATCATCAGGCACGCCTCGCGGCTGAGCCAGCTTGAGCGCCACTGTGAAAATGCCCGCCATGCCCGGTCGGGCCGTGCGAGGTGACCCAAAGAAGCAACTCCGCCCAGAGAGGTAACCACCAAGGTGGTCGGCACTCCGATCCATCCAAACAGATGACCATCGCCACCTATGCCAAGACCAATGGTCGCCATCAGGCCAAGTCCCAACCCGGTCAACACCGTGAAGAAGATCATCGAAGGAGGCGGATGCATTCTAGCCCAGTCTTTCCAGCGCTTTATCCAGCCAACCCAGGAAGCCTTTGGCTTCTGGCTCGGCCAGCGCCGCTAAGTCAGGGCCGGGGGCACGGTCCTTCGGGCGGGGTGGCAGGTATTTGTTGACGGGCCGGGTTTTCTGTTCGGGCATCAAGTCGAGACCGCCGCGATCCGCCACCAATTGCGATACTTCGGAGTTCGGATCGCCGAGGTCCCCGTAGTGCCGGGCGCCTGCCGGGCATGCCCTGACACAAGCGGGGATGCGATCCTCTTCTGGCAGGTTTTCGTTATAAATCCGATCGACGCAGAGCGTGCACTTCTTCATCACGCCCGCCTTGGCATCGAGCTCTCGTGCACCGTAAGGGCACGCCCACGCGCAAAGCCCGCAGCCCATGCAATAGTCTTCGTTCACAAGGACAATGCCGTCCTCGGCGCGTTTGTAAGAGGCGCCGGTTGGGCAGACGGTCACGCAGGGCGCATCCTCGCAATGTAGGCAGGACCGGGGGAAATGCACGATCTGGGCCGGGGCTTCGGGTTCCGATGGCTTTACTTCGTAAGTGTGGATCCGGTTCAACCAGGTGCCGACAGGGTCGGCTCCGTAAGGGTTTTGGTCGGAAAGGGCCGCTCCATAACCACCGGTGTTCCATTCTTTGCAGTTCACCGCACACGCATGACAACCGACGCAAATATCTAGGTCGATGACAAGGCCAAGCTTTTTTCCCGAACTTTCGGGGAGGGTCGTCATGCCGAAACCTTTACGATACGGTACAACCAATCTGGATCTTTTTGGGGAGGGCTGACAAGCAGCATAACTTCGTTACAGTTATCGACCACGATAATGGCATGCCGAGAAATTTCTGGTTCGTTTTTGGTGGAAACCGAAAGCATCAGTCGATAGCCCGAAACGCTTTCTTGGGAGTCATGGTAGGTGCTCAAGGTCAAAGCCCAGCCATCTAGTTTTTGGAACTTACCCCTGATGAGGTTCTCCCAGCTTTGTTCTACAGCAACAAAGTCACCAAATTTTGTTGGGCATGCATGCCTTGCAGCGGCATTGTTACCAAACAACAGGGCGTGACCGCTTTCGATTGGCAGAAATACGAGTAAAGCTGCAAGCAGGAACTGCTTGATCGGGTATGCCGGTAAGATCATGCGGCTACTCCAAGCGTTTCGCGTGCAAATTCGGCCAAGTGTCGGTTGAACCTATCCGGCTTTTCCCAGAACGGGCAATGGCCTGTCCCGGAATATGCATGGGTCCAGGCGTGGGGCATTGCCGCAGCCGCTTCGCGGACCAGTTCAGGCGGGCAGACCTTTTCCGCGGTGCCGTAGATGATCATTGCGGGGATTTCGATGCCCTCTAGATCTGGCCGGTAGTCCTCGGTGCGGGACAACATGTGGGCACGGATCGGCGGCGGGCAGAGCGCGTTCAACCCCGTCATGAAGGCCAGATCCTGCTTCGACAGGGGGGCTGCCACGCAGGATTTCAGGAAGGCGATGGTCGCCTCCATCGCCGCCTTTGGGTTCTTCGAGCACATGCCCTTCCAAGTGGACAGCGCGCGGGCACGGGCGGGGATGGACGCCTCTTCTTCCGTCATCGCGCGGATGGCCCCGCCAACAAAGGCAACGCCACTGATTCGGCTGGGACCGTGGACGCGAAGGTAATCGCAGATCACGTCGGTGCCCATGGACCAGCCAACCAGGATTGGGTTGGCGAGGTCCAACTCGTCAATGATCGCCGCGATGTCGTCGGCCCATGGGCGGGAATGGTTATAGGCCTCGGGCTCTTCCGGTTTGCCCGAAGCCCCGTGTCCCCGCAGATCCGGCGCGATCAGGCGGAAGTCTTGGGTAAGGACTGACTCGAGTTGCTTGGTCCAGCTAAGGTGATGTTGTGACCAGCCATGGATCAGCAGGATCGGTGGGGCGTCCTGCGGTCCTTCTTCCCGCACAAACAGCGGAATGCCGCCATAGCCTATGACCTGATGGGTGGTCATTCCGGTGCCCCCAGCGAAAAAACGATTGCAGTCGATGCCAAGAGCAGAATGCCAAAGACGTAGGTTTGCCAACGCTTGGAAAACCAATGCCTGAAAGCCTTCTGGAAACGATGATCGTACCAAGGCAGGTGGCTGACCGGATTGGTTGTCGATGTCCTTTCGCGAAACTCCGCAAAACTAAGAACCAGCCAGAACCAGCCAATGCCCATGAAGAGCAGCACACCTAGGACGGTCAACAACACATCACGCTCCTTGCCCCGGCGCGGCTTCTTTCGAACCGATAACATGGACGTGCAAAGGGATGCCGCCATAGCCTATGACCTGATGGGTGGTCATTTTAGAAATCGCTGACAGTTGGCGACATCAAACGCCCGCGAAGCAGCCTCCCTCCAAGCCGCAGAGCCTTCTTCAGCATCGATTTTTTCCGCCGCGGACTCAGCCGCCAGTTGGAAGATGGCCCCTGCGGCAAAGTCTGCATTTACGGTGGAGAACGAAAAGTACTGCATAAAGGTCGATAGGATCTCTTGATCGTGACGATTGGCTGGTGACCGTGGGCTGCGTCCAGCTCCTACTGCATCAAAGAATTGGTTTGCCTTGGAAAGGCCAATTACGAGCAATGGGCGCGCTGCCGGTGATTCAATCTGACTAGCAATCACCGAACATTCGAATGCCTGCCACGAAAGAAGGGCGTACCCCACGGCTTTCTTGTCCGCCGTAGCCGCAGGTGTTGCGGTAAAAAGGTTGAAAGCAGCCAATAATACGATAGGCAGCGAGTATCTGGTGCACCTTTGGACACCTTCAGCAATTCGCGGAATACTGCCATAGCCTATGACCTGATGGGTGGTCATTGCAGCAAAGCCTCACACTCGATTCTGGTGTAGAGGTACTTGGCCGCTTCTTGTTGTTCAACTGATGGGAAGTCGGGAATAACGGTTGGATGTGTTTGTCTTTCGATGGCTTCCAGAGCATCGCGGTACAGCACTGAAAAGGTAACTCCAACCCTGAAGTCGACCGAGCTATCTAGGCCGACTTGGTCAAGATGATGAGACTTGAACGGGAACGCTTCGAGTGGATCACCGTTTGAGGACGCGAAGAAACTTCGCAACCTCTCCAGCCCCATTAGCTCGAAGGTTTCATATCCAGGTTGCTTCGAAATCTTCGCAAAGGCGGCGCATTTCAGTGCCGTGTTGATGTCGCTCCAGTCATCCAAATCCGGCGCATCATCGCTTGCGGACGCAGTTGTTACGAGGCAGATCGCAAGAAAGATCGAGCGCAGCAAAGTCATTTAGTGCACCCTGCTGGCGCGATGAACAGGTATCCAGCAGCCTCGGCGCGTCCGAGCCTGGGGGGACGTTCGAATATCTTAGTTCTAAGCGCAGCACTCCGAAGCATCGACACCGCGCGTGTTATGGACGGCATCGCCAAGCGCCCTCCCCGGGGGAGGGTCGGGCGCGCCCGGCTGCGCCGCGCAATAGTGGCGGATTGGAGACTTGGCATCCCTAGTCCCCAAATCCATAGACGAATTCCCTTTTTGCCAAATCATTCAGCAGCGAAGCCGCTTCATCGGAAATTGTGTTGCGAGTCATAGCGGCGAGCATCTGTTCAATTTGTTCGCCAGAAATTTTCCAATCGCCGTGAAGGTCAACGCCCAAAGCTGAGGCAAGCGTTTCATTGGCACTTAGCAGCGCTACCGCGTCGGCTTCACCGAGAGTGCCGATACAGACCGCATTGGTTGGATCTCTGCCGTCGTAGAAATCGACACCCATCACCACTCATCCCCATAGGCGATTTCGTCATCGCCCTGACCGATATGCGACTTCTGATCGCCCAGGCGTGGTTCGGACAGCTCATCACCGTCCGGAGCTTTTTCGATCTTCACACGCAGGTCGAACCAAGCGGCCTGGCCCGTTACTGGGTCCGAGTTCGACCAGCGTAGACCGTCCCCCTTGGCGGGCAGCAATTCGTGGATCAGGTGGTTCAGCAGGAAGCCCCGCGTTGCCTCGGGCGCGCCACGGTCCAGCGCCCACGCGCCTTCGCGTTTGCCGATGGCGTTCCAGGTCCACATGGTCTTGTCATTCACCGCCTCCATGCGGGCGATCTTCACTTTGATGCGCCCATGGTGCGAACTCACGTAAGCCCAATCCCCCGACTTCAGGCCGTGGGCATCGCAGATAGCCCCAGGCACATACATCGGGTTTTCGCCATGGATCTGGCGCAGCCAGGCGTTTTGCGAACCCCATGCATGGTACATCGCCGCCGGCCGTTGAGTAATCGCGTGATAGGGGAACTCTTCCGCATCCACCTGGGTCTGTTCGAACGGTTCGTACCACACAGGCAGCGGGTCCATCGCCATTTTCAGGCGGTGGCGCAGATGTTCGGGCGGCTGATGTTCGCCATATCCCTCGGCGGCCAGTTGGAATTTCCGCAGCGGTTC
Organism: Pseudomonadota bacterium; assembly: GCA_039028795.1. Lineage (GTDB taxonomy): Bacteria > Pseudomonadota > Alphaproteobacteria > Rhodobacterales > Rhodobacteraceae > Thermohalobaculum. The sequence goes on from JBCCHJ010000019.1 coordinate 31,482, forward strand.
GACATACATCTGGAAAATGAAGGGCATGGGCTTGTCGTAAAAGCTCATGGCCACAGCCCAGTCCTGATACTTCTGATTGAAGGGTCGCATATAGAGGCAGTCGTGCGGAATGTGTTCCAGGAAGAAACCGCCGTTTTCGATGTATTTGTCTATCTGGCCTGGGTTCGGCTCTCCGCGTCCATGGCTGTCGCCATTGCCACGCCATCCGGCCAGGGGGCCGACGCCAGGGCGGCGCTGGTGGTTGGTGATATAGTCGGCATAATCCGCGTATTTCGGACTGCCGTCGTCGTTGACCAGCCCGGGCAGGCCCATGCGCCCGCCAAGTTGGATCAGCGCCGACTGGAAGCAGCGGACATTGCGATCATCGGCCTGGGTTTCTGGTTCCACCACCGGCCAGCGGATGGCATCTGCCACGGCATCGGTTTCCCCAATCGGCCGATCCAGCAGGCTGATACAATCGTGGCGTTCCAGATAGGTGGTATCGGGCAGGACCAGATCGGCATAGGCCACGGTTTCTGACGAGTACGCATCGGCATAGATGAATTTCGGGATCTTGTAGTCGCCGTTTTCATCCTTGTCCGTCAGCATGGTCATGACGTCGGCAGTGTTCATCGACGAGTTCCACGCCATATTGGCCATGTACATCATCAGCACGTCGATCTTGTACGGGTCCCCGGCATAGGCGTTCGAAATCACCATATGCATCATCCCGTGCGACGACATCGGGTTTTCCCAGGTGAACGCCTTGTCGATACGCTTGGCAGACCCGTCAGGGTTTACGGCCAGATCGGCAGGCTCGCGCACAAAGCCCAGATGCGGGCCGTCCAGCGGCTTGTGTGGTTGCGCATTGTGATGCGGTTTCGGGTGCGCATCCACGGGCTTGGGATAGGGTGGTTTGAACCGGAATCCGCCGGGTTTTTCCACGGTGCCCAATAGCAGCTGGAGCAGATGCAACGCCCGGCAGGTCTGGAAGCCATTGGAATGGGCCGAGATCCCGCGCATGGCGTGAAAGCTGACCGGGCGCATTGTCAGGGTTTCGTGGCTTTCCCCCCGGAAGTCGGTCCAGGGATAGTCGATCTCTTCCGCCTGGTTGAAGGCCACATCGGCGATCTGGGCAGCAGTAGCGCGAATGCGGTCAGCCGAGATGCCTGTGCGTTCGGCCGCATTTTCAGGTGCATACTGGGTGTCCAGATATTTCTGCGCCATCAACTCGAAGGATGGCGTGCAGCGCCCGCCATCGGGGCCTTGGAACTCGCCCTTCATTTCAGGGGCCAGACCAGGTTTGTCGAAGGGTTGCGCCATGCCGGTATTGCGATCCCAAACCAGCGCTTTGCCATCTTCATCGCGAATGAACAGGCCATAACCTTCGCCCGGCTCTCGGGACACGAGCCAAGGCGCATTCGACCAACGGCGCAGATAGTCGACATCGACATGGCCTGTGCGCAGCAATTCATGCACCAGCGCCAGGATGAACAACCCATCGGTGCCCGGCGTTATCCCGACCCAATCATCGGCCACGGCGTTGTAGCCCGTGCGCACCGGGTTCACCCCGATCACGCGACCGCCCCGGGATTTCATCGCCCCAATGCCGATCTTGATCGGGTTGCTGTCATGGTCCTCAGCCACACCAAAGATCACAAACAGCTTGGTCTTATCCCAGTCAGGACTGCCAAACTCCCAGAACGCACCGCCCAGGGTATAGATCCCGCCCGCCGCCATATTGACGGAACAGAACCCGCCATGGGCCGCATAATTCGGCGTGCCGAAATTCTGCGCCCACCAGGAGGTCAGCGATTGCGACTGATCCCGCCCTGTGAAAAAGGCCAGCCGCTTAGGATCGGCGCGCACCGGGGCCAACCATTCCGCGGCCTTATCCAGCGCCTCGTCCCAGGAAATTTCCTTGAACTTACCCTCGCCGCGTTCACCGACACGCAGCAATGGCTTCATCAGCCGGGCAGGGGAATAATGCTGCATGATCCCGGCGCTGCCTTTGGCGCACAGGACGCCACGGTTCACCGGATGATCGCGATTTCCCTCGATATACCGGATCAGCGGCGCACCGTTCTCACCGGTACGGATATGGACATTGATGCCGCACCGGCAGGCGCACATGTAACAGGTGGTCTTGCGGACCTCGTCCGACACGTGCGGAGATGTGTCTAGGATTGGGTCTGATCCATCAGCCAACGTACGCGTCCCCTATTGCGGCATTGCACAAATTCGGTCTGTCCTCTTTTGCAAATATAGCTCGCGAAATCTGGTGCCAACGAGAATTCGCCCGGGGAACCAGCTGAAAATCAGAAAGTGTGACAACTGCTACATGAATCGCCCTGTGAGTCGCCGTAACTTTATTTGCATGAAATGGGGGTCCAAGGGGGAATTACCGATGGACTATAGTTACATCAGGTACGCAGTATGTTGGAGTCCTGCGCGGTACAGCGCATTGGGTGAGTTTGGCGTGAAATGGACGGGTTGGTGTCCAGAGTACGGAGTACGTGCAGATCTTGCGGACAAAAGAGGATTGGCGCATTGCGTCGATCTTCCGGAAGCGCAAGCAAACAGGGGGCTGATAGCGAATATTCGATCGCCTTTCCGGTTGGCTGAAGGTCGTTCAGTTTGGGCGTTAGAACGCGCAATGGACGCTTTGGTTCAGAAAATGCCGGAAATCCCGATGCCGGATATGGTGCCGATGATCAGCGCAGGCCGAGTCGTTATGGCCCCAAATCGTACGCCGCAAGCTGTGGCGAATCTGGTCGAAAAGGTTGGTGATATGGTGCGTTTGTTCCAGGCCGTACCGGCACCAGCTACGCCCAGAGCAGAGCGATTGCCCGAAGATGACCTGTCCCCTGAGGACAGCGGCCAACCGGTTGAAACGTTCCATATGGCAATGACTGGCCGTATGGATCCTGAAGGTGCAAAGCCTCTGGTCGATTGGCTCTATCGGAGTGTCGGGCCGATGTGGAAGCAAAGTGGGCCGATCCGCTCTATCGACCTGATGGGTGACCCAGGTGGGGGGCGTCCGTGGCGCCTGGTGGACCGGTATCGGTTGGCGACCGACACATCCCGTTGGGGCATTCAGCCGATGCCGTCAGGCATGGCGTGCCCGGGTGTGCCGCCGGCGACAGAGGTGGCGGGATCCAACTGGGATACGGTGATCGCCTGAATTCGGCCTTTCAAGGTCAGTAGCTCCCACAGAGCTTAGCGAGCAATGAAAGGGCCTACCCCAAAGGGCTGGCCCTTTTATGTTCTGCGGTCTAGATGTCCCTGCAAGTGACGGCAGGAGACCAAAGATGACTTGGAAAGTATATCTCAGCGGAGAAATTCATACGGATTGGCGCGATGTGATCGTAGCGGGCACCAAGGCGAAGGGCCTGGATATCGTGTTTTCGGCACCTGTCACCGATCATGGAGCCTCGGACGATTGCGGTGTCGCAATCCTGGGCCGGGAGACCCAACAATTCTGGCACGACCGTAAAGGCGCGGGCGTGAATGCGATCCGCACGCGGACATTGATTGAAAACGCCGATGTCGTCGTCGTCCGCTTCGGCGACAAGTACAAACAATGGAATGCAGCCTTCGAGGCCGGATATGCGGCCGCGCTGGGGAAATCGCTGATCATATTGCATCACGAAGAAATCCAGCACGCGCTGAAGGAGGTTGACGAAGCCGCCCAGGCCGTCTGCGAACATCCCGAACAGGTTGTCGATGTGCTGGCCTATTGCATGAATGGGACTTTGCCAGGGTAATCCTGAACTGCGCTCACACCGCAAACTGTGCTGTCCCGGTCTTGATCTGGGACCTCTTGGTGACCATTCCGCTGAATTAGCTAAGCCGTCTATGCATCGAGCTGGGCCAGAAGCAGATAGCCTGAGATTGGCTCTCCTTCGTCATAGCGCACGTCGATGGGCAGGCGCTCCAGCGCGTTGAACCCATAACGTTCAACCAACGCGTCCAGGTATGCGGCGGAATGCGCAAACCTGTGCTTTGCCGTCACAGTGAAGTTTTTTTCACACATCTGATCCGACGGCAATGTTTCTGCGGAAACAGCCAACAGCCCGCCAGAGGTCAGCTTCGCAGCAGCCCCGGCAAAAAACGCATCCAGATCCCCAATGTAAGGCAGCACATCCGTCGCTGCGATCAGCTCCCAGGGCGCGCCTTCATCTGGCCCAGCTTCCTGCAGAAACGCCACAGCCTCGGCGACGAACAGAGCATCATAGCAATCCCGCTCGTGCGCCTCTTCCAGCATCTGCTCGGACAGGTCCACCCCGGTTGCCTGGGTGACCAGATCCGCCAGCGACGACCCTGTCAACCCGGTGCCGCAGCCCAGATCCAGCAGCCTGCCAAAGGGCCCCAGCCCCAGCGCGGCAAACCGTTCGCGCAGCAACATCGGCACCGCATAACCAAGCTGCTCGACCAACATATCATCGAAGGCCGCTGCGTTTTGATCGAACAGTGTCGCGACATAGGCCTCGGGCGCCGCAGCTGGTACCGGGCCTCTGCCTATAGCCGCAAGACGAACGCTGACCCCGCCATGGTCCGAAGGGTCCAAGGCCAGCGCCTGACGATAGGCCGCCGCCGCCCCGTCCAAATCACCTGCCTTTTCCAGCGAAAGGCCAAGGTTGTAGGCCTGCGCCAACACATCGTCCTCGCATTCTGGCGTGGTCATGCGCGGCGCAGGCCGACCACCAAGGCCGCCAGCAATGCGAGCAAGACAATCATCATGCCCATGCCTTCACGGGCGGTTTCGGTTTCCCACCAGACGTCCTGCATCCACCAATTTTCGGTCGTTGGGTAAAAGTGAAAGACCCCATAGGCCGCGGCCGCGAGACAGATCCACAGCATCACCCGGCCAGCCCCCCACCGGATCGTGCCAGGCGACAGCGCGGCGAATCCGGTCCAGAGGGCCGCGATTCCATAGACCGGCCCCCAGAAACTGAAATCCGGGTCGTTGTACTGCCAATACGCGAAAAGGATCATCATGACGCAAAACAGCCCGCAGATAGTGCGCATGTCCGTTCCCCCGATGGTTGTTTTGTGCGTTTACGCCGCGTTCTGGTCAGTCTAACGTGCCTCGTAAAGAAAAAAATTCAGATCGTATCTGGGAGGGACGATCATGCACCCCGCCGTCACAACCGGCGCCGAGATCCATTGGCAGCGCTTCTCCGTGCCCTATGATTATCCTGTCGCATTCACGCGGGGACTGTTCGATCCAAAGAACCCTTTGCTGGTGGATATGCTGGCCCGGCGCGAGGCCGATACGCGCCACAGATGCCTGATATATGTGGATGATCAGCTGGTTCGGGGGATGCCTGGTTTGGTGGGAGGTATCGAGGCTTATGTCACCGCCCATTCCGGCCAAATGGCACTGGCAGCCCCGGTGCAGACCGTGCCCGGCGGCGAAAAAATCAAGACAGAATTGACCTGGATCGAGGGGATTCAAGACGCCATCCACCAATATGGAATCGACCGCCATTCCTATGTGATTGCCATGGGCGGCGGCGCTGTCTTGGATGCCGTGGGCCTGGCTGCGGCGACAGCGCATCGTGGTGTGCGCCATGTCAGGGTTCCGACAACCGTTCTGTCCCAGAACGATTCAGGCGTCGGCGTGAAGAACGCCGTGAACCTGAAAGGCTATAAGAACTTCATCGGCTCGTTCGCACCACCCTGGGCCGTGCTTAACGATTTCGATTTCCTGGACCGGTTGCCACGGCGCGAGCGTATTGCCGGGATTGCCGAAGCCGTGAAGGTCGCCCTGATTCGCGACCGTGCGTTCTTCGAATGGCTGGAGGCGAATGCCGACCGATTGATCGCCTTCGACCGCGAGGCCGAGGAATATATGATCCGCCGCTGTGCCGAACTGCACATGCACCAGATCGCTCAAGGCGGCGACCCGTTCGAGATGGGGTCGGCCCGCCCCTTGGATTTCGGCCACTGGGCGGCCCATAAGCTGGAGGCACTGACCCACCACCATGTCCGCCATGGCGAGGCAGTGGCGATCGGCATTGCGCTGGACACGCGCTATTCGGTTCTGTCCGGACTGCTGGCCGAAGGCGCCGACGAAAGAGTGACGGCCTTGCTGGAACATCTGGGATTTCGCATCTGGCATCCCGGCCTGGTCCGGCAGGACACAAACGGCCATCCGGCGATCCTGCGCGGCCTGCGCGAGTTCCAGGAACATCTGGGCGGAGAACTGACCGTGACCTTGCTGGCTGATCTGGGTGTCGGCCACGAAGTCCACCACATGGACGCCGATCTGGTCATGCAGGCGGCCCAGTGGCTGCGGGCCCGCGAAGGTGCAGAGCACGAGGGCCCCGCGTGAAACTGCCCGGCGACCTCGGCCATCTGACCTATTGCCTGAACATTCATCCCGCCGAAACCTGGAACGAATGCCGTGCGGCCCTGTCCGGGCCGGTCGCTGCGGTGAAACAGGCGCTGTGCCCAGACGATCCTTTCACCGTGGGTCTGCGGTTTTCCGCCGTGGCGACCGAGGCCCTGGAAGACACCGAGGCCCGGGCGGACTTGAAACAGATCCTGGCCGCACATGATTTTCAGGCGCTGACCGTCAACGGTTTTCCCTATGGCCCGTTTCATGGACCCCGGGTGAAGGAAGACGTCTACCAGCCGGATTGGACCAAACCGGAACGCGCCGCATACACGATCGCGCTGGCCGAACTGATGGCCGATCTGAACCCACAAGGGGCGGAGATCAGCCTCTCGACTGTCCCAGGCACGTTCAAACCTCTGGGTGCCGGGCAGGAACGGAAAATGGCAGACTACTTCCTGCGCTGTGCCGCCTTTTGCCACGATGTGCGCGAGCAAACCCGCCGGACCGTGCAGATCGCCATCGAACCAGAGCCATTCTGTTTCCTGGAAACCATCGCAGAGACCGTGGCGTTCTTCGACAAATATCTGTTCAGCGACGCGGCTGTGACCACCATGTCTGGCCTGACCGGGCTGTCCCGCGGGGACGCGGCCGCGGCGCTGCCGCGTCATCTGGGGCTTTGCTACGATGTCTGCCATGCCGCCGTGGAATATGAAGATCCCGCAGGGTCGATTACTGCGCTGCGGTCAGCAGGCATTCCCGTGCACAAATTACAGCTGTCGGCGGCACTGCGCGTGCCCTCGGTCGATGGCAGAGCGCGCAAGACCTTGGCAGCCTTTGACGAACCGACCTACCTGCACCAGGTCGTCAGCCGCCGGGGCGAGACACTTCACTATACCTCGGATCTGCAGGAAGCCTTGGCGCGTCTGGACAGCGATGGAGAAGAATGGCGCATCCACTTCCACGTCCCGCTGTTCGTCGACGATATACCGCCGTTCAAGTCGACCCAGGATTTTCTCGGCGAGATCCTGAAAATCCACCGGCAAGCCCCGATCTCGAACCATCTGGAGGTCGAGACCTACACATGGGGCGTTCTTCCGGGCGGGCTGCGCGGTGAAAGCATCGAAGACGATATCGCCCGCGAAATGCGCTGGGTGTTGGATCGGCTTGACATCGGCAACGCAAAGACATCGGCCCTTTAAAGCCTCCGATCCTCTTCATCTTGCCAAAAATACCCATACGGCGCTGGCCACCTGGCCATCCGCGATCGGTCATGTCCGACCATGCCCAGCGCAAGTCCAAGCCACCGGTCCGGCGTCACGCCATGGAATGCCCGCCATCCACATTGATCGTTTGCCCATTGATGTAACTGGCGCCGGGGCTCAGCAGAAAGCGGATTACCTCGGCCACCTCGATCGGCTGACCGAATCGCCCCATCGGGTTCGTCGCCCGCAAGGTATTGCCACGGGAGGCGATAATATGGGCGGGCATCTGGGTCTCGATAATACCTGGGGCCAGGGCATTCACGGTGGCCCGTGGCGCAAAGCGTCGGCCAAGCGACCGGGTTAAGCCTACCAGTCCGCCCTTCGCGGCCGAATAGGCCGTATGGTCGGCGCTGCCCTGACGAAACGCCAATGACGCAATGAAAACCACGCGCCCGGTCTGATCTTCTGGCAACAGCGGCTCGACCGCCGTGGCAAAGTTATAGGCGTTCTCAAGATTGTTGTGCATCGCCCGCTGCCAGATCACGGGATCATCGCCCAGATCGGGATCGGGCTCGAAGGTTCCAGCCAGATGAACGAAGCCATCTATTCGATTACCCGCGGGCGCGATGGCGGCGCGGCACTCCTCGACCGTCAGCGGCATGGCCGCAACGCCGGTCGCACCCAGATCTGCCGCGAAGTCCTCGACACCGGCTTCTTCCCGGTCGATCAGCAGAAGCCGGTCGTCCCGCAGTAAGGGACACAACGCCCTGCCGATCCCGCCCGCAGCACCGGTGATGACGATTGTCCTGCTCATGATGGTAGATCCTCTTCGATCGGCAGCGCTTGCATGGTCATTCCATCTTCATCAAGGCACGCATGGCCGCAACGCCCAGCATCGGGCCGACGGCCATCAAGGCCAGAACCACCGGCCAACCGATCCAACCAGCAGCAATCGGCACCAACTGCACCGTGACAGCGGTCAGCAGGAACCCCAGCGCGTTCTGCAGTGTCATGATCGAGCCTGCCCTTTCAGGCGGGGCAGCGTCGGCCACCAATGACGAAAACAGGGCGGAATCCGGTATCACGGTGATGCCCCAAAGTATCAGGACAGCGATCATCAACCAGACGGGCCCACCATAGGCCAAAGCGGCGACGATCGCAAAAATGCCCGAGGAACTCAGCACCCATCCCGCGACCTTGGCCTTACCGGTGCGATCCGCCCACCGCCCCGCCGGGATACAAGCGAAACCGCCCAAGGCAATTGCCAGAAACGCGGTCAGCTTCGCCAAATCCCCGGGCGTCGCTTCCCCTGCCGCAGCGAAGGCCCCAGCGGCGATGACGCCAACCCAGGCCCACAGCGCATAAAGCTCCCACATATGGCCGATATAGCCCAGGATCGCGAAGCGGATCTTGCGGTCGGTCCAGGCCAGGGTGATCGCCGTGATATCCAGTCGCGGCGCCTTGGCGTGATATGGCCCCAGGCTGATCAACAGCAGCATCAGGCCACCCGCAATCGCAGCCCCCGTCGACATCCAAATCGTCACCCGCCAATCAGCCCCCCCCAATAAAGCGATCAGGTGCGGAACGGCAGAGCCTAAGGTCAAAGCGCCGACCAACGCGCCAACCATCAACGCGCGATCTTCCTTTGCCCAACCCACGGCGATTTTCATGCCAACGGGGTAAACCCCGGCCAAGAACGCGCCGGTCAAGCCGCGCAAGATAACGGCCTCGATCCCGCCGATGGGGGCCACCAAAAGCAGTCCGTTGGCTGTGGCCGACAGAACGGCTGACGCTGCGAAGACCACCCGCGGGTCGTACCGGTCTGCCAATCCCAAGGCGGCATAGATCAGGGCACCGATCCCGAAACCAACCTGCGTTGCCGTCGACAACCAGGCCAGGCGCGCGGTGGAAAGACCGGCCTCGGCGGACATCTCGGACAGTACTGCGGCTGATGAAAACCAAACCGCCAAGACAGCAATCTGGCTGAGGATCAGAATGGCGATGGACGGCTTCTTGGAGAGCATGACCGCACACAAAAAGACAGCGCCCGAACGCGCTGCCCATCTTCGCTAGGGTATCCGACGCAGCCTGTCCAGCCGCGCCGCCCCAATGTTATGATGCGTGATCGTAGGCACGTTCTCCGTGGGCGCTGAGATCCAGGCCCGTCGTCTCGGCCTCTTCATCGACGCGCAGTGGGAAGACCACCTTCGCGACGAAAACGCAGATCACGGTTACCACAACCGTAAAAGCGCCAACCGCGGCCAGGCCTGTAAGCTGTGGCCCGAAGGACGCATAACCAAGAATTGCAATCATTAGCGTGCCGAAAATTCCGCCAACGCCATGAACCGCAAACACATCCAGCGTGTCGTCGATCTTCATCATGTTCTTCACCACGCTGCAGGCTTCTTGGCAGAGGATGCCGGCGATACCACCAATGATAAGCGCCTCGACCGGACCGACCGACCCCGACGCCGGGGTGATCGAGGCCAGGCCCGCAATTGTCCCGGTCACCAGACCAACCATCGACGCTTTGCCGTGCTTGATCCGCTCCCACATAGCCCAGGTCAAAGAGGCTGCAGCTGCGGACAAATGCGTAACCAACAAAGTCATCGCAGCTGCCCCGTTGGCCGCCAATTGCGAGCCCGCATTGAATCCGAACCATCCGACCCACAACATGCAGGCCCCGATCATCACCATGCCGGGATTATGCGGCGGTTTCGATTTGTCCTTCCGCGCGCCCAGCATGAAGGCAATCACTAACGCCGCGATACCTGCTGTTTCGTGCACCACGATGCCGCCCGCCAAATCGGTCGTGCCAAGGTCCAACAACCAGCCGCCCGAGGCCCAGACCCAGTGAACCACCGGCGCATAGCAAAGCAGCATCCAAAGCGACGAGAACAGCAGGACGAAACCGAACCCGATGCGTTCCACATATGCCCCGACAATCAGCGCCGGGGTGATGATAGCGAAGGTCATCTGGAAGGCGACAAACAGGATCTCGGGCAACGTACCGCTTAACGCGTCCGCATCGATGCCCGACAGGAACATCTTGCCCAACCCGCCCCAATAGGCATTCATCGCGCCTCCATCGCCAAAGGCGATAGAATAGCCAGCAACCACCCAAAGCACCGACATCAAGCACGCGATTGCGATGCACTGCATCAAGACGCTCAGCACATTTCGGGCGCGCACCAATCCGCCATAGAAAAGCGCCAGCCCCGGCAATGTCATGAAAAGGACCAACGCAGTCGCCACGATGATCCATGCGGTATCCGCACCGTTCATTTGGTATCCCCATCTTCTTATTCGCGGGTCTTACGCCCGTCGGGCGCGGACCCTGCTGTCGAACTGGGGCAGGACACAAACGTTAAGGTGCAGACTAGAGGCAGTTTTTCCGAACTTGGCTAATAATTAGTCATCTGCTTGAAATTCTGCCTTTCGCCTACGCAAGAATGTGGCAACCGAGGACATATCAGCGGACGTCGGTGGGGAGGACCGGTTTCCCGGAACAGATCGACATTGACATGTGGTTATGGAACTTGCCGCGGACTATTCGGGATGATTTGGTCAGCTACATCGCCCACCGGAAGTCCTGGCGCGTCGGCTCAATTCATTTGAACCGTCCAAGGTCGAATTGACATGAAAGCATGTCTCCTATGCCGCCAACAGAGCGCCGACCGTTGCCCTGAGTTCTGGGATGCCTTGGCCGGTTTCCGAGGATGTTGTCAGGATCTGAGGAAATGCTGTCGGGTGCTTTTGTAGTGCCCCATGCACCTGCGTCAGGGTCTCGTCCATCTGGCCTTTTTTCAGTTTATCCACCTTGGTCAATACTGTCAGAAAAACGACTGCTGCGCGATCGAGTAAAGCCATGTATTCGTGATCGACCTCTTTGACGCCGTGCCGTGCATCGATCAATAGGATCGCCCGGGCCAGCGTCACCCGCCCGGCCAGATAGGCCCGGATCAATTCCTGCCATTTTGCCACCTTGTCCTTAGGTGCCTGGGCGAAGCCATATCCAGGCAGGTCCACCAGATATCCGGTCTGGCCGAGGGCGAAGAAGTTGATCTCTTGCGTTCGCCCAGGTGTGTTTGAAGCCCGCGCAAGCGCTTTACGGCCGGTCATCGCGTTGATCAGGCTGGACTTGCCGACATTCGACCGTCCGGCGAAGCAAACCTCTGACCGGTCAGCGTCCGGTAATCCGGACATTGCGACGACCCCTTTTACAAAGTCGCAAGGCCCGGCAAAAAGCTTACGCCCGGCTTCCAAAGAAGCTCGCTCAATCTCTGGATCCACCTTGAAGATCAGGTCAGGCATCAATGCCCCTCGCTAGCCCTCCCAAAGAGGGGACAGGCCATGCATGGCCGGAATGGCGTGCATCAGACCAGGCGGGCCGTGTCACCGCATTTGATAGGGCCACCGCGTACGACCTGAGCGTAGACGCCGAAGTCCATATGATTCTGGGTTTCCTGCAACAGCGCGGGCAGTTGTGTGTCCCGGACCCCCGTCATCGGATTGGCATTGGTGGCACTGCACCTTTTGTCCCTGGCGATGATCCGAAACCGGGCCGCGCCGATTTCAACGTCATTGCCGACCCAGTCGAGTTCTGACCAGGCCGCTGGTCCTTCCAGCCACAGGTTCATGCGAAACCGGATGTGCTCCAGACTTTGGCCCGCGTGTTGTTCCAGTGCGCGTAGCGAATTGCCAGTGGCGATGGATATATGCGTGTCCTCGAAATCTGTGTATCGCACCCCGAGCGCATCGCAGAACTGAAACGGTCCTTGCGAGGGCGTGCCTTCGGTCAAAGGTGCAAGCCAGTCCATCAGGCGGGCCTGGTCGTCTTTGTGCGAGGGCCGTGCCGAAATTTCTCCTTGATCTGGATGGCGCAACGTCATGACGCCCGCCGTTTCATCAAAGGTGCATGTTATCTGCGCCAGCCGAGGCACCTGGGTCTGATTGACCACATTCCGTGACCCACTGATAAAGCCTGGCGCTGCCGGGTCCCATTCTGCTTTGGCATGGACGATGGCCCACTCACGGTCCCAGGGGATTCCCCCGCCTGTTTCCAGCATCACCTGATCCAATGATTCTTCGCCAAGCGACTTCACAGGGTGGCGGTAGATGTTGGTCAGCGACCAGGTCATTTCTTCTGCTCGGCCGCGGGTTCTCGTTTCTTGAAACTGGCCATGATGTTGCCGAATATATCAGGTTTTACCCCCTGGCTTCGCATGATCAGATATTGTTGGATGAAGGTGATCGTGTTGTTGGCCACCCAGTAAATCACCAGTCCGCTGGCAAAGGTGCCCAGCATGAACATGAAGACCCAGGGCATCCAGGCGAAGATTGCGGCCTGGGTTGGATCTGTGGGGGCCGGGTTCAGCTTTTGCTGCAACCACATCGTTATGCCCATCAGGATCGGGTAGACGCCAATCGAGAACAGGTAGAAAAAGCTTTCTGGCCCCGGCGTTGCCCACGGCAGCAGGCCGAAGAGATTCAGGAACGACGTCGGATCTGGCGCTGATAAATCGGTGATCCAGCCAACGAACGGTGCATGCCGCATTTCGATCGTAACGAACAGCACCTTATAGAGGCTGAAGAAGATCGGGATCTGCAGAAGAATTGGCAAACAGCCCGAGGCCGGATTCACCTTTTCCTTCTTATAGAGCGACATCATTTCCTGCTGCATCTTCTGGCGGTCGTCACCGACGCGCTCTTTGATCTTCTCCATTTCCGGCTGCAGCTTCTTCATCTTGGACATGGAGACATATGACTTCCATGCCAGCGGGAAGAGGATAGTCTTGATGATCAGAGTCAATCCGATGATGGCGAAGCCCATGTTGCCGATAATGCCCTGCACCCAGGCCAGCAATTGGAAAATCGGCTTGGTCAGGAAATAGAACCAGCCCCAGTCGATCGCATCAACAAAGTCTATGATGCCCAGTTCGTCCTGATAACCCTTTAATGTGTAGAACTCCTTTGCTCCTGCGAAGAACATGGTTTCTGAGGTAGATGTTGCGCCTGGTGCCGTTGTGACCACCTTTTGGCGCATTTGAGCTTGAAACTCCGGGCGGGGACCTCGGTTGAACACGCGATAGTATCCGTCAAATCCAGTGCCAGCCGGAGCGATCAGACTGGTCATCCAATATTTGTCAGTGAAGCCGAGCCAACCGTTCTCAGTAACGGGAACACCCTGATATCTAGCCCCCGTGTCAGGATTTGGGGTGATGTCGATCAAATCATCGTAGTCAATTTCCAGCAGTTCTTCGTCCGCCTTGGCAATCGCGCCCTCGTGTAAAATCCAAAGCGCGGTTGAGGACTCACCTTCGTAGCGCGCAACTTTGGAGAACGGGGCCAGGCTGACGGGCTCGTCGGTTTGGTTTTCGACCGATTGGGTGACCGTAAACAGGTACTTATCATCTTTGGCGATGGTGCGTCGGAAGATCAGGCCCTGACCATTGTCCCAGACCAAGGTGATCGGTGTCTCAGGTGTGAGGGCAGAGCCGCTCTCCAACTGCCAAGGTGTGTCTTCATCCGGCAGGGGTATAGGTTCCATGTCCCGGGTACGGCTCCAGCCGTAATCGATATAATATGGCGAAGGGGTGCCTTCTGGGTTCAGCAAAACAACCTTTTCCGATGGGTCGCCCAATTCGACATCGTATTTCAGCAGTTGCAGGTCATCCAAGCGCCCTCCCTTCAGGCGCAATGAACCCTGAACAGAAGACGAAACAACCTCGATCCGCGCATCCGTGGTTATGGCCTCGTCACGGGTTTGGGCAACCGCCGCCGGCGTGGCAACCTCGGCATCATCGGATGGCAACGGGATTTGTCCATTTTCGGTGGCGACGGTCTCAACAGGCGGCTCTGGCGGAAAAATCGCGTACCAGCCAAATACGACCAGCATCGAAAGCACTGCCGCCAGGATCAAATTCTTGGTTTCTTCGCCGCCCATCGGTCGCTCCAAACCCCTTACGCACCCGAGGCTGGGTTCAAGCCGTCCCAGAGCCTCAGGTCAAGGATTTTCCTGTCGCGGCCCCTAATCGGTGCAAAGGATAAAACACACGCAGAAGTTGATAATTCACCGAATGCGCAACGGAATTCTAAGGAAGTTGGTGTCTCTTTCTTTGAATTCAATCCTACTGAGAGGTGGATCATGCTTCGCGCACTTTTCGCAACTATTTTGTTTGCCGCAACCGCTGTACAGGCCATGGAACCGATCGATGTTAAAAAAACCCGATTTGCCAAAGCGGAGCTGACTGTGACGGCCGATGGTGAAGATCAAAGCTTCACCCCAGCCGAGCTAGAGCAGTTAGGAACCTACGCTATGACGACATACACCCCCTGGCGCGAGAGCCCAGCGGAGTTTGTTGGTGTGCGCCTGACGGATTTGCTGTCCGCGACAGGTTTGGAAGATGTCTCTGCAATACGTGTGGTTGCAGAAAATGACTATGCCATCACTATGGAGCGGGATGTCTGGACCAATCATGACCTGTTGATCGCCACCCGGGTCGATGGACGCGGCCACACGCGCCGGGCGCGCGGTCCGATCCAGTTTGTCTTCAACATGAGCCAGGATCCCGTGACCGGTGACGAAGACTTCCAGAGCAATTGGGTTTGGATGGCCGCGCGGATCGAACCGGTCGAATAATCCCGCTGCCTGAAGAAATCCGGACTCGCCGTCGTGCAGCATAGATTCGCCAGTCTGACGTTTGTTCTGATCGTTGGGATCGTGCTGATCTCGCTGATCGGCGGTTCCTTTATTTTGTTGCAATACCGGGCGCTTAGCGACCAGGAGGGTGCCAGCAAGGAAGTTGCGCGTATGCGCAACGGCGTCGTCGCCATTCTGGATGTCGTCCGCACGCGTGATGCGTTGCAGGAGGTCGCAGCAGCAGGCACATTAGAGGGCGCTGCAGGCGATGAATTGTTCGAATCGGTTGATTATCTTTTTGTCCGCGCGGACACACTGCGCCAAGCCTTGGGTGAACAGCCCGATGAGGGCGGCCAAGACTTATTGGCCCGATTGGACAAGCTTATAACAGGCGTCGACGATGTGGTGAATGGCAGTTTTGCAGACTTCCAAAACAAGCAAATCGACCTGGCCCAAGCCACCCAAAGGGCGATTGGTGCGATATCCAACTTCTATGACGATCAAAAACAGCGTCACGTCACCGCAGTTGTACGGCAGGAAAAGCTGTTGCAGCGACTGGTTATGACAACAATTGGTCTAATTCTTGTCTTCGTCGCAATTTCCACGGTTGCGATACTGTTGTGGCGGTCGGAAAAAATGGCCAGGATTCGGAGGCATGAAGCAGAGATCCGTGCCCACCGGCTGGCCTATTTCGATCCTCTAACCGAACTGCCGAACCGTGCCTGCTTTATGGAGCAGGCGCCATTGACCCTGGCAGAGAACGATGGGCCCGCGCTGTTCCTAATCGATTTGGACGAATTCAAAGGGATCAATGACACCTATGGACATCACATCGGCGACAGACTGCTGAACCTTACGGCACAACGATGCCAGGAGATCTTTCGGTCCGAGAACGGCCTTGTCGCAAGATTGGGCGGGGACGAGTTTGCGGCGATCATGCCATCATGCGAAGGCGCGGGATGCCTGATGGAATTCTCTGCCCGGCTGATCGAAACACTGTCTGAGGCAATTCAGCACGAAGGTATAGAAGTCCATCCCCGCGCATCAGTTGGCATTGCGACGCCCAGCCAGCTGGACGGCGAGTTACCGCCAACCTTGTCGACCATGATGCGCGCGGCAGACTATGCGCTTTACAAAGCAAAAGCAGAGGGTCGTGGAACCAGCCGAATCTATGATGCGGACATGGCGGACGCTTTGGCCAGGCGGAGGGAAATGAAGCTTGCAATGCCCCACGCCCTGGACCGGGGAGAATTCTTCTTGGAATTCCAACCACAGGTTCACATTCAGACCGGGGAATTGCACGGGTTCGAAGCTCTGGTCCGGTGGCGCCGCGATGGGGCCATCGTACCACCTGGCATGTTCATCGAAGTTGCAGAAGAGGACGGCTTCATCACGCGCCTGGACCAATGGGTGTTTTGCCACGCTCTAAAAGAAGCGCGGGTCTGGAACCAAGTGTCAGCGAATTCCATTAGTGTTAGCGTTAACCTGTCGGCCAGGAATTTCCGCACACCAGACATTGTCGATCAAATCGCACAGGCGATTGGTGGCTCTGGCGTACCGGCCGAGCTGATTACATTGGAAATCACGGAGTCCGTGTTGATCGACGACTGGGATTCAACCCTCGCGATCCTTCAGCGGCTGTCGCAGATTGGCGTTAAGATTGCGTTGGACGATTTTGGAACCGGATATTCCAGTCTGTCCTATCTGAGGCGTTTGAATGTCGATGAGGTCAAGATCGATCGTGCTTTCGTAATCGACATTGAAACATCGGATCGAACCCGGATGATGCTGGATGCGCTTGTGGATATCGTCGGCAGTATGAGCATGCAACTGACCATCGAAGGCATCGAAACTGAAGGGCAGGCCCGGATTCTGAGCGATCTAGGCGGCCATGTCGGCCAAGGCTTCCTATTTTCACGCCCGGTAGATCGACGGGAATCACTCCATATTATTAATCAGGGACCACACTTTTGGACCAGAGGTCCCAAACAGAGGTTATCGCTCTCTGCCTAGAGTACCTGATCGTCACTGCGAGACGCATGCTCCTTTGTCCGGCTCAAGCTCGTTAATCGTCACTGAATAATCCTGCCCGATGACGCCGGACAAAAACCGGTTTGTGTCACGTCCGCCAAACGCCATCGAGATGACGTTCCCCTCGATCAGATAGGTGCCGAAAGATTCCGAGTATGTGGTGTCGGCTATCATAGAGTTTTCATCCCATTGCCGCCACTTCACACTATGGTCTTGATAGAATTCAAACGCGTTTTCTTGCCAGCCGAAATTCGGCACATATCCGATCTTTGGGCATTTGACATATCCTTGAACGGCTTCGCCAACGTCGTGACCCAGCAGCCAGCAATAGATCGAGGTTGTCTCGAAAGCCAACAGCATCCCATTGGTCGCCTCGGTCCGGTTCGTTGTCTCGCTGAATTGATAGCTTGGCACCGATAGGCTGAACTGGGACCCGTCATATTTGTAATTACCGGTGGCGCTTTCCCCGGTTTGCGGATCGTTCAGATAGGCCTTCCCTGCGGTATCCGTGCGCAACATGATGCGGGACTGATCCGGTGCCTGGCAGAGAAAGAGATGGTTCATCACGCCTTGAGGCGGTGGTTGAGGTGCCTCTGGTATCGGATTTGTTTGCGGAATTGTTGGACTGCCCGGCGTCGTTTTAGGCGTTGATGAACCCGGGAAGGTCAAGATGCCGTCTGCAGCAAGGACTGAGCTGCCCGTCCAGGCAAAAACGCTACCCAGAACCAGAAACGAGAATCGGATCAGGTACCGCACACTCTTGCCATCGGGCTGCTTACAGTTTCCACGGTGAGAGCGCTTGGAAGTCAAACAACCCTCCATCGACCAAGTGGCTGGGACGGACATTTCGCAGGGCCTTAAACATTACGGCCCGGCGGCCCGGCGCATTCTGTTCCCATCCGTCCAGCATTGCTTTGATCTGCGCGCGTTGCAGGCCTTCCTGGCTACCGCAGAGATCACAAGGAATAATCGGGAAGCCCATGGCCCTTGCGAAGCGTTCGCAATCTGCCTCGGCAAGATGGGCCAATGGGCGCAGGACGGTCAGATTGCCTTCCTCGTTCACCAGCTTAGGGGGCATTGCTGCCAGACGCCCGCCGTGGAACAGGTTCAGCATAAAGGTTTCCAGGATGTCGTCGCGATGATGGCCCAGCACCACTGCCTGGCACCCTTCTTCCCGCGCGATGCGATAGAGATGCCCCCGCCGCAGCCGTGAGCATAGCGCACAATAGGTCTTGGTCGATGGCACTTTGTCGATGACGATGGAGTAGGTGTCTTGAAACTCGATCCGATGCGGCACGCCCAGATCGTTTAGGAACTTTGGCAGCACACCTTGCGGAAATCCCGGCTGCCCTTGGTCCAAGTTAAAGGCCAACAGGTCCACTGGCAGCAACCCACGCCAGCGAAGTTCGATCAACGCGGCGAGCAGGGTATAGCTGTCCTTGCCGCCGGAAAGACAGACCAACCAGCGCTGTCCATCAACGGCCATGCCATAGGTTTCGATCGCCTCGCGGGTTTCGCGAATGATCCGTTTTCGCAGCTTCCGAAACTCCAGCGCATCGGGTGCCTTGGCATAGAGCCGTTCCAGCATCATGTCGTCGGTGGCATCAAGCATGGGCGCGTGGTAGCGTGAATGGCCCTGCTGCTCAAGGATTGCGCCATGGCTTCTTTTGCTGAAAGGTTCCCAGCGAATATTGAAAAACTGCGCACGCGGTATGCTGAACCGCACCGCGCCTATCACAACTGGACACATATCGACGCACTGTTGGTGCATTTTGAACGTTTGGAATGGTCATCTGCGATGGGGGTTGAGATTGCCGTTTATTACCATGATGCAATTTACGATCCCCTTTCCGGAAAAAACGAGGCCGAAAGCGCCGAACTGATGATGGACGACTTGCAAAGAAAAGTGGACGTGGCGACGCTGAGTCATGCGAACTCTCTGATAATCGCAACAGCTGGCCACAAGGTGCCGGCGGATGCGGAGCCGGGATTGGCTGCGGATTGTGCACTCTTCCTGGACATGGATCTGTCGATCCTGGGTGCATCAGAGGTCGCATTTGATAGCTATGATGAAGCGATCCGCAAGGAATATGCGGCAATCCCAGACGAAATTTACCTGCCCAGGCGCCGGGACATTATGGCTGGCTTTCTTGCACGGCCGCGGCTGTTCCTAACGGATACCTTTCATGCCAGTCATGATGCACCTGCCCGAGCCAATTTACAGCGTTTGGTTGATAGACTGTCTAATTGATGGCGCTGCGAGGCGGCGAGTGTTTAGTCGTCCGGCCTAAGCCATCCCCGGTAGTGCACCAGTAACCCGCTGGTCAGAGGTGCCCGGATTGCAATGTCGAAGTTGAAACGGTGGTCTTCGATGAATTCACGCGCGTCGACCTTGGGGAGCAGGAAGCGCGGTAGCGGGACGCCAAACATCCATCCCCGGCGGACGTGCAGATGCATGGCTTGGTTCTGCACTTGAAGTTCCATTTCAAAGACGCAGGGCCAAAGCCGTTCGCGGCTGTGACTTGGCCGTCCGGATGGATAACAGACGGAGCGCATCGGACGACCGCCGAAGCTGCGCGACCAGGTTTCCTCGGTACCTTGCCGGGATTTTTCCAGGGTTACGGAAACGTCTTCGCCTGTGCGTGGAAAGCCGAAGACCGCTGCCGCAAGCGCGGCGACCGGACCGGTTCCGCGTGTAATTTCTGCCACACCCGTGTACGTGCAGTCCTCTGCATATGTGTGGAAGGCCTGATGCGCTGATGAAAGCTCCGCCCATGCATCACCAAGTGCAGTTTCGTAAAGCCCGGGAACGGCAGTCATTCTAAAAGTCTTGCACGAAGACGGGTGGTGGGAAGTTGGCATGTTTCGCGCCGTCCAAACATCCAATACCGGTTGCGCGCCAGACGCCGGTAGAGCCAGCCTTGGACCGGCTCAGGTAAGAAGCGGAGGATCTGCAGCAGGTGGCCAGGCCCGCCAGTCACGCTACCAATTCGGATCAAGGCATCCATCGAACCATAGGCGACGCCATCCCGCAGAAACAACCAGGTGTCCGGATCGTCCGGATCAAGATCGTAGTGCGCCAGGATTGCGCGCCCCAAGTCCGTCTGAACGGGACAGATGCGGATAGTTCCGGTCTTGTCCAATCGGTCCAGGATGCGTGCGCCGGCCATGCACAGGACACAGGCGCCGTTCATGAATGCCGCAGGGGCTGTGTCGTCGAAGTCCGGAACGGCCGGATCGGAACGGTAAGAATAGGGTGCATGCGGTAGGGGCATCTTGAACCTCCGCATGTAGAGATAGGGACGCTGCGTCGAGGCTTCATCGCGTGCGATGGTCGCATACCCAAATGTGCCGCGTTTTTTGCATCACCGCGCACGTCGCGCTAGGCTGCGGTAAAGGATTGGAGGAAGCCATGGCCGGAGGATGGGCCCGAGACGGCGCTGTGCAGGATCAGATCGATGCCTCGATCCAGGACGAGTTACAACGGATGGCTGCGCGCAAGGCACCTGTTGGTGACAGTCTAAGCGAATGCGCAGAATGTGGGGAGCCGATTCCAGAGGCTCGGCGCAAAGCGTTGCCCGGCGTCAAGATATGTATCGACTGCGCATCAGAACGTGATGCCCGTCCGGTCCTCCGCGGCGGGATCAACCGCCGCGGCTCGAAGGATAGTCAGTTGAAGTGACCCAAGGGATCAGGCGACTTCCATAGCAGGATTGGCCTTTTGCCAGGCAGGGATGGATTCGATCCGATCCAACCATCCCGCTATATTGGAATACCCATCCACAGGTATCCCACAGATATCGCGATAACAAAGCGTCGAGGCGACAGAGATATCCGCCGTCGTTATGGCGTCCCCGACCAGCCAATCCCGACCGTTCAACTGGCCGTCCAAAACGTCGGCCAGTCCTCTCACTTCGGCTGTGGCGGCGTCCTTATCGATCGGAGCCTGGAAGAAATGCGCGCCGAGAAACTTTGTCGTTGCCGGGGCCCAATGCGCCATTTCCCAGAACTGCCACTGCAGTATGTCGTATCTGGCATTTGTTTTTGGCCAAAGGTCGGACTCTCCTTCTGCGGCCAACCGGTTCACGATGGCATTAGATTCCCACAAAGTGGTACCGTCTTCATATTCCAACACCGGCATTTTCCCGTTTGGGTTCAAAGCCAGGAAGGTGGGCTTCTTCTGATCACCAGCTTGTAGGTCGACCATGATTTGTTCAAGCTGGACACTGGCCAGATCGGTCGTGACGAGACATTTCCGAGCATTGGGCGAGGGCGGGAAAACATGCAGTTTCATCTGAGCGTTCCTTTTAATAGTGAACTTACTGGTTAACTATAGTGATTCACGCGAGACTCAGCAAGCCCTGATGATCAAAAGGCGCGCTTGGCGCTAAGGTTGGGTTTGGGTAAAGTTTCGGGCAGCTTTGCCAACGGAGGCTGCGATGAAACTAAACGACGATCAACTTGCCCAACTGCGCGATGAAGGCTGGATCTTCATCCCGGACTATTTCAGCCAGAAAGAAGTAGACGTTCTGGTCCGGGCCTCGGAAGAAGTTTTTCAGATGAAGCGGGACGAGATTTATCTAGAGAAAGATGGAACCCCGCGCAGCGCCTTCGCTGTACACCGGTTGCACGAGGCCTATGATCTTTTGGGCCGTCATCCCCGCCTGATAGAGCCATTAATGCAGCTCTGGGGTGAGGGCGTCTACTTGCACCAGTACAAGATCAATGCGAAGGCCAAGTTCACCGGCGATGTCTGGCAGTGGCATCAGGACTATGGCAACTGGCTGGAGAAGGATGGGATGCCAGAGCCGCGGGCGATGAACATCTCGCTTTTCCTGGATGAGGTGTATCCTTTCAATGGTCCGCTGATGCTGATCCCGAAGAGCCATAAGCACGGCGTTCTGGCCAGCAATAAGGACACCGAGACGACTTCGTTCCCGCTGTACACTCAGCCGGAAGAAACGGTCGAGAAGCTGTGCACTGAAGGTGGTCTAGTGGCTCCCACGGGCAAGCCCGGTTCGATGTTAATGTTCGATGGGAACTTGGTTCATGGGTCGTCTGGCAATATTACGCCGTTTCCGCGGAAAATCGTGTATCTAACACTGAATGCCTGTTCGAACTATATTCGGAAGCCGACCCGGGAGGAATGGTTGGCGCATCAGGATTTCACACCGATCGAAATGGTGCCGGAAGATGCCTTGGTGGAATTTGGAAGGCGGAAAAAACAGGTCGCTTGAGCAGATTTAAACCAGAATTTTAGTCGCAACACCGTTACTCTAATGGCAGCACGATTTGCGCTCTCCCGGATCAGGTACCGGGTCGTAACCATCGCCACCACCGGGGCGGCATCGCGAGAGGCGGCGTATTGTGAGCCAAGCGCCCTTTATCCCGCCGTGCTTTGCCAAAGCCTCCAACGCATATTCAGAACACGTCGGCTGGAACCGGCAATTTCGCCCGACCCAAGGGCTGCCAATCAGTCGATAGGCCCGGATCGGGATCGCAAGGACAAACGCCAGAGGTCCCATCCGTTTGTTCATGAATTTGCATCGCTATGGATACGCGCCAATGCTGTCTCCATATCTTTGCACAGTTCCGTGAAGTCGCGGCTTACGGTTACGTTCGCTCGTCCGATTAGCACGTAATCCCATCCCGGGCGCCCAGATTCTGGCAGGACCTTAGCTGCCACTGCCCTGAGCCGTCGCTTGGCACGGTTGCGTGCTACTGCATTCCCGACTTTCTTAGAACAGGTATATCCGACCCGGAAAGGACCAGGATCGTTGCGCATGCGTTCCCGCCCTTGAAGGATCAGGCCAGGTGTCAGAACGCGACCGGTCTTCGCGCAGGAAAGGAAGTCCCGGCGCTGCTTTATTGTTTCTGGTGCGCAGGGCACCCGGGGCCATTACGCTGACAGGCTTTTGCGGCCTTTGGCGCGGCGGCGATTCAACACCTTACGGCCGTTCCGGGTCGCCATGCGGCTGCGAAAGCCATGCCGGGCTTTCCGCACGCGGTTTGATGGCTGAAATGTGCGTTTCATCGCGTTTCTCCTGGACTCGAAGGCCCATATCCATACCGCAGAGCCCGTCGGCAATACGGCAGCAAATTCAAGAGGGCGGCCAATACCCTGCCTGAGTAAGTGAGTCAATCGATCGAACGATCATGGGTAATTGTTTCAGCATTCTCATTCCTTATCAACCGCGCGTGATAAGGGTGGTTTGGTGGTGTCTGTCGTTCAATATACCCAAGCGAGGGGTCAGCCTTTCGCGAGGATCAAAATGTACACTGACGGAGCAGCCGAATTGGCTGAGGACCAGGCGAAAACTGGCGGATGGCGGCGTTTTCTCCCGATTGCGATCATCGCGGTCGGGGCAATTGCAGCTTTCATCTTCCTGCGAGAATTCATCAGCTTCTCCACACTGTCGGAGAATTATCAGGCACTGACGGCGTGGCGCGATCAGAACTTTTTTCTTGCTGCCGTGATCTGCATGGCGGTGTACATCTTGGCTGTTGCATTTTCCGTACCAGGGGCTGTTTGGCTGACGTTGGTCGTTGGTTTTCTCTTCGGAACCATCCTTGGCTCGGTTATGGTCGTGGTTGCCGCAACGATCGGTGCATTGGCGATTTTTCTGGCTGCGCGAACCGCCTTGGGCGACAGTTTGCGTGCCAGAGCGGGCGCTTGGATCACGAAAATGGAAGAAGGTTTCCGCCGTGATGAAGTCAGCTATCTGCTGATCATGCGGTTGGTTCCCGTGATGCCGTTTTTCATTGCCAACCTGGTTCCAGCCTTCCTGGGCGCTCGGACATTCACCTACTTTTGGACGACGCTGATCGGTATCATCCCCGGCACCGTCGTTTACGTTTCGATTGGGGCAGGCCTCGGGACCCAACTGGCCACTGGAACACCGCCGGATTTAGGTGTGATCTTTGAATGGCATGTTCTTGGTCCGTTGCTGGGCCTGGCCGGACTGGCTGCTTTACCGCTGGTTCTTAAGGCTGTAGGTCTGCGCAGCGGCGGTGAAAAGTGACCAACATTCTGACGCCGGACCTCTGTATCATCGGGGCTGGCTCCGGAGGACTGTCAGTTGCTGCGGGCGCAGTTCAAATGGGCGCATCGGTGGTCTTGATCGAAGGCCACAAAATGGGCGGCGACTGCCTGAATTACGGCTGCGTTCCATCGAAGGCCTTGATTGCCGCGGGCAAAGCGGCTCAAGCACACCGCGTATCCGCACCATTCGGTGTGACGCCGACAGAGCCAGAAGTCGATTATGCCGCTGCTATGGACCATGTTCATGGGGTGATTAAGGGCATTGAACCGCACGACAGTGTCGAGCGTTTCGAAAGCCTTGGCGTCAAAGTGATTCAGGACTGGGGCCGCTTCGCCGACGACCGCACGGTCGAAGCAGGCGGCCACACAATAAGAGCGCGCCGCTTTGTGATCGCCACCGGGTCTTCGGCCTTTGTCCCGCCGATCCCTGGTTTGGACAAAACGCCGTTTCTGACCAACGAGACGCTCTGGGACAATCGTGCCTTACCAGGGCACCTCATTGTCGTCGGCGGCGGTCCAATCGGTTTAGAAATGGCGCAGGCACACCGCCGGCTCGGATCGCAAGTCACCGTCATCGAAGCTTTCAAAGCCCTCGCAAAAGACGACCCAGATATAGCGGCGATCGCATTGGCCAAATTGCGGGCGGAAGGGATCGATGTTCGCGAGGACGCAAAGGTCGAAAGCACAACCCGTGATGGTGATGGCGTTCAAGTACAATTGGAAGGCGGAGAGACCGTCGAGGGCTCCCATCTTTTGATCGCAACGGGCCGCAAACCCAGCACCGACAAGTTAAACCTCGACGTCGCCGGCATCGATCATGACCACGGCGGTGTTAAGGTGAACGCAGGCCTCAGATCGGTCTCGAACTCCCGCGTCTACGTCATCGGAGATGTGGCGGGTGGCTTGCAGTTCACCCATGTCGCGGGATACCAGGCAGGCTTGGTGATCCGGTCTGCGCTTTTCCGGTTGCCTATCAAGAACCGCACGGATTTGATCCCCTGGGTCACATATATCGACCCAGAGGTTGCGCAAGTTGGCCTTACCGAGGCAGAGGCTCGCGCCTCCCATGGCGATGTTGTCGAAGTCGCACACTTCGAATTTGCCGAGAACGATCGCGCCCGCGCTGAACTGAAAACCGATGGGCTTGTGAAAGCGATCGTTGGGAAACGCGGAAAGATCCTGGGATGTTCGATGGTTGGCGCACAGGCTGGGGAGTTGATCCAACCCTGGGCGCTGGCACTTTCAAAAGGCCTGAAGATCGGTGATATGGCGGGTCACGTGGCAGCCTATCCGACGCTCGGAGAGGTTTCAAAACGTGCGGCAGGTGCTTACTTCGCCCCCCGATTGTTCGAAAGTGACCGCGTCAAATGGATTGTGCGGTTGCTTGCCAAGTTGGGATAGGCAAGGCATTAGAAACGGTTAAGGTTTCACCGGGGATCGCATGAGACTGATGCGCAGCCTTTCTGGACGGCTTTTGATTGTCACGATCTGCGTCGTGATGCTGGCAGAGGTTGCGATTTTCGTCCCATCAGTAGCGCGATTTAGGCAGGACTACCTTCTGGAACGGGTCCGCCGGGCAGAAATTGCGGCCTATACCGTTCTGGCGTCCCCCGACCGATCAATCAGCAACGAACTGGCCAGTGTTCTGGTCAGTCGGGCCGAAGTGCTGAATGTCGTTGTTCGACGCGAAGGCATTCGAGAAATGGTTCTATCCGGGCGGGAGCTTCCAGAGATCACCGAGTCTTTCGATCTCAGGGAACCAGAGATCTGGGAGTTAATTGTCGATGCTTTGGTTCAGATCTCCGATACCGATGGTGGCATAATTCGGGTCATCGCCTATGCACCGCAAGACATGGGTAAGGAGCTTGAGGTGACGTTGGACAGCGCACCGCTGGCCAAAGCAATGCGCGCCTGGGGATTGAACATTCTCTGGCTTAGCCTCGTGATCTCGCTCAGCACAGCGGCCATGGTTTTCTTTGCTGTTCGCCGCGCGGTGGTTCGCCCCATCACGAAAGTGATCTCGAACGTCAAAAGATTTTCAGAGAACCCTGAAGATCCTGCTCGTTTTATCGAACCCCGCAGCCGGGTCGGCGAAATCGCCGAAGCGGAACATGCTGTCGCTGATATGCAGAGGGATGTGCACGCCGCACTGAAAGCCCGGTCTAGGCTTGCATCCTTGGGCGAGGCTGTGGCGAAGATCAGCCACGACCTTCGTAATATCCTTGGCACCACTCAGTTGATGGCCGATCGCCTGGAAATGAGCCAAGACCCCATCGTGGCGCGCACGGCACCGAAACTTTTGGGATCACTGGATCGGGCGATCCGACTTTGTCAGTCAACGCTCGCGTATGGCAAAGCGGAAGAAGCCCCGCCGGAATCACGTATCATTGCGTTTGGCGAACTGGCCGAAGAGGTTGTGGAAGGGCTCGGCCTGATGGGTGATGATGCCGGCGTCACGGCCTTGGTTGATGTCGAAGCCGAATTGGTTGTCGAGGCCGACCCCGAACAATTGTTCCGGGCTCTCGACAATCTGACCCGCAACGCTGTTCAGGCGATCAAAGCAGCAGGCAAGCCAGGGCGTTTGACGATTGCAGCCGACCAAGCCGGAGAGCACGTCGAAATCAGCGTGATCGATACCGGGCCTGGATTGCCGGCCCGGGCGCGAGATCACTTATTCAAGCCGTTTCAGGGCGGCGCGCGGCGCGAAGGTACGGGTTTGGGTCTGGCAATCGCCCATGAATTGATCCGTGCAAACCGCGGTGAATTGAATTTGGTGACAAGCACAACTGCCGGCACCGAATTCCGCATAACGCTCCCAATGGCGCGTGCAATCGCAGCCGCCTGAATCCACGCTTGGTGTTTCCGATTGGCACTTGCAATCAGCAGGTTGCGCAGCTAGATACCGCGCCTGTCCTTTGACAGTCGGCGCCGGTAGCTCAGCTGGATAGAGCACCAGACTACGAATCTGGGGGTCGGGGGTTCGAATCCTCCCCGGCGCGCCAAAAAACTCAAGCACTCTGTGGTTCTAGCCCGGTTCAGCGGCCTCTGCGCGCCCGAACGGCTCTGGTGGCGATCGACCTTACTCGTGTGAGATTGGCGCCGTGTGAGAGCTAAGTCTGAAAAGTCGTCCTGGCTTCGGGACACTGCTTACACAATCATTCCATGAGACGTCACACACGCTGCGCGACTTCAGATACTGCCAATTCCGACTGAATCGGCTGGGAGATCGATGTGGCCTTTAACTTGCCAATGATTTTCCGCCTGAGCCAAATTGCATAGCTGATCCTCACGTCGCTTTATGGTTGCGCGTCCTAGCTGGTAATAGCACTGTTATAACGTTTTGATTCTTCATATCGAGACTGCGCAGGTGATGGGCTGTGGAAGGTTTTTACTCCGGCATTCGGTCAGAGAAATTGTCGTGACGCGGCCCGAAAAACGATCTGGGAGAAAACGTCATGCATGATCTAACGCTTACCCGACGTAGCGCACTGCTGGGTGCTGCCGGAATAGCCGGTGCTTCGGCTATTGGATTGAACGCAGGGTCGGGCCTTGCCAAGGCACCGCTGGCAACAGGCCAAGCGCCTTACTTTTACCGCTTCAGGCATGGTTCGATGCAGGGGACGGTGATTTCGGACGGCATTCTGCCCCTGGGCGATCCATCCGCGACCTTCCTTGGCACATCCAAGGAGGAGGTTGGACAGATGCTCACCAACAATTTCCTCGATCCGACGAATGTGATTCTAGAGCAGAATATCCTGGTCCTGAACACCGGATCACATGTCGTGCTGTTCGATACGGGGATGGGCGAGTCGACGATGTTCGGCACGACGACCGGCAGGATGATGGACAACCTTAGGGTTGCCGGAATTGATCCCGCATCGATCGACGCAATCCTCTGCACGCATGGCCACTGCGATCACGTCTGGGGCATCATGACCGATGATGGCCAGCGCAACTTCCCGAATGCCCAGATTTACATCTCGCAGGCAGACTTCGATTACTGGACCGATGAGGCGAAGCTGTCTTGGACAGAACCAGGCTACATGAAACCGTTTGTCGAGGGTGCCAGAGCCAACCTGCTGCCGAACCGCGACCGGATCGTGTTCCTGAAAGATGGTGAAGAGTTTCTGCCGGGGATCCAGGCCATGGCTGCGCCGGGGCATACAATTGGCCATACGATGTTCCTTTTGACGTCTGAGGGCAAGACGATGGCGGCCATCGGCGATACGACGCACCATCACGTGCTACTGTTGGAAAAACCGCTGCTTGAATTTGCCTTCGACACGGATCCCAAGCAGTCGGCGCAAACGCGTTATCGCGTCCTGGAAATGCTGGCAGCAGAAAGAATGCCGATGATTGCGTATCACTTCCCGTGGCCGGGCATTGGCAATGTCGCGAAACGCGGAGAGGGCTTCCAGTACTATCCTGCGCCTATGGTTATGCAGGAACTGCCTGGCTGAGCTCTTAGCAGCATCGACGCTGCCATTGCGGGTTTGAAAGACGCGGAGAGCGGATTGATCAGCTCTCCGCAAGCCTTTGTGGGCATGTTTTGCCGATGTCCGCAACGGCAGCGAAAGTGGTGCTATTGATTATGTTCGGCAGGTCAGGCCTCAATCGCTTCGGCCAGCGATTTCCTTGCTTCACAATGCAAGGAACAAAGTAAGATTCTAAAGTCGATAGAAGCGCCGAGCAGTACCAGCGAACAGGGCTGCTTTCTCTGAGTCCGAGGCACTCGCAGCGATTATTTTGAAGGCATTCCAAAGATTGACGTATCCTGTAGAGATACGATCGACTGGAAAGTTGCTCTCGAACATACATCTTTCGGCGCCGAACATCTCGATGGCGGGTTCCATGAACGGACGCCAGGCCGTCGCCAACTCGATCGACGACGGCGCCGTTTCGCGGTGCTCGAACCCAAATCCACCGATGCGCATCCCCAAACCGCCCAACTTCAGAACAACGTTCGGACAAGCGGCCAGAGCCTGCAACCCAGCACGCCAGTCGGCCATCACGCTATCGCGTTCATTTGCATAGCACTCTACACCCAATGGTCCGCCAACATGGTTCATCACGATGGGTTGATCCGGAAAACTGCGCGCCAGATCGACGATGTCCATCAACTGGGTATGATAGCACCAAGCATCGAAGGTCAGACCAAGCCGTCCCAATGCTGCAAAGCCTTGACGAAAACCTTCGTGATCCCGGTAGAGATGCGGCGGTGGGTTTGAGTGGCTGAGATGTACGCTGCGTGTCCTATCTTCCCATCCGGCTGTGTGGCGGATGCCTTTGAACCTGCCACCCCCGATGGCGATTTGATGTAACAAGATCTCTTCTACCAACCTGCCACGCGTCAGGTCGGCTGTTCCTACGATTCCGGCACACGCTTGGGTCATGCCATAGCGTCCCGATGCAGCCATGGCGGCGATGCCGTTCACGAATTCCACCTCGCCGAGCACCTCCATCCCAGGAGCAGCATCGGCGCGGTAGAAAACACCGCATTCGATGAAAACAGTTGCGTCGATTCGGTGCCCTGTGCCGGTGTCGGCTAGAAGTTCAGGCAACAGATAGCGATGAGAAGGATAGTCCCAGAGGTGGTGGTGAGGATCGACGATTGGCAATTCTGGATCAAGTGCAGGTTCTGCGGCAGCATCAATCCGCGCCTGGTCCAGCGTCGTTGCCATGCGCGTTTCAATCGAGGAATGGTCTTTTTCGATCACGTTTGTTTGTCGTCGTTAAATCGCTGGCGACACCGGTGGATTGGACCATGACGGTGCGGCAAACGGCTTCGAGATAGTCCGTTCCACCAGCGCGAGATGGTCCTGACCATAGAAGGGATCCCCATCGACAATATAGGTTGGCGAACCGAAAACGTTCTGCTCACGCGCCCAGTCCGAGTTGGTCTGTAGCTTGGCCTGCACAGAGTCTGATGCTGCCTCTTGAAGGATAGAAGCTGCTTCGTGACCGAGTTCGGCTGCAATTTTCGCAAGCGTCTCTGGGTTGGACAGGTCGGCGTCATCGCGCCAATGAGCTTCCAGCAACCCATGGGCCATTGCATCGGTAGCCGCACCAGCTTCACCAAGCGTGATGATCATGCCTGATGCGAGGGCGTAGTCGGCATCGTGATAGGTGGGCCTGAAGTTAATAATCGGAACGTCGCGATACTCGGCCCACCGCTCGATCTCTCGCCCGAAGAAATAGTCCACATGGGCTTGCGACCGTGCGCGGAAAGGTTGACTGCCTTGGGCCTCAACAACCGGCGTCAGAAGGACCGGTTTGTGGACCAGTGTCACGTCATGGCGGGCGCAAATTCTTCCCAATTCGGTCGAGCCGAGATAGGCGTACGCCGAATGGGCTGAGTAGATGTATTCGATCGTGGTCATGACAATACGGTGGCTGCTTCTGTCGAATGAATAGCGTGACCACTCCAAGAGCGGCAAGAACGTAAAAGCTGCTGTTCTTAGCCGGGCGGGACCGTGGTTTGGCGCGATCGGACCGGCGCTCGGAAGTAAGCGGATTGGGGCGTGTCCTCAGCATCGAAGGCGCGGATCACACTAGGAAGTGCCTCCAGTCTTTCGAGCAAGGCGTTCATGTGCGGAAGGCCGGTCACCGCTTCCGGCTCCAGTGGTGCGTGGCGTGGCGCAATCAACGACCACCGCGCGCATCCGCCGACATAAAAGTCGCACATGCTTAAGTCGCCGCCGAGCAACCAAGGCCCACCATGTTCGGCAATGGCCGCATCCAGCATGGCGAAGTGCGCCCGCATGCGTGCGTGCACTGTTGGCCGGGCCGTCTCGGCAAGCTCATCGCCGACATATCTTTCCGTATAATATTGAAGCTGTGCGTCCGCATGGACCGTATTCGAGAGAAAGTACAAACGTTGAAGGAAAGTAGCTCGCTCCTGCAAATCCGTTGTTGATGGTGCCAGACGACCGCTCCAATCGGCGAGATACTGCAAGATCGCACCCGTTTCAGACAGCGTTGCGCCAGAGGCATTATCCGCTAAGACGGGTACCATGCCGCGCGGATTGAGACGCAAAAACTCGGCGCTTCGATGTGCACCGTTGTGCATAGCGATGAGTTCGTCTCGATAAGACGCGCCCAACTCTTCCAGCGCCATTCGTACGACGTGGCTTGCGCAATCGGGATATGAATACAGGACAAAGGACATGCGTTAGCCTCCGAGATGATCATTCAATGACAGAGCGCCAATATGTCAAGGAACTCAAAGCTTTAACTGACCTTTGTCGCCACCGCCCAGAGACGATGCTACACTGAGTAGTTATGGATGCGTTTCCGTCAAGCGTTCGATCGTCCTAAGGGGTTACGATCGGACCTGCATCACGTCCTAAATCGGTTTTGCTCTTTAGAGGATCAAACTCATTGACAACCTACCGCGTCATCAGGCAGCGATATATACACCGGAGTGAAGGATCCTCATGCGCGATGATGGCAATCATAACGACCTGGGACGACGAGTAACTGGATGTGACCTCGTCGTTTAGCGACGCTTAACCGTTCGCCTACGCGGCCTTAAGCTTGTCCAACGCGCCCTAACCTCTGCATCGGTTTTCATGCAATCTACTCCCTCATTACGACTCGCCGTAGATATCGGCGGCACGTTTACCGACTCAGTTTTGGTCGATGAGCACGGGCAGTTTCTTGCCACCGCCAAGACCCAAACGACACCGGAGCAGCCGACGCTAGGGGCGCTTCAAGGCGTACGACGGGTTCTTGAAAGCGCCGGAATGGACTACGGGAACGTATGTGGTTTCATTCACGGAACGACACTCGCGACCAATTCCTTGATCGAGCGCCGTGGGGCTCGCGTCGCAACCGTGACGACCGCGGGTTTCCGCGACATCCTCGAGATCGCTTATGAGCGGCGCTATAGCCAGTACGACATCAATCTCGTCAAGCCCGATCTGATCGTTCCGCGGGCACGTGCGTTTACCATTGGCGGGCGAATGAACGCCGCTGGGCAGGAACTACTCCCGTTCGCGGAAGCGGATGTTGCTAAGCTGGTCCAGCAGATTGAAGCCAGCGCCGCGGACGCAGTGGCGATCTGTCTGATGCACTCATATGCCAATTCAGAGCATGAAACCCGCTTGCGAAATCGGTTGCTAGCGGAACTTCCCGATCTATCAATTTCTCTGTCGCACGAGGTAAGTCCGGAGGCTCGAGAGTTCGATCGGCTATCGACCACGATTGCCAATGCCTACATCCAACCTCAAATGGCCACCTATCTGGCGGAGTTTCAGAAACGGTTCATGGATGAGGGGCTGACTTGCCCTATCTTAATGATGACGGCCAGCGGAGGTATGACGACGCTTGAAACCGCAGGACGGCTGCCAATCAGGCTGGTGGAATCCGGTCCTGCAGGAGGAGCCATTCTGGCAGCTCGGATCGCCGCGGAGACGGGTGAACCCATCGTCCTATCTTTTGATATGGGCGGGACAACAGCCAAGCTTTGCCTGATCGACCAATACCTCCCGCAGACCGCACGCAAGTTCGAGATTGCACGGGCAGCGCGTTTCATCAAGGGCTCGGGCATGCCCGTGCGCATTCCGGTGATCGAGATGATCGAGATTGGTGCAGGTGGTGGCTCGATTGCGCATGTAGATCGGCTTGGTCGGCTGAACATTGGGCCAGAGAGCGCAGGCTCGGAACCCGGACCAGCCGCGTTTTCCAAGGGTGGAACAGCTCCAACCGTCACCGATGCCGATGTGGTGCAGGGGCTGATCGATCCAGATCGGTTTGCCGAAGGACTGCTGAAGATTGACACTGCCGCAGCGCAAGCAGCAATCGAGCGCGGCGTTGGTGAGCCACTGGGGCTGGATGCCGCCCAGTCTGCGCAAGGGATCAGTGAGATCGTGGACGAAAACATGGCCGGCGCAGGTCGGATGCACGCCGTTGAGTCAGGCAAGGATCTGAGCGCACGTCTGATGATCGCGTTTGGCGGAAACGGCCCGCTACATGCAACACGGGTCGCGCGGCGCGCACAGATGGACCGCATCCTGATACCTTGTGACCCCGGCGTAGGCTCGGCAGTCGGTTTCTTATACGCGCCGGTTTCGTTCGAGATTGTACGGTCGCGCCACAGCAAATTGGAAGCGCTCGATATCGCAGGCCTAAACGCCTTCTTTGATGAGATGCACGCTGAAGCGCTGGCGGTTGTACGAGCTGGTGCTCCGGAAGCGGATCTTGTTCAGCGCCGACAAGCTTTCATGCGCTATAGCGGCCAAGGTCATGAGATTGAGGTTTCACTACCAGATCGTGAGCTGCAAGAAAGCGACATTCCGAATCTGCGCTGCGCGTTTGAAACGGAATACAGTTCCCAATTCAGCCGCGCGGTTCCAGGGATGCAGATCGAGATCCTGAATTGGTCGCTAGAGTTGTCTTCGAAACCGGGTACGCTGACGTCTCACTCGGATCCGATGAGAAGGCAGAATGCCAAACCCATCAGCCGCAAACCAATTCTCTGCGATGTCATCAACGCATGGCGCGACGCCGACGTTTATGATCGCAAGCAGCTTGGTCCCGGCGATTTACTCTCAGGTCCTGCTCTCATCATCGAACCTCAGACCACGACCCTTGTCAGTGCAGATTTCTCGGCCGCTATCGACGGTGCTAGTAACATCTGGCTGATGCGAACGCGGGAGGCTCGGAATTGACCACCGCCAACACACGGCTACAGGTCTTGTGGAACCGGCTTTTGGCTGTGGTTGAGGAGCAGGC
Source organism: Pseudomonadota bacterium (assembly GCA_039028795.1). Lineage (GTDB taxonomy): Bacteria > Pseudomonadota > Alphaproteobacteria > Rhodobacterales > Rhodobacteraceae > Thermohalobaculum. Next base: position 65,459 of record JBCCHJ010000019.1, read on the forward strand.
TCAGGCGCTCATCCGTGCTGCGTTCAGTCCTATCGTGCGAGAATGCGGTGACATTTCTGCCGGGATCTTCGATCAACAGGGGCGCATGCTGGCCCAGGCAGTGACCGGTACGCCGGGGCATATCAATACCATGGCCGGAGCCGTGAAGATTCTACGAAGCCGGTTTAATCTGCAGGAGATGAAACCAGGTGACATCTATCTAACCAACGACCCTTGGATCGCATCGGGGCATCTCAACGATTTCCTGCTGCTGATGCCGGTCTTCTTCAAGGGTCAGATCGTCGGCTTCACTGCTTGTACATCGCATCTGGTTGATCTGGGCGGTCTGGGCATGGGCCCAGAGGGATCGGACGTATACGATGAGGGTCTGCTGATCCCGCCTTGCAAGCTTATGGATGCGGGTGATGTAAATGCTCTGTTGATGGAGATCGTGAAGGCAAACTCTCGCGAACCAATCGCCAATGAGGGTGATATCTATGCCTTGATTGCGTGTTGTGAAAGCGGCGCCCAGCGTCTGACAGAGATGATGGAAGAATTCAGCATCGAACATCTGCAGGATCTGGCTGAGTACATTATCGATACCTCTTATCGCGGCACCGTCGAGGCTATCGCTGAACTTCCCTCGGGAACCTGGAAGAACGTTTTGACCGTCGATGGATATGAGCAGCAAATCGACCTGCATGCCACTGTGACCATTGCCCAGGAAAAGGTTTTGTTGGACTTTGAGGGCACTTCAGGGCTCTCGAAGAAAGGCATTAATGTGCCGCTGAATTATGCCACTGCTTATTCCGTCTTCGCACTGCGCTGCATCATCGGACCGGACATTCCAAACAATGCAGGATCGCTTGCACCCTTCCATGTGACCGGACCGGAAGACTGCATTCTGAATGCGCAGCCGCCCGCCCCAGTTGCAATGCGCCACACGCTGGGACAAATGACGCCCGATTTGGTTTATGGCTGTTTGTCTCAGGCTCTACCGGATCAGGTCCCGGCCGAAGGCGCCTCTTGCATGTATGATCTCCCGCTGCGCCACGTCCCCGAGGCGATACAGTGCGGGTACGAGCAATTCGCCTTGGAACTGGTTTTCAGCGGAGGTACAGGCGCTCGCCCGCATCTTGACGGACTGTCGGCAACCGCGTTCCCATCGGGTGTCTGGGGATCGCAGGTGGAGACAACTGAAGCTGCGGCGCCCATTTTGATCACGAGGCGCGAACTCAGAACCGACAGTGGCGGTGCCGGACAGATGCGCGGCGGACTGGGACAGCACATCGAGGTTCGGTCCTCCCGTGACGAGGACTTCATTGTCTTCCTATCGGTCGAGCGAATTTTAAATCCGGCGCGTGGACGATCCGGTGGTCATGCGGGCCGCCCGGGCTGCATTCGCTTCGTTAAGGACGGCGCCGATCTACCCGGAAAGGGCACAATCCGTGTGAAGGCAGGTGAAACTCTTGTCTTCGAAACTCCGGGTGGCGGTGGGTTTGGCCACCCTGAAGATCGCAGTCGGAATGCCATTCAAGGCGATCTCGAGTCAGGACTCATTGGCTTGCAGGCTGCACGCGAGCTTTATGGGTTCGAGCCGTGATCTCCGCCGCGCCGCATATAATGCGGATGTCGCCCTACGCGTTGGCAGCGCTGGATACGCCAGACGGCGGGAGTTTGATATCCCTCGCTCAGAACGAATGCCTGCGCCCGCCAAGCCCAGATGCGATTGCAGCCGCGGCGGAGGCACTCAGTTCTGGCCACCTCTATCCTGATCCTGACTGGCACGGCTTGCGCAGTGCGCTTTCCGACCTGCACGCTATCCCAGCATCCCGCATTCTCTGCGGCAACGGGTCGATGGAACTCATTGCCGGTTTGGCACAAGCCTTCGCTTTCGAAGGTGGCGCTGTCTTGGCTCCGGACCATGCCTATCCGTTCTTCCGAACCGCTGCACACCTGGCAAGGGCACGGTTCGATACCGCCCCTGAAAGGGATGGGAGAGTGTCTGTCGACGCTTTGCTTGCAGCCGCCAATCAGGATACGCGCCTTGTCTTCATTGCCAATCCTGGCAATCCGACGGGTTCACGAATCTCGCGGGCAGATCTGATCCGCCTGCGCGACGGTCTTTCGGAGAGCATTCTGCTGGTGATCGACGAAGCCTACGGCGAGTTCGCGGACCATTTGGCCGAGCCGATGTTCGATTTAGTGCAGCGTGGCGATACAGTTATCTTGCGCACACTCTCCAAGGCGTACGGCTTGGCGGGGGCGCGCATCGGCTGGGGCCTGTTCCCACCAGACGTGTTGGCCGAGGTCCGTAAGGTGCTGACGCCAAATTCGGTCTCTTCTGCAGCGCAGGCAGCTGCAACGTCCGCAATATTGGATCAGACCTATATGCGCGAAACCTGCGCGCAAACCGCTCAGAACCGCGATGCGTTTAGCATCCGAATACGGGACGCTGGCCTTGATGTGGCAGAAAGTTTCACCAATTTCGTGCTTATCCGGTTTGATACGGAGCAACTGGCCAAAAGCGCCCACGCAGCATTGAATGCTGAAGGCATCGTTGCACGGGCGCAGGGCGGTGCGGGACTGCCAGAATACCTCAGAGTTACAGTTGGGGCGCCTGAGCCGCTTCATCTTGCAGCAACGTGCCTGTTCCGTTGGGCAGAGGTGGAAAAGAGATGACTCATTCTCGAGGGCGGGCACGCATTGCAGCACTCGTGCCGTTCACAAACACCAATCTCGAGCCTGATCTGATCCTCATGTGCCCCGAAGGCGTGTCGCTGCACTTCGCGCGGCTCGGCGGATATGACCAAGACGAGATCCCTAATGCGGAGCAGATGCATGGGCTGGGCGCGTCGGATCTGAACGAACCGTTGCGTTTGCTACAAGGCGCACGCCCCGACGTGATCCTATACGGCTGCACTTCTGCTACGTTGACGCATGGATTCGCCTTTGATCAAGAGCTGTCGCAGGGAATTAAAGCAGACAGCGGCGCAGAGACTGTTACGGCTGCGGGTGCGCTGCTTCATGCGCTTAAGACTCTTTGTCTAAGACGAATCGGTTTCGCGTCGCCCTATGTTCCTGCGATCAATGACCTCGCAATCGCCTTTCTGGCAGATGCTGGGATCGAAACCGTTGCACGCTCGGAAGTTGACAGCGTACTCGACAACTACGGACAGGGTGCGATGGACCCAGAAGAAGTACACGAACTTGGCCTTCTAGCGGACAATGATAAAGCCGAGGCGATCGTACTCTCCTGCACCGATATGCGCAGCGTCGAGACGATCGCCCGTTTGGAGCAGTCATTGGGCAAGCCGGTGATCACGTCAAACCAATCCATGATGTTTCAAGCCATGCAATTGGCTGGGATTGGCGACACGCTGATGGGGTTTGGGCGGCTTCTGGAAAGAAACCGATTATGACCTTTGATCGCGTTGCAGCGTTTGCGCTGTCAGAATTGCAGCCACCAGAAAGTGCGTTGGACATCGCGGCAACACTGCTGATCGACACTGTTGGTGTAGCAGCAGGCGCTGCGGAATTAGAAGTGGCCCAAATTGCACGAGATCATGCCGCAGCTTATCACGCAGCAGGCTTACCCGAACACGCTGCCAGTCTCATGTTCGATGGCCGCCAAGCTTCGATCCCTGGAGCTGCCTTTGCTGCAGCTACTCAGATAGACAATCTGGACGCGCACGACGGGCTGAATGCCACCAAGGGCCATATTGGGTGCGCCGTCGTCCCTTCGCTGTTTGCTTTTGCCGAAAGGCGACCTGATCTGTCTGGACGCGACGCCTTGGCGGCGCTGGTGATTTCCTACGAGGTCGCTGCCCGGGCCGCCATGGCACTGCACGATTCCGTCAGCGACTATCACACCTCTGGCGCGTGGAATTGTCTTGGCGTAGCGGCATTGGGCTGCCATCTACGCGGCGCCAGCCCAGACCAGTTTCGTCAGGCGATTGGCATTGCCGAGTATCACGGGCCCCGCAGTCAGATGATGCGGGAGATTGCAAACCCTTCAATGCTGCATGATGGGTCTGGTATGGGTGCATTGGTCGGGTCCATGGCAACACTTCTGGCAATGGACGGCTTCACTGGTGCGCCAGCCATCACGGTCGAAGACACTGAAAAGCACTGGCTTGACTTAGGTGACGTCTGGACGATTGAACGCAACTACATCAAACCATATCCGATCTGCCGCTGGGCGCATGCTGCAATCGATGCGGCATCCGCACTGATGGCGAACCATAAGGTGAGCAGCTCGGATGTCTTTGAGGTTGAAGTAAACACTTTCGCGCAGGCTGCAGCGCTGTTCCCTGGAATGCCAGAGACAACGTCTCAGGCGCAATATTCTCTGGCATTTGCAGTTGCAGTGATCCTGACCTATGGCCGCATTGGACCGAATGAAATAACTGGCCCTGGCTTACGTGATCCCGCGGTCGCCGCATTGCTGCCCAGCATCTCGGTTCGAGAAGAGCCACGGCATTCGGCTAGGTTCCCCGATGGCCGATGGTCTGACGTAACATCGAAATTATGGGATGGCAGTGAGATTACATCAGGCGACGTCAATGCGAGGGGTGGGCCTGAAGCGCCGCTGCAAATGCACGAGGTTGAAGAAAAGTTCCACACGATCGCCGCTGCGCTTCCAGAACAACGCAGATCGGCGATCTGGAACATGCGTGAATACCTGCTGAAACCAGATGCTCGCTTCAATGAGTTGGCGGAACTGGTGCAGTCGCCGATTGGATAACTGGATGCCTAATCTTCCACGAATTCTTCTCCACAACAGCAACACCAGCGACATGGCCGAATGGTTGAAGGTTGCCTTTCCTGATGCAGACTTTCGCGAGTGCAACAGCTACGAAGCGTTGCCCGCGTTGCTAGGCAGCTTTTACCCTGAAGTGGTCTATTCTGTCCGTTTTGCGGGTACGCCAGGTTTTCCACGCGACGCGCTCTTCGGGGCAAAAGGCCCTCGGTGGATCGCAAATGGCGGCGCTGGGACTGACCATTTCGGTCAATGGGATCCAGAAGAAATCACCGTCACCAACGCAGCCGGTGTGGCTGCTGGAATGATGGCTGAATACATCATCGGTGGCTTCTTGCATTTCACGCTGGATGTCTCTGGCTTGCAAAGAGACAAAGCTGCAAGGGTCTGGAACCCGCGTAACATGACGCCACTCGCAGGCAAATCGCTTTTGATCATAGGCCTGGGGCATACCGGTCGCGCGCTAGCAAGACGTGCAAAGGCTTTTGACATGACGGTGCTTGGCACTCGAGCTCGCCCGCAAGAGATGGAGGACGTCGATAAAGTATATGCAGCCGATGCTTTGCATGATGCGTTGCCATCCGCGGATTTCGTTGCCGTATCGACACCGCTCACTTCAGAGACACGCGGGCTGATCGGTCCGGCAGAGATCGCTCGCTTGAAACCAGGGGTGATCCTGGCTGACGTTTCGCGCGGCGGTGTTGTGGACCAAACCGCGCTTGCGCAAGCGCTTAGAAGCGGCCACATTGCGGGCGCTGCGCTGGATGTTTTCGAGACAGAGCCACTGCCGGATGACAATCCGCTCTGGACGCTTGGCAATGTCCTTGTTTCACCGCACTGTTCATCGGTTTACGCCGAATGGGAGGAAGCCTCGTTCCAATTGTTCTTGGATAACCTTGGCCGTTGGTGCCGAGGTGAACCACTTGTGAACTTGGTGGACCCATTTCGGGGATATTGAAGTTTCCAAGTTCTGCTCAACAGAGCATTACCCTGAGTGTTTAACATCAGGCTTTCCGCGACAAAGCCCCGCTGTGCGTGAAAATCTAGGGGAATGAAACTACGTCATGATCAGCTGCGGAGATTGCGTGTGCTCACGACAAAGGAAGTTCGGAAAACGTACTCGACGCCTGAAGGGCCATTGCAGGTTCTTCGTGGCGTCTCTCTCGATCTCGATGCCGGAGAGACCTTGGCGCTGACGGGCGAGTCCGGTTCAGGCAAAAGCACGCTGCTGCATGCCATTGGCGGATTAGAGCCAATCGACAGCGGAGAGATCTTCCTCGACGGGGTTGAGATCGGTGCACTGAGCGACCGGCAGTCGGCCTCTGTCCGGCGCGATAGTATTGGCATTGTGTTCCAACAGTTTAACCTCGTCTCTAGTCTGACGATCGATCAAAACATCCGCCTGCAGGCAAGGATGTCCGGCCGACATGATAGCGAATGGGTTGGCCATCTGACCAATGTGCTTGGCCTTGATGGCTTGCAGGATCGATACCCTGAGCAACTCTCTGGGGGTCAGCAGCAACGTGCTGCGATTGCGCGGGCGCTGGCACTCCGCCCCCATCTGGTGCTGGCCGATGAGCCAACCGGTAACCTAGACGCCGAAACCGGCGACCGGGTGATGGAGCTTTTCCTAAAACTCACACATGAAACCAACTGCGCCTTGGTCATGGTCACCCACAACCCGCGCCTTGCCCAGGCACTTCAACGCACGGCGACCCTGGTCCAAGGGCAATTAATATGAGCCGTACGAGTTGGACACTGGCAACTCTGGCGAGCCATTGGCGGCGCAACCCGATACAACTGGCTGCGCTGTTGATCGGACTGGCGCTGGCAACCGCGCTTTGGTCAGGCGTCCAGGCAATCAACGCCGAGGCACGTGCGAGCTATGCCAAGGCAACGGACCTGTTGGGCGGGCCCGAGGTAGAGGTGCTTCGGCCCCGCACCGGAACATCAATGGCGCAATCGGTCTTCGTCGAGCTACGCCGTGCCGGTCACCTGGTTTCTCCCGCCGTCGAGGGGACCATAGTTTTGGACGGGCGGCGCATACGCATTCTAGGCATCGAACCGGTCAGTCTGCCCACCACCGCCGCCCCGGAAGGCTTGGGCCCAGCTGGTGAGACCGATGGTGTGCCTGCGTTTCTACGCCCGCCCTGGGAGGCACTGGCTGCACCAGAAACAGTGGCGCGGTTCGCCGATGACAATACGCTTCCACCGCGGCGCGAAGATGTCTCTCTGCCCGAGGACCTGCTGGTCATGGACATCGGGATTGCTCAGCAGCTTTTGGGGGTGAACGGCCAGATCAGTCGGTTGCTGCTTGAACCCGGGCGGGGCGTGCCGCAAGCCATGCTTGATCGTTTCGGCCTACAGCGCGTCTTGCCGGAAGACCGCGCGGTGACAACTGGGTTGACCAACAGCTTTCACCTGAATCTGACCGCGTTCGGGTTTCTCGCCTTTGCGGTCGGCCTACTGATTGTGCGTGCCTGTGTGGGCCTTGCCCTGGAGCAACGTTTATCAACCTTTCGAACCCTCCGCGCCTGCGGTGTCTCCGCCCGGAGGTTGACCATCTGTGTCCTGATCGAGGTGATCGTCCTTGCAGTAATCGCGGGGATCGCCGGGCTGGTGCTCGGTTATGTAATTGCCGCGTCTCTTCTGCCTGACGTAGCAGGCAGTCTGCGCGGGCTCTACGGTGTTTCTGTCTCGGGTACCCTGAGGTTCGCCCCGGAATGGGTCTTGGGTGGGCTGACCATGTCCCTGGCCGGTGCTTTGTTGGCAGCAGCTACGGCACTTTGGACGGTCTACCGTCTTCCGCCGTTGGCAACTGGCCGACCGGATGCTTGGCGGGCGGCGCAGGCGCAGCGGATCGGGCGCAGTTTGGTTGCGGCAGCTATATCCGCCATCATTGGAGGTCTCCTCTACCTTTATTCGGATAGTCTCGAAGGTGGTTTTGCAACGATCGCCTGTGCGCTCTTGTCAGCGGCCCTGATCCTGCCAGCGTTGATCAATGCGATGCTGTCTGCGCTGGCGCGTTTTGTCAAGTCAGCGATGGCCGAATGGCTGATTGCCGATATGCGCCAGCAACTGCCGGGATTGTCGTTGGCATTGGTGGCACTGCTGTTGGCCCTGGCCGCAAACATTGGGGTCGGCACAATGGTCGGTGGCTTCCGGGAGACGTTCCTTGATTGGTTGGACCGGCGTCTTGCCGCAGAGGTTTATGTGCGCGGCACTGACGAGGCTCAGGCCCGGGCGATCGACATCTGGGCGGCCCAACAGCCAGGGGTACAGTCGGTCTTGCCAGGCCGGATGGTGGACACTGCCTTTAAGGGTCGACCGATTGAGGTCCGCAGCGTCGTCGACGCCCCGACCTATCGGGATGGTTGGCCGTTGCTGCAAATCGCGCCAGGCGCATGGGATGCGGTTTTCAGCGGACAGGCGGCAATGATCAGCGAGCAGCTTTCCAACCGGTTGGCGCAAAAGCTGGATGATACTGTCGACTTGGGCACGGGAGACCTGCGCATCGTCGGCATTTACGCAGACTATGGCAATCCCAAGGGCCAAGTGGTCTTGTCGCTTGCCCGGCTGGAGCAAGACTTTCCGGACGCCCGGCGTATGGGCACCGGCCTGCGGATGAACTCGGATCAGGTCGATCCTTTTCTGATCCGTTTGAACCAGGAATTCGACGTCCCGCCCGACAACGTCATTGATCAAGTCTCATTGAAGCGATTGTCGCGTCAGACCTTCGAGAAGACCTTCACAGTCACTGCAGCGCTGAACACTCTGACTTTGATGGTGGCAAGCATCGCGCTTTTCACGGCTTTGTTGACGCTTTTCGACCGGCGACTGGCGCAGCTTGCCCCGGTATGGGCCCTTGGGATCCCGCGCAGACGCCTCGCGGCGCTAGAACTGGGCAAAACGATGATCATGGCGACGCTGACCGCCATTGTTGCCGTGCCAGTGGGATTGCTGCTGGCGTGGTTGCTCGTGGCGGTCGTCAACGTCAAAGCCTTTGGTTGGCGCTTGCCGCTCATTCCTTATCCCGATCAATGGGTCACCCTGGGCATTCTCAGCATTGCTGTTGCTGCGGCGGCGGCCCTATTGCCGAGTTGGCGGCTGTCCCGTGTTGCCCCCGCCCAAATGCTGAAGGTGTTCGCCAATGCGCGCTAGCTTTCTCGCGATCTGGCTGGCGATGGCTCCAGCATTTGCATGGGCGCAGGGATTTGCTGGCCTTGGCATAGATGCCGATGGCTACCACCGGGTTGAACCCGGCCGGGTACTAAGCTTTCCTGCCGACCACGGCCCTCACCCTGGCTACCGGATCGAGTGGTGGTATCTGACGGCCAACCTCGAAGGGTCGGACGGCCAGTCCTATGGCGTGCAGTTTACGCTTTTCCGCCAGGCTGGTGCACCGCCGCCAGCCCGCGAGGGGTGGGCCAACCAGCAATTTTGGCTGGGTCACGTCGCACTGACCAGTGCCGATGGCCATTTCTATGCCGAGCGCATCGCTCGTGGTGGGGTGGGTCAAGCCGGTGCCGTGCCCGAGCCATTTGATGCTTGGATCGATGATTGGCGGCTTTCAGCAGTTGGTGATGGGGCGAAGACAGCATTGGGCCTGGGGCATCTGCGACTTCAGGCCAGTGCCGAAGACTTCGGCTATGATCTCATGCTCACGACAGCCGCGCCACCCGTTCTGCAGGGCGACGCAGGCTACAGCGTGAAATCGGACAAGGGTCAGGCATCCTACTATTTCAGTCAGCCGTACTTCTCGGTTGAGGGCGGCATTCAGATCAACGGGAAGAAGATCGATGTCAAAGGCCGGGCCTGGATGGATCGGGAATGGAGCAGCCAGCCGCTGGCCGAGGATCAGTCAGGCTGGGATTGGTTCTCGCTGCACCTGGATGAGACTACCAAGGTGATGTTGTTCCGGCTACGCCAGGACGACGGGCAACATTACTACTCGGGAAACTGGATCGATCCCTCAGGAAGCACGCCGATCACGGGCGAGGATATTCAACTTGAAATCCTTCAGGAAACAGACCTGCACGACCGACGTGTGCCGACCAGTTGGCGGGTACTCGTCCGCTCGCGCGGCGTCGATGTAACGGTCCATCCCCTGAACCCGAAGGCTTGGAACGGGACTCAGATTGGCTATTGGGAGGGTCCGGTCAGCGGTAAAGGCTCCCACAATGCGATCGGTTACTTAGAGATGACGGGGTACTAGATGTGTAGACCCGCGGACGAGGTTGCACCCGCAAGCTAAACCGAGGCGCACGTGATCGACAGCATGATGCCATCACGACCTGCCGCCGTCCCCATCAATCCTCGATTACAGCATTCTATCTTCAATTGCTGCTTCCAACGTCGCCGTTTGTTGCCTTTCCGACGAATAAGCGCCGGCGTTTTGTGATGTGCTTTTTGCTTAGGTGGAGAGTACCGTCACACTGCGAGAATTCGATCGGATAACACTTCGATCAAATAGCCTCTGCTATGGAGAAGCGATCTCCGAATATGATTATGCGATACTGACAACGTTCAAGGCGTGGGACCATTCGAATCATCCGCAATCGCGATGTGAAGCGGTAAGGTCCGCGTCTCCGTCGCAAATCAATGTGGCGAGTTGATTGGGCCCGTCAAAGGCAAAGCAAATTCCATCATTGTCGAGAAGGTCATCGGGGAATTGCGGTGCACCGCGTAGATCAACTGCGAGACGCCCCATCGCCATTCTCGAGGTGACAGAAATCGTCGCCAACCGACTTTGTTGAGATTGATTTCATCAAGGCAGATTGAACCGCGGGAATCGGCATAGATCGACGGAATCGATGCCTCTGCTGCCTCATACAAAAGTGGCTTTCCTCTATAATAACGGTTCATAGAAAAACAGATGTTTGCATTCTCGCGCAAGTCTTGAGACAATTATGTGCATGGACGTTAACCAAGATGCTTTTTCGCTGGGACGGATCTGCGTGTTTAGATCTTAGTACAGATTGACATGTCGTCTTGCGTTTCATCCGTACCTTTCGCGCAACGAATATTGTGTGAAATGATGTGAAGTGAGAAATTTCTGAGGCGGTAGGGGTAGCCGCCTAAGAGATGGTGAGCAATGTGGAGGACGGAACATTGGCTTATTCTGGACAGAAGAGTCGCAAACTGCGGGTTTGCGTATCGACCTCAAATCTTCGACGTGCATCTCCGGTTATCTGAAACGTAGCGTTGGCTGGCTCGACCTCGCCATATGGTGACGTTGACACAAATCGGTTCAACGACCTCTTCAGTGGAATGCCGGCTGAGAATTCAAACCGTTCATAGCGAAGCGGGAAGTCTTGGCGCTGTGACGCCATAGGTCGATTCTAAGCTAACTCAACCAGGGAGCGCGCAGATACCAATCTGTGCGACTTGATCAAAATGACAACAACCCCGACAACGTGGCTGAACAATTTTCAGGTCAACACCAGTAGCACCAACTTCCAGGGACTGCAGGATATCGTGGGCCTGTCGAACGGTAACTTCCTGGTCGTCTTCGCAGATGACAGCGGTACGGTCGGCACCGGCTCCGACCGCGACATCATCGGCGTCATTTACAACGCCCAAGGCGACATCGTCACAACAGCCTTCCAGGTGAACACGTTCGGCACTGCCGATTTCGAAGAATCGCCCTCTATCGCCGCGACCAATGATGGCGGCTTCGTGATGGCTTATGAAGACCGCGATACGACCTCGCCGACCCAGCAGATTCTTGTGCAACGCTATGATGCCACGGGCGCGTCGATCGATAGCGGTTTTGTTCAGTTTGAACCTTCGACCGAATTCGTCTCTAGCCCGAAGATTGCGGTGAACCAGGCCGACAACTCGATGTTCATCACCTACCAATGGTCGGACGGCAACGACGACTCAATCCGCGGCAAGCGGCTTGATGCGAACCTGAATGCCGCCCCGGGTACGCCGGCGGATGGCTACGTGTTGCGCGCTGATGGCTTTACATCCGATTCGCCGGGCGTCTTCAGCCCCAATACGGCAGTTCTGTCGAACGGCAATTTCGTGACGGTCTTCGCCGAGCCTGACAACGCGACGACGGGCGGCGAGAACATCGAATTCCGGATCAGCGATGGTACGACAGGAGCGAACGGTCTCCTCTTGCAGGTTTCCACGTCCGGCGGCGATGAAGAGATCACACCCGATGTGGCGGCGTTGACCGGCGGCGGCTTTGTCGTGGTTTGGCGCGAAGTCGAAACAGCGACGAACGGCGACGACACCGGTGACAATATCCAATTCGCCCGGTACAGCAGCACTGGCGCATTGCAGGGTTCGATTGTCACTGTGGTCGATACGACCAACGAATACTGGGATCCCGCCGTTATTGGTTTGGAAGACGGCGGCTTCTTTATAGCCGCGTATGACGCCACAAGCGACACCATCGAGGGCACGCGCTTCGATTCCTCAGGCGTCCAGGTCGGCGCCAATATGGCCGCCTACGTCACAAGCATTACCAATTTCCCGGACATCGAACTAAGCCTGACAACTGACGGCCGCATCCTGCTGACCTATGATGATCCCTCTGGCAACGTTCAGGTTGAAATCCTGGACCCGCGGGATGCCGGAACGATCACGGCGGACCCTGGCGATCAGCAGACCACGGCGCGAGCCACTGAAGACACTACGCTGATCGGTGTGATGAACGAATCTGATACGCTGTTCGGTCAGGATGGCGACGACGTCATCTATGGTGGTGATATCACCGGGCCAGGTGCATTCGATGTCCTATATGGCGGCGACGGCAACGATTACCTTGATGGTGGCCTCTTCAACGACCAGTCCTACGGCGGGTCGGGCAATGACACCTTCAACATTTCGGTCGGCAATGCCGCAGACGATGTGTTTGGTGGAACGGGCATCGATACCTTGGACTTCACTAGCAGTGGGCTTACTGGTGACGTCATTTTTGACGGCCCCGGAAGCGGAACTTATTTGGGTCTTTCGAACACCTTTTCTGGTATCGGGGTCATCCTCGGCAACGATGCCGATCGGACGTGGGACCTGAACTTTGGCACCCAGTCTGTTGTCGCCGGATCGGGCAACGACACTTTCATCCACGGCGATGGTGAATTTGTTGACGACCTGGACGCAGGCGACGGTTTCGACACCTTCGATGCGTCGTTAGAGACTTCTGGAATTGGGTTGAATATCAACAACACCACCGGGTTGATCAGTGGCCTCAACGGACCGACAACTTTCCTGAACTTCGAATACATCATCGGGACGCAGCTTGACGATACGATCGTTGGCGATGGCGATGACGAAACCCTTGATGGTCAGGATGGCAACGACTTGATTGTGGACGGTGCCGGGGACGACGTCATCTATGGCGGCGACGGTAATGATACCTTCGACAAAACTGATGGCAATGACACCTGGTTTGGCGGCGCTGGCAACGACACCATCAACGGGTTGAACACCAGCGACACAGACAGCGTCGATGGCGGAACTGGCATTGACATATTCTCGGTTCAGGGGTCCGGCAGCCAGTGGACGCTGGCGAACAACATTGCCACGTCGAACTTTCAGGAAACGTCGCTCAACAGCATCGAGATTTTCGTTGGGTCGAACCAAGCCGACGATATCGACGAAGGCAACGGTGCGATCAACGAATTCTTTGGGGGTGGCGGCGACGACATCATCCGGACAAACGGCATCAACGTGATCAACGAAACCTTCATTGGCGGTACCGGCGTCGACACGCTGGATTATTCGGACGAAACTGGTGACACGACCTTCGACATGACAACCGGTTCGTTGACCGGTGCTGGTGCGGCATCGTTATTCGAGAACGTGATTGCAGGGTCTGGTAACGACACGATCACCGGTACGACGGGTGACAACACGATTGATGGCGGCGCGGGTGCGGATATCCTGAACGGCAACGGCGGTAGCGATACGTACATTGTCGCGGATGACGGTTCGACCAATTCGATCAACGGCAGCGTTTCGCTCGACACCATTGACCTCAGCGGGTTCACGTCGGGCATCTTTGTCGGTCAGAACTCCAGCGTTAACCCGACTGGCGACTATAATATCGTGAGCGGCAATGGAACGGTGATCGAGAATGCTAATCTCGAGTCAAAAACCTTAATCGCCTCCGAATCTAATGACATCATTCATGAGTTCAACCTGGACGTGATCTATGGCGGTGGTGGCAATGACGAGGTCATCGTCTACCAATCGACGAGTAGTAATGAAGCCTACTATGGTGGGTCTGGCCTCGGCGATACGTTGAACCTGGCCGATGGGATCGATGGGTTCTTCGACAACGATTACGGCGAAGTAAACCTGCTTACAGGAGTTCTTGGCACCAGCGGTGGTGCTTTCGGGTTTGAGAACGCAATTGGGACCGAAGGCGACAACACAATAACTGGCACCGGCGACGGCAATTTCATCAACGGTGCTGGCGGCAATGACACCATCGAAGGTGGTGCCAGCGGCGACAGCCTGGATGGTGGCGCGGGTATTGACACGCTCAGTTATGCGTCCTCGTCCGTCGGGGTCACGGTCGATCTGGGTGCAGAGACAGCGTCCGGGGGCGACGCCGAAGGCGATGCATTCGCAAACTTCGAAAACCTGATCGGGTCGGGTATGAACGATCTTCTCTTCGGGGATGCGGGTTCGAACCACATCCAGGGCGGCATGGGTTCGGACTTCCTGTTAGGCGGTGCTGGCGCCGATACCTTGAACGGCGGCGACGGGCTCGATTGGGCTTCCTATAGCGATGTGACCGGGCCGCTAACGATAAACGTGGTTAACCCGTTGCTCAGCTCGATCGAATTCTCTGAAGACACGCTGATCTCGATCGAACTCCTCGAAGGGTCCAGAACCGCCTCCAACACCTATCAGGGTGACGCCTCGATCTTTGCCTTCGTGGGCGGGTTGGCGTCGGACACCATCAACGCTGGCAGCGGCGACAACTCGATCAGTGGCCTCGGCGGGACCGATGTGATTTATGCCGGCCTTGGTGACGATGAAGTCTATGGCGGAGGCGACGACGACATCCTGTTCCTGCAGGATGGTGGCACGGACAGCGTCGATGGCGGCGCGGGCAATGACGGCATCTTCTTCGGGGCGGCCCTCACCGCCGCGGACACCGTCGACGGCGGCGCCGGGGATGCCGACCAGCTGGCCCTGCAGGGCGACTATTCCGGTGGCCTGTCCTTCGGCGCGAACAGCACCGTAGGGATCGAGCAGGTGATCCTGCTGCCTGGCAACATCACCGCCTTTGGCGCGCCCGGCACCGAATTCTATGATTACAACTTCACCCTGGTCGATGCCA